>CAWJHY010000001.1:0-153441 GCA_963842495.1 uncultured Acidobacteriota bacterium
CATGGCGGAGAACCCGGCCCGCAAGTGGTGGGCGCTGATCGCGATCGCCGCGAGCGTGCTCGTCGTCGGGCTCGACCTGACGGTGCTTAACCTGGCGCTGCCCACGATCGCGACCGACCTGCACGCCTCGACCAGCGACCTGCAATGGATCTCGGACGCGTACAGCCTGGTGCTGGCCGCCGCCATGCTGCCCGCTGGCCTGCTCGGCGATCGGCTCGGGCGCAAGAAGGTGCTGCTGGTCGCGCTCGTCGTGTTCGGGGTCAGCTCGGCGGCGTGCGCGTACGCGACCAGCACGGGCGAGCTGATCGCCGCCCGGGCGGCGCTCGGCCTCGGCGCCGCGGCCATCTTCCCGCTGTCGCTTTCTGTGATCCCGGTGCTGTTCGCTCCGGAGGAGCGGCAGAAGGCGATCGCGCTGATAGCGTCGGCGACCATCATCAGCTTCCCGATCGGCCCGATCGTCGGCGGCTACCTGCTCGACCACTTCTGGTGGGGCTCGGTCTTCCTGATCAACGTGCCCGTGGTCGTGCTGGCCGTGGCCGCCGTCGCGATCCTGCTGCCCGAATCGCGCAGCGCGCAGCGGCCGGGCGTGGACGTCCTGGGCGTGATCTTGTCCAGCGCGGGCCTGATCGGGCTGACCTACGGGTTCATCAAGGCCGGCCAGGACGGCTGGACGGACGCCGCGGCGCTGGGCACCATCGCCGCCGGCGCGGCGGTGCTGGCCGTCTTCGTGGCCTGGGAGCGCTGGCTGACCGCACGCAACGGGCCGGGTGCGGACGGAGCCGACGCCGGCGGCCTACGCCGGGGCACGGTACGTCCGCTGATCGAGCTCCGGTTGTTCCGGTCGGCCGGCTTCACCTGGGGCACCGTGCTGGCGACGCTGGTCTCGTTCGCGATGTTCGGCCTCTTCTTCACGATGCCGCAGTATTTCCAGGAGGTCCGCGGCGTGAACGCGCTGGGCAGCGGGCTGCGGCTGCTGCCGATGATTGGCGGCATGGTGATCGGCATGATCGGCGGCACCCGCTTGGCCACGCCGCGCAAGGCGGCCGACGGCAGCGTGAGCGCGCCGCTGGCCAGCGTGAAGGGCCTGGCCACCGTGGGGTTCGCGATCATGGCCGTGACGCTCGGGGTCGGCGCCACGACCACCGTCACCAGCGGCACCGGGTTCGCGGCCGGGTGGTTCGCCATGTTCGGCCTCGGCCTCGGGCTGGCGATGCCGCAGGCGATGAACGCGGCACTGGCTCCCCTGTCCGCCGAGCGCAGCGGCTCGGGCTCCGCCCTGATCTCGGCGATGCGGCAGGTCGGCGCCACCATCGGGGTGGCGGTCCTCGGCACCGTGCTCGGCTCGGTGTACCGCAGCCACCTGGACGTGACCGGCCTGCCCGCGGCGGCCGCCGCGACCGCCAAGAGCGGAGTGGTGGCGGGCATCGCGGTCGCGCACCAGCTCGGCTCGGCGGCGCTGCTCGACTCGGCCCGGCATGCGTTCGTGCAGGGCATGGACACGATGCTCTGGGTCTGCAGCGGCATCGCGCTGGCCGGCGCGATCCTCGCGCTGCTGTTCCTGCCGCGCCGGGCTGACGGGGTTCCCGGGACCGCCGAGGGCGCGGGGGCAGCCCCGGTTGCGGCCGGTGGAAGCGGCCCGGACCGGGCAGAATTGGAGGTGTGACAGGAATGCCCGGGGCGGGCCAGGCCCGACAGGGCCGCCGGCCCGGGCGGAAGGAAGCGTGACAGCGATGCTCAGCACGGGCCAAGACCAGCCAGGCGGCTTGCGCGAGCGGAAGAAGGCCAGGACGCGCGCTTCGATCAGGGAGCACGCGCTCCGGCTGTTCCGCGAGCAGACTTACCAGGGCACTACCGTGGAGCAGATCGCGGCGGCGGCCGAGGTGTCACCGAGCACGTTCTTCCGGTACTTCCCCACCAAGGAAGACATCGTCCTGCAGGACGACATGGACACCCGGATGATCGAGGCCCTCGAGCGGCAGCCGGCCGATCTCGGCCCGCTCAGCGCGGTCCGCGCGGCCACCCGTGAGATGTTCACCTCCTACACCCAGGCCGACCTCGACCTGCTCGGGGAGACCACCGCCCTCACCATGACCGTGCCGGAGGTTCGGGCCCGGGCCATGGATGAGTTCGCCCGCACGATCGCGGTCATCGGCGAAGCCCTAGCCAAGCGCACCGGGCGGCCGACGGATGACCTGGCTGTCCGCACGATCGCCGGCGCGATCATCGGTGTCATCATGTCGATCACGATGCCGTGGGATGGCTGGTCCAGCGACCGGCGGACCCTTGAGGACATGTTCGAGCGGATCGACCAGGCCCTGGCCCTGCTGGAAGCCGGACTTCCGCTGTGAATCGCGGGGGGCCTCATCGCAGGGTGACCCTGCGCCGGCAGGCGGGTTTATCCGGCGGATCCGCCGGTGGCCAGGCGCATGAGGTCGGTGTCCAGGTCGATAGAGGTCTCGGTGCCGCCGGCGCTGCCGTACTCGTGCTGGTAGTTCTGCCAGGACTCGTCCTTGATCTTGCGGGTGAAGCCGCTTTCCATCAGGAGCACGAGCTCGAGCGCGGCCCGGTCGATGCGCGTGGCCAGGGCCGGGTCGCTCCAGTCCTCCGGGGCGGCGAACAGGGAGGTCGGCACCGTCATGGTGCGCAAGTAGGCGAACATCGGGCGCATCGAGGAGTCCGCGACCAGGGCGTGCCGGGCGGTGCCGGCCGTCGCGGCGATCACCAGCGGCTTGGCGATAAGCAGGTCGTTGTCCAGCACGCCGAAGAACGAGGTGAACAGGCCGCTGGGGCCGGCCTTGTAGACCGGGGCGGCGGCGATGACGCCGTCCGCCTCGCCGAGGACCGTGATCGCCTGCCGCAGCTTCGGCGTGATCAGCTGGGAGACCAGCGCGGTGGAGATGTCGGCGGCGATCTCGCGCAGCTCGACGACGCTGACCGTCACCGTGTGCCCGTGCCCGGCGGCCAGGGCGGCGGCGCGCTCGGCCGTGCGGTCGGCCAGCAGCCGCGTCGACGAGGGGTCGCTGGTGCCGGCGCTGACCACGACGAGCCTGAATCGTTCGGCCCTGAATTGTTCGGCCCTGAATTGTTCGGCCCTGAATTGTTCGGCACTGTTGGGGGCGTTCATGGGATCACGACCTCGCTTGTGTCGGTGGCCGCCATGGGTGCGGCGGCTAGTTTCCGGCAGATGGTTTCCAGCTGCGCCAGTTCGGCGGCGGTCAGCCCGGCGGTCATGGCGCTGGCCACGCCGCGGGCGTGCTGGCGCCCGATCCGGCGCTGCACGACCCGGCCGGCGTCGGTGAGCGACAGCCGCACGCCGCGCCCGTCGGCGGGGTCGGCGCAGCGCTCGACCAGGCCGCGCTCGACCAGCCGGTCCACCAGACGGGACAGGGCCGGCTGGCTGAGCAGGACGTGCCGGTTCAGGTCGCCCAGGCGCAGGGGGCCTGGGCCCTTGGACAGCGTGTACATCACGTCGTACTCCCGCATGGATACGTCGTCCCAGATGTCCTCGGCCGCGAACTGCTTCATCAGGACGGCATGCGCGGTCAGCAGCGCCTCCCAGGCGTCGTTGGCCAGCTGCCCGCGGGCCGTGCTCGCCGGTCCAGGCATCACAGGTCCGGGTAATCGGCCTGGTACTGGGCGTCGGTGTCCTGGTAGGGGGACGCGCCGGTCACGTTGTCGCCGCGGTTCGCGTTCGGCCGCGGCTGGCGCGGGGCCTGATCGCCGTACGTGGCCCGGACCAGGCTGGCGTGGGTGGGCGCCTCCGGGGTCTGCGGGTCCTGCCGGGCCGCGATTTCCTTGCGGAGCACCGGCACGACCTCCTCGCCGAGCAGGTCGAGCTGGTCGAGCACGGTCTTGAGCGGCAGGCCGGCGTGGTCCACCAGGAAAAGCTGGCGCTGGTAGTCGCCGAAGTGCTCGCGGAAGGTCAGGGTCTTGTCGATGACCTCCTGCGGGCTACCCACGGACAGCGGCGTGAGCTCGGCGAAATCCTCCATGCTCGACCCGTGCCCGTAGACCGGCGCCTCGTTGAAGTAGGGGCGGAACTCCCGCTTGGCATCCTGGGAGTTCCTGGCGATGTAGGCCTGGCCGCCCAGGCCAACGATCGCCTGCACTGGCGTGCCGTGGCCGTAGTGGGCGTAGCGCTGCCGGTAGAACTCGATGAGCCGCATGTAGTGCTCCTTCGGCCAGAAGATGTTGTTGGCGAAGAAGCCGTCCCCGTAGTACGCGGCCTGCTCGGCGATTTCCGGCGTGCGGATCGAGCCGTGCCACACGAACGGCGGCACGTCGTCCAGCGGCCGCGGGATCGACGTGAAGCCCTGCAGCGGGGTCCGGAATTTGCCCTGCCAGTCCACCACGTCCTCGCGCCACAGCCGGTGCAGCAGGTTGTAGTTCTCCAGCGCCAGCGGCAGGCCCTGCCGGATGTCCTGGCCGAACCACGGATATACCGGGGCCGTGTTGCCACGGCCGAGCATCAGGTCCATCCGGCCCTTGCTCAGGTGCTGGAGCATCGCGTACTCCTCCGCGATGCGCACCGGGTCGTTGGTCGTGATCAGCGTGGTCGCCGTGCTCACCACCAGCTTCTTGGTGGTGGCCGCGATGAACGCCAGTAGCGTGGTCGGCGAGGAGGAGAAGAACGGCGGGTTGTGGTGCTCGCCGATCGCGAACACGTCCATCCCTGCCTCTTCGGTCTTCTGCGCGATCTGCACGATCGCGTCGATCCGTTCGGCTTCGCTGGGCGTGTCACCCGAGACCGGGTCGCGGGTGATGTCGCTGACCGAGAAGATCCCGAACTGCATGTCATGCCTTTCCTGTGCCGCGGGGTTTGCGGGTCGCGGGGTTGCGGGCCGCGGGCGAGATATATGCGTTTGCATGTATCTCAGCAACGCGGGGGGCCGGGATATTCCGGCCCTGGCCGTGACGGCCGGTGCCGTGTCGCGCCTCCGCCCCGACGGCCCGGCTTGCCTCTTCCATGCCGCCAGCCTCCGCGCGCAACGCACAACGCCCCGGGTCCCGGGCCGACCCCGCCGCACCCGGGCAAACAGCATCGATGTGGCATCGATGTCGTTACGCCGGGCTCGCGGCAGGCGCTCAAGGGCAGGCAGCGGTCTGCGATGATGCGCGCTGTGCTCACCGTGATCCCGCCGCGGCTGGCGATCCCGGGCACTACATCCGCGCGCCAGCGCCGGCGCCAGCGCCAGCCGTGAGGCCGGACGTGCCAACGGGCGGGCTCAGGATGGAATCGGTAGAGTCTGGCACCTGAGCCGATACGTAAACTGGTCAAATACGGACAATGGGGTGGGAGTTTTGGGCCTAGCGCTCATCGATCAGGACGGAGTCGTGGCTGATTTCGAGCGAGGGGTTCTCGACGCTTTCCGCGCCGCGCATCCCGGTGCTCCGTTCATCGAACTCGCCGACCGGCGGGGTTTCTATGGCTCCGCGCAGCAGTACGCCGAGCAGTTCGGGTCGGACTGGGGCAGGGCGATCAACGCGATCACCCGCCACGCGGATTTCTACCGGAACCTGCCCGTGATCGCGGGCGCCCCAGAAGCTCTCAGAGAGATGCGCGAGGCCGGTCATGAGGTGTTCTTGTGCACCTCGCCGCTGACCAGCTCGCGCTGGTGCGTCCCCGAAAAGCTCGCCTGGGTGGAGAACCATCTTGGCGCATCATGGCTGGACCGGATCATCATCGCCAAGGACAAGACCCTGGTGGGAGACCGGCTCCGGCAGTGCATCCTGGTCGATGACCGGCCCGTGATCCGGGGCCTGGCGGACCCGCCACCGTGGACGCACGTGCTCTTTGACGCCCCCTACAACCGGAACCAAGCGGAGCAGAGACCGCGGTTGTCCTGCTGGTCCGATTGGCGTTCGGCGCTCAGGCCATATCTCGACGGACATTAGCAGAAGATCACCATGGTCCGGACGAGCGCGATAGCGGGCCTGACCCGAACCATCGGACGGTATTCTCCGGGATCTGGTTCGGCTCATGGCCGTGGTCCATTCAGGTCAGTTGACGTGCGCCGGCCACTGCTTTATGGCGGAGGCCGACGATTTCCTGCTGTCGGCCAGGTAGCGCACCCGGCATCGGCTTCCGCAGCCTGCGAGCTTGGGCTAGGCCGGGCACTGCGTCGCAGCCGGGGACCACCACCAGGAATTCCTCTCCCCCAAACCGCCCCACGTTATCATAGGTGCGAATGGATGCCCGCAGCCTCCTGGACACTTCGCAGAGGACTCCGTCTCCAGCCGGATGCCCAAAATTGTCGTTGACGGACTTGAAGTGATCAATGTCAACCATCATCACCGTGAGGGGTTTTTGTTCGCGTGCGGCGCGGCCCAATTCCGCCGCCAGGAAATCCATAATGGCGCGCCTGTTCAAAAGACGGGTCAGGACGTCGTGCATGGCCAGATCGCGAAGCTCTTCTCGCGCCTGAATCAGGCTATCCTGCAACTCCACAATCCGGGCACCGGCGCGCAGACGCGCCCTGAGCTCATAGGGGTCAAAAGGCTTCGTCAAATACTCATCCGCCCCCGCCTCGAGTCCCGCCACCACGTCTTCCTGGTATCGCCTGGCGGTCAGGAGAATCAAGTAAATATAAGGCTGGATATTAAGCCGCCGCACCTCGCGGCAAATCGATATGCCATCCATCTCCGGCATCATCCAGTCGAGGAGAGCGAGACGAGGGGCATTTTCTTGTTGAAGGATTTGCCATGCTTGCAGGCCATCGGTCACGATTTGTACCTCGTAACCCCACTTCACCAGGTAGGTTTGTAACATCCGCCCTGTTATGAGGTCGTCTTCGGCCACCAGGATCTTCATGGTTTTATGCCGCCACTTAAAGTAATCAAGACGGGCCCCAGTTCCTGGAGGGCCGCGTCGAGCGCGGTTAGAGCTTCGCGAGCCTCCTCGAGATGTCCTTCCCGGCCCATCACTTCCAGACGCAGCGCCGCGTCATAAGAAGCTCGAGCCGAGAAATTTGCCACGGTGCCCTTCAGTTTGTGGGCGGCCCGCTCCAACTCATGGGCATCGCTTCGCTCCACAGCCCCTCGAATCCCGTCCATCAGTTTCGGACAGTCGTCCATGAAGAGATTGACCACATCCCGAAGCAAGTCAGCCTCTCCTTCAAATCGCGCCAGGAGCGCCGACTCATCAAGGATCTCGTGATTTATCCCTAGCGGCGTGCTGAGCGACGATTTGAGCTCCACGGTTCGCACTCCGGCGATCAATTCAAAAAGCTGCTTGGAATTGATCGGCTTGGGGACATAGGCGTCCATACCCGCTTCCAGGCAACGCTCTCGGTCGCCTTTCATCGCATAAGCGGTCATAGCAATTATCGGCAAATGCTCCCCCGTCCTTGTCTCTTTGTCGCGAATAGCCGCCGTCAGTTGCAGCCCGTCCATCTCGGGCATCTGCACATCCACTAACGCCAGGTCAAAACCGTGTCGCTGGAGAACTTCCAACGCCTCCCGCCCGTTGTTAGCGATGGTGACAATGTGGCCTTTATTCCGCAGGAGGTGCTCGGCCAAGCGCTGGTTCACGACGTTGTCTTCAACCACCAGGATCTCCAGGCCCCGGCGATTCTCGCGCAAGAAATGCCGCGTCACCAGCGGTGCCGGTTCCTCCGTCCGTGCCTTGGAGCCCAGAACTCTGACAATCGCTTCCAGCAGGTCCGCCTGCCGGACCGGCTTGGTGAGGTAGGCGGCTATTCCCAGTTCACGGCAGCGAGCCGCGTCGCCGACCTGTCCGCCCGAAGTCACCATGATAACTAGCGTGCCTGCCTGCCGCGGGTCACGCTTGATTTCCTCCGCCAACCGGAAGCCATCCATCATCGGCATATGAGCGTCGGTCAGCACGAGAGGAATGAGATTTGCACCCTCCTGGGCGTGCCTCAGCGTCATCATGGCTTGAAAACCATCCGCCGCCGAACTGGTTTTCATACCCCAGAAAGAAAGCGTCTCATCCATCACGCGCCGATTTGTCGCGTTGTCATCTACAACCAGAACCGGCACGCCGTGAAGGGTCACAGGCGAGGTCTTCTTCGGCGTCACACCGGCGCGGGCCCGCCCGAGGCGCGCCGTGAAGTGAAACGTACTTCCCTTCCCCAATTCGCTCTCCACCCAAATCCGGCCATGCATCATCGACACCAGCCGCGCCGAAATCGTCAGACCCAGACCGGTTCCCCCAAAGCGCCGAGTGGTGGAACTATCAACTTGCGCAAAGGCCTCGAAGATGAACTGCTGTTTGTCCCAGGGAATGCCAATTCCTGTGTCCCGGACCGAGAAATGAAGCATGGACTCATTTTCGTTTGAAGAGTCCCCTTCAACCCGCAGCAGGATTTCTCCGTGCTCCGTGAATTTGAGTGAATTGGAAAGAAGGTTTACGATGATTTGCCGCAGACGGGTAGGATCCCCCACTACCGCGTCCGGCACCTCGGGAGCCACGTCACAGATCAGTTCGATACCTTTTCGGTCCGCCGGGTACGCGAACATTCGAACATCTTCCTCGAGACTATCCCTCAGATTGAATTCAATCAGATCAAAGTCCAGCCTCCCGGCTTCGATTTTAGAGAAATCCAGCACCTCATTGATCACCGTCAGCAGCGAGTCCGCCGAAGACTTGACCATGGTGAGAAATTCCCGCTGCTCGCCGTTCAGGTCAGTGCTCAACGCGAGTTCGGTCATGCCCAGAATGCCGTTCATGGGGGTGCGGATTTCATGACTCATGTTGGCCAGGAACTCGCTCTTGGCGCGGCTCGCGGATTCGGCCGCCTCTTTCGCTTTTTGCAGTTCTGCTTCGCCTTGTTTGCGCGCCGTAATGTCGATCAAAGTGCCTTCGATCAGCTCTTCCCCGTCTTTAATCAAAGTGGCGGTTTCCAGCACCCAGACCGGGGTGCCGTCCCTCTTTAACAGGCAGTGCTCAAAATTGCTCAGAGCCCCTTGCGCCTTGAGGCTGGAAGTAAACCCTTCCCGCGCCGAGGGGCTGGTGTAAAGGTCCGAGGCGTTCCGCCCCAATAATTCCTGTGGGGTGGAGTAGCCGAAAATGCGTGCGCAGGCTTCGTTGCAATCCAGAAATCGCCCCGCCAGGCTGACACGGTAGACGCCCGCGAGATTGCGTTGGAACAGCATGCGGTAACGTTCTTCGCTTTCCGCCAATGCCTCCTCCGCCCGCCTCCTTTCGGTGATATCGCGGAATCCCCAGACCCGCCCGATGTTTCTCCCCCAGGCGCGTTGAGGTTCGGAATGGCGTTCGAAAACGCGTCCATCCTTAAACTCCACCAGATCGTCACATAGAGCCTCCGAATCCTCGTACAAGCTGCGCATCGTCCTGAGGAAAGCGTCGGGATCTTTCAACTGGGGGAGAACGTAGTCCATCCACTTGCGGTCCTTGCCCGAGCCAAGGGCCGACTCCGGGATGTTCCAAAGCTCGGCAAACTTCGTGTTGTGGGCTACGATGTTTCCCGTAGCGTTCAGCACCAGGATTCCGTCCGCGGTGGACTCCAGCGTAGCCCGGATGGTCTCCGTTTGGTGCCCAACGCGCCGCCTTAACATGCCCACCCAAAACAAGACACAGACGACGGTCAAGGCCGTAATACCCAGGAGAATAAGAGTACGCTGCAGGTTCCACCAGGGGGGTTGTTGCAGCACCACGATGTCATCCGGCGTGCGCAGGAGCATCGCGAAACCCACCGGGTTCCGGTTCTTGTCAACCTTGACATCGCAGATTCCAGTTAGTTGCACGAGGCTGCCCGTGCGGGCGTGCTCCGCCATCGCCTGCTGCCCAATTCCCTCCATCTGGGCCTCGACCATGACCCCGTCTGAACTGAGCGTGAGTGATCTTTGATTGCTGCGGAGTGAGACGCCTAGCACGCGCCCTCGGATCCGGATGAGTTCGCAATCATAGATCCCCGACAACGCCTGGGCAGCGGTCGCTGCCAGTGGGGGAGTGGCCGCGCCATTCCCGATCTTGCGATAGACTGCATCCTGGAGCATTGGGCTGAAGTCACCTACCGCTGGGTAACCTACGACATCAACCCGGTCGCCGACGCTCAAGGGGGTTGTTTGAAGTGTTTCAACTTCCAACCCCTCTTGGGCGTCTCGTATGAAAATGCGCTTGCCCGCCAACTGCAGGGTGACAATCCCTTGAACGTGCACGGCTTGGTTGTAGGCTCCGACCGGACCCAGCCTCTCGACGAGGTGGATGGGACGCAAGGGAATTGAAAAGGGGTCCGCAGAGGCCGGCAATTCAATGGCGAGGTTTTTCAGCCCTGGCACAAGGAGAATGGCGCCAAGAAACTGCAGCCGCGGGTTGTAGGTGCCTCCGGAAACGCCCTGCAGAACGACCTCTGCCCCTACGAGATCCTCCGGAATGGGTTTATAGTCCAACACGTATACGGGAACGATCACTGTCCCCGACGCCACGTGCAGGAGCAAACGGCCTTGGCTCTCCGCCGCCGACCTCACCACTCCTTCGACTTCCACAAACTGGCTGTCCTCGACTCCGGTAACAAACTCTTCTCCCGTGACCCGCTTGGGAGCCGGCAAAGGACCCTGACCGACCACCTGGATCTTGGGGTTTTCAATCTCGGAAGCAAAATCTCCAGGCCCGCTGATGCCGGTGACCTCCACGAGCTGGCCGGAGTGAAGTTGCAGGACGGTGGCATCCGAGTTCACATAAATGCCAGCCGTGGAATCTTGAACGAAGAGATCGTTCTGCGTTTTGTCGGCATAGGTTACCACGCCGCGCACATGAATCGGGTATCCAAACCGGGCCTTCTCGGAAGGCAGATCCCTGACTTGTCGAATGGTTTCCAGTGTTTTCACGCCCTGCGGACGCGTGTCCTTCGCTTGCTGGGCAGGAGAGGCACTGGCGAGGAGCACCAAGGCCATCAGCAATAAAACGACACATTGGCGGGAGCGTCGCCGTGTCTCTGTGGGAGCATCTTCGGGTGGAGCTGCCATGGTCTTCTAGGCCACCAACGGTATTCCAGGATGGAGGAGGGAAAGCAATCGCCAGCCCTCCCGATTTCAGACTGGGGATACTAACAGAGTGGGCAAGCTAACGCAATGCAACAAAAGTACTGTATCCAGGGACTTCAGGACGGCCGTGACGTAAGGGTACAGCCATCCGTCGGCGTACGTGCGGTCAGTCCTTTCCTGTAACCTTGCAAATTTGACAATCGTCTAATTTCTGTAAGGCCAAACGCGCGACAACCAGCTAAACACCTAGGAATGTCTACTGACCGTAAGAAACCCGTACTCTTTTCCTGTGCTCTTTTGGCAGTAGTCTGCTTCATGCCCCCGACGCTTTCCGGCCAGACATCTCAGACCGGATCAATCGCCGGCCATGTGCGGGGTCCAGGCGGTGTTTCGGTGCCTGCCGTTACAGTCCAACTGATAAATCCGCAAACCGGTGAACGCAAAGAGACCTTAACAGACGAGGATGGTAATTTCACCTTCACCGGAGATTCCTCCTGGCAATTACCGCTTGACTTTGGCGTTGGTCGGATTTCGGCCGGACGTGCGCGAGCCGATTCCTGTGACCGCCGATAAATCGCTCAAGATCAATTTGGCAATGGTTCTTGCCACACCCGAGAGCACTGCAATATCCCAGGGCAACGACGAGGGAAGCCCGCCGTTAAGACGCCGCAACGGCAACCTGGCAACGCTCCCGACAAGCGCCCGAAATCGCGGCCAATATCGTGCCGGCCCACAAAATTCCTTTGGGGATGGCGGCGGAGGGGAAGAAGGAGTGCTCCGTATTGCCGAGAATGGCGGTGCGGAGAACTCCGGCGCAGAGAACGCTCCTGCGGGCGAGGCAATACCGGAGAATCCCGATGCCTCAACGAGCGCGGGCAACTCTTTCCTGCTGGGCGGCGGGGTGGGTGACGTCGCAACCCCCGGGGAAGGCCGTGGCGGCCGGAGGGGAATGCGCGGCGGAGGCATGGGATTTGGTGGTGGCCGCGGGGGCTTTAGAGGAGGCGCAGGCAGCCCCTTCGGCGCTGGAGGAGGTCCGGGCGGAGGCGGTCCGGGTGGAGGCGGACCGGGCGGAGGCGGACCGGGTGGAGGGTTTGGCGGGGGTGGCGGAGGTTTTGGAGGCGGAGGAGGAGGAGCGCGTGGTTGGGGCCGCAATCGCGCCCAGGTAAACCGAGTCCGGGGCAATTTGACTGAGCAGTACACAAATTCAGGCTTCGATGCTCATCCCTACCCGCTGAACGTTCTCGAGTCGCCTCGTATCCCCTCCTACCAGGAAACCTTTGGCTTCTCTTTGGGCGGCCCGCTGGTGATTCCCAAGATTTATAACGGCGGCAACAAGACAAGCTGGTTCGCAAGCTACAACTTGCAGCGCGGCAGGACCGGTCTCGACAGCTTCTCAACGGTCCCCACACCGGCGGAGCGCGGCGGGGATTTTTCCGACGCGGTCATTGCCTCGGGACAATACGCGGGGACGGTTCCAACTATCTATGAACCCTCGACAAGTGCTACTGGCGCGCGCACGCGTTTTCCGGAAAACACGATCCCTGCACAAGAGATCTCCGCGGCCGCGCAAGGTCTGCTGGCCTACATCCCCTTGCCGAACCTCCCCGGGCAGGTCCAGAACTTTCATTTGCAGGTTCCGCTGCCCACCGCCAGTGACCGCGTGATGGGCCGCATTGGGCAACAGATCGACTCCAAGAACAGCTTGAACGTGATGTATTACTTCAACCGGTCGGCCAGCCAATCGGTCGCTGCCTTTCCCGAGTTGAATTCCCGCACCTCGAGCCGCGGCCAGAATCTCACCGTTAGTGAATCCCACACTTTCAATCCCCGTCTTGTCAATTCGCTTTCCTTCAACTTCAACCGCCTGCGCACATCCCAGCTCAACGACTTTGCGTTCCAACAGGACATTGCCTCGCATCTCGGTATCACCGGCGTTTCGACCAATCCCTTCGATTGGGCAATTCCCACCATCGGCTTCACCAATTTCGGAGGTTTGAACGATCCGCTCGCCTCCCTCACGCGCCCCCAAACCATCCGCGCCAACGAGGTGCTGATCTGGAACCACGGTAAGCACAACATTCGTCTGGGCGGCGAACTGCGCCGCGTCCAGCAGAACACTGAGACGGATCCCAACGCTGAGGGGACTTTCAGCTTTACCGGCTATAGCACCAGCAACTTCAACAATGGCTTTCCGGTCCCCGGCACAGGTTTTGACTTCGCGGACTTCCTGCTGGGTCTTCCCCAAACCACTTCCGTCCGCTTCTGGGATTTCCTCCAGGGTGTTTCCCAGTCCGCCTCCGTTCGTAACGGCGTGGCCAGCAATTACCTGCGAACCTGGGTCACCACTTCCTTCATCCAGGACGATTGGCGCGCCGGCAACCATTGGACGGTGAATGGCGGCGTTCGATACGAATACTTCCAGCCCCTTAACGAAAAGTTTGCACACCTCTCCGACTTGGCCTTTGGGCCCGGCTTCAGCTCACCCGAGGTGATTACCGGCCTCAACCCCGGGTCTCTGCCTGGCTCGCTGATTCACAGCGATTGGCACAACTTTTCGCCTCGTCTGGGGATCGCTTATCGACCCTGGATTCAGCACCACCTGGTGATGCGCAGTGGTTATGGGGTTTTTTACGACGGCAGCATCTACTCGCGCATGGTGACCAACATGGTGGACCAGCCTCCGTTCGCGCAGGCCTCCACGCTGACCACCAATCCCGTGCAAGTGCTGACCCTCGAGAAGGGGTTCCCCACCCTTGCTGCCAATACGATTCATAATACCTACGCGGCCGACACCAATTTCCGCCGGCCCTATGCGCAGACTTGGAACTTCAGCCTCGAGGATGAACTTGTCCGCAACGTTGTCCTTTCGGTCCAGTACATCGGCACCAAGGGAACGAAACTTGATTTGCTGCTCTCGCCCGACAGCGTAAATCCCAGCGCCTCCGGTTCGCACGAAACTTCGATTCCGGGCGTTCAGCAATTTCTTTACGAAACCTCGGGCGCGGCTTCGATTTACAACGGCCTCCAGGTCGTTTTGCGCAGGCAGTTTCACGGCGGCTTCTCCATGAGCGGCTTCTACACCTGGTCAAAATCGATTGACGATGCGGCCAACATAGGGGGCAACGGGCACAACGTGCCCCAGAACAGCTTCGACCTCGCGGCGGAGCGGGCGCTTTCCAATTTCAACGTCGGCCAGAAACTGGTGGTCAATCACACCTACGAACTGCCCTTTGGTGAGCAGCGCCGTTTTCTGAACCGCGGCGGCTTCGGGGAGCGAATCATTGGCAATTGGCAGCTCAGCGGCGTTACCACCTTGCAAACCGGCTTGCCTTTGACTGCGGCGGTGGCCGGCAATCAATCCAACAATAACGGGTCGGGCGTGTTTGCCTCCGAACGTCCCGATGCCTCAGGCGTTCCCATCAGCCTGCCACGCTCACAAAGGACAACCTTGGAGTTCTTCAACACCGGTGCGTTCGCGCTGCCCGCCTCGGGTGAACTCGGTACGGCGGGTCGCAACACGATTACTGGTCCGGGCTCCATGACTTTTAATATGTCGCTGGGGCGCTTCTTCACTTTCTCTCGCGAAAAGGGCATTCGTGGACGGTTCAGCATCAACGCCAACAACATTTTCAACCACCCGAATTACGCCGGCGTGGCGACCACGATCAACGCGCAAAATTTCGGCTGGGTGACCAGCGTAGCGGCTATGCGCTCTTTGAACGTCGCGTTGCGGTTTAACTTCTAGGCAGGTCGGCAGGTGGGCAGATAGCCACGAAAGCAGGCGATCCAAAGATGTGCACGGTAAGTGTGAGCTGTCTGGCCCACAGATAATGGCATGCAGGCCCAGGTAACAGGAATAAAGTGACAATGATAACCAGATGTTCTGGCAGAAGGACGGCGACCAAGGCTAATACCACTGCCCACTTGCCCACCTGCCGATCTGCCCACCTGCCCGCAGTTCTTCTCGCCATCTGCCTATCTGCCTACCTGCCCACTGCCCTTCTCCCCCAGCAGAAGCCTTCCGCTCCCACTTCTCGAAGTCCGCAACAGGCCTTCATCCTGCGCTCGCAGACCAATGAAGTGCTGGTCGACGTGCGGGTGTATGACAAAGCCGGCAAAGCGGTGACGGATTTGAAGCAATCGGATTTTCGCGTCTTCGAAGACGGAGTTCCGCAGACCATTTCTGATTTCAGCCTGGAAGACGTGGAGAAATTGGCGCAAGTCACCGGCGGCGAGGAGCGCGCGCAGGTGATTGACCTTGCGAAGCTCCCGCCCGAGGTTAACGCCGACCGGGTGCTCCAGGATCATCGCCTGCTGGTTTTCTTTTTTGACTTGAGTTCGATGCAACCGGACGAGCTGATGCGCGCCCTGAAGGCCTCGGGCGATTTCGTCGCCCACCGCATGACGCCCGCAGACTTGATTGCCCTGGTTACCTACTCCTCCAACCTTCGTGTCGTGCAGGATTTCACCAACAATCGCAACTCGCTCACCAAGGTCCTGCGCGCCATCCTGGTCGGCGAAGAGTCCTCCAACCTGGCTACGCAGGGCGAGATCGGTGAAGCTGGCGGGACAGACGCCAACGGCATGGAAGCCGTCACTCAGGACGTTTCCGACGCATTTACCCCCGATGAAACCGAATTCAATATCTTCAATACGGACCAGAAGCTGGCAGCCATTGAATCCCTGGCCACCCTGCTTCACCAGGTGCCTGGGCGCAAGAACGTGATCCACTTCTCCAGCGGCATGTCGCGCACCGGCCAGGAAAACCAGGCCCAGTTGAGGGCCACCATCGACGCTGCGAATCAAGCCGACGTTTCGCTCTATACGATGGACGCGCGCGGCCTGCTGGCCCTGCCTCCGGGCGGCGACGCCTCGTCATCCAGCCCCTCCGGCACTGCCATCTACTCGGGCTCGGCCCACGCCTCGCAGGTTTCCTCCTTGCAGGGAAGCCGTGAAACGCTGGCCTCGCTCTCCACCGACACCGGCGGAAAGTTCTTCTACGACCTCAACGATTTCAGCCCCGCCTTCCAGGAGGTCCAAAAGGACAATTCCAGCTACTATCTGATTGGCTATTCGCCCTCCAACAAGCGCTCCGACGGCCGCTTCCGGCACATTCGCGTGGAAGTGTCGCGCCCCGGGTTGAAGGTCCAGGCGCGGCCCGGCTACTTTGCTCCCAAGAACTTCCGGCAATTGACGCGCGAGGATAAGGAAGTTCAGCTCCAGCAGGTGATGGATCTCGATGTGCCTTTCGTGGATCTTCCCTTTGCCATCGACACCGCCTACTTCCTCCGCGCCGATAAGAAATACACGGTTGTTCTGGCCGCCAAAATTCCGGGCGCAGAAGTTTCCTTCCTCAAGAAATCCGGCAAACACGAGACTGAATTTGACTTTGCCTGGAGGTTCACCGACGCGCAGAATCATATCGCGGGCGGTTTGCACGATACCCTGCCCGTGAAGATGACGGACGAGACCTTCGAAGAAGTCACCAGCGGGAACCTTCTCTATGAGGGCGAAATCACTCTGGCGCCGGGAAAGTACAACTTGAAAGTCGTGGCTCGAGAGAACCAAGGCGGCAAGATCGGGACCTTCGAAACTCCCCTCGTCTTGCCGGATGTCTCCGATCAAGGGCTGAGCTTGAGTACGGTGGTGTTCTCCAATGAAGTGCGGCCCGCCGATCAACTCCCGCGTACGCGATTTGATCGCGACCGCAACGCGCCGCTCCAGGTGGGGAATCGCTCCGTGCTGCCCAGCGTTACCCGCGTGTTTCGAACTAACCAGACCCTTTCGGTTTACCTGGAGTCATACGCCGGGAAGCCACCCGCGACGCCCCAGAGCGCCGCGCCAGCGCCGTCCGTGGCGTTCGTCTTCCTCCGGCACGGAAGGAAGTTTGCCGAAGCCGGGCCGTTCAACGCCAAGGCGGAAAAGGGCTCGGCGCTGAAGACCACGTATTTCGCGCAGATCCCGCTGGAGAAGTTTCCAGTGGGACGCTACACCGTCCAGGTGAACGTGCTCGATCCGGCGGCAGCGCGCGTGGCCTTCACGCGCTTGCCCATGGCGGTCGTTAAGCCGCCCCCGCGCACTCCGCACGGCGGCGGGTAGGTACGTGGTGCGGGCGTCCCGCCCGCTGTTGAGGGCAGAGCCTGTCCTGAGCGGAGCGAAGGAATGCCCCGGGCCGCGGGCGGGACGCCCGCGCCACAACGCCGTACAACCAGCACCCCTTGCCCTGAATCGAAGCAGAAGGGATAAGGACATTCGCCGTTGGGAGGTAAGCAAGCTATGCGAAGGACCAATAACCTTGCACTATTCGGCCTGATTTCTGCCGCAGCGATCTTACTCGCGATTTCACTGCCGCGCGTGGCCCGCGCGGGCGACAGCCAGCCGAACCTGGGCGGCCGTTGGCAATTCAACAAGGACCAAAGCGACGATGCACAGCAGAAGATCACCGATGCGCAGAGCAATCAGCGCACCTCCGCCAACAGCGGGGGCGGGTATCCCGGCGGCGGGACCGGGGGCGGATACCCCGGGGGCGGCACCGGCGGCGGCTATCCGGGCGGCGGGGTCGGTTTTCCGGGAGGCGGCGGGATGGGCCGCGGAGGCATGGGCCGTGGCGGCATGGGCCGCGGTGGAGGACAACAGGCCAATCGCGCAAGCACCGTGAGCGCCGAGGACTGGGACCGCCTTGGGCAGACTCCAAAGCTCTTGGAAGTTGACCAGAAATCCGGCCAATTAGTGGTGACCGACGACTCCGCCCATGCTCAAACCTATTACCTGGACGGTAAGAAGCACGACGACAAGGATGACAACGGAAAGAAGATCTCCTCAACCAAAACCCAGTGGCGAGGCGATGCACTCGTGGCCGAAACCAAGCTGGACCACGGCACCAAACTCACCCAATCATTCCGCGTAAGTGACGACGGCAAGGAGCTGACGGTAGTTTCCCGCCTCGAGAACTCTTCCCTGCAAGGACCCGTCACCATCCGGCGTGTTTACAACCTAATGGGCCCGACCGATACACCGCCCGTGCCGATGAAATAGCGCGTAGGGGCGGTTCGCGAACCGCCCCTGCTCCTCTCAGTGCCCCCCGCCGCAGAAAAGGCACGGCCTCGTGCTAAGATACCGTTCATATGAACAAAGTGTCCGGCGTTATCGTCGCGGTCCTGGGGCTCGTGCTCAGCCTGTGGCCGCAGGGTGTTCGCGTCATTATGCCGGCGGAGATTGGAATCAGCGAACTGCGTGGAAAACCCTTCACGGCCACGGCTCGAACCACACTCACCCAGGTCCTTCCCGGACGGAACGAAGAAGACCCGCACCGTGCAGGACCACATCGCACGCGACAGTAAAGGCCGCATCTATCAAGAGCAACACCTGCCCTGGACGGAGGACGTCAACAATCCCATCTACTATGTGAACATTTACGATCCGGTGGGGAAGCGCAGAATCCACATCGACCCGCAGAACCACAGCGTCATCATCAGGCCTATTGAACGACCCATCCATTACGATGCATTGGAGTATCTGACGCTCAAGGCGACTCGGCCCGGAGAACACATCAAGAACGAGAAGCTCGGCACGAGAGAGTTTGCGGGCGTGTTTGCGTGGGGAAGACGAACCATCCACACCTTTCCGGCAGGAATGTTTGGCAACGCGGCGAGTTTTGAATCGGTCGATGAATGTTGGTTTGAGGAGCGATGGGGAGTCGACGTGCTGCGGCGGAGAAGCGACCCGCGCTCCGGCGACCAAGTCACTGAACTTATCAACCTCACTCGTAGCGAGCCCGACCCCACAATATTCCAGCCGCCACCCGGCTACACACGACAGTCCCCGCCGGCCCGGCACTAGTACTTAATGACGGAAGTCGCCGTGATAACGTGGCGCTTTGGAAGGGCGGGGGTTCAGCCCCGCCGCCTCCGGAAGCCGAACGAGTTGGGCCTTTAGGCCCTGTAGCCACGTTCCTTCAGGGGCTAAAGCCCCCAATTACGAGCCGTTCTCTGTGGCGGGGCTGAAGCCCCGCCCTTCCCGCCGTTCGGCACTATGAGGCGGAATTTCGTCAGCGAGTACTAGTGCGCGATGATCATCTCGGAGGTGCTGGAGAGGGTAAGCGTTCCGTTGACCGTGGCCCCCGCGCAGTTCTTGCCGGAGCCGACCGGCATGAGAGGGAAGATGAACTTGTAGTCGTAGCAGACGGTGACCTCGACTGTGCAACCGGGGGAGTTCTCCGTGGTGGAGCAGATGGTTGGACTCCCCGACTGTACTGGCCAGGACGCCGTAACCTTAACCTTATTGGGATCAATCCCGGAAGGCGTTATGCCCGGCAGGTTGGAGGTCCCTCCCCCCGTCACATAGGATTGGAGGTCAGCCGCGGTAGCGGGCTCGCAGTTCATCGGCGCCGTGCCGTTGCAACTGTTGTCGCCCAGTGCCCCACACGTCGATCCGTTCACCGCCGCCCACCTGGCCGCCGACTTGGATGCGTGCGATACGAAATGGTACGCGTAAAGGGCCGTGCCAAACGCCCCGATCCCGAACAAGAATCGCCATCAGCACAATGAAGACCACGGCGAACTCGACAAGATTAGTTCCATCCTCAGTCTTCAGCGGCGCGAAACCTGGCGCCGCGCCTCTTACTCGGCATCGAGGAATGACGGTGAGCAAAATCGAAGCCTTCCGTTGCCTCATTATTGAATCACCCGCAAAGTGCACGTCCTGTCGATGGTAATCGACGCCAAACTTGGTATGAAGCTAAACAAGGAATTGAAGGTCCCCTTGGCTTCCACCGAGACGAGCACGACCCAGTGCTGGCCTGCGGGACATGAGCCCGAAGTGGGGTTATCGTTGGGATTGCAATAGTCTCCGGTGGGAGGATCAGGAGATATGGTCCCATTGTTGTCACATGTGCACCCGAAGTACGAAGGAGTAAAGGTGCCCGCTTGGACCGTGAGATTGCTCACGTTCTGGCCGTTGTTCTGAAAGTCGTTTTTGGCCGCCGTCTGAATGTCCCCTGCGTCGCCGGCGTGCACCAGGCTCTGGGCACCGTAAGCGGCGCCTGCCCGCGCCGCGTTCGCTACCAAAATGCCGATATAGGCGAACCGCCCGACCTCAATCACTCCAAGCAGCAGGAGCAGGAGAAAAGGTGTCAGCAAGGCCACCTCGTAGAGGCTTTGCCCCGAGGGAGGCCGGAGAATTCCCCATCTCGAGATACTCGAAATCGAAAACCGCCTCATGGATTTGCCCAGTGTTGCGCGAAGGGCCTTCATACTCACTCCACTAGGGTGCTATTCAATACAAGGGTTACACCTGGAGGTAGCCCGGATGTCCCCGTCACATTTACGGCTGGGTTACCGCTCAGCGCTATCGAGCCGGCGACCACCATCGCGGCGCTGGAAGAAGGAGTCTTCCGGAAAATGTCACTGTATCCTTCGGAAAGTAGATTGCTCCGTCCATGTAACTGCCTACATTTCCACCGATCGTAGGGCCGGCCGTGTCGTTTGGGTCCTCGTAGAAGAGAATTCCGGCGTACTTGCCTGAACTGGGGGCTGTGGACTGGATGGTATCGTTGCCGGAGCAATTCCAGGTGGCACCGTTTGTAAAGTAGAACGTCACGCCGGTGCCCTGGAAGGTGGGAGTCCCGTGGCATGTGAAGCTGGTGCCGTCGAAAATATACGTCCCGGAGGGAAACACATAAGTGCCATTTCCGCTGAAGCTCGTGCCGCTGCTATAGGTTCCCGGCTGAATATTGCTGGGGTTGAAGGCGGTCGGCGTCCCCAGGGACGGCGGCGTCAGGTAGGACAAGGGATAAGCGGCAGGCGGCGCTCCGCCGGCGGGGCACTCGGAAGGGGGCTGGCCATCGGTGCAGGTTACATTGTCCTTGCCGACTATTTGTCCCGACACGCTGACAATACCCGGCAGTGACGCTGTAAGCGCCACCCTTGGTGTCGAAGTTGCCGTCGTCAACAACTCCGCAGTTCGGTGCATTCACACTGGGGTTTCCGTTTATGCTGATTCCCACAGTGATTCCATCGACGAAGGGATCCAGCATATACGCAGGCGCCCCCGGATCCCGGGGCGAGATTCCCCGCCACCGCCCGCGCGGTGACGGTTGACTGCTTAAAACCCAGCACCTGTTCGAAATAGTTAGGCTGCACTGAGGAGACAAGCACCTCCACATAACTGCTGCTGTTGGCGCCCGACGAATGCGGCCCGGACAGGGGCGGATCTGTTAACCTGGACACAGACCGTGCCAATCGCGGCGCTGGCGCCCGTGCAACTGAGGGCTCCCCCGGTGTTATCCGCAAAGCTGTTCTGTGCTGAAGCCTTTTGCGCTCCAGCCACGGCAGCCGCGTTGCCGCCAAAAGCAAGGTTGGATGCTCCGGCGATGGCAGCAGCGTCGGCAGCAGATTGCTGAAGGCGCTTCTCGTAGCGCATTACTCGATGTCAATGCCCAGGCCAATAAGGCCCATCAAGACGGGCATCGCCATGGCGGCAAGGTACAATGCCTGGCCTTTCTCATCTTTGAAGAACATTGGACTGCCTCCGCTTTGCGATTATCGTTCGGTCACGAGTTGCTCGACTTGTCATCCCCGCCAAGGGAGTCTGACTGGTCTTCTTTCAGCAGGCGCAGAGAGTGTGGCTCCCGCCGGTTCCAAGGAGGGGTCAATATAGAGGCAGTTACTCATCTGCGTTATAGTCCTTTCAGGGCTCAGGTGAAGCCCCAAAGGGGCTAAAATTGTGTTGTTCTCTTGGATACCCTGAGACGTTTCGCCCACCACGAACCTCTCCCTCAAGAGGATCCGCATCATCGCTGGCGGCAGAAAAAAGTGCAAGGACTACCGTAAAGAATTCTACCGAGTCAATCGTCCCCAAGTCAAGGCCCTAATTGCGGAGATGCATAGTACGTTAGTACTTTAGTGCTTTAGTCCTTTAGTACTTCAATGTTTAGTCTTCAGACCCCGAATAAGCGATTGTTTGTTGACGAACCCATCCACACTTCGTGGTACAATCTACCGACAGGAGCCATTACGTCGCGCCAAGCGAGCCAAGTGCATGAGTTCATTGAGCTTACTCTCGACGACGGAGCAGCATCGAGCGTCTGAGGAGTCACACTCTGCCTTAGAACCCGCGCCACCCAAGCCGAGCGCTGACCCCAACAGCGACCCTCTCAGATCGAAAATCGAAGATACGATTATTCTGCTTTATAAGAAGCATGCAGCAGGTCTCTTGCGGTACGGCCAAGCCGTCTGTGGAGATTTGGAGATAGCTCGCGATGCCGTTCAAGAGGCTTTTCTCCGATACTACATCGCACTGCGTGAAGGGACGACCAGTGGGGAGGCCAGAGGTTGGCTTTACAGCACGACCCGCAATTATATCTTGGACCGCTTGAAAGAATGCTTTGTCCAAAACAGCGAGAGTTTGAACGCCGCCTTACGCTTGGCGGAAGACGCTCCCGACCCTGAAGACCGGATTTTGCTGAGCGAAATCGACGCCAATGCTCACTCGCTCTTGACCGCCCGTGAGCTCGAGTGCCTCCGGCTCCGAAACGAGGGATTACGATACCGAGATATCGCCGAAACTTCTGGAGATCGAAACAGCCACGGTAGGTGTATTGCTGGGGCGGGCGCTGAAGAAGATTCGCGCGGCGGTGAACCGGCAGGAGAATCGAAGTGAAGGTTTGGGCGCAGCCCTCATTGCGTATGTTGGGGGGCCTGGTCGGTCGGCATGTCGAGGACGAGGACCTTCTGTCTTTCAGGGACGGGGAACTGAGCCGCTTGGGGCGCTGGTGTGTGAGAATTCACCTCGGCCGATGCAGAGTATGCAGGCGCGAGGTGGAACTGATCGAAGAGGATACTACTGCGGTCCAAGAAAATAGACGACCTGCTTTTTACTGGTGATGTTCTGAACCTACAGACCGGCCTGGGAGGCTTCGCCGGGCCATTGAGGACTGGGAGGCTCAGCGCGCATGGGATCCCCGAAGCAGCGGGCCGGCTGAGGCCCTCGGCGAAACGGCCTTGGACAGCTTGCCAAGGAGCTCAATTTCTACCTGGGCAACCAGGTCACACTTACTTTCCTCTCTCGAATGAAAACCCGCGGGGAAAAGCACTGTGATCCCTTGCTCGAAGCTGAATCAGTCCTGAGCGACTTTCTGGGGCCGGGAGCCGCCGCGGCCGTGGCTCAGAGAATCTCATACACCCAAATGGCAGGCGCCCGGACCGGACAGAGTTCGCCTGCCTCGTGACACATCATGGGCAAGAAGTCGCCAAGGCTTATTCCCACCAACCCAACGCTTTCAGGCCTGATTCTCTTGGCCACGTCGCTCCACCTCTCTTTAGGGCTGGTGACCCACACCCTCTGGTTGCTGGGAAGAAATGCAGCTCTCTTTCGATATTACTTCACTTATCAAGATCCGCTCTTCCTGCTGGCGTGCAACATCACGGAACTGTCTCTGAGCTATGCCGCATGGAAGCAATTCGCGCCTGGGCAGCCCCTGAGACGCGCTTGGCTGCTGATCATGGTGTCCGCGCTCTGCCATGTCGTGGGTATGGTTCTCAGCCATATCTTGCCCGCGGACTCTTATATCAACCCGCTTTATGTGCTTCACCGGCGCTGGCTTGAAGCTACCCAAGCCCACTTAGCGCCGATCGGCATGTTCATAGGCGGGGCTGTCCACATGGTGATGTTGGGAGGCGGTCTCTTCATCGCCTTCCGGCTTTGCCGAAGATTCGCGACGCGCATGAAAATCAAGCTCGTCGACTGGGTTATTTTGGGGCTTGTCGCCGCTTATACCTCGCAGGTCGCGTATGTGATCGTCCGGTTGCGTTGGGTTGCAAGGTCGGCGCCAGGTTTTACTGAAGTCATGAATTGGGCAAATGACCCACTTTTATGTGTACTTCTGTTCTTTGCTTTCTTCCTTCGAAGGTCGCTGGTCCAGATGGGGTGGGGCTTCGTCGCGAAATGTTGGGGAGCTTACGTCGTAGCGATTTTGGGGACCTCAGTGGCAAGCATGGGGATGTGGCTCACGAATTTCGGCATCCTACCGTATCCTGAAAGCGCTATCTTGTGGTACGTCTGGCCGATAATCTACGCGGCCTACGCCTTGGGACCCACTTATCAGGTAGAAGCTGCCCGCGTCGCGCTGGCCCGTCTGGACGATTTGGGCTTGGAGCTTAAGCTGGGCGCCACGATGCGGCCCAATTAAGTTCGAGGTATACCGAGCGGAGAATCCCCATAGTTGTGATCCTGACGACCTACGGACACTCTCCTTCGCCCGCAGCGTTCAGCCCTACGGCTTCACGCCTAATTTGCGAAGGAACGTCATCATCGGGCACCAGTTCGTGAAGGCCGACTGAAACAGATTCAACCCCACAAAAGCTGTGAAGAGATACCATTTCGGGCTCGCCCAGTACCCCAAAGCGAGCGAAGCCAGCACAAAAGCGCCGGCAATCATCCGTAACATGCGATTCACGTCCATGTTGCTTCCTCCCCCCGAATATGAAACTCGAAATTCGAAAATGGAAAATCGAAGATAGAAACTCGAATTTGGTCAAGAGTCTCAGTCTTCAACTCCCCAATCTCGAATTTCGATTTTCCATTTTCCAGTTTCGAATTTCGATTATGTGCTCCGCCGCGCGTGCAGGTAATACAGCACCGGCACCGCCATGCGTGAAAGGAACGTCGAGGCGACCTCGCCTGCCATCAAGGCGATCGCGAGCCCTTGAAAAATCGGGTCGAAAAGAATGACGAACGCCCCCACCACCACGGCGGCTGCGGTCAACAGCATCGGCCGGAAACGCACGGCGCCCGCGTCCACGACCGCCTCCGCCAGGGGCATGCCCTGCTGCCGGCGCAATTCAATAAAGTCTACCAGAATGATGGAATTGCGCACAATTATCCCTGCACCTGCGATGAAACCGATAATAGTTGTCGCGGTCAGGAACGCGCCCATCAAGGCGTGCGCGGGGATGATGCCCACGAGCGTCAGCGGAATCGGCGCCATGATCACCAACGGCACGCGGAACGATTGGAACCACGCCACGACGATGACGTAAATCAGCACCAGCACCACGGCGAAGGCAAATCCCAGGTCGCGGAAAACTTCGTAAGTGATCTGCCACTCGCCATCCCATTTCATGCTCACTTGGTCGGTGAGAAACGGCAAGTGCGTGGCGTAGCGCTCAATCGAGTACCCGCCTGGCCCGCGCAGTTTGTCGAGCGCCTTCGAGAGGCCGAGAATTGCGTAGACAGGGCTTTCTTCCTTTCCCGCCACGTCGCCCGAAACGTACACAACGCGTTTCAAGTTTTTGTGGTAAATCGACGTCTCGATGACGCCGGCCTCAACACGAGTCAATTCACTGAGCGGCACCAGCCCGCCGGAGGCCGAAGCCACGCGAATTTCGCCCAGGTCGGCCGGGCTGCTGCGTTCGGCGCGTGGGAGCTGCAGCACGATGTCAACGTCTTCCTTCTCATCAGGCTGATGGGCCAATCCGACAACCGCACCGCTCACGGCCAAGCGCAGGGTTTGCGCGATCTGGTCTGCAGAGACGCCCGCCAGCGCCGCTTTCACTTTATCCGTAACAAAGCGGTATTGCGTTTGAGGGGCCTCGACCGTCCAATCGACGTCCACGACTCCCGGAGTAGTTTTGAAGGCGTCGCGAATCTTCCGAGCGATGTCGATCTGTTGCGAATATTCGGGGCCGTAAACCTCCGCCACCAGGGTTTGATACACCGGCGGGCCGGGCGGAATTTCCGCAACTTTCAGTTTGGCGCCGTATTTTTCCCCGAGGGGCCCGATGGCGTCGCGTACCCGCTTCGAGATGTCGTGGCTTTGCGCGGAGCGCTCGCCTTTGGGGAGCAGGTTTACTTGAATGTCCGCCTGGTTGGCGCCTTGACGCAAGAAGTAGTGGCGCACCAAGCCGTTGAAGTTGTAAGGGCCGGAGGCGCCGGCGTAGACCTGATAGTTAATGACCTCCGGCTCCTGCGCCGCGCGCCGCGCCACCTCACGCGCCACGCGGGTGGTCTGTTCGAGCGTGGTCCCTTCCGGCATATCGATGATCACCTGAAACTCGCTTTTGTTGTCAAAGGGCAGCATCTTGACCCGCACGATTTTCAGCAGCGGAAGAGTGAATACGGAGAGCAACAGAACAACGACTCCCACCATAAACACGGCGCGTCTACGCGCATCGACGAGCAGCGGCATCATCACTTTGCGATAAACGCGCGTGGTCCAGCCTTCGCGCGCTTCTTCGGCTTCGCCGTGCCCTGCTTTGGCCTTCCCCAGCATGCGCAGCGCCGCCCAGGGAGAAATGACGAAAGCGATAAAAAGCGAGAAGAGCATCGCAAGTGACGCGCCCACAGGAATGGGGCGCATGTAGGGCCCCATCAATCCGCCCACGAACGCCATGGGCAGGATGGCCGCGATGACGGTCCAGGTGGCAAGGGTGGTGGGATTCCCCACCTCATCCACCGCCTCGACCGCGACTTCCGCCAGAGGCCGTCCTTTGTTTTCCGGAAGGTGGAAATGCCGCGTGATGTTCTCCACCACCACAATGGCGTCGTCCACCAGGATGCCGATTGAGAAGATCAGCGCGAAGAGCGTGACTCGATTCAGCGTGTAACCATAAATGTAGTAGATGAACAAGGTCAGCGCCAAGGTCACCGGCACGGCAGCCAGCACGACCATGGATGACCGCCAGCCGAGCGCCAGGGCGATGAGGAGGGTTACGGAGAGGGTGGCCAGCAAAAGGTGCTGCAACAACTCGTTCGATTTTTCCTGGGCCGTTTCGCCGTAATTCCGCGTCACGGTAACCTCCACCCCGCTGGGAATGAAGCTCCCCTTCAGCCGCTGGATTTTGTCGAGCACGTGTTCCGCCACCACCACCGCGTTCTTGCCCTTGCGTTTGGAAACGGTGAGCGTGACGGCCGGCGACTCACCCAGCGGCCCGGCGGATTTCACGCGGGCGCCGGCTCCTGTGCCGAAGAGCACGTAATTGGCCGGCTCTTCAGGGCCATCACGAATCTCCGCAACATCGCGCAGGTAGACTGGCCGGCCGGCGGAAACGCCCACAACCACCGCTCCCACCTCGTCGGCGTCGCGCAGGAAGTCGCCCGTCTCCACGTTGTATTCCTGATTCGCCGCGGCGAACTCGCCCGCCTGGAGGCGCTGGTTGGCGCGGTCGAGAGCGCCCATGACCGCGGCCGGCGCTACTCCGTAACCCGCCATGCGGGCGGAATCAAGCATCACCCGCATCTGGCGGCGTTCCCCACCGGTAATCTGCGTTTGCGACACGTCGTCAATGCTTTTCACCTCACGATCAACTTCACCGGCCACGCGCCGCAGGGTGTAGCTGTCGTACTGGTTGCTCCAGAAAGTAAGCGCCAGAATCGGAACGTCGTCGATCGAGCGCGGCTTGATGAGGGGCTTCGAGGCGCCGGGGGGAATCAGGTCGAAATGCGAGTAGAGCTTGTTGTAGAGCTTAACGATAGAGTCTTCTTCTTTTTCGCCCACCTTGAAGCGGACGATCGCCATGCTGAGCCCCGGACGCGTCGTCGAGTAGATGTATTCGACGCCGGGAATCTCCCAGATCAGCTTTTCCATCGGGGTGGTAACGCGCTGCTCCACTTCCTGGGCGGTGGAACCGGGCATTTCCACGAAGACGTCCATCATGGGAACGACGATTTGGGGCTCTTCCTCGCGCGGCGTCTTGAGCACGGCAAAAGCACCCAGCAGAATCGAGAACACCATGATGAGGGGCGTGAGCTTGGAGTTGATGAAATAGTGGGCGATGCGCCCGGCGAAGCCCAGCTTGCGTGCGCTCATTGGCCCTCCACGCGCGCGCCGTCGCGCAGGCGATCAGTCTGGGTGATGGCAACTTTTTCGCCCGCAGCCAGCCCGGAGAGTATCTCCACGCGGCTGCCGAAAGACTTTCCGGTTTTTACCAAGCGGTACTCGACCGTGCCCTCCGGGTTCACCACGAAAACACCTTGCAACTCTCCGTGCTCGACCACCGCGGAAGCTGACACTGCAAGGCTTTTCCCCTCTCCAACCGGAATGCCGGCTTGGCCGTACTCACCCGATCGGCACTTGCTATCGCGGGGAAGGTCGATTTTAGTTAAAACCGTGTGGCTGGTGGAATCTGCCGCCGGCACCACCTCGGCAACATCCCCCTCGAACTGGCCCTCTTCGGTTGAGACCGAGACGCTTTCGCCGATTTTGACATCTCCGAGGTAGGCCTCCGGCAGGCTCACTTCCAGACGGTACCGGGACGTGTCTTCCACCGTGAGGAGTGGCGTGCCCGGCATGACCACGGTCCCCACGTCCACGGATTTCGCGGTCACAATGCCATCCAGCGGCGAAATAATGCGCGAATAGCTGAGATAGGTTTGGGCAGAATCCTGTTGCGAGCGGGCCTGCTGCTGCCGAGCCAGGATCTGCTGTTTCTTGGCGGCCACGGCGCGCTCATTCGCCAGCGCTGCCTGGTAGTGCGCTTCCGCGCCATCGTATTCCTGGCGGCTCAGCGAATTCTTGGCCAGCAGGTTCTTGTAGCGATTGAAGGTGGCCTGGGCAAACTCCCGCTCAGCGGCGGCCGCCTTCAGCGCCTGGTCGACTTCCGCCTCGCCTTCAGTGGCTTCCTGCACCCCCGCCTCAGCTCCCTGCACCTGCGCCTGCGCGCTGCGGTCGTCCAACACGGCGAGCAGTTGGCCGCGCCTGACGCGATCGCCGGCCTGCACGCGAATCTCTCGAACGGCGCCGGCCATTTGCGCCGCCAAGACCGCGGTGTTGACCGAGCGGACGACGCCCGCGGCCCGGTAAAGCGTGGGCGCCGACTCCACGCGCACGGTCTCCGTCTGTACGCCGGAAATGACGGGGCCAAGCTCTTCAGGCCGCTTGACGTTTGAGCCGCAAGCGGAAATGAAGCCTGTCGCCACAACGATCAAGATAAGGGATCGGACGCTCTTTCCATTCATACGGTGTTCCATCCTTGTCATTCGTCACTTGTCACTCGTCACTGCCTTCGAATCCGCCGCCAGCTCTCCGGTCGCCAATTCCAGCGCCGCGTAGCTGAGGCGATAATCAAATAGGGCGTTCAGATAGTTCTTCCCGGCGCTCGTGCGAGCGGTTTCAACTTGCAGCAAATCCGTGATCGTGGCCAGGCCGGCTTCGTAGCGATTCTGAATGATGCGCAGGCTTTCTTCGGCTTCCGCCTGCGCTTGGCGAGAGACCTCAATGCGCTGTTGAGCGGTGGTCAAGTTCAGATAGGCCTCACGCACTTGCAGTTTGACTTCAGCGGCCATTTGCGCCAGTTGGGCTTGCGCCTGGTTTTGCCGATCCCGTGCGGCGGCGAGGCGCGCATGGTTCGCCCCGCCGTCGAAGATGTTGAAATTCAGGCTGACCCCAGCCGTCCAATTGTTGCCGCCCCGGGTAAGAAATGTTTGATTGTCCTCTTCCCACGAGCTGAACAGGTTCAGCTTCGGCAGGAACTCGGCGCGCGCCATATGCTCGCCGTTTGTGGCGCGCTCCGCTTCCAGCCCCGCCTCGAGATAATCGGGCCGGCTCTCGAGCGCCCGCCGTTCGCGTTCGGCAAGTGCCCCGGGCTCAAGCCTCGATTCCTTGAGCCCCGATTCGATCGTGCTCGAAGCGTCCTCCGGCAGCCCCATGGCGACGTTCAAAGCGGCTTGGGCGAGATCGACGGCATTCTTAGCCTGCAGCAAATCCTCCTGCGTCTGGGCCAGACGCACTCGCGCGCTCAGCAGGTCGGAAGGGACCGCCTGGCCCTGCTCCTGCCGCGCCTGGGCTCGCTCCAGGTCGGATTGCGCCGCCTTGACGGCCGCTTCCGCCACCCGCAAGTCCTCTGTTGCCAGAAGCTCATTCGTGTAGGCTTTCACAACAGCGAAGATGACCTCTTGCCGGGTCCGCCGGCCGGCCTCGCCCGCCCCTAGGGCGTTCAGTTTTGCGTCTTTGATTCTGCGGCCCGTCTGGCCCGCATCGTACAACGGCAGGGCAGCGGAAAACTGCGTATGGAAAATGTCGAGGGGAGGCGGGGTATTGAGAAAGTTCAGGGCAAAATCGTTCGCGTTGAACTGCCGCTCCGTGAGCAATCCGCCGAAGACGTAAACGGGGTTGTTGCCCCGCGTAAACCCTTCGGAAAAATCCAGGCGTGGGAACCGCGCCGCCCGTGCTTCGGCGATCCCCTCATGCACGGCCCGCTCATAGTAAACCGAGGCCTTCACGGTGGGGTTCTTTTCCAGCGCCACGCGTACGGCCTCTTGGAGCGAGAGTTCTTCCGACGCCGGCGCCTGGGCCGAGAGGCTCGCAGCCGATAGCACGATCGCGAGCAACGCGCCCAACGCAGGCGCCCATGGCCGTTCGACATGGCGCGACGGGATAACCGTTTCCTGGACGGTCGCCGGGGCAGAGTCGCTTGCACCCGCCGGCCGCAAGCTACTTTTCTGCACTCGAGATTTCACAGGCATTTGTCTGACCTCACACCCTAAATGCAATCCCTAGCAGGAGGTAACAGGGAATTCTCTCGGCAGGAACCCTTGCCCAGATGAGCCAGCTTCAGTCAATCCGGCGCTGTGGTTTGCGTCCCGCGAAGCGGGACACCGTGAGTAGCCGTAGGTGAAACCTACAAAAAGGGTTTTGAAACAGCTTCTAGTGTTTGGTCTTTGCCTTGGGCGATGTCTTCTGCGATGGGCTTTGAATACCTAAGATGATCTTTTCTGCCTTAACCAGAGCGGTGGTAGCCGCCAAATCCTGTGCCTCGGGATGGTCGGCTACGTATTTGATAAACGTATCGACAAGGGTTCTCCGATAAGTCAGGTTTGCCGGAACGGGATGATAGTGCTGGCCATGGCCAGCCTCCAGTCGCTCGTCATACATGCCGTCGATGTAGGATTGACAATGGACAACCCCGGAGACTTGTTCTATCGAAAGTGAATAGGTCTTGTCATTCTCGAGCGGCTGGCCGTTGTTGACGGTTAGGGCGGTTTGGCAGTCCTTGGCAAGCTCACCCGCTGAGTAGAAAACCGGCCTGTCGCCATGTTTGAGTTGTACCTGTGGTTTTGCCAGAAACGGAAGGGTGAATAGCAGAACGAGAATCAAAGGGCGGAATCGCATTTTTATTACCCCCGGCGTGACTCGCCGGGATTATACAACCCCCCTCGCCGGTTTTCCATTACGCACTTAGGATATCGGCTACAATAGTCTGAGCGTCGCCGGGAGAATGGCAGGAGTGAACAGCCAGATCGAAGCAGCACTGAATACGCTCAAGTCCGGCAATCCTCAGGAGATCGAACGCGCCATTGAGACCTTGCAGGGGGTCGTTTACGGATTCGGGATGAAATTCTGCGGAAGCCGCGAAGATGCGGAAGACACCGCACAGGAGACCCTGATCCGCCTGGCGCGCCAACTGCGCGATTTCCCCAATGCGCGGACCCTGGCGGTATGGCTATACAAGGTGGCCAAGACCCAATGCTTGATGAGCCGCCGAAAGAGCAAATTTGCACCCGCTCAGATGCTCTCGCTGGACGACTTGATGCCCAAAGACTCTGTCCTGTCCACCGAAGGGGTAAAATCCCGGCAGTTCACGCCGGAAGAAGTCGTTCTCAACAACGAATTGAGGAGCCTGCTTGAAAATGCGGTTCTGTCCCTCCCCAAGCATTACAGAATGGTCTTGATCCTCCGCGATATGGAACAGCTCGACACCCGTGAAGTCGCCAACGTGATGGGCATTTCCGAAGAGACGGTCAAGATGCGCCTGCATCGGGCGCGCGTCTACCTGCGCAATGCGCTGGGCGGGGATTTAATCAAAACCCGGAAGGGCCAGCGGCGCCCGGGCGGGGCCGAGCGTCGTTCTCTCGCCCCTGCGCAAGGAGAAGCGCAGCATGCCTGACCGGCGCTGCAAGCGAATTTTCGCCATGCTCTCCGAGTATCTGGACGGCGACCTCCCGGTGAAGAATTGTCGCGAACTGGAACTCCACCTGAAAGGTTGTGCGCCCTGCATCGCCTATCTCGAAAGCCTGAGAAACACTGTCGAAGCCTGCCGCCAATACCGGGTGCCCAAGGTGCGCCGCCCATCGAAGAAAGTCCGTGAAGCCTTGCGATCAGCCCTCCAGTGATCGGGGAATGCAATTCAGAACTGCTTGGGGATGCCGGCCTGCTTCAAAACAGCGTTCGCGGTGTGGCGGGACAGAATGTTGTGACCGACGGGGAAGCGGCGGTTCGTAATTGGGCTGTGCCAGATTTCGTGGTCCCCGCGTCTGGCGCGTTCATAAGAGCACCCGTGAGCCTGAAGGATCTCCTTCAGCTTAGGCGTGTAGGTCGCCATCAGGGGGCCACTGGGACGGAGGCGGTCTCCTCATGGTGGGCGCGAACCCGCACACTGACCGACTTTTGCCCTGGTTCGAGGCCGCCGTTGAGTTCAAACAGTTCCGGCACCAAAACCCGGACCTTCTCCACCAACGCATTCATGGATTCGGCCTCTGCCACCAGGCCGGGGATGTCGTCACTCTCCGCGACCCACACCCCTGCCTCGGAATCCCAGTGCGCCTCGACTTCATAGGTGCGACCCATTGCCAGCCTCTCTCTACTCCTAAAAGACTACCATCTGCTACCACGTATTACAACCGTTCGTGCGGGCCGGGATGCACGACATGGAAGTCAGGAGTTGGTAGCGCAGCGCGGCAGAGCCGCAACCAAACAGGGCCGGCAGCAGTCGGTCACATAGAATGTCGATGTGGCCAGACCCTTCATTTACACGGCTGTCGCGCACAAGCCCGAAAAAAGCTTGCTAAAAAAACAAGAATTTACGAACTTGCAATGCAGAGTCTCTTGTTTTGAGACTCTGCGGCTCTTCCGGTTCTCAGATGCGCGTGCTCTCACCGGCGGCCAGGCGCACCCAGTCGAGGCGCGGGCAGGACACGGCGATTATTTACCCGCTGTCGTCACGGCGTGCAATTCTCTCCGAAAAACTGCAGGCCTTGAGGAGCAGGTCTGCGCTTGCTCCATCAAATCAGCGTGGCAGCCGCAACCAAGGGGCTGGATGTCAAAGATCCACCCCCTCTCCGCGGAGAGGGGGAGGTGTTTTCTCTTGACATCCCCTTTTATAGAACCCACGGGTGAAGTCACCAGTTTTTCAGGGAGCCGCACTCGACGGTACGAGGATTTCAAATTCAAACTTGTTTCTCGCCGCGCTGAGAATGATCGCGACCAGTACAGGTATGAACGCATCGAACTGACGTGGTTCATGAAATTCGCCGAAGAGGAACGTGACAGCGAAGACGAGAGGGAAAAGCAGAGTCATCCGCTTCAGCCGTGGATTACAAAAGCGCATGCACATCAATCCAGTCGCATACCATACCGGAAGTGCCAAGAGAGTGTCGGTCATCTCCTTACGACGCACGTATTGCGCGGTCATGTTGGTCCAAACCCGCCAATCGACTTGTTTCGGGAACGGAATAGCCTCGTTAAGCGCAAATCGTACCGCACAATACACCACAAGCGATGTCGCGATCGGGGGAATCCACGTCTTGGGTGAGTCTTCGTCGAATGCAAGGTAGGCTGCCACAGGAATCAGCAGAAGCACACCCTCGTAGTTCAGAGTACCGATCAGCATGACGGCGACCAGCCACCAATACTTGCGGGTGTAGATAGCCAACAGCCCGCAGGTCGTGAAAAAGACATAGCCAATATCGTAGAAGTTGTAGTACAGGATGCACGTAGATATGAGCACTACCCCGATGATCTGCCCCAGCCAACCGAGTGATTTTCCAGCGTGTACTGCAGACCACTTCCCCAACGCATACACCGCCAATAGTATTGCGACGCACTGCGACAGATGATACGCTTGCAAATCCGAAATGTTCGGCGCAACCTTTACGAAAGCTCTGGCGATCCACACGAACAACAAACGATGGCCAAAAATCGGGTGCGCCGAGGCGTTTCGTATCAGGGCGCTGACCCGCATGAATTCCGGGTCGTATCCCATGCGTCTCTCGAAGATCACCAGAGCAGACGAGCTTGCCAAGGTGGCGGTTAACTGGAAGATTGCGTTTTGAGTGCGTTCGTTCAATCGCGTCCAAACAACCGCGCTCAGCAGCAGCAGACCCACGGTCACAAAGGCGGCTCCCAGGGTCAATGCGTAGTACCACCGCAGCGTTACTGGATTCGAAGCCAGGAACCCCATATCATCCTTCAGGGCGAACATCCGCAGCGACCCTTCCAAGGGCATTGGTCCGCGCCAAAACAGGAAGAACCCACCAATCAAGAGACAGGCAACGCCAACTAAGATGCCGGTTTGTGTTCTTGTCGAACGCGAAATGTTAGTTGGAATGGACATTGAGCCCTCGTGTTTCGAATCTGGATAGCCCTGCTCGGTTTTCAGGTTTCGTGCGATAAACCTGCGGACTGCGCATTCCGGGGCAAGGCGGGCACCGATTCCGATTTCAATCCGGTCACTTTGAGGGAGAAACGGTGTCGAGTACCGTTTCTCCCTAATTTCAAGTAACAGCCTTTTAGAACTCGTCTCTTTCTTTGTTCTTCACCTTTCCAAGCCTGATTGCTACGCCCTTGTACCACTAATGACCCACTACGTAAACACAAACAACGCCTCATGCAGCGATTTCGCAAACCCGTAGTTTAGCTACAACGCTAATGAATGGTAGTTGGTTTGCAGGATTTGCGCACTTTCGCGGGAGGGTTTCGGATGGGAGGTGGCAGTTAAAGGGCACAGGAAAGGGGGCTTTGGGCCCGGCATAGAAAAGGAGGGCCTAGCGCTCCTGGGGGGGGCGCAGGTACTCGGATTGGCGGCCGGTCTCAGCTGGAGTCGATGTGCGGCGGGAGGAAAAGGTAGCCCAGGAGGCGGGCCGTCTCGCTGAAGGTGGGGGGTGTTTGGCGAGCGTGACTGATCACCTGACGATAATAGAACACCAGACTCAGGGTGTAGGCCATAAGGCGAATCATGGTCAGCGCCACCAGCGCCCTGGTTTGATGGACGGAGGGCTGCTTGAGATGCGCCTGGGTGGTGAGGGTTTGGAAGGCGTCGGTGTCAACTCGCCAGCGGCTGCGACCTAATTGATGGATAAAGGTGGGGGAGATGGAGCCCAATTCCAGGTTGCTGGCGTAATAATTCGTGCTCTCTTCGCGCACCTCCTCCTTCGTCCTTTTTTTCTTTTTTGGACTTCCTGCGGGGGTGAGCTCGACCCGGTGTTTTTTCTGGATGCGGAAGGTCTTGACGACCCGTAGCGCGCGATCCGCCACCGGCCAATAGACCTCTGGAGCGTGCCAGAGTTGGAACTCGTCTTGGGGGGGGGTGGACCAGGTCATCTGGGGCGGACCGCCGGTGAGTCGCCGGGCTTCGGCGAGCAGTTCGGGTTGATTCTCTTTCACCGTGAACACCCACTCCAGCTGCAGCTTTTCCATCTCCTCGACAAACTCACTTCGCAGATAGAGCGCATCCGCCACCAGGAGATCCAGAAACCGACGCCCCAGTTGGCGGTCCAGTTCCTGCAACAAGGCCAGCGCGCACGCCACTTCGTCTTCCCCCTCCTGCTGAAAGCGCAGGCCCAAGGGAACGGGGAAGTCCGTGCTCACCAGCACCACGGCCACCAGGCGGTGGTAATATTGCGTGTCCTTGCGGGGTTGGCCGTCCACTTGGTGTTCCACCTGGCGCTGCATGCAGGTGTCGCAGCAACGCGCGAAGGAACTGCAGATCTCGATGCCGTCAACCGCCGCCACCAAGCGACCCCGCGCCCAGTCGGAGTGCAGCACGCCGTTACGCTTTAGACGCCGCGCTACCTCACACCCCAAGGCAAAGATGGAGGCGGGGTCCTGGCGCTGCAGCGCGTAGCCCAGGGTGTCTTCGCTGAGCTCACCAATCCGCTGCCTGAAGACCCCCCGCCGGCATTCGGCCTCCAACCGATGCAGGTTGGGGATCTGGATCGCTCCGCCCAAAAACACGCAATCGAACACCTTCGCCCAAGCATGAAGGGGAGACTGCCGGCCTTCTGGCAGGGCGGCCACCCGGGCCGACCAAGCGAATACCTTGTCCAGATAGGCTTCGAACTGGCGTCGCCGCAAGGGAGGTCTCCTCTAATTTTCCTGCTCGCTCGGTTTCCTCTGGCGCAACCAGCGGCGAAGATTCAAGGCACTGATCATCGCCGCGGCCTTGTGAAAACGCCGGTGCAGGTCGACCCGGCGCCGGACCTCTTCGGCTTGGCTGGCGGGGACGTTATAGGTTTTCAACTTCCCCTCCGCCAGCACCGAGAGCTGATATTGAGAGTGCGGATGCTTGCCGTCGGCGCAGCGGCAGTTGGGCTTGCCACAGCGGCGCTGGCGCTCGACGAAAGAACCGGGAAGCATTTCACGCAGAGCGCCCAGGCTGCGAACGAGGTGCCCGCGCAACTGCAGTTCGGAATCGCTACCCATAAAGTCTCCTTACTCTGACACTAATACTAATGTCAGAACAGAGCTCTGTCAAGAGCTTTGGAAGATTTGCAAAAATGACCATCAGGGGAAGTGTAAAGGAAGGCTGTCTGCAATCAAGAGGTTAGGTTATGTGATACGTGCGGTTTACGAAATCGCTGACGCCTCATGGACTTTCTGCCCTACTTCCGATCAGGGAGAGATGGTGTCCGGTACCGTTTTCCTCTTGCATTTTTTGCTTGACAAGTCTCGGAACATGTGATAGCCTACGAATATGGTCATTTTGCGGACACAAGGGAAAACGGTGTCAGGTACCGTTTTCCTGCCTGCCAAACCAGAACCCCCCACAAACCAGAACCTACCCTAAGCTTGCTGCGGATGATATTATAGTGAACATGAGCACTTTGGAATTGAGTGATGAACAGGTTATTTCGCTGGTGCGGGGGTTGCCGGCCGAACGTAAGCGGGCGGCCCTGCTGGCGCTTGCCCAGGAAGCACAAGCGGGCCGGGAGGATCGGCTGCGCTGGGCCGAGGCGCAACTGCGACGGGCGTCCGCCCAACGAGGGCTGGATTGGGACCGCTTGTCGGAAGATGAACGCGAGTCCTTCGTTGACGCCTTACTTCACGAGAAATAGCCTTGCCGCTTACTGCCGTTTTCGACACCAACATCCTGTTTTCCGCGACGGGCTGGCGGGGAAATCCCTTTCAATGCATCGAGCGGCCGGCGAGTTCCCGGTCTTCACTTGCCCGGAATTGATGGAGGAACTGGCAGAGAAGTTGGGAACCCGGCTCCGTCTCTTTGCGGACCAAGTTGCGGAAACGCTGGCTGACTATCTGGCCTTTCTGCAGGTGATCCAGATTCCCAAGGCGTTGACAGCGGTCTGCCGCGACCCCGAAGATGACATGGTCCTCGAATGCGCTCTTCAGGGCCGTGCGCAATACATCGTCAGCGGAGATAAGGACCTGCTGGAACTGAAAGAGTTTCGCGGCATCCGGATCGTCCGCGCCACCGAATTCTTGGCTCTTCTCGCAACTTGACGGATTGGCGGAACGGCGCGCGACGTAGAAGTGCCGATGTTTGCAGTCACATCTATTCCCCTTGTTGCAGGCTGGCCGAGCAGGGCGACGGTATTCGGGAGAGTCGGCCCGCTTTTCTTGCATTTTTCGCTTGACAAACCCGGAGACCTATGATAGCCTACAATGATGGTTATTTTGCGGACACATTGTCGTAGGCGAGGACCGCTTAGACACGCGGCGCAAGGGATGGCGGGAAGGTCCCGGCACTCGGCGAAAGAGGGAGCTAAGAATAAGTAAAAAATGATACGATCGAAGCCAGTATGTTATTGAAAACACACAAGCCAATTCGAAACGAAGCTAAGAAGTATCTGAAAACAAAGCAGTTACACGTAAACGAAGGGAAAAAAGCTAATAAGTACTTGAAAACAAATGACATAGTTTATTATTAGGCCGAGAATTATGGGCGTTTTGCGCGCCAATTAGCGCAAATCGGACCCAAATGGAGCAAAAAACAGCGCATTTTGCGAAAACGAAGTAAAGCTCGGGAGTCGGCTACACGAGCCCCGCACCGCCCCGTCGAAGCCCAACCGGCCGCACGGCTGCAGGTTCTCGACGGATTAGCGCTAGTACTTAATGACGGAGCACGCCGTAATAACGTGGCCGCTTGGAAGGGCGGGGCTTCAGCCCCGCCGCCTCCGCGAACCCGACGAGTTGGGCCTTCAGGCCCTGAAGCAATGTTGCCTCAGGGGCTAAAGCCCCAGTGACAAGCCGTTTTCCATGGCGGGGCTAAAGCCCCGCCCTTCCCGGCACGCCGCAATATGACGCGGACTTTCGTCAGCAGGTACTGGCCGTCCATTTCTTGACTTGCGCTGACCGGGTACCTAGAATTGAAAGTCTGTGACCAGGACCGGAAGGCTGACTGTATGTCGCTGCGCATTCACAACACCTTGAGCGGGCAACTGGAAGAGTTCCAGCCCCTCCACGACCATCAGGTAGGCATGTATACGTGTGGGCCTACGGTATACGATTTCGCCCACATCGGGAACTACCGGACTTTCGTCTTCCAGGACATCCTGCGGCGTTGGTTGAAGTACCGGGGATACGGGCTCCGCCACGTCATGAACCTGACGGACGTAGACGACAACACCATCCGCAAATCCAAGGCCGCCGGCCTGTCGTTGCGCGACTACACGGCGAAATACATCGAAGCTTTCCAAGTCGATCGTCAACTCCTCAGCCTGGAAGATCCTGAAATTGTGGTGCGCGCCACCGACTCAATCGACGACATGGTGAAGATGATCCAGACGCTCATGGAGAAAGGCTACGCCTACGCCAGCGAGGGGTCGATTTACTTTCGCGTGGCCGCTTTCCCACACTATGGCCAGTTGACCAAAATCGACCTGACGGGAATACGCGACGGAGCGCGGATTGATTCGGATAAGTACGACAAGAACAACGCCCGCGATTTTGCGCTCTGGAAAGCGCCCAAGGAGGGCGAGCCCTTCTGGGAAACGCCCATCGGGCCGGGCCGACCCGGCTGGCACATCGAGTGCTCCGTGATGTCGATGAAGTACCTGGGCGAGACTTTTGACATTCACTCCGGGGGCGTCGATCTTATCTTCCCGCATCACGAGAATGAGATCGCGCAGAGTGAGGCGGCCACGGGCAAACCCTTCGTGCGCTACTGGCTGCACGCCGAGCATCTGATCGTTAACGGCGAGAAGATGTCAAAGTCGCTGGGGAATTTTTATACGCTCCGCGACCTCTTGACCCAAGGCTACAAGCCTTCGGCCATACGCTATTTGCTGGCGGCCGTCCCCTACCTCCGGCATTTGAACTTCACTTTTGACGGTCTGCACCAGGCGCAGCAGTCCATCGAAAGGCTGAGGAATTTCCGGCTGCGTCTGAGCCAGGAGTCCTTTCCGGCGGGGGAGAATACGGCTCTCGAAGATCGTGCCCGCGCCGCCCGCCAGGCGTTTGAAGATGCCATGGACGATAACCTCAACACCGCCGAAGCCCTGGGCGCGATTTTCGCCATGGTGCGCGACGCCAACACCGCCATCGACCGCGGCGAGTTTCGGGCGGGAGATCGTGCCGCCTTCCTGGACACGCTGGAACGCTGGGACCAGATTTTCGCTGTCCTCGAAGATAACGACAACGCCAAGCTGCGGCAATTCGGCTTGGCGGTAGAGGCTCCCGGGGTTGCAGGGATCCCGGCGAGCGTAACGGCGCCCGCCGGCGCTGAAGCCGCGATCGGCGGCAATGGCCACGGAAGCGCTCCGCTGACGGGGTTGCTGAGCGAGGAGGAAATCGGCCGGTCGATTGCGGAACGCGACGAGATGCGCCGCAAGGGCAATTACGCTCGCGCCGATGAGATCCGCCAGAATCTTCAGAAGGCCGGTGTTATACTCGAAGACAGCAAGGCCGGAACTCGCTGGAAACGGAAGTAGTCATGCCTAGTGTCCCGAATCCTAAGCTCGTTGAAGAGGTTAGCCCGCGTAGCGGGCGCAAGAATTTAGCCCACGGCGTGAGCCGTGGGTCAATGAGGTCTCCCTCACCCCCATCCCCTCTCCCGCCCGAGCGGGAGAGGGGCGCCAAAGGCGGGGTGAGGGCCGCCCCACCCAGGGCTTGCGCCCTGGGCTACTACCTTTCGCCCCTGACGGGGCTCCGCGACCGTGGACCGCATGAGGAAAACTTTATCAACGAACTTCTGATTCGAGACATCAGCTTGCGGCTCAGGCTTCCCCATTTCGCCCGCCCCAACCTGTTTGGTGGGGACTAATACCTCATAACATAATATACCTTATATAAACACATAGCGCACAGGAGCCCGCTGGCCGCGAGGCCAAGCGCCGGTCAGCCCGGCAAGATTCGCAAAGGAGGATTCACATGGAGAGCAAAGTCCCTTCCATCAAGACACAGCTTCCCGGTCCGGAGGCCCGCAAAATCCTGGCGCTCGACCAGGAATTCGTCTCGCCCTCCTACACGCGGGACTACCCTCTGGTCGCCAGGCGTGGGCAAGGCGCGAGCGTTGAAGATGTGGATGGAAATGTATTTCTGGATTTCGCCGCGGGCATCGCGGTGGTCTCGACAGGCCATTGCCACCCCGAGGTCGTACGCGCCATCCAGCGCCAGGCGGAAACGTTGATTCACATGTCGGGCACGGATTTCTACTACCCCTTGCTGGCTCAACTGGCGCAGAAGCTGGCGGAGATCACTCCCGGCAAATTCCCGAAGCGCGTGGTGTTCGGGAATTCCGGCGCCGAAGCCGTCGAGGCCGCGATCAAAATCGCGCGTTACCACACCCGGCGCAACCGCTTGATTGCGTTCCTGGGCTGTTTCCACGGCCGGACCTTAGGCGCGCTGTCGCTAACGGCCAGCAAGGCGGTGCAGCGCCGCGGATTCGGCCCTTTGTTGTCCGGAGTGACGCACCTTCCCTACCCCAATCCCTATCGCTGTGCGGCCGGCCATGGCGCTGAGGAATGCGATTGCGACTGCACAGACTTTCTCGAGAATCAGCTCTTTAGAACCGCCGTGCCTGCGGATGAGGTCGCGGCGATCGTCGTCGAGCCCATCCAGGGCGAAGGAGGATACATCGTGCCCCCGCCGGGCTTTCTGGGCAGGCTGCGGCAGCTCGCCGATCGCCACGGGATTCTTCTGATCTTCGACGAAGTCCAGTGCGGAATGGGCCGCACCGGCAAGATGTTCGCCTGTGAACACTCCGGCGTTGTGCCGGACATCCTCGTCACCGCCAAGGGGATTGCCTCCGGGTTGCCGCTAGGCGTGGCGGTGGCGCGAGCGGATGTGATGACTTGGGGCCCAGGCGCCCATGCTTCCACTTTCGGGGGAAACCCCGTGGCCTGCGCGGCCGCGATGGAAACCATTCGGCTGCTGGAAGAAAAGTATGTTGCCAATGCCGCGCGCATGGGAGAATACATTCTCGGACGGTTGGCAGAGTGGCCAGGCCGGCATCCGTCGGTCGGGCAGGTGCGAGGCCGCGGCCTGATGATCGGGATGGAGTTGGTCAAGAGCCGGCAAACCCGCGAGCCCAACCCGGAGGCGCGCAACAAGGTCATCGAGGAAGCGTTCCAGAAGGGTTTGCTCGTTCTGGGCTGCGGGGAAAGCACGCTGCGCCTGATGCCGCCTTTGGTCATCGAGCAGCAACACGCGGATACGGCGCTCGAAATCCTCGAGCATTGCCTTTCCGAAGTCGAGCAGTGAGCTGAACGCGGCGTTTGTCATTCTGAGGCCGCGTTCTTTGGGCCGAAGAATCGCTGCAGTTTCAGGGTCTCGTCCCAAAGTGCGCCGGTGTTGTTATAATGAGTCTGTTCGCCCGATTGATGTATCGCGCGCTGGTTTGGAAAGAGCGGCAACGTGCCTCCAGGGCAGCTTCCTTTCAATTGCCACCGCGAACCGAATCGGAAGATCCGGACCTTGGCGCCCGCGGCGAAACTCTGGCCTATTGGTATCTGCGCCAGGCAGGATATACTGTAGTAGCGCGAAACTGGCGCGCCCGTTCAGGCGGAGGGGAACTCGACTTGGTGGGGTGGGAAGGGCCCACCCTGGCCTTTGTGGAAGTTAAGACAAGAACTTCCCAGGCTGCAGGCCCACCCGAAGAAGCGGTTACTCCGAACAAACAGAAGCGGGTCATCCTAGGAGCTAAACAGTACTTGCGGCAGCTCAGGCGGAAACCCTTGAGTTGCCGGTTTGATGTCGTGAGCGTCTCGCTGCACCCGGCGAAGGGCCTGCAGGTCAGGCTGATTAAGGACGCTTTCAAAGCTTGAATCGGCGCCTTTCGAACGTGTGCAGCCTTTAAAAGGAGTCTAACTTTGCCCGAACTAAGAAAAGACCCCATCACCGGGCGGTGGGTGATCATTGCAACCGGCCGAGCCACTCGGCCCACGGATTTCGTCCGGGATAAAGTCCAGATCCGCGGCTCAGGCTTTTGTCCATTCTGCTACGGCAACGAAAGCAAGACGCCGCCGGAAATTCATGCTTACCGCAGCGACGGCAGCGCCCGCAACACCCCTGGCTGGACGGTGCGCATTGTACCCAATAAATTTCCCGCGCTGGGCATCGAAGGAACACTCAACCGGCAGGGTGAAGGTCTTTACGACAAGATGAATGGCATCGGTGCACATGAGGTCATCATTGAAACGCCGCAGCACAATCTGACCTTGGCCACCATGCCGACCTCCCGCGTCGAGGATGTGCTCTGGGCCTACCGGGACCGCATTCTGGACCTCGAGAAAGACAAGCGCTTCAAATACATCCTGATCTTCAAGAACCATGGAGAGGCTGCCGGCGCCTCGCTCGAGCATACCCACTCCCAACTCATCGCGCTGCCCGTGGTGCCGAAGCGCGTGCGCGAGGAGGTGGATGGGGCGCGGGAGCACTACAATTTCAAAGAGCGCTGCATCTTTTGCGACATTCTACGCCAGGAAAAGGAAAAGAGCGTGCGCCTGATCGCGGAGAATGACGCCTTCGTGGTGATCGCGCCGTTCGCTCCTCGTTTCCCATTCGAGATTTGGATTATCCCCAAGACACACCAGTGCGCCTTCGAGCAATCCCATAAAGCGGAGTTCGAGCAGCTCGCCCCGATTTTGCAGGATATGCTCTCGCGTCTCGATCGCGTGCTGGAATTCCCTGCTTACAACTACATCATCCATACCGCGCCGATCGGGGAATCCGCAGAGGATTATTACCACTGGCACCTTGAGATCATGCCCAAATTGACGAAGGTCGCCGGATTTGAATGGGGTACGGGCTTCTACATCAATCCCACCTCGCCTGAGGAGTCCGCAAAATTCCTTCGCGAAGCCGCCCGGCCGGTGGAAACTCCCATCGCTGCGCAATAAGGCAGCGGCTTAACGCAGCGGCTAGTGCCGAGTGGCTAATTCTGGCAAGTAGTTAATGCTGGGCTCAGTTATCCGTCGCCGACCACTAGGCACTTAGCAACTGGCCACTGTTAGCTTGACTTCGCCAATCTCCGCTTTCTATAATCTCGTGAGGAGCAAGCTAGGTGATCGAGCGGGAATAACTCAGTGGTAGAGTGCGACCTTGCCAAGGTCGAAGTCGCGGGTTCGAATCCCGTTTCCCGCTCCAGAATTCAGTGACCAGTGACGAGTGACAAGTGACGAGCCGGAACGAATGGCGCCGGCGCTGCGCTCGTCACTCGCCGCTCATCACTCGTCACTGCCCTACGGCGCGGTACCCAAGTGGCAAGGGAGAGGTCTGCAAAACCTTTATGCGTGAGTTCGATTCTCACCCGCGCCTCCACTCTTTACTCTGAGTTTCACCCCAGCCTTGGAAAGCCATGAAGCCAGCACAAAGACAAACATGGTGAGAACAAGGGTGGCCACTCCTCCGAAGACCACACTATAAACGGCAGTCTGTGGCACACCCTGATAGATGGTCGATTCACCTGGATTCTCCGGGTTGTAAAAGAGGGTGAGGTGCTCGCTGCTTGGGACGGAAGCCATGGAACTGTGCGGGGAGTTCCCACCGAGGGCAGCGGTTTTGTCGACCGGCAACCTGAAATCCGAGGAGTAATAAGTGCCATCGACGGCGTAGCGGACAGAGACCTCGCGCTCGTACACTAAGGCTGCTTTGTCAGTCTCAGCCGCCCTGGCCGTCTTCACGATCTCCTCGTGTGTGATCACGGCTGGCGTCGAGGGCCAGCCCAAGCTCGCCGATCCGATCCGCCATTCTCGAGCTCCCTCTATTAGTACCAAGATGGCTGTCGCCAGCAGTGCTCCGCACACAACAACTCCGGCCCACGCTACCAACAGATGGCGGCGGCTGGGAACACTACTATGTTTATTCCTCTGCTTATTATGTCTTTGAGTCATAGAAAGCAGGGTCCCTCTACAGAAGTTACTCTACGCGGGGTGCAGTATATCCAAACTAATCCGATCCCATCATCTCCACCAGACCGTTCACAATTCCCTTCTCCGCGCAGCCGGGCTTGAGGTGGGAAGCCGTGTTTTCATAGCTGATCGGCTCGAACGCGTCGTCGCTGGGGATATAGCCGCTGGATCCGTTGGCGTGGGTGACCATGATCGTGGCGTTGAAGGGCGAGTCTTTCTTCAGATGTAGAAAGATGCGCGTGAAGACTTCGCCCGATACTCCCGCCAAGGCCACGCTGTTCAGCTTCACCAAGCTGAGTCGAATGCTCACAGGGGCTGAGTCCTCAAAAGTGTAATCGGTGCGCGGCGTAGGTCCCGGCGCCACTCGGCGCCCGGGACAGTCAATGACTCGTTGAGAGGCTTCGATTCGAGCCTGCGACGACATCGTCGTAATGCTATTGGCTACGCGCACGGACTCTTCTCCGAGAATTCTCCCCAGACCGTCAACCATGGTGAAATCTTCTCCACGATCTTCCGTGATGGGGTTTTGATCTCCTGCCGCGCCGCTCGTCCAGAGGGCGACAGGGCCCTCGCCGCCAACCATCTCTTCCGCTCCAGCCTCCAACTCCCATCCCGCGTCGCTACGTGTCGGGATTTTGCCCTGGTAATACTGCTCGACGTAGCGTGACGTCGCCCCGGCCAAATCTCCTGTTATGGCCAGATTGTCGGGCCCCATAACCACCGCATGTACGGGGTAGTTTATGAAGAACGCGATAGGCCTGCCGGCCATGTCCGTGAATTTGAGGACCGCAACCGTCTTGTCGGAAGGCCCGTCGGGATTGTAGCCGAGCCACCACCACCCATTCTTAGGAAAGTATTCGCGGCGATTGATGTTTACGTAGGCCTTGCCGGTCCCGAATCCGAACTGCGCCGGCTGGAGACTCGCCTTGGCTTGGCGCACGGCTTCGAACGCGTCATTCTCCAGTTTGGAAGTATAGGCAATTGTTGCGGCAGACGGGGGAGTTCTTCCGTACATACTTGCCGGCGAAGGTGCGCTGTGGTCATGAACCGCTGCAAGCAGAAGGTCATCTGCCGGGATGGCCAATTCTTTCGCAATTCGCTGCGAAAGCTCTTCCCAGACATGATTGGGCACGCCGATCAACTCCCAAGCCACCAGGGCGGCCTGGCTCGAGCCATCGCTAAGTACGATGGCTCGCACATAAATATGGTCATGAATTCGCTGGAATCCCTGCGTGCGGCCCCCATATCCGGACATCGGGAGTGAGGCGTCAGGGGCTGGGGTAATATCTACACGCGACGCACCTACCTGAAGGGCTCCGCGTGGCGCGCCAAATGAAGCCAAGGAAAAAGTCGCTAGCAAAAGCACCAGACAAAAGCAAAAGCGTCGTGGGTTACCCATCATGGTCTCCTTCAGCCGGTTTTCCGACCCCAAAGGGTATCACACTATTTGCGAGCCAGGCGCGTTGGGGCAATCCTGGCAGGCATCTGAAGGCAGCCCCAAGGGCCGCCCCCAACAGCACCCAAAAGGGGAGTGAAAATCTCCCCCTTGACTATTGACAGGAGAGCGCCCATAATCACCTGTCGATAGCTGAGGGGAGAAATCATGAAGTTCTCAGTGGTCAGTCTTCAGTTCTCAGCCAACCCCCGCCGCTTTAGCGCACAGTCTGGGCGCGAGTTGCGTCGGAAACTGGTGTCCATTCAGGAGCGAGGCAAGGTATCTGATAACTGATGACTGAAAACTAAGAACTTAACATGCGCTGCTTTCACAAACTGCCGCTTCGTTTCCGGTCCGTGTTCAGGCGGGGATCTGTCGAGGACGAACTCAACGCCGAACTCCGCTTCCACTTGGAAAAGCTGATCGATGTGAAGGTGGCGAGAGGGATGACAGCGGAAGAAGCCAGATATGCGGCCCTGCGTGAGTTGGGTGGCGTGGAACAGATCAAAGAGGAGTGTCGCGACATGCGGCGAGTGAGCTACCTCGAAAACTTCCTGCAGGATGTGCGCTACGGGCTGCGCCAACTACGCCGCAATCCGGGTTTCGCTGCGGTGGCGCTGCTATCTCTCGCGCTGGGAATCGGCGCGAACACGGCCATCTTCCAATTGCTGGATGCCGTCCGACTTCGCCTGCTGCCGCTGGAAAACCCTCAGCAACTCGCCGAAGTGCGTCTAACCAACTTACACGGCCGCATGGGAAGTTTCTTCAACTGGCACGCCATGCTCACGAATGCCATTTGGGAACAGATCCGGGCGAATCACCAGCCCTTTTCCGGCGTCGCGGCCTGGGCGCCCGACGACCTCAACCTTGCCCCGCGCGGTGAGGTCCACTTGGTGCGCGGCATCTGGGTGAGCGGCGATTTCTTCAACGCGCTAGGCGTACATCCGCTCCTTGGACGAGTGTTTAACACCGCTGACGATCAACGCGGCTGCGGGGCGGGACCAGGCGCAGTCGTGAGTTACTCGTTCTGGCAACGGGAACTGGGCGGAGAGGCCTCGGCGATCGGCAGAAAGCTGACCGTTGACTTTCATCCCGTCCAAGTCCTGGGGGTAACGCCCGCAAGTTTCTTCGGCCTCGAGGTGGGCCACACGTTCGATGTGGCCCTTCCCATCTGCTCGCAGCCGGTTCTTGGGGGCGAGGACAATTACCTGGACACCCGCTACGATTGGTGGCTGACGGTGATAGGCCGGCTGAAGCCGGGCTGGACTTTTGAGAAAGCCACGGCATACCTGAGCTCGATCTCACCCGGAACGTTTGAGGCCACGCTGCCGACGGGTTACGACGCAGAGCATATCAAGAAATACCTGGCCTTCAAACTAGCGGCATACCCCGCGGGGAGCGGCATTTCCTCGCTGCGCGAAAGTGCTTCGGATCCTCTCGCCTTCCTGCTGGCCATCACCGGCCTCGTGTTATTGATTGCCTGCGCCAACCTGGCCAATTTGATGCTGGCGCGCGCCAGCGCGCGTGAACGGGAGATCGCCGTGCGACTGGCGCTGGGCGCCGCACGCCCCAGGCTCATTCGGCAGTTGCTGGCCGAAAGCCTGCTGCTTGCGGTGGCGGGCGCCGGCGCCGGATTGCTGCTGGCCCGTGTGCTGGCCCGCTTTCTCATTACGCTCCTGAGTACTCAGTGGGACCAGGTGTTCTTAAATCTCGATCCGGACTGGCGAGTCTTGGCCTTTACGGCCACCGTGGCGATGCTGGCCACCGTTTTATTTGGGTTGATGCCGGCCCTGCGCGCCACGCGCATCGTTCCCGGCGAGGCCATGAAGGCAGGCGACCGCGGGCTCACCGCCGACCGCCAGCGCTTCGGCTTGCGCCGCGGGCTCGTGGTCTCACAAGTTGCGTTTTCGCTTATGCTGCTCGTATGCGCGCTGCTATTCACGCGCAGCCTGCGCAACCTGCTCACCGTAGACTTAGGATTTCAGCGCACGGGCATTCTGATCACCAACCTCGACCTCACGCAGCTCAACCTGCCGGTCGAACGCCGGTTCGGCCTCGAGCGCGAGTTGCTCGAGCGGATTCGTTCCATGCCGGGAGTGGATTCGGCGGCGCAGGCGGCCATCGTTCCAACCGGCGGCAGCTCGATGAACCGCACCGTCTGGATGGAAGGCTCCACCGCATCACAGGCAAAGAGCCCGTGGTTCAATTTGGTAAGCCCGGGATTTTTCAAAACCATGGGTACTCCGCTGCTGACCGGCCGCGATTTCAACGATTACGATACGGCCACTTCGCCTAAAGTGGCGATCGTAAATCAGGCCTTCGCCCGCGAGTTCGCTAATGGCGCGAACCCCGTCGGCAAAAGGATTTGGCAAAAGGCGGCGCTCGGGGAGCCGCAAGTTGTGTACGAGATCGTCGGCTTGGTGAAGAACACGAAGTATCAGAATCTGCGCGAAGATTTTCCGCCGCTGTACTATGTCCCCATCGCTCAAGGCCAGGATCCAGAGCAGCCGATTCTCATTCGATCACGTATCCCTCTGGCCGATCTCGCTTCCAGAATAAAGCAGGCGATCTTCCAGGCGAGCCCGGACATTTCCATCCAATTCAAAACGTTGCCAGGCATCATTCATGACGAGTTGGTAGGCGAGCGACTGATGGCAACGTTATCGGGTTTCTTCGGCGTTCTGGCTGCCTTGCTGGCCGTCGTCGGCCTTTACGGCGTGATGTCCTATGTGGTGGTTCGGCGAACCAATGAAATTGGAATTCGCATGACCCTGGGCGCCGGACGGCGCGAGATCACACGCATGATCCTTCGCGAAGCCGGACTGCTGTTGGCCGCCGGGCTCGGCGTGGGCATGCTGCTTTCACTTGCCGGAGGCAGGGCGGCAAGTTCCCGGCTCTTTGGCCTGAAACCCTATGACCCCTTGACGCTGGCCATCGCCGCGGCGTTGCTCTCCCTCATTGCCCTGGCCGCAAGCTATCTGCCCGCACGCCGCGCCACGCAAGTCGATCCCATGGTGGCGCTCAGATATGAATGACCGGCAAGCAGCCCCTTGCGGCGCTTTCGAGGGCTGTGGCGAGCCCACCGAATAGATGGGGACGGTCGGACCGACCGGAATCAGCGACGTGCAGTCGATTTGCGTCCCGCCTCAATCTCTGCCAGCATCTGGTGGATATCAGCCGTGGGGTAGTCCAGTCGCGCCGCAGAGCGAATGACCGCCAACTTCTTCCTTACTTCGCCCAAGGGCTCACGACGATGTGCCTGGATGAGTGCCTGTCGGACCCATTCGGCCACCGACATTTGATGAGCGCGCGCGGCGCACCTGATCTGACGATATTCGGAGTCCTTGAGGATGACCTGCACTCGTTTAGGCATGTTCAGAGTATATCGAGGAACAGTGTAGCGGGAAAATCATCGATTGAAGGATGCGCTCTACCAGTTCAACCGCAACGAGAACTGGATCTGGCGGGAGTTTTCCGCGGAGCTGACGTTTCCAAAGTTCGAAGTTCCGTAGATGAGCCCGGGCCGGTCGAAGTTAGGATGGTTGGTCAGATTGAAGAAATCGGATCGAAACACTATCCCAAACCGCTCATTCCATCGCATCTGCCGTTCTAGGCTCGTATCCCAAGCTGCCAGTCCGGGGCCGGTAATGACGTTCCGGCCCTCGCTGCCAGGGATGCTGAAAGCTCCGAGATTATCGGTGTAAATGGGCGGAGGAATAAAGGCCGCCGTATTGAACCAGCGCGAAGGCCTGCGTTGACCGGCAGGCAAGTCAGGGTCGGCGATCGTGTTGGGCCGGTCAGTGCCGTTCGAGTCGGTACCGCTGAGCGCGGTGGCCAGCAGGGCTGTTAGAGGTTGCCCGGATTGAAGCGTGAGAATATTGGACAGGTCCCAGTTGGCGAGCACGCGCGCTCCCGTCCCGCCGCGCAGCCAAGTTCGGCCCGGGCCGAAAGGCAGTTGCCAGTTGCTCGAGAAAACGAAGCGCTGCCGTACGTCGAAATCTGAGAGGCCACGCTCGGCCTTCAGATCATAGACGTTCTGAGCCTGATTGGTGCCGTTGAGTCCGGAAGCCGTATCAATCGACTTCCCGAAGGTGTAGCCACCGACAAACGAGAGGCCGTGGGAGAACCGCCGTTCCAAGCGCACGACCAAGGCGTTGTAGTTCGAGTTAACATCCGTGGCCCGGATAAACTGATTCGAGCCGGGCTGCGGGTGGTAGCCCCTCCGCTCGTCCGGCAGGTTCGGGACACCCTGGTTCTGCAACGAGCGGCGGGGAAGTTTGTGCCCGTCGGAGCCGGCAAAGCTGATCGAGAGAACTGTATTGGGCGCAATTTGGTGATCGGCTGACAAACTCCATTCGTAGACGTAGCCGTTGCGAAGGTTAGGTGGCGAAGAGATGGCGGTGGGCTCAGAATTACCAAGCGCGTAGGCAAGCGGATAAGTGAGGATGGGCGGAGCAAACGACTGCCCACACGCACCAGCACCATAAAACCGGCAGGTGTCAAGGCCGAAAAGGAATTCGGTGATGGGGGCGCTAAGCCGGGTTTCGGAAGCATAGTCGAGTTCGCCAAGAGAATTGAAGACGCCAAATCCGCCGCGCAAGGAAGTCGTGTGACGCTGGCTGAGATCGTAAGCGAAACCAAAACGCGGAGCCCAGCCCGCCCAATCCGGGCGGATCAGCGAGGGTGGCAGGCCGGCTTGCTGAGAAGTGATGAAAGATAACCCATAAAGGCTTTGGAGGCGCTGAATCAGCGGGTTTTCAATTGATGCCGATGCCTGATCGTGATCATTTCGCACAATGAAGCGCGTCGCGTCACTAGGGTCGAGAATCGCGGCGCGTCCGTCGGCATTGGTAGGAGGCGAATAAAACTCCTCGCGCAGGCCGTAGGTGAAGGTCAAGCGGCGGGTCGCGTGGAATTCGTCGGAAAGGTAGGCGCCGAAGTAGTCCACGCGGTCGTTTCCACCGGAGTTTCCCGCCTGAGCGTAAGAGAGGAAGGGACGGCCCAGCAGAAAGTCCGAGAAGGCTGTGCCGGAAACCGAGCTTGCGCCGTCGCTGAAGGAAAAGACACCCTGCCCAAAATCCTCGACCAGATAGAAGAGGCGATAGCGCCGCACGTCGGCGCCGAACTTAAAGGTGTGCCGTCCGCTGACCCACGCCACATTATCTGTGAACTGGAAAGTGTTGTCCTTTCGGATTTGGGGTTGGAAGATGTCGCTGTCGCCCATGTCCGCGTAGCCGGGAACATCAATGGCTGGAATGCCGTCGTTGGTGGACCCCGGCGCGCGGGTGATTCCCAGCGATTCAAGAAACCCACTGTGAATGTTCTGGGCTTCCTTGGTCCCGAAATAGTAGGCGTAGCCGAACCGGAAATCGTTAATGAGGGTAGGCCGAAAGACTGACGTGAAGCCGAGCGCGAGGTTCCTTCCGGTGTCGTCGTGTTTGGTACCGAATCCAGGCGGCGCGAAGGGATTATTCGCAAACGAGTCCGGCACAAAAGGAAATAGTTGATTTTGATTAAACAGGAGAAACCGCCCAAAGAGTTGGTGTTTGGGCGTCAGTTCTTCGTCGATTCGCGCCATGGCCTGGTCCGCCGTCACACTCCGCAGCCCCACATTGATGTCGTTGTTCTGGCCGGGCGGCGCCGCAGTATTGTTCGGCAATGGAATACGATCGAGAATAGCGTGGGACACCGGATCGACTCGCGAGAGCGGAATCAAGTTGCCTCGGAACGGCTGGCCTGATACAGGGTCGATAATTGCAGGAAAGGGACTGCCCGTTTCAGGATTAATCCCGTTGAAATCACCTTGGCGGATGGCGGCAGTGGGGAGCAAAGTAGTATTGGTTATGCTTTGGAGAATGCGCAGGCCTTCGTAATTGGCGAAGAAGAACCTGCGGTTGCGGCGGATCGGGCCGCCCAGACTGGCTCCAAACTGGTTCTGGTGATAGGGGGGAATGGGAAGCGCCGGATCATCGAAGAAGTTCTTGGCGTCCAGCGCGCTATTCCGCACGAATTCGTACGCCGTGCCTGAAAGGCGGTTGCTGCCCGAGCGAGATGCAATGTTGACTTGCGCGCCCGAGGTGACGCCCTGGTCGGTCCCGTAAGAATCCTCGACGACGCGGAACTCTCGGATCGCATCGATGGAGGGGTTCACCGTCAGGCTGTAAGCAAAAGGCTCCATCAACGTGACGCCGTCGAGAGAGAAATTGTTGCGCTCGGAGCGCTGCCCGTTAACGGAAAAACCCAGACCCATCGCCGGCGTGTTGAACTGCTGCGTCGAGCCATTCGGATAGGGAGGAGTCGCACCTGCGGCCAGTAATGCGAGCTGTGAGAACTCCCGGCCGTTCAGAGGAAGAAGGGCTACCCGCCGATTCTCAATTTCATCGCCGATGGCGGGCGAAGCCGCTTCGACCAGTGGCGGTCGGGCGTCCACCTGGATTTCAGATCGAGCCGGGGCGATTTCCAACCGTATGTCCACCCGCCCCGCCTCGCCGACTTGCAGCGCTAAGCCTCGGATGACCCTGGAATTAAAACCCGTCTTGGCAATATCCAATTCGTAGCTGCCCACAGGCAGGAGAGGAAAGCTGTAGAAACCATTCGCGTCCGTTTGGGTCCGCCGAATCTGGCCGGTGGCGGGATTGCGAAGCTCGAGCGAGGCCGCTGGAATCGCCGCGCCGCTCTGGTCGAGCACCATTCCCTCCAGGTGACTGTTCCACGTCTGTGCGTGAAGATTGCGAGCCGGGATGGTAGCGCAGAGAAGGAAAGTTATGCTGGTGGCTAAGAGGGCATTCACCACAGAGGGCACCGAGACCGCAGAGAGAAAACCACAGCTCTTCTCAGTGAACTCTGCGGCCTCTGTGGTGAGTCTCTTCAGGCTTTGGTTCCACATCTCAGTTTCTGGTTGGGGCAAACAGGAGGGGACAGCGGTGGGCACCTAAAGGGGTGCGCGCGCAACCCACATCTGACGGTAGGCAGACGCTCACGCTTCAGGTCACATCCGTCCTGACCTTCTCCCATCCGGACTGTACCGTCGGCCCCGGAGTTTCACCGGATCCTGGGGCTTGCAGGTCCCCCACGCTCAGTCCGGAAATTCTCCCGGACGCCTTGCGCCGACTTGAGCGCTTCGGACCACCCCTCGCGGGCTTTACCGCCGATTGGGAATTGGGAAGGAGCGCAATTCATTCCTTCCCTCACCCTGCCCCGAAGGTCGGGTTCTTTCATCGAAATCTTAGCATTTCCGCGGCAGGTATTACAAGAGACAGAATCTCGTCGTTGTAAGGGCGGTTCGCGAACCGCCCCGACATGACTTATAATCACCGTTTGTCTTGTTAAGCATTCAGTGATGGCTCTGGAAACGAATGGCTGATCCACAACCTCAGAATGCACGCCGCCGCGGTGAACCATGGGCCATCGGGTTGGTCCTGGGTTATGCCTCGGCCAACATTTTCGACCGGCTCGGCGTCACTCACGCCGACCCTCTGATCGGACCGTTTCTGCGCGGCCTTCCCAGCCTGCTTCTGGGCCTTTTCCTGGTGGCGCGGCACCACACCCTGGACCAACTGCGGCCGTCCTCTGCTCGCTACATCGGCCGCCGGGCGATTCTCTCGTTCATCTGGGCGGGCACTCTCTCGACGCTGGGATTGTTTCTCTATTATTTCGCCATCCGCATGGGCGGCGTGACGGTGACCATTCCCGTACAAGAAACGTACGTCATCTGGGGAACGATCATCGCCTGGCGATTTCTGCATGAGCGCCTCCCGCGCTTCGCGGTGGTGGGAGTGGTGTTGATCTTTGGCGGCTTGGTGGCGCTTTCCTGGGGGCAAACCCGAGGGCATCCCGCGTCACCGCTCTGGTACTGGGCGATCCCCCTCGCCCTCTGCACGGCGCTCAGCTACGGCGTTTCCGGCGTGTTGTGGCGCGATGGCCAACTGCGCGGCGCCCATCAATCAACGGCAATACTCTTGCAGTTCCTGACCAGCGAGGTGGTTGGACTAGCAGGACTGATCCTGCTGGGCCGCGGGCCGACTCTGCTCGCGACGAGTTGGCATTCCCTGGCGGCGCTCCTCACCAGCGGGGTGCTTTCCGGAATTCTCGCCATCTACTGCATGTTCACGGCATTGCGCCTCATGGCTGTGGCGCGTGTGTACGCATTCTCCTCACTGACGCCGCTCGTGGCCACGCTCTTCGCACACTTGTTCCTGCACGAGTATTTGAACGTCCTGGTGTTTGGGGGTGTGGCGCTGGTTTCAATCGGCGTGCTGCTCACGCAAGTCTTCCGGCCCAGTGAGGAGAGACAAGCCTGAAGGATTGTCGATTGACGATTGTCGATTGTCGATTGAAAACCCGGCACGACTCCTGATTGCAATCGTCAATCGTCCATCGACCATCGTCAATCCTACAGCGCCGGCCAGAGCTGTTCCCAGATCTTGAACTCGTGGTGAAAGCCGGCCTCCTCCGCCCGTGTAAGCTTACGTCCCGAGGCCACGTCAAGGGTTTGCCGAAAGATCTTGCGGCCCACCTCTTCGGTGGTCTCCCGGCGTTCCAGGATGGTGCCGGCATTGATATCCAAATCCTCGTAGGTCCGGGCGAGTTGCGGATTCGAGCCGATCTTCATGACGGGCCCGAGAGCGCAGCCGATCCCCGTACCGCGGCCGGTGGTGAACAGGCACACCTGCGCGCCGCTCAGGAAAAGCGCGGGCGTGCAGAGATGGTCGTATCCCGGGGTATAGAGAACGTAGAGGCCCTTCCGATCGCCGAGCCACTCTCCATAATCGATGAGGTCCTCAACGATCGACGTTCCGCCCTTGGCCTTCACTCCACTTGATTTCAGGTAGATATTGTAGAGTCCACCCTTGATGTTGCCGGGCGAGGGATTATCGCGAAAATCCTCGCCGAACTTCTTCACATAAGCCTCGTAGCGCCTCAGGGCCCCCATCAACTTCTTCCCCACGGCGCGGGTGCGGGCGCGGCGCACCAGGTCCACCATGGCGGCGCCCTGGAGTTCAGGAATCTCCGGAAGAAAGACCGCCGCCCCGGCCCGCACGAACATATCAGAAGCAACTCCCACGGCGGGGTTGGCGGTCACCCCTGACCAACGATCCGAGCCGCCGCATTCCGTTCCCACGATGAGTTCTGAAATGGGCGCCGGTTGGCGCTTAAACCCATTGGCGTAATGAAGCAGTTTCTCGACGACTTCCAGCCCGCGCTCGACCGTCTTGCGGCTGCCGCCCAGGTGCTGGATGGTCATATTCACCACGCGCTGGCTATAATCCGGTACGGCATTTTGAAACAGCGGCGCCGAGCATTCCACGCAGGTCTTCCCACAGCCAAGGTCAATATAAACAGCCGCGCCGAGATTCGGGTGGCGCAGGGTGTTCACGAGCCACTGATTTAACATTGCGACCGCGTGCCCATCCGGCATGCCGCAGCCGGACTCGTGTACGATGGGAACCACGCCGTCCACGTTGGGAAACTTCTGGCGCGTGTAGATTTCTCCCATAGCGCGCCGGGCGATCTCTTTCACCTCCGTCGAAGAGCACATTCCGGAAGTCACCACCCCGATCAGGTTGCGGATGCCCACGCCACCGTCGGGACGCCGGTAGCCGTCGAACGTCAGACGCGACAGGTCAGCGTCGAGGGGAGTGGGGCGAGGGTTATCGCGATATTGCACCCGCAGGCGGGGCAGCCGTCGCTGGATATTCGTCTCGTTGACCGGGTCGCCGGGCTTAAGTGAAACGGACGCCAAGCCGATGGGATCGCCCAGCGAGATAAAGGCTGACCCTTCCGGAATGTCCTTGATGGCGAAGCTTTGACCACGCAGGGCCCGCCCCGATACGGTGAGCAACTGCTCGCCGTACCGCAGTTCGGTCCCTGCCTCGATGAACTCCGCCGTCACCACGGCGACGTTGTCCTTTCCGGGCTTTATCACAATCGCGAGGTCCTCAAGTGCTATCGGTTCCATTTACGTTCCTCACTGCTCCGGCCTGAAAATGCTCGCGCCGAGTGCGCCCTGGAGTGGGGGGCGCCAGCTCCCGCCTTGCGCCGGGATTCCACGCCGGCAGCTCCGCTGCCGCACTCCAAACGCCGATCCTTTGTTTTCATAGACATTCTCGCTTTGTTCCGCCGATTTTGGAATGCGACTGCGAAGCTGCCGCCGTGCAAGGGTCGTCAGCAGGCAGTAGCTGGAGCCGCCGCGTTCCACGGAGGCAGCTCCGCTGCCGCACTCCAAACGCCGATCCTTTGTTTTCATAGACATTCTCGCTTTGTTCCGCCGATTTTGGAGTGCGACAGCGAAACTGCCACTTGGGAAGGGTCACCAGCAGGCGGAAGCTGGAGCCGCCGCGTTTCACGCCGGCAGCTCTGCTGCCGCACTCCAAGCGCCGATCCTTTGTTTTCATAGACATTCTCGCTTTGTTCCGCCAATTATCATAGCGCGGGGGCTGGCGCAGACCCCGACGTGTGGGGTCTGCGATGCCCCGAAGGGGCAGGTTCGGCATCCCCGGCGGCCCACGCGGAGTGCGCCTTCGGCGCATCGCAGACGTTCAAAGGCAACGTCTGCGCCAGCCCAGGACTTCTTTACCGTGTTCTTTGTTTTCATAGACATTCCCGGATCGTTCGTCGATTTTTCGATGTCAGAAACCCGATTTCAAGCCAGGGACCAAGAGTCCCATCACCTCCCGCTCCTCCGCATCGATGCGAGAGCGGGCTTCCAGCCCGCTTCTCGACCGATCTCAGCGGGCTGAAAGTCCGCGCTCCCAGAGAATGCAAAAGCTCCAGATAAGTAGCCTAACCCGGAGGGCGGCGGCATTGTCAAGCATTATGCAGGGAAGGGCTGCCCGTGCGCTGTGGCCGGCCGGAATCTCCCTTGAACCGTCTGCGACGAAACCTACCCCACCGCCAGTTCCACCACCGTAGGCGCCCGCACCTTCGAGCCCACGAAGGCATAATAGGTGATGAAGAGGTAGCAGACCAAAACCACGATCATGGCCACCGCCATGCTGTGGGTCATTTGAAAGAGCAACCCCATAATGGGTGTGGCCACCGCGCCGCCGATAATGGCCATGATGATCATGGACCCGCCCAGCTTGGTATTGGGCCCCAGTTCTTTGATGCCCAGGGCAAAAATCGTGGGGAACATCAGCGACATGAAGAAGCTGGTCAGGAACAACGCCCAGACTCCCACCCAGCCGGGAAACAGGATCCCCAGGCCCACCAGCGTCAAGTTGACGCACCCGTAAATCCCCATCAGCCGGCTGGGCTGAAAGAATTTCATCAGGTAAGTGGACGTGAACCTGCCCGCGCCAAACGCCACAAGGCTTCCAGTCAGGAAGTAGCCGGCCACTTTCTCGGGCTGGCGGGTGTAATCCTGCATGTACTGAATGAAGTAACTCCAGGTTCCCACCTGCGCGCCGACATAGAAAAACTGAGCGATCACTCCTAGAACGAAGTGGCGGTGGTGGAACAGGTCTTTGAACCTGCCGTGCCGGCGGCTACCTTCGGGTTCCGCTTCATCGGCGATTTTGGGAAACCTGGTTCGGATGATCAGCAACGCCCAGATAAACACCACCGTGCCCAGCACGAGGTAGGGCGTCACAACGCGCATGGTTTCCGTCGCAAGGTACGCATCGTACTTGCCCGCCGTCCTCAACGCGCTGACCTGCGCGGGTTTCAGCTCGACCCCTGAAAAAATGAAAATCGTTCCAACCAGCACACCCGTCACTGCCCCGAGAGGATTGAAAGCTTGCGAGAAATTCAGGCGCCGCTCCGAGGTTTTTGGATCGCCTAAGAGCGCAATAAAGGAATTCGCGCCGGTTTCGAGAAACGCCGCGCCGCTGGCGATCACGAACAACGCAACGAGGAAAAAACTATAAAGCCGCACATGTGCGGCCGGCCAGAACAGCATGGTGCCGGCGCTGTAAAGGAACAGGCCCGTCACCAGACCCACCTTGTACCCGTATTTTCGCATCACCAAGGCGGCAGGCATGGAAAGCAGGAAGTACCCCATATAGAAAGCCGATTGGATCAGGCCCGCCTTGAGGCGTGTCATCTCAAACGACTTCATGAACTGCTTGATCAGAATGTCGTTCATATTGCTCGGAATACCCCAGAGCAGGAAGAGCGCCGTTACCAATACAAACGGCACCGTCCATCCCGCCATAAACAGCCGTGGCGCTGATTGGGGATTCGAGCTATCGGTCGTCGTTTGCATAAGTGGAACTCTCCAAAATGAGCCCCGAAGGGGCGATCTACCACAGCCCAGGCCAACGGCCTGGGTCCTGGAACAGTCTCTTTCTCGCGGCAAGCCCCGAAGGGGCGACCTACCACAGCCCAGGCCAACGGCCTGGGTCCTGGAATAGTCTCTTTCTCGCGGCAAGCCCTGAAGGGGCGAAATACCGCACGGATCTGCGCGGGCATGCGGTGGCGGTCGATCTCCTGCCTTATTACGCCCCTTCAGGGCTTACAAATACCCAGTATTGCGGACTCCCGACCCAGGCCGCTGGCCTGGGCTGTGTTAGCTCGCCCCTTCGGGGCTCAAAGCGAGTGGCGCGGACGCGATTCTTAGATTCTCGGTTCGTCCCTGCATGACGGTGATAAGCCGCAGACCTCGGAGTGCAGATGCGTGCTACCAACTCTTAGTCTCCGACAAATCGGAGGTATGTGTGAGGAGAATCTTGGCACCCTTTAGCCAACTCCTGGACTTGCCGGAGCAACGCCTTAGAGTGCTCATCCGAACAGCGATTCATAAGGACGTCCAGCTCTCTGAGCACCTCAGGCATCTGCGCGCGTTTGAACACTGCATCGCCATATGGGTCCACATACTGCAAAAGTGGAAACGACGCATCTCCAATAGGCCAGCGCAAATCCCTGTAGCCATCCGCCATAACCCCATATCTTTGCGTTCCGTCGATGTTTTGGAAATACACGGCTATTGGCATTTCCTCTGTCTCATCCTCCATTGCTACGGAAGCGAGCGAGTCCACGCATGACAGCCAAAAGCCGGGGCTGGCGCAGAGCGAAGCTTTGCGGTCTTGATGCATTACAGCTCAGGTGGGCGCAGAGCTTCGCTCTGCGCCAGCCCCGTTATTCTCCTCAATGTCAAACTTGGCGCGAACCCCCTCACCCGTCTCCGTCAGTTGACGGACTGAAGAAAGCGCCGGCTGCGGTCCACCCTCTCCCCCAAGGGGGAGAGGGCAGCGTGGCAAGGGGCGGGACGGGCCCTAGGAATCAATGTCGTCGGTCTCGAGACGTCCTTCCCGCTCTAGCCGCTGAAAAATGCTCGCCGTTTCTTTTATCCCTTCTTCCAGGGGAGTGTGCAGGTCCTCTCCCAAGTCGTGGCGCAAGGCGCTGTCGTCGAGGTCGGGCGCAATGGGCAGTTTATTGCCGCGTGCCTCGATGAGTCCCCGGGCCTCGGGAAGTAGCTCTTCCAGCGTCCGGATAAACCGTTCTACGCGCACCACGCTCCCACGCGGGGTATAGACTTTGGCGCCTTCGAGATCGCGCTCCGCAGAGCGGATGAAGATCCGCGCCGTGTCCCGGACGTACTGCAAATCGACCGCGCCGCTGAAGCCGATAACGAACGGACGGCGCAAAACGGCGGCCTTGATGGCTTTCGTCGGTCCGGAGCTTATCCCGATGTCTCTGCCCACCCCGTAAACCGCCCAAGGACGAATGCCCACACTCGGGATGCCGTCGTTCAGGAAGTAGACGCGCGCGTTGCCTTCGTTGCACTGTTTAAAAACGCCGTAGTGTGTTCCCGGCAGCAAGGGCGCGCCCTCCTGAACCGTCTCGCCGCCATAGAACTCCTCGGGACCGAAAACCGCCGCGGAACTGGCATAAACGATGCGCCGCACCAGGTCCCGTCTCCGCCGCGCTACTTCGAAGACATTGAGAGTGCCGATCACATTGACCATCGCTCCGCGCAGGGGATCAGCAGCGCATCCGGGCACCTGCAAGCCTGCCAAGTGCAAGATATGGGTAATTCCATTTTCCGAAACGGCGCGATCCAGGTCGGCGTATTTTGTAACGTCTCCCTGAATGAAGTTAATCTCTTTGAGCTGACTCTCCCCCAGGATGGTGCTCAGACGCTGGAAGCCGGGATCAATGTCAAAAATGCTGGGCGGGTTGCCGCTTTCCACGAGCGTCTTGGCAATCCACGCGCCGATGAAGCCCTTCGCCCCGGTAATCAGGTAGCGCTTCCGCTGTGCCGAGTTGGAGGGCGACGAGTTGGTTTGGGCCACGCTCGTGAATTATAGCAGGTTGTGGGCACGAGATGGGCAGATAGGCAGATGGGCAGGTAGGCAGCAATGTAGGGGGACGGCTTGCCGTCCCCGGCGAGTTGCTAGGCCAACGAGGGTAGGGCAAGCCCTACCCCTACACCATCTTCAACTGCCGTTATCGATGGATTAGGGCCATTCGAACCGCTTGACATCAGGGCGCCTCCTGCCGTAATTCTCACCCTATGAAAAAAGCTCAACCCACACCCATCGAGGCGGGACGCGTCTACAACGTCAGGTCCTTGGTTAAGGCCCTGAACATTCTGGAAGCTCTGGCGGAGGAGGAGCGGCCGGCTTATACGCTGACGGAATTAACTCGCCACCTGCACCTTCACGTCACTACCGTCCACCGGTTGGTCGCGACCTTGCTCAGGGAAGGGTATATCGAAGAAGTTCCGGGCGCGCGCGGTTACCAGCTCAGCTTCAAGGTATTGCGGATGGGCCTTGGAGTTCTGAGTCGCCTTGACTATCGACAGGTCGCCGAACCTTTCCTGGAGGACCTCGCCGTCCAAACCGAAGAAACCGTCCACCTGGCAATTCTCGTGAAGACTCAGGCCATTGTAGTGGGATCGTACGGCGATCCCCAACCCGATGGCGTCGACGTGCGTCTGGGAGACGCCGCTCCCTTGCACTCGAGCAGCGTGGGCAAAACACTCCTGGCGTATCAACCCCGCGGCCTGATGACCCAAATCGCGCGCACCTCAGGCTTTCACCGCTTCACTTCCAAGACATTTACGAATCTGGCGAGCCTGAGGCAGGATCTCGATCGGATACGCGAGCAGGGCTATGCATTGGACCTGGAGGAAACAATGGAGGGGATGATTGGGGTAGGCGGTCCGGTCTTCGACCATACTGGGGGTGTTATTGCAGCGTTCAGCGTGGCCGGACCTGCGACGCGACTCTCCGTCCAGCGCATGCCGGAAATCGCACGCTTGGTCTGCTCGGCCAGCGACCGGATTTCATATCGCCTGGGGTATAGGGGCAGGCCGGCAGGACGGCAGGTCGGCAGTAGGCAGATGGGCAGGTCGGCAGGTGGGCAGATGGGCAGATCGGCAGGTAGAAAGAGGATCGATGATTAGGCGGCCTGGAGGGACCGGATTAGCCGGTGCAACATCCTTCCCAAATGGTCGCACTGTTCCAAGACGTTCTTCGTTTCGGACGGCACCAACAATCCAACGCGGGTGGAAAGCAACACGTGGGTTTCGAGCTCCTTGAGAGAGCCTTGTGCGATCCGCGGAAACTGCCCGTATTCGCCTCTGCTGTTTCTCCCATAGCCCTCCGCGATATTAGCCGGCACTGACGTAGCCGCCCTGCGAATCTGCGCGGTCATGCCGAACAGTTCGTCTTTGGGAAAACGCTTCGTCAGCACGTAGCAAGCCTCTGCTAAGTCCATCCCCGCTTGCCAGACTCGCAGGTCTCGATACGACCTTATCTTGCTTTGAATCGCCACAGTTTCTTCGTCCATCTGCCTACCTGCCGCTCTGCCGATCTGCCCATCTGCCCATCTGCCTACCTGCCTTCGCTAGTCCCCCGTGTCCTGCAACTCGTTGTGGGTTCCTTGCGACTCATCCACCACGGCCTTATTCAAATTGTGCTCGAAGACATTGCGGGCGAAAACGATGCCGTCCGTCCTCGGACCGAGGTAGAGGCCGACCGTTTGGATGGACTGATCTCCCTTGCGCATTCCCCGGATGGTATTCGAGAAGAACTCGAGGTCGCGAGTAGTACCGTCAATACGAATCCCGTAGCCCGTGCCGCCGGGGCGCCCGTTCGCTTCCACGGTGTTGTCGGTGAAGGTGTTTCTGCTGGCCGCGTTGCTTTCCAACTCGTCGCGGAAGAAGATTCCGGCGCGTCCGTTGCCGGACACCACATTTTTGAAGAAGACGTTGTCCGTGTCCTTGTGCCCGAGGGAAATTCCATCCTGGCCGTTGTTCCAGGATTGGTTCATTTCGTAACGCGCGTGTTGGACCCGCCAGCAAAGGTACAGGCCATCTTCGCCATTATCATGGGCGCGGTTAAAGCGGACCAGGCCGCGCAGCGCGCCGGTCCCCAGGTGGATGCCCAACGCTGCATTCCTATAAGCCTCACAATTTTCCACCACCGGATCTTCCACAAATTGAGTGCTGATACCATCACCGGGAAAATCACGCGCCACGCAGTTCCGGATCGTCAGTCGCTGGGAATGGAAGAAATAGATGGCCCCGGCCTGGCAGCCGTCCAGCACTTGGCTCGTCGCCCGGTTCCCATCCGCCGTCAATTCTTCAACGCGCACGTCCTCAACCTCATATCCGGCAATGAGGGGAAAGGTATTGAAAACCACGCCGCCGTTGGCGACGGAATAGTCCATGTGCAGGAACTTATCGAAGTAAAGCGTTTGGCCCTCGACGCGGACGATGGTGCGCACGCTGGGTGTCCAGCCGGAAGGCGAGACCTTGTCCAGAATCGTAACCCCCATGCCGGGAGCAAAACTGCGCGCGTCTTCAACCGTGGCGACGAATTCTCCGTAGTCGGCGTCCAGCGCCAGTTTGCTTTTGATTCCCGCCGCTTTTTTCAATATGGTCTTTTCCGGCCCTTCGCCTCGCAGGGTGACATGGCTGGCAAGCCGCAGGGAGTTATGGAGCGTGTAAGTTCCAGCCTTGATCAGAACGGTTCCACCGCCGGCAGCCGCCACGCGGTCAACAGCTTTTTGTAATGCGACATTATCCGAGCCGACCACATCCGCTTCCGCAGGACCCACGCTCACGGTCATGGAACCCTCCTTCGGCCAAGCCCAACGCCCCCGCGCGGCCCAGACCAGCAGCAGCAACATCAACAGTAGAATCCGGCGCCAAGGCTTTGACGTGCGCCTAAGTATCCACATGGCAGCCCTCCTTGATCGGGTGATCCGGTGATTAGTGATGCGAGTCGCTAGCCCCGTCAGGGGCGACAGATAGTAGCCCAGGGCGCAAGCCCTGGGATTAACGGCCCCCGCCCCCTTTTGTTCCCCCTCCCCCGCCCGGCGGGGGAGGGGGAAGGGGGAGAGGGCCTGAGACCCGACCCACGGCTTACGCCGTGGGCTACATTCTTACGCCCGCTCCGCGGGCTTACTTCTTCAACGGACTAGTGAGTCGCCCGATGCTCCTCACATCTCAATGTGTTGCGGGCCACCATGCAGCGCGGTCTTCTTACCGTTCCAAACGAACCAACCCGAAAGCTTCCCGGGCAAAGTCACGTCCGCAGCCAATCCTTGTCCTTTTCTTTGGTAGGACACAACGATCTCTCCAGCCGGGTGAGGCAAGGTGGCCTTAAGCTGCTCGAGCGGCCCCAGGTGGGGTTCGATGGCAACCTCGCGGAAGCCAGGCGCCGCCGGTTCGATACCGGCAACCGTGGCCAGCAAGTCGAAGTTAGGGTGAGCGCTCCAGGCATGGCAATCAGAGCGCGTGGGCTCGGGATTCTCAGCCCAGGTGGTCAGGCCAAGCGCCAGCATCTCGCGCCAGGGGCGCAACTGGGCAATGTACTCGTCTCCCAAGCCCACTTTTTTCATGGCCCGGAAGAGGTAAAAACGGAAGTAGTAAGTAGCTTGGATCAGGCTGGAATCCGCCAGCACGGTCTTCATCACCGCCCGTTGCCCGGCGGGGGGAATTGAGTCCTCGAGCACTCCCAGGATATTGGCGTGCTGGCTGAATACTTGGTGTGCAGGGGTGTCGGCCAGAAGCTTCCGCGCCGGGTCCCAGCAGCTTTGGTAAACTGCCGCAGCGATCTTCGAGGCAAGCGCCCGGTCGTGAGCCGCCTGTTCCTTGCTGCCGTAGGAATCTTCGAGGTCCGCAGCATTGCGCAGCCCGGCGGCAAACTGCAGGCTGAGCATGGAGGACTGGCCGTTGCTTTCCTGTGCGGGCACGCCATCTTCAAATTGCGGCGGCCAATCCACAAAATTCCACCATTCCAGGCGCCCCAGCAATCCCGAAGGCGTGAGTCCACGCTCGAACCAGCTCAGCGCGCCGCGGACACCCTGCAAGTAACCACGCAAGAAATCCACATCGCCGTGGTACCACCAAAGGTCGTGCATCATGCCGATCCAGAAGAGCGAGAACGGCGGGATGTATTGCGGCAAAAACGACGGATAGCGGCTTTGGGTCAAGCCTTCCGGTGTGCGTGACTCGTCCAGCGATTTGATGGCGTTCTTCACCAGGCGGTCGTCGCCCGTCATGTAGAGTGAAATGAGCGCCTGGATGCGCGTGTCGCCGCCATATTGAAGTTGTTCCCAATACGGGCAGTCCATATATGTCTCGTGCGCGCAGAGCCGCGCCGTGTGCCAGCCCACCTGCCAGATTCTTGCGAGTTGGGCATCGTCGCTCTCGAAGCTGGCTTTCATTTGGAAGGGGTAGGCGGTGAAGCGTGACCTGAAGTCTTCAATCACCAACGGCTCGTCACCGGTCTGGACATCCAGTTGCACGTATCGGAAAGTGCGCCACCAGAGTGGCCGGAACATCCGGCGCTGGCCGCCGTCCGGATGGAAGCGGTCCTCGATGCCGCGGATTTCCTTGCCCTCGATGTCGTTCCGATTGCCTTTTTCACGCCCCTTGTAAAGTGCCTCGGCGTAGGTCAGCTTGAGGTTCGTGCCCCGTCCGCCGCTGGTAACCAGCTCCGGATACCCGGTAGTCAGGTAACTTTGATCGAAGAGCAGCGAGGCCTTTGAATTCGCCGGCACGGTGACGGGACTTGTCCCCTGGAGAAATTCCGCCGGGGGTTCGACCCCGCTCGAGCGGGCCACTCGAGAGAATCTCTCGAGTTTGTCTTCCATTAAGGGAATGGTTCGCGGAATCAGCATCCAGCGCGAAGGAGTGTCCTTGATTCCGCGCGGACCGCCTTTAGTGAGCGGCTTTGCCGCCACCCAATTGGAGTCGTCGAAATCCTTGGTTTCCCATCCCCAGGGATACTTCGCGCCGTCCACTTCCTCGCCCGGCCCCGTCACCAGGTAGCCGCCGATCCTGCCCGCGTCCAGGCGGATCATGCGCTCGGCCTGGCTCTTGAAGGCCTTCCAGGATCGCCCGGTGTTCACGATCTCTTCCGCACTGCCGTCACCTTGAACGATTAACCCGGTTTCGTTCATCATCTGCGCCTGAGGCGCCAGTTCGGCGAAGTTCCACACCACGGCAGCCAGAACGTTTCGACCCGCTGCAAGGTGCGAAGCAATGTCGAGGGTCTCGTAACGCCAGTGGTCCAGATCGCCGCGCGCCGGGCCAGCCAGCACGCGTTCGCCATTCACGAAGAGCTCATAGCGGTTGTCGCCGCTCACATGGATCACAAAGCGCTGCGGAACGGAGTCCAGTGTGATGGTCTTGCGGAAATGAAAAACCCCAAACTCCCGCTGCGGCCCGTCGGGATGCGTGATCCACCAGGCTTTCCAGAGGTGGTTCACCAGATCTTCCCCCGTCGTTTGCGAGGTGGAGATCGAGCGAGGAACGAGACAGAGGGCAACCGCTAATAGTATGAACTGAATTGTACGCTGAGAACGCATCGTTCATTCTCCTCTTGCGGATTATGACGTCGCGCCGACCTTCAGGTCAGCAGCCGATGCTGACCTGAAGGTCAGCGCTACAGCAGCCACGATCAAAGCCGGGCAATCCGCGCCACATCATAAACCCACATTCCTACCATCAGCAAAGCCGGGGCCCACACCAGTGCCCGCGTGCGGCCCATTGCAACTTCTATCCCCGGGAATCTCGCCCGCAGCCATGGCCAGGCGACGAATACAATGGCCAGCGCATAGAACAGGAATCCAAATGGATTTGCCTGCCAGGCCATCTTGAAATGCCCGTGCGAGATATTGCAGAAGGCGTGCGTCAAGCCACAACCCGGGCAAGGGAATCCCGTCAGCATCCGGAAAGGGCAGAGAGACGTTGCGGGAAGTCGTGAGGCCGGTATAAGGACGCTGGCCGCCAGTGCCAGGCCCGCGCCTCGCTGCAATAGTTTGATCGTCTTCATCACCTGGACACCCTCGAGTTCAGGCAGTGCGGGGTATTCGGTTCTTCAGCTCGTTCGCCTTTACCAAAAATAAAATTAACAGAACCAGGGAGACGATTCCGGTGAGGCAGCCGACAAACGGAATCGCAGAAGCCGCTGTACCGATGGCATACCCAAACCCCAAGTCCCGCCCGCAGTTCCCCACCGAGGTGTCTCCGATCGAATCGAAATACGCCTTGAATGAGTCGGTGAGCCTGGGGAAGACAAAGAAGTTCCAAACCAGATTGAAACAAGGAATCAGCAGCAGCCAAACCAGGCCGGGCTCGAGCTTCCGGAAGTTGCGAGGAACCCTTTCGAAATCCGTGTACAGCAGGAAAACCGCAAGAATGTTCAAGGCAAAGACGAACAAGAAAAAGTAGAAGAAGATGATGAAATGAGCAGGTCGCAGTAGCTCTGGGAGGCGTTCCATAGTTTGTCCCTTCCTCCCCGGGAGTGCGCATTCTGGAATCCCCGGTCGGACCGAGTTTACACCAAAAACCTGATTGAAGCTTCATTTGTCGCAACGCTTTTCTGGGCCTTCCGAAGCGTGGCGAAATAGGGCCGCAGGGGCTGTCCTCGTGGCCGCCCTGAGGATCTGTCATTCCGTGCGCACGGCAGTCATGGGATCGATGTGTGAGGCCCGGCGCGCCGGCAGGTAGCCGGCGACCAGCGCCACCACGACGAGCAGAAGCGCGACGCCGGCGAGAGTGGGCAAGTCGTGCGGCGAGAGCCCGAAAAGCATGCTGGCCAGGAGGCGGCTGGCGGCCAGCGCGCACGGAACGCCCAGCGCTAATCCCATCAGAACCAGCGCCAGCACTTCTCGCAGGACGCCGCCGAGAACCGTGGCCGGCCCTGCGCCCAGCGTCATGCGAATCCCGATTTCACGCGTACGCCGGGTAATGGCGTAGGACATCAGCCCGTACAAACCTATCGAAGCCAGCAGGAGCGCCAACGCTCCGAAGAAACTCGATAGCATGGCAATGACCCGCTCCTCCACCAGCGCCTGGCTGACCTCCTGCGGAATGGATTTCGCGCTTAATGGATATTCATGCCCGAGGGACTGAATTTCCGACGCGACCGTTTTAGCCAACGCGTCGGGAGTGCCGCGCGTTCGCAAGAACAGATGCCCGAACTGCATTGAATCGGAATATTGAAGCGTGGGAACGTAAATCACCGGCGGAGCCGCCTCGTGGAGATCGAAGAGTCGTGAATCAGCGGCGATTCCGACTACTTCGAGATTCTGGTATTGCGGCATGAAGCCGAAGCGAATGCGCTGGCCGAGGACATTGCCCGAGGGGAAAATCCGCGCCGCAAGATTGCTGCTGAGGATGGCAACGTGCGGGTGATGCTCGTCGTCAGTATCTTCAAAATTGCGGCCACGAATTAGGTTTATTCCGAGGGTCGAGAAGAAACCTGGCGAAACCGTCGCCTCGGTGGCCTTCACTCCGGCGTCCGGGCTGGATGCTCCAGCCATGGTGGAAACCGTGTCGCCCCACCCTTCCTGCGCAGGAAGTGAAACATCTGCGAACGCCGCAGAAAGGATGCCCGGCCGGCTCGAGACTCGACTGAGAAGCTGCCGGCGGTAGCCTGTCATCTCCAGGTTCTGATAGCCGCCCGGCCTGGGAACGAGGCTCAACTCGAGCACGCCTTGCTCGAGTCCCGGATCGATGGCGCACAACTTCCGGAAGCTTCGCACCAATAGACCGGCCCCCAGCAGAACTACAAGCGAGAGGGCCACTTGGGTAACGATGAGCGCCTTGCCCAGCTTTCCCGTGCCACCTGCCAGGCTGCGCGTAGTCTGCTGAATCACAGAAGCGGGATCTTCGCGCGACGCGCGCCATGCGGGCGCCAAGCTGAAGAGGATTCCAGTCACCAGGGCCACGAGCGCAGTCACTGAGAGCACGCGCCAGTCAGGCCGGAGATCGAGGACGACCGGTGTGAGGTACCCCTCCGTCAGAAACGTGACGAGTAGGCGGCTCCCCCAGTAGGCAAAGGCAAGCCCCAGCATCGCGCCCAAAGCGGAGAGCGCCAGGCTCTCCGTCAATACCTGGCGGGCGAGCGTCCAGCGATTCGCACCCAGCGCCACGCGCACGCTCATTTCGTGGCTGCGCGTGGCAGCGCGCGCCAGCATCAGGCTCGCCAGATTCACGCAGGCGACCAGGAGGATTAGTCCCACAATGCCCATGAGCACGTAGAGCGGACGCGTGAAATGGGACCTCAACGAAGCGTTCACACCTGTGGCGGCAGGGGATACATCCAAGGCCATTGAGAAGAAGAGTTGGCGGCGCAGGCCGGGTGTTTCGGTCGAAGCTGTCTTACGCAGCACCTCCGGCCAGAACGATTGCAGTTGGGCTCGCGCCTGCGTGACGCTGACACCGTCCTTCAGACGGCCGGTAATGAACACCCACAGCATGGCGCGATTGTCGGTAGCCTTCATCGGGGTCGTAATGTCGGGCGCCTCACCGGTGGTCATTCCTGTAAACCACCTTTTCGACACGCCGATGATGGTGAAGGGCTGGCCGTCGATCGCTATCTGTTTACCCACGACGTCCGAGGCCCCACCGAAGCGACGTTGCCAATAGTCATAGCTGAGCACGGCCACCGGCGAGGTCCCGGCCCCTGCCAGGTTTACATCTTCCGGCGCCAGCAGGCGTCCCAGAAGGGGCGTCGCGCCTAACTCGGAGTAATAATTCCCGGTGACCGAGCGCACCTCCGCCTGCGAGAGCACGCCATTGATCTCGACATTGGTCGCTGCGCCGAAACTCCAGCCAATCAGACCCGAAAAAACCTTTTGCCCGCGCTCAATCTCGCGAAACATCGGAAACGAGAACATGATTTTGCTGCCTCGGCGGACCACCGAAAGCTCAACAAGACTCTCTGGGTGCCGGACAGGGAGGTCGCGTAAAAGCAGCGCATCGAGGAGTGAGAAGATGGCGGTGTTGGCGCCGATTCCCAGCGCCAGCGACAGCACCGCCACACACAGGAAGCCGGGATTCTTGCCCAGCACCCGCAGCGTATATCGCAGGTTGCGCCAGAAGTTCACGCGAAAAGTATAACATCGCCCACGACAATGCACACAACACGCACCTTGAAAACTGTGCTAGACTGCGCTCGGCCGTGCAGGTGGAGGTATAACGAAATGAGTTCAATTCAAACCAGTCCGCTCATTCTCGAACTGGATAGCCCCGAGGCGACGCTGGAACTGGTGGGCGGCAAGGGCGCTTCACTGGCGCGCTTGTCGGCGGCCGGCCTGCCCGTGCCGGCGGGCTTTCATATCACGACCAACGCCTATCGCCGCTTTGTGAACGCTAACGGTATCGACGAGGAGATTCTGTCCGTCGCGACACAAACCGGCTCCGACGATCCAACAGCATTTGAGCGCGCTTCGGCACAAATCCTGGCCCTCTTTGAGAAAAGCACCATACCCGAGGACCTCGCCGCGCTGATCGAGCAGTCTTACAACGAACTGGGCGGAGACGATCCGCCGGTTGCAGTGCGCTCCTCCGCGACCGCGGAAGACCTGCCGGGAATGTCTTTTGCCGGGCAAATGGAAACCTATCTTAATGAACGCGGCGGCGCCGAGGTGCTCGCCGCCGTTAAGCGCTGCTGGGGTTCGCTGTGGACGGCGCGCGCCCTTAGCTACCGCTTGCAGCACGGCATTCGTCCGGAAAGCGTCAGCATCGCGGTCGTGGTGCAGCAGTTAGTTCCGGCGGACGTAGCGGGCATCCTCTTCACGGCCAATCCGCTCACCGGCGCGCGCGACCAGATCATGATCAACACGGCCTGGGGACTGGGTGAGGCGATCGTGGGCGGTCAAGTTACGCCCGACACCATCACCGTCGCAAAACAGACGGGTGAGATTGTGTCACAGGAAATCGCCGTGAAAGAAGTCATGACGGTGCGCGTGCCGGGAGGAACCCGCGAAGAGCCCGTGCCCGCTGAAAAACGCAAGCAGGCCGCCCTGCATCCAGCGCAAGCCGCGGAGTTGGCGCGCCTGGGCGCCAAGATCGAGCAACTCTATGGGCAGCCAATGGATATCGAATGGGCGATCAGCGGCGGGCGAGTCTTTATCCTCCAGGCCCGCCCGATCACCGCCCTGCCGGTGCCGCGCACCACGCTTGAATGGAAGCTGCCTCGCGCCGGCGGGCAGTACGGGCGCAACAGCGTCATTGAGTTGCTGCCGAATCCGCTTTCACCGCTCTTCGCCACGCTCGCACTACCCATCTGGAACGAAGCGCTGCAAGCGCTGGTGCAAACGATAGGATTCGATCGCGGGCTGACTGAGAAATTCCGTCTGCAGACCATCAACGACTACGCCTATACCGAGTTCGGCTTTAGCGCCTGGGAATCGGCGAAACTCGCCTTTGCTATGATCGGGCTGCTTCGCGGTTTCGTTCCGCTGTTGCGCTCGGGGCGAACGCGCTGGGCAGATGACGCGCGACCGCACTACTCGAACGTCGTCGGCGCGTGGGTGGCGCGCGACCTGGCCGCGACAACGGCAACCGATCTGCTCGCGGGTGCGCGAGAGATTGTGAAAGCGGCAGCCGGCTATTACACAACCATCCAAAGCGGCATTCTGCCTTGCGCGTTCCTGAGCGAGCCTGCGTTCGCGACATTTTACGACCGCCTGGTCAAGCGTCAAGGCGATCCGATGGCGTTGACCTTCTTGCTCGGGTTTGACAGCGCGCCCATCCAGGCTGAGAAATCGCTATATGATCTGGCCGCCTGGGCGCGCACACAGCCTGGGCTGGTCGACCACCTGGCGCACACCTCGAGCGGGAAGATTGCGCAGGCTTTCGCTTCCACCCTCACACCCATTCCTGACGCGAACGGAGGGCGCAAGTTCGCAACCCGGTTCGCGCAGCACCTCGAGCGCTTCGGCCACGCGGTCTACGATCTCGATTTCGCCTCGCCCGTCCCCGCCGACGACCCCGCGCCGCTGCTGGAAACGCTCAAGTACTTTCTCTCAGGGCAGGCGCGCAATCCTTATGAACGGCAGGCGACTGCGGCGCGGGCGCGGCTGCAAGCCACCGAAGATACCCTGGCTCGCCTGAAGGGCCTCCGGTTGCGAATCTTCCGCTCTTTGGTTCGAACCGCCCAGCTCTATGCTCCGCTGCGCGAGGATGCTCTTGCCGATGTGGGGCTGGGCTGGCCGATCCTGCGCCGCATGCTGCGCGAAGTTGGCCGGCGGATGGTCGCCGCGGGCGCATTTGAGCGGCCCGATGATGTATTCTGCCTGGAATGCGATGAAGTTCGGGCGGCAGCAGCCGCCCTCGATGCAGGCCGGCCGCCGGATAACTACGCTCGCGTCGTGGCCGAGCGCCGAGCCAGGCAGGAGCACGAGCGCCAGGCGACCCCGCCCGTGGCTCTGCCCGTCAGGGACCGCACCAGGTTGATGGGCATTGACTTCAGCCGCTGGATGCCGGCCCGCACGGGCCAGACCGCGGGAGAGATGATCAAAGGGATTGGCACCAGCCCCGGCCGCGTCAGCGGCATTGCCCGAGTGCTTCACGGACCCGACGAGTTCCAACAGATGCAGCCGGGCGATATCCTGGTCGCTAAGATCACCACCCCCGCCTGGACGGCGCTCTTCGCGCTTGCCTCCGGCGTGGTCACGGATGTGGGCGGCCCGCTTAGCCACAGCTCGATTGTGGCGCGCGAGTACCACATCCCCGCCGTCCTGGGGACGGGCCTGGCAACAGAACGTCTCCACAGCGGGCAGCGCATCAGCCTGGATGGCGATGCCGGCAGCGTCACGATTGTCGATTGACGGTTGGACGACGCAGAACCGAAATACGGCCTGCATCTCTTTGTCATGTCAGATTTTAGATTTCGAGATCGAATGAAGGCCCCGCTTGGGTTCCAAAGGGCTTTCGATCCGGCTATTCTAAATGAGGAAACGGCCATGACCATTGAGGAACAGCTTGCAACGTTGACCCGTTCGGTCGAATTGATTGCTCAGATGCAAGCTAAGACAGAGAATGAAATTCGCACCCTGGGTCGCTACATCCGCGCCATTGTGCTTGACCACGAAGCGCGGCTGCTGGTTTTGGAGCAGGAAGACAAAAGTGAAGGCTGAGATCCCGCGCCAACTCGACCGCTCCGTGTCCTTGTATTGGAGGTTCATGCTACAAAAATTTGCCCTGGTCGCATTCCTCGGGACTAGCGGTGTCGTTGCGGGCTTCGCGCAAAACCTGGAGGTCAATCCCAATAAGGCATTGGTGGACGAAACGCCGGCCGTCCGCGCCACGGGGTTGCAGCCCCACCAACGCGTTTCCATTCAGGCGGAACTCGTGGATGGCGAGTCTCATGCTTGGGCTTCCCAGGCGGAGTTTGTCGCGGACGGGCAAGGTGTGGTCGACACCTCGCTTCAAGCTCCCGCGAAGGGCTCGTATCGCGGTGTCTCCGCAATGGGCCTGGTTTGGTCCATGAAGCCGGCGGAGAAGCATGTGGCCGCGTATCGGCCTCCGCGCAACTGGGAGGCCCAGGTCATTGAATTCCGATTGGCCAGCGATGGCCAGGAAGTGGCGAAGGCACAACTCGAGCAGAAGAGGATCGCTGACGGAGTGCAGCGCATAAAGCTCGACGGGCAACTTCACGGCGTCCTTTTTCTGCCCGGCACGAGTGGGCCGCATCCCGGCGTGCTGGTCTTGGGAGGGTCCGAGGGAGGGCTGATGCCGGGCAAAGCCGCTTGGTTAGCCTCGCGTGGCTATGCAGCGCTGGCTCTGGCTTACTTTCGGTACGAGGACCTGCCGCCTCTGCTGGAGGGAATCCCGCTGGAGTATTTCGGCAACGCCCTCGCCTGGATGATGCAGCGGCCGGAGATCGCCTCGGACCGCATAGCGGTGATGGGAACTTCGCGCGGCGGAGAACTGGCGTTGCAACTGGGGTCAATGTACCCGCAGATTCGGGCGGTAGTGGCTTATGTGCCGGCGAACGTGCGCATCGCGGCCTGCTGCGGTAACACACGCGTCCCTTACGCCTGGACGTGGAGAGGACAACCGCTCTCGTTTGTGTTTCCGCGCTTTCTGAATAACCCCACGGCCCTAATGAGCGCTGCAATCGCCGTCGAGCACACGCATGGGCCGGTATTGTTGATCTCAGGAGAAGCCGATGGAGTATGGCCGTCGACGATGATGGCCAACGAGGTGGTGGCCCGGCTGAAACAGTCTCATTTCGCGTACCCCGTCGAACATCTGAAATACGACCATGCGGGGCACCGGGCGGGCCGGCCGGAGATTGTCCCGACACGGCACAGCGGGGTCGTGAACCCCACCTCGGGACGAGAGCAGAACTTGGGCGGGAACGTCGAAGGCGACGCGCAATCCTCGCTGGACGCCATCCCCAAGGTGCTCGGGTTTTTGCAGCAGAGTTTGCAAGCTGGCAGGCCGCAACCCTGAGAATGAAATGAAAGACAAAACACCTCAAGACGCAAAGCCGCAAAGCAACGCAAAGTGAATTGTGCTTTCTTCTTTGCGACCTTTGCGTACTTCGCGCCTTGGCGTGAAACCGATTTCAGTGGTTAGAGGCAGTCTCTCCCCGAGAGACAGGGCCGCATCCTCATCTTCGCATATCCATCATTGCAGATTCTGCTTGAAGAACTCCAGCATCCGTTGGGCGAGGTAAAGCCTCGCAGCCTCGCTGCCGAATCCGTGTCGCTCTCCCGGCTGGATGTAAAGCTCGAAAGGCGCGCGCGCTTTGACGAGTCCTTCCACGAAGTTCAAAGTGTTCTGCATGTGCACGTTGTCGTCGTCGGTGCCGTGAATCAGCAGGACCTTAGCCTTCAGCTTATCGGCAACCTCCAGGGGTGAGGCGGTCTTGTACCCCTCCGGATTCTCCCTCGGAGTGCGCATATAGCGCTCGGTGTAAATGCTATCGTAAAACTTCCAATGGGTCACGGAGCCGCGCGCCGCGCCGCACTTGAATACTTCGGGCGCGTGAGTGAGCGCGTAAAGCGTCATGTACCCGCCGTATGACCAACCCGTGATTCCGATGCGGGCAGGATCGACGTAGGGGAGAGACTTCAGGTAAGCCACACCGGCGAGCTGGTCCTCGAGCTCGTAGTGTCCAAGGTTCTTAAACACCTTCGATTCCCAGGCGTGTCCTCGTCCCCAGGAGCCGCGGTTATCGAGCGACCAGATGAGGAAGCCCTGTTCCGCATAGAGGTGGTCGCTCAAGGAAGTCAATCCCCAACGGTTCTGGATCAACTGAACGTGCGGGCCGCCGTACACATCAATGATCACCGGGTATTTCTTCGCCGGGTCGAAGTCCGGAGGCTTCACCAGGCGGGCGTAAAGAGTGGCGCCGTCGGAAGCTTTCACTTCCACCAGTTCCGTCTTGCCCAGCGCGTATTCATCGAGATGGGAGGTCTGCTTGTTCAGCGTGGCGACGGGTGAGCCGTCCGCCTTGAGCAGCCGGGTTTCCGGCGGATCGTTGAGAGAGGAGAACTGGTCGAGCAGGTACTGGCCGTCCGGTGAGAGGTCAAGTCCGTGCGAGCCGGACTGCGGCGTAAGAGCCTCGAAACTGCCGCCCACGATCTTCACTCGGTAGACATGGCGCTCGCGGGGATCGGGCGTAGTTGCCGCGAAGTACGCCCAGCCGCCCTTCTCGTCCACGCCAATCGTGGGAGTGTTTGAAAAGACCGGCCGATCGATCATCCAATCGCCGCGCGTGAGTTGCTTCTGAAGCGTTCCGTCGTTGCCGTAGAGGTAGAGATGCAGCCAGCCGTCTCGTTCCGAGAGCCAGAGGAACCTTTGGTTGTCCGCGAGGAAGTGCGGCGGATCGAGGGAATTGATCCAGGTCGCATCTTTTTCCGTAAGCAGTACGCGATCGCTGCCCGCCGCAGCATCCCAAAGGTGGACCTGCAATTCATCCTGGGCGCGATTCAGGGTGAGGAACGCCACGGCCTTCGCGTCCGGCGTCCAGGAAAACGAAGGGCCGAAGTATTCGACGGATTGGGGCACACTCGCGGTCCAGGTCTGGGGCCTGTCACCCTCCAGGGAAACCACATGGAAAGAGGGAGCAGGATTGGGGTCACCCGATTGAGGGAAGCGCTCTTCGGTGAGGTCCACGTGGTCGGACAAGTAATGCGTGAGCGGGTATTGCGGCACCGGCGCGTCGTCGAGACGAAGGTAGGCAATCTTCTTCCCATCCGGCGACCACTCGTACGCCTGACCCGTGGCGCGATTGGAGAGCTCTTCCTCATAAACCCAATCGAACTTGCCGTTCATCACATGGTCGTTGCCGTCATTGGTGAGCCTCTCTCGATGTCCCGTTTTGATATCGAGCACGAAGAGGTTGTTCTCCTCAACGAATGCCACGCGGTCGCCACTGGGAGAAAAAGTCGCGTGTTCGAGGGGCGCGGAGGATTTGAGAAGCGACTTCATTTGAGCCGTCGCGAGGTTATAAATCCAGATCTCCGTTTCTCCCTCAAACAGCAGCCCGTCGCCGCTCGGCGACCAACGGTATGAATATAAATTGGGCCGTTCGCCTGGCGCTGTTTCGCCGGGAGGCGCCAGCAGCACGCTCTCTTTGCCGCTGGCGATGTCGTAGAGGTAGATGGCGCCGCCCCCCCTGGCGCCTCGTCCAAGACCTTGACGCTTGAGGTAGCTGATCTCATGGCTTCCAGGACGCCATTCCACGCGGGCCAAGCCCGGCCCCATCAGCCCTTGCGGACGGGTTATCAGTTCGACGGTCAGAGGCTTCTTCTGTTGCGCCTGCAGAACAGCCCCGCCCAAGAACACCAGTACAGCCAGACACCAAAGACGTTTCACAATTCCCTCCCGTTCAAGGCGGACAGACGTCCGAACGCATGAAAAAGTTGACCACCGAGGCACTGAGGCACTGAGAAGGGCCTTCATTTTCGATTCTCTGTGTCTCTGTGTCTCAGTGGTGAGCCGATTTCTTCGCGCCTCTCGCGCCCGCACCACATATCACAAGTGGTTCGCGTAACCCACCACGCATATGGCCAGAATCAGCATCGCCACACCGGCGACCGCAAAGCCGAACGCCTTGCGGCTCGCGCCCTTCCATTCTCCGGTTATGAATCCCAGGACGTTGGCCGTAATAACCATGGTCAACATCATCACCGCCCAGCCCACTGAGGTCCCCAGAGACCCGAGGAGCCGCGCGCCGGGCGCGTAAACGGCAAAGCCGGCGATCCACATGAATCCCATTAAAGTCGCCAGAGGCCAATAGTGGCGCGTTCCCTCCAGGACGAGTAACCTGCCGGTCCGGTTCTTCTTCATCAGCCAAACGCAGTAGCCGGCGCTGCAAAGAAAGAGCGGCAGAGTCAGCGGGGCCCAGAGAGCGTTGCCGGCCATGGTCGGCGCCGCGCCCTGCTCGATGGCTCTGCGTTGGTATTCCGCGCCGAACGTGAAGCCAAGGTTCGCGGAGGCGGAAAGTAGACCCGAGGCGATGCAGATTGCCAGGCCGACGCCAAACGAGCCGTGGACCTCAAGACCGGAGGTGCCGGAGCCTTCGGCAGCCTTTTTCGCCGGCGCACGGAGCTTTCCTCCCCAGGCGCCGAGAGCCAGACCGACCAGAACCAGCGCCAAAGAGACGAGCGTCATCAAGCCTTGCGGCTGGGTCAACTTCTCAGGAAATAGCACGACCATGGGTATCAGCGCTCCGGCAGTTGCCGCGAGGCCGATGATGATCGTAAATCCCAACGCCATGCCTAACCGCGACACGCCCAGACCAAAGGTGAGAGATCCGACGCCCCATCCGATCCCAAACACTTCAACCAAGAGCAGAGAGCGCAGGGAGGTGGTGGCCAGTACGTTCAGAGGATGGGGGATGGTCAAGAGCACAAAGAGCCAGGGAAAAACCAGGTAACCTGCCGTGCAATAGACAAACCAGGTATTCTCCCACACCCATTTCCGCAGGGGCTTCATCGGCAGCATGAAGGCGCCTTGCAGAATCCCCGCGAGCATCACGAGTGCATATCCCATGCTCTGTTCCGTCCTTTCGCACGTCACCGCAGAGTCGCTTCGTGATAGATACTCATATGGGGTGTAACGGGCTCGAGTTGCGCACTCTGTGGTTCCCCGGGCACCCGGCAGAGCAGAGATGAGGCCAGCAAGAGGCCGAAAATCAGCAAGCAAGTCGTTCGAAGCTTCATGGCGCGCCTCGAGGCAGATGTTTCGCAGATGTGTGGATACAAATCAGAGTCGCTCATTATAACCTGGGAGCAAGGAAAACGCGGCGTGAAACGAAAATGAGGTGTGGGAAATGGAAGGTAGCCGGTGCCGTACGGGCTGTGGCGCGGGCGTCTCGCCCGCTGTCGCGCGGGCATTCCTTCGCAGTGCTCAGGACAGGCTCTGCCCGCGAGCGGGAGCGGGACGCCACCGCCACCGCGGGCGGATCGCCCCCGCTACCCGTCCAGTTTGACGAAGAGGGTGTCGCGCTAGAGCGTTTTCATCAGCCAGAGCGCGACGGGTGAGGGGACAGTCTCGAGTTATGCCACCTTTTGTGCAATCGACAATCGACAATCGTCAATCAACAATCCAGTCCGGCCTACTCACGCGGCGGAGGCATGGCAGCAGGCATGGGAGCGGAGGGTCCTGGAGTTGTCGCCCTCATCTCAGGTCCGTAATGGAACGAGTTGATCCCCGGAATGTCTCGGAGCTTCTTCCATTGATCGACGGTGAGGACGCGGCGGATCGCCAGCAACATCATCGCGTCCGACTTTTCCAGGTTGGCGCGTGCCTGGGCGACCTTATCGATCTGGGCAGCCACTTGCGACTCCACCGGCTGGTCGGCCTCCACCAGAGGTTCCAGGATCGCTTCCTGTTTCTCTAAGTCAGCGTGCAGATCGATGAGTTGCAGGCGATGATCCTGGAAGATCTTCTCGATCTTCGTGACCTGATCGTCGCTGACGCCGATTCTCTTCATCAGGCCTGAGTCTTTCCACCACTTTCCGGGACGAGCAATGCGAATAAATGGGCCGTTTGGCCCGAGATGGACCCCCGAGGGCGGGCCCGCCGGCATCCCCTCGGCCGGGGGAGGCATTTCCTGGGCAACGGCGAATCCGCAAAACACGATTGCCAATGCCACGCTTGCGACAGTTGTTTTCATTTCGTTAATCTCCTTTTTTGCTCAGGATTTCGTTTCGTTCCTCGGCGATCAGCACTGCGGGGGCTAGCGCCTGTGGCACATCGCGGTTGAGGTCTCCTTGAACCGCCTGGAGCAGAGCGTTGTCCGCGTCTTCGCTGGCGTAGTTCTTCGGGGCGTTGGGAGTGCGAGTCAGAAGTATGGCCGTAATCAAAACCGCCACCATGGCCACGACCCACCCCCAGTGCAGCGGATACCAATCTTCTGTTGAGAGGCTTTCGCTCACAGCGAGCTGCTGGTTCTTCCAGAAACTCGGATCGCGCCGGGCGGCCGTATGAACGGCATCCCGAAAACCGGCCAAAGCGCTCCGCAACTCTTCCGCCTCGCGAGAGCACGCAGCGCAGGATTCGAGATGGCGATGGACGTATTCATCACTGGTGCCAAGCACCCACTCGGCAATCTGATCCTCACTAAGATGGTTGTTCACCGGATTTACCTCTCTTCACCATAGAGGCGGCCCTTGCGGTTGCCCCGAGGTGGCCGCAAGCACCGCCGCTACGGCATCTTCATACGTTCCCGGCTCTTGCACTGCTGCCGAACCGCATGGACGGCTCGGAACAGATGTGTCTTCACCGTCCCCAGCTTCAAGGAAGTTGCCTCCGCGATTTCTTCCAGGCTCATCTCCTCCACAAAGCGCAGCACAAAGACCGCGCGCTGTTGCGCGGAAAGCTTTCGAACCGCCGCCCAGACGCCGGCCACCTCTTCGCGCCCCAGAATGACACGCTCCGGGGAAGCTTGAGGGTCCGCCAAGCTCGGCCCGAGCTCCGCGACTTCCGAGGATGATGACCCCAATCGGTCCCAGAACTCCCTCAGACGGCTGCGCCGGTGATCGCGGGCCAGGTTCACGGCGATCTTCAGCAGCCACACCCCCACATCCGCTTCGCCCCTGAAACTGGCGCGCTTCTGGTACGCTTTCAGAAAGCACTCCTGCGTCAGAGTCTGTGCCGCGTCGGGGTCGCGAACCATGCCCAGAAGGACTCGATAGACGCGTTGCTGGTGTGCCTGGACAAGGGGCGTAAAGTCGTCCAGTACGAACATGGCGAGGCCAACCCTTTCTTGAGCCAGAATCATAAGAGCGGCTTGACCATTCTGCCCCATGTCGGTCCCTCAATTCATCAAGACGGATTTGCGACCCAAAGGTTTACATTCACATTTTCCACCTTCACATTTTTCACTTGACAACCTCCGAGGTATGTGATAGCCTATGATTGTGCTCTTTATGGGGCAATTTGTCGTAGCCGAGCGTCGGGACGAGCCAGTGCCTCACTGAATGGGGAATGGTCCCGGCGCGCGGGAAAAGCAGGACGTTGCGAAAAATGAAGAATAGTGGAAACGAAGCTGAGAAGTACTTGAAAACAAAGGATATAACTTTTTTGAATGGTGCAAATTATGCGCGTTTTGCGTGCAATTTAACACAAATTAGGGCCTGAAAGGAGCAAAAACAGCACATTTTGCGCAAACGAAGCTAAGACTGCCGGGTTGCAAGGCAAGGCCGAAATAGTGACAAGTAGTCGGCTACATAAGGGCGACAGGGAGGTGGTGGGGGCGTCCCGCCCGCTGTCGCGGGTAGAGCCTGTCCTGATCGGAGCGAAGGAATGCCCGCACCACAGCAGGCGGGACGCTGCGCCACAGCGGGCGGGGTGCCCGCGGCACATTGCTTGACGAGTCTGCGCTTTCCCCATAGACTAAAAACATGCCCGCATAATTGGGAGCTGGTTTCAAAGACTATGTCATTACGAAAGACTCTCGTTGCATTCACACTCGTTTTAGCACTGGTTCCGCTCGCTTGGTGCCAGAGCAACATGGAACTCTTCCCCCTGAAGGATATCAAGCCTGGGCTGAAGGGTGTCGGTCGTACGATTTTTCAGGGTGAGCAGGTCGAAGAATTCCAAGTCGAGATTCTAGGCGTGTTGAAAAACGTCCTGGCGCCGAAGCGCGACCTCATCCTGGCACGGCTTTCGGGGGGGCCGCTGGCGAAGACCGGGGTCATTGCCGGAATGAGCGGCAGCCCGATTTACATTGATGGCAAGCTGGTCGGCGCCGTGGCTATTTCATTTCCATTTTCGAAAGAGCCCCTGGCGGGCATCACGCCCATCCAGCAAATGGTGCAAGTCGTCCCGGAGGAGAAGGGCCAAACACCGACCCATGCGGCGCTCCCGCTTGACTTCCGCCTGGCAGGGACCACCAACGACCCTCGCGAGAACGCGCGCTTGATTCCTGAACAGGATTTCGGTCCTGAAACTCTTCGACCATACTTCCCGGCGACCGAGGCGGGGATCTCATACCCCAACGCGGAGATACCACTGCGGTTTGGCGGCTTCGCCGCCGAGGCCGTGGAACCGTACATGGCGCTGTTCCGGCAGATGGGCTTTGAGCCGATGATGGGCGGGGCGCTGGCGGGCGGACAGAGTTCAACCCCGGTGGATTCGGAACTGAAACCCGGCTCGATGATCAGCATGCTGCTTGTCCAGGGCGATCTCAACTTGAGTGCGGACTGCACGGTCACCTACCGGCAAGGGAACAATCTTTACGCCTGCGGGCATCGGTTGCTTGCGGTAGGTCCAATTCAAATTCCTTTTGCGCCCGCTCACGTTCTAGTCACCGTACCGAGCCTCGCGTCGTCCTTTAAACTGGATGCGTCTGGCGACGTGATGGGAACGATTCGGCAGGACCGTTTTGACGCCGTCTACGGCGTGGTGGGGGAGAAAACCCCTCCCATGATCCCGGTCAGTGTAAAAATCCAAAGCACCTTGAATACCCAGGAGAATTATAAATTCGAGGTCATTCAAGAACCGTTCCTATCGCCCTTGCTGGTAAACCTGGGTTTTGTTTCGACCCTCGGCAACACAGAAAGAACCGTAGGCGCCGCCACGTTGGATATTGAAGGGAAGATCCGCCTTGCGGGGGCAGATCCGGTGAACTTCCAAGACGTCTTGTCGGGCGAGATGGGGATTAGTGCGCTGGCGGGTAACCTGGTGGCGACGCCCCTGAACTACCTGTTGGGCAGCGGCTTTCCTGACTTGCGCGTCGAGGGCGTCGAACTCTCGGTGACGTCCCGAAACGAGAGGAGTGTTGCCACGCTCGAGCAGGTTTGGAGCACGCGGTCAGAGGTTAAACCGGGTGATCACATCGAGGTCTTTGGTCTCCTGCGCCTGCCCGGTGGGCAAGCGGTAACCCAGAAAATTCCTGTAGATATACCGGAGAACGTCAGCGATAGAGGGTTGATGCTCGCGGTGGGGGGCGGCGCGTCTATCAACATGTTGCAATTCCGGCTCACTCAACCCGGAAGTTCGGCGCGCGATATCCATCAATTGGTCAAGGCTCTCAACCGCATGAGACGCAACAACCGGCTCTACGCGCTGCTCATGGCCCCGCAGCGTTCGTTTGTCCTGGAGGGGGATGAATACCCCTCTCCTCCCCCTTCCTTGATACAAACTTTCATGTCCGACCCGGCGGCGGCCTCCAGCGTCAACCTCAGCGGCACTTCCGTGGTCGGAGACTATGAGGGGGCGGCGTCATCGTTCATGATCCATGGCCAAAAGACGCTCCTTCTGAGGGTCGTGGGGCCAGGCCTCTAGTGCGGTTCGAGTGCCTCCTCCCCTTAGAAGAAGGAGGAGGAGGGTGGCAGGGTCTGTATCGCTGCGCCGGCGGACCACCTCATTCCCGCCGTGCCAGAGAGGAAATCACGAAAGGTCAGGCATGAAACCAAATAAGAAGCTCCTGCTCCTGTTCCTGTTCATTCCGTTGCTTTTTTCCCTGCCCGGCACAGGCACGGAAACTGTCTTTTGGCAGGTTGGCTCCTTTGAGGAATTCCTACAAGGGACGCTTTCCAATGTCTCGCTGGATACAGAGGGGGAGCTACACCTCGCTCCCGGGGCACGAGTAGTCTTCAATCCCGAGGAGGCGCTCGCCCTCTCCCTGGCTCACGACCAGAAAGGCAACGTCTACATCGGCACAGGCCATCAAGGGAAGGTCTTTCGCGTTGATAGCGCGCTACACTCCAGCCTTCTGTTTTCAGCCCGCGAGCCTGACATTTTCGCTTTGGCCGCCGGCCCCGATGGATCGCTGTATGCGGGAAGCTCGCCGGAAGGCAAGGTGTATCGGATCACGCCTGATGGTCAGTCCAAAGTATTCTACGATCCGCACACCAAGTACATCTGGGCCCTGGCTCTGGATCAGGCAGGTAGGCTGTATGTCGCCACCGGGGACAAGGGCCAGATCTTCCAGGTTGACTCGTCAGGAAAGGGCACCCTTTTCTTCGACAGCAAACAGACCCACATCATGTGCCTCGCCTTCGAACGGGACGGAGACCTGCTTGCTGGAAGCGTCCCGAACGGCCTGATCTACCGCGTAACTCCGAAGGGGAAGGGCTTCGTTTTGTATGAGGCCAACCTGCCTGAAATTCATGACTTGGTGACCGACTCGAGTGGGCGTATCTATGCCGCAGCCTTGGGCGGCGCGGGAGGTAAAGGTTCCCCCGAACTCTTTGTCCCACCCCCTACCGGCCCGATTCCCGGCGGGGTCACCACGGTCACGGTGATGGCCTCCGACCAAGTCCATCTCAGCGGCGGATCTGCGGCGCAAACTCCACCCAATGAGGGAGCAAGCCCGCCTAGCTTTAACCGGCAGACCCCCGTGATAACTGCCCTGCCCAATTTTCAGCTCCCGCAGGGTCGCGGCTCTTTGATCGAAATACTTCCTGACTCAACCACCGAGACCATCTGGAGTTCGAATAACGAGAGCGTTTTCGGCTTGGCAGTGCAAGGAAACCACATCCTCTTTTCCACGGACTCCAATGGACGCATCTTCGACATGATCCCCGGGCGTAACGCAGAAAGGCTGAACCTTGTCACCGAAACACATGAGTCCCTGGCGACGCGCCTGATGACCGAGGGATCTGACCTTTACGTGGCCACCAGCAATATCGCCCAACTGCTGAGGATTGAACAGAGAGTGTCCGCAGAAGGAAGCTACGAGTCTCCCGTCAAAGACACGAAGTTCATTTCTCACTGGGGTGTACTCGCTTGGCGAGGTGAAACGCCTGCTGGGACGACCCTCGAATTCTTCACGCGATCCGGCAACTCCGAGCGGCCCGACCAAACCTGGAGCGACTGGGCAGGCCCATATCGCGGATCCAATGGCAGTCCGGTCAGCAGCCCTCCTGCCCGTTACATTCAGTGGAAGGCGGTCTTCCACGCCTCCGGTGCCCACAGCCCCACGTTGAATGATGTCACAGTGTCCTACTTGAACCAGAATCTACCCCCTCAAATCCGGTCGCTGAATGTGAGCACGGCCGGGGAACGCACCAGTCTGGTCGGGAGTGGCTCGTCGGGTCTATCCGGCGTAGCGGCCATCTCCGTCGGCGCCCCGTCTGGCGGGTTCGGGGGGCCGCCCGGGGCAGGTTCCCCAGCTAAGACGCCGGTGACCCTATCTTGGCAGGCCGACGACCCAAACAACGACCAACTCTTGTACTCGCTCTACGTCAAGGCGACGGATGAACAGGAATGGCACCTCCTGAAAGACAAACTGCGCCAGACTAATTACACCATCGAGCCCGGTTCCCTGCCGGATGGGAAATACATAGCCAAGTTGGTTGCATCGGATGAAGAGTCCAACCCGCCCGAATTGGCACGAAAGTCGGAGTTGCTGAGCGTCCCATTTTGGGTCGACAATACGCCGCCGGAAGTCCGAGTACTTCGACAGAATGTCAGTAATGGTGAGGCCGAGGTCGTGTTCGTGGTCGAGGATAGCACTTCGCCCCTCCGCAGCGCCGAGACCTCGCTGGACGGGAACGAGTGGCAGAACATTCTGTCCGACGACGGCATCGTCGATTCTCGCAAGGAGACCTTTACGGTGAGACTCTTCAAGCTGGACGCCGGCGAACACGTCCTATCGCTTCGGGCCTTTGACACGGCTGGCAATCTTGGCGTCGGCAAGGCCGTTCTGCGGGTTGCCCCGCGCTGAGCGAGCACCGGCGTGTCCGCCCGTGGGCCTCGGGCACCGGCAGAGGCGCCGGTGCTACCGAACCGGGCCAACGTTATTCAGGCAGGCTTGAAGACAACTCTCGTATGGGCCACCGCATCTCACCATTCGAGTCTGGATGCGGCGGGAAGTGATATTCCTTGAGCCAACAGAAGACGGCGGCTCCCAAGGCCGCTTCCGAGACTCAACTGATTGCGCGCGCGCAGCGCGGGGACGAGGAAGCGTTTGCCGCGCTCTTCGAGATGCACAAGCGCCGGGTTTACTCGCTCTGCTTGAGGATGACCGGAAATACTGCGGAAGCGGAGGACTTAGCACAAGAAGCCTTTCTTCAGCTTTTTCGCAAAATTTCAACCTTTCGCGGTGAATCCGCTTTTTCCACTTGGCTGCATCGGCTGGCTGTCAACGTCGTGCTGATGCACTTGAGAAAGAAGGGACTGCAACAAGTTTCGCTGGACGAGGTGGACCCGAGTCAGGACGAGCCCGTCAAGCGCGATTACGGCGACTATGACCGGAGGTTGATGGGGTCTGTGGATCGCATCAGCCTGACGCGAGCTATCGCCGAACTTCCGCCAGGATATCGGACGGTGTTTGTTTTGCACGATGTCGAGGGTTACGAGCACAACGAAATTGCCGAGATCATGAAATGTTCTGTCGGTAATTCCAAATCTCAGCTTCACAAAGCGCGAATGAAACTGCGCGATTGGTTGCGCCAGAACGAGGGGCTGATGACTCCGGGCGAGCCTGTAACTTCCGACCAGGCCCCGACCGAAAGGTAATACCGAGATGGATGAGATTCGACGCCATAGGACCGCAGAGTGCGATCGCTTTGAGCTGGAGCTGGAAGCCTACATGGAAGGCGAAGCCAGGCCCTTTGTGCTGGCTCACCTTCGCGAGTGCGTCTTCTGCGAGGTTGTGTCTGAGGATTTGCTGGCGCTGCGGACGGCGGCCGGCGAACTTCCGCTTGAGGAACCTTCTCCGGCGGTATGGGCAAATGTGCGGGCTCAACTGTCGGCGGAGGGAGCGTTCGCCGAAAAGGAAGGCGTGTGGAGTTGGCTCTGGCAACTGGATTTACTTCGCCGTCCGGTTCCTGTGGCGGCCTTTGCCTGCATGCTGGCTCTCGGCTGCTGGATGACGGCGCCCCGGACTTATCCGCAACTGGAAGCCTCCGCTTCCCTCGCCGCCTCGGAGGGCCAACCTGCCGCCGTACGGTCCATGGGCTTGGTAAGCGGCGGGACCGGCCTGGAACAGGTGGTCCGCGAGTTGGAGGAAGCCTTCAAAGCGCGGGAAGGATCTCTCGCTCCCGACGTTAAGGCGACCTACGAGAATAGCTTGAGTTCGCTTGATGTTTCAATCCGGGAATGCAACGATTCGTTGCAACGTGAGCCCGGCAATTCGCTGGCTCATGAATATTTGTTTGCAGCGTATTCCCAAAAAGCTGAGGTATTATCTTCAGCATTGGAATTTGATGAAGGCCGCTAGGCCAGCCCAGGGGGGACTTAACAGTGGCTGATCGTCATCAACAAAAAACAATAAAAACAACGGCTTTCCCTTATGGCGTGGGGATATTTCTCTGCTCACTGGCGCTGCCTGGCCTGTTAGTTGCCGCCGAAGGCAACCGGGTTGAGAAGACCTTCGAAGCGGCGCCCAATCCGCGCGTTACGGTCTCGAATGCGCGTGGGCAGATACTTGTCAGAGGATGGGACAAGCAGCAGGTGCACATTGTGTGTTCGGTCCTGTCACCCCGTGTGGAAGTGGATAGCGAGCTCATCCCACCCAGCGGACCCGCCGACAAAGTTCACTTCTCCACGCACATCCTGGATCCCTTGGTAACCGGAAAAGATCAGACGGCCGACTATAGCTTGGACGTCCCCATGGGAACCGATCTTGAAATCCGCGATACGCAAGGAAGCGTGAAGATTGAAAAGCTTCAAGGCGACGATGCAACCGTGGAGACAGTGGGGGGAGCCATTGTTGTCTCCGATTTCACCGGCCACCTCTTCGTGCGCTCGATCGGGGGGAATATCGATGTGATCCGCGCCACAGGACGCGTGGAGGCGTATTCAATCACCGGAGACCTGCATTTCGTCTCTCCGGCAACTTCCAAGCTCCGCGCCACCACAACCTCCGGGAGAATTCTCTTTGAGGGAGATTTTCCGGATGGCGGCGACTACTCACTTTCCGAATACAGCGGCGATATGGATATAATTTGCCCGCCCTCGGCGTCTTTCGAACTCAGTGCCAAAACAGACCGGGGCAAGCTGGAGAACGAAATGCCCATCACCATCCGGCACCAACCCGCTTCCCCGCTGTCCTCCGCCAATAGCCTCTTTGGCACTCACCTGACCGGCAAAGCGACGGTGAGTTTGAAGTCCTTCAGCGGGACAATCCGGATTCGGCAAAGGTAACGGGAAGGAAATCGAGAGTCGAAAGACGGAAGTTCTGCAAGCCACTCTTCCCAACTGCTCTTCGTCTCGACCCTCAACATAGAACTCTCGAATTTGGACCTTCGACTCTCGACTTTCCACTCTGTTATAATTCCCTCGAACAATGATCCGCCGCCGGCGCAAACAGGTTTATCTGCTCGGATTCATGGGCAGTGGTAAATCAACTGTCGGAGAACTCCTTTCCAAGAAACTGGACTGGCCTTTCATCGACCTCGACACGGTCATCGAAGCCGGACAAGGCGTGAGCATTCGGGAGATATTTGAACGATCAGGCGAGGCCTTCTTTCGCCAACTGGAACGCGCCGCCTTGACCGAGGTGTTGAAGAGCGAGCCCGCCGTGATTGCGCTGGGTGGCGGGACGTTCGCGAACGAGGCCAATGTCGAACTGCTTCGCGATACGGGCGGAACCACCATCTGGCTGGATTGCCCGATGGGGATCCTGCTCGAGCGGTGCTCGGGCATGGTGACCCGCCCGCTGTTCCGCGATCCCGATTCTTTGCAGCGTTTGCTCGATCTCCGGCTTCCGTACTATCGTCTGGCGGAATTCAGAGTCTCCACGGAAGGACGGGGCGCACAGGAAGTCACCGAGCAAATTCTACGCCTGGGAACCTTCTAAGCGGAACAGATTAAGCCGCTTCTTCGCCATGAGGGGGAGGAGCAGAGGGTAGTCGATTGAAAAGAGCCCGCGGTGCCGCCTTACTAGCCTATATTACATCCATGATTCTGCTGTCGCAACTTCTGGCCGCGATGTTTGCCGGCAACCTGGGAGGCTGGCCGCAAGAGGCGGCGGGCAGCCCGGCTCCCGTGAACGTGGAGGATGAAGGCGTCTTTGTGATCTCCATGGCGGGACGCCCCATCGGCAGCGAGACCTTCAGGATCCACTCCTCGCCCGGCAGGGTCGAGGCGCGGGGCGAAATTCGCCTCAACTTGGAGAAGAACGGCAAGACGGTGAGCGTACAAAGCTTCCCTGACCTGGTCGCCGACTCCCAACTCCGCCCGCTGACTTATACGTGGAGACTCCACGGCCCGCAGTCCTCGCGGCTGGAGGTTGACTTTCGCACCAGACCTGCCAAAGTTCGCTACCATACCGTCAACGGCAGCGAAGATGACCGGGACTTCGACCTCACGCCTGACGTGGTAGTTCTGGACGACAACGTAATTCATCATTTCCAGTTGATTGCGGCTCGCCTGCAGGCGATGGGAGGCGGGAAACAAACTCTTCGCGTTTTTGTTCCACAGGAGGCACTGCCCAGCCTTATGACCGTGGAAGACCTGGGAGTCGCTGCAACACCGGATAGCTCGGCGGAAACCGGTTTGCGGCATCTCCTCATTACCACCGACCTCACCCACGTCGATCTTTGGGTCGACGACAAGCTGCACGTCCAGCGCGTTTCTGTTCCCGCAGCGCAGCTCGAAGCCTTACGGAAAAAGTAGGTCTGTTGCGGGTTACATAGATGGGGGAACGGCCCTTAAAAAAGACAAGGGCGGAACTGGCGTCTATGCCAGCACCGCCCTTTGCCCACCTGGATCTGTACACTTCCTGGTCGGACCGACCACTACGGGCAGCTATAGCCCGTTGGAGGCGCGTAAGGACTCGGCTCGCCTAGCGAGTTCGCAAGTACGTTCAATGCGCAACCTAGGGAGTTCTCCGATGCAGCCTCTGCCGAAGCCGCTGCTTCAGCCGCTGAAGTTGCCGCTGCTGCCGCAGATGCCGCCGCTGCCGCTGCCGAAGCCGCGTCAGTCGCATTGGTGTTGGCGTTCCCTGCGCGGGAAACCGCGACGCCTGCCAAAATCGCTGCTGCGCCAGCCGCGGCCGTAGCCACTATCGGCCAAACGCCTGCGCTGCCACCGCAGCAACGCCCGGCTGATCCACCGCCTTGCGGCGCCTTCATCTGCGGAGTCACAGTCAGCGTCTTTCCCTTCGCGACGTTGACCACTTTGCCGTTGCCTTCGTCGACGCGCAACGCACCGTCCTTCGCGGTGACGATGACCGTGCCATTCAGCATTGCCACTTCACCCAGAGTCTTGAAACCGGAAACTGGAACCACGGAGACGTCGCCGATCTTCATTCGAACTGGAGTGCCCGACACATCGTGGAAGACAGAAACGTTGCCTTGGCCCAGCAGTACTGTTACCTCATCGGAATCCCGCAGGAACGAGGCCACGGTGTCACGGCCGAATACCATGCGGCTCGCATTCCCCAGGGCTACCACGGCCACCCCGTCCTTCACCTGGAGGCTGTCGCCACTGAAAAGGGTTGTGTTAGGAAGAAGAGTCTGGCCGCCCACTGTTGCGTTCATGGTGCCCGCCACCGATCCGACGACCGCCGATCCCGCAAACACCGGCGCCACAGCGACCAATCCCAGGAGGATTAGGTACAGCGAAAAACGCGCGATGCAATTCCTGCTCAACATTATTGGTTCTCCTTTTTTGTGGGCCGGGTTGCTTCTCGCCTCCCTAACCCATCGTGGTTTTTCCAATCTTTTCGATTTCGCCTTTAAGGTACTATGACCAGCGAAATCTTGTCAAGACCTTTTTTGGCATTTTTGTAGCTGTTGTCCCCTCCACTCACCCCCTCGAAATGAGATTGAATCGAGGTTGGTGAAGACCGCCTCACTCCAGTAAGACCAAGCCTGCGGTGGCATCGGGATCTTGCCGTCATGCGACCACCCAAGGCTTCCGATATTCCTTCGTCAGCAGTTTATTAGCCTCCGCATCACCCGGAAATTGTTCTTGCTCTTTATCCCAGGTGAGTTTGCGGCCCAGCTTGTAGGCAATCCCCCCCAGCAGGCCGGCGCTCGTTGAGCGATGCATGGTTTCCACATCCGATTTCGGCTTCTGGCGGGACTTAAGGCAGTCGAGGAAATTAAGCACATGTGGGTAGTGCTGAGGGGAACCCCCGGCGCTGATCGCGCCTTCCGAGTTGAATCGCTCCGGGCCGAGTCGCGACGCTTCCGGCCACAGAGTGTAGCCTCCACGGTCAATAAACAAGGTCCCATCGGTCCCGTAAAACTGAATCCCGTAGGAGTGGCCGTCCGGACCGCGGTCGTTGGCGACACGGTTGGAAAACCGCACCACAAATTCCTTTCCGCTCAGGGCCGACGCGGGATACTGGTACACGACTTCTAGCGTATCCGGCGTCTCGCGATTATCCGCGAGAACGTATTTCCCCCCCGTTGCTACAATCGTCTTTGGTGCCTCAACTCCCATCGCCCAGTGTACGATGTCGATGAGGTGCGTACCCCAGTCCGTCAGAATCCCGCCCGAGTAATCCCAGAACCACCGGAAGTTGTAAATCCCGCGATTGCGATTGTAGGGACGCTTGGGCGCTGGGCCCAGCCACCAGTCCCAGTCGAACCAGGAGGGAGGATCGCTGTCCGGCGGGTTGCCGATTCCTTCCGGGTACTGGTTGCCGTGAATCCAAGTCTCCGCCAGCGTCACCTTTCCGATCTTGCCGCTGCGCACCAGTTCCACGGCCTTCTGAAAGTGCTCGCCCGAACGTTGCTGAGTCCCCACTTGCACAATGCGATTGTGCTTCCTCGCCGCTTCCACCATCTTGCGCCCTTCGAATAATGTGTGAGACAGAGGCTTTTCCTGGTACACGTCTTTCCCGGCTTCACAAGCAGCGATCATGGGAATAGCGTGCCAATGGTCGGGAGTGGCCACAATCACCGCGTCGATTTCTTTGTGATCAAGAACCCGGCGGAAATCTCTGTAGGTTTTCACCTGGCCAGGGGCCATCGTCGCCGCCCCATCCAGATGGGGCTGATAGGGATCGGCAATCGCCACACAGTCGACTTGGCCCGTATGCAGGAAATCACGCAAGTCCGCCTGGCCCATTCCTCCGGCTCCGATCAGTCCGATGCCCACACGCTCGTTGGCTCCCAAGACATTGCGTACAGCAGGCCCTGCCGAAAGCGCCAAGCTGGCGGCGGCCATTGCCGCGGTCCTGTTAAAATCTCTGCGAGAGACTTTTGGTTTATCCATGATTGCCCCTTGTGGCGCCGGCGCTCTTGCCTCTGCCGGCCCGGCCCTCCGCCCTCGTCCGGTGTTGAGCTACGGGAACGGCCATTCTACGGGCATTGCATAATACTCTTCCCGAGCGGAATTTGCCACACGGTTCGCGACAGTGCTAGAGCGGCACAGCGTGCTCTGCGATATAGTGGTCGAGCATCGACTCGACGGGTCCAATGTAGTGGAACGCCTCCGCCCACTCGAAACCATAGGCGCGGCCGACTTCCCGGTCCGAGGGCACACCCCGGAGAAACCTGGAATCCTGATCGAGAACGAAGTGCTTGATATACTCGCGATTCGCCGCCTCGTCGTTATCACCGAGAATGGGAAGGCGCAGTTTTTGAGCGGCCAAGCGGGATCGCAACCTGGCGCCATTGTCTCCCGCAGCCCCCTGAGTCTTGTTGGCGAGGTTGGCTTCCACCTTCTTATCAATCCAGGGCGATATATCCACGATTCTATTTACCAATTGTGGCCCTCGCGCGAAGTAGTACTTCTCTCGCACACTGTGGGGCTGCAGCCCTGCCGCCAGATGCTCCGGATAATCCTTGTCCATGCCTGCCATCCAGCACGCCGACTCCACCACCTGGGCGGTGACGTAATGGTCAGGATTCTCTTCATAAGTACCCCAAGGGTCATAACAGATTACGGTATCGATCTTCAGCAGCCGGATCAGAAAGATCAGGCGCTCGCGCATTTCCTCGCGCGCGATGCCATCCATTTCGTGATTGCGGTATTCGAGACTAAACACCTTCTCGAGTCCGAGCGCCTTGGCCACCGCATCGTTGTCTCGTTCGTTATTCAGGATGGTCTCCCCCACTGTGCCGCTGCCGGCCTTCTCGTCATTGGAAGTTCTGATCAGATGCCCCCTGTAGCCTTCCCCGACCAGTTTGGCCACAGTCCCCGCGGCAAAAAACGGGATGTCATCGGCATGGGGTTGGATGGCGGCCAGGACCTTGCCGGAGTGGGGCTTGCCCGAAAGCGGAGGCTCAATCACCACTTCCGGCACGCGCGCCCATTCCGCAGGCATACCCATCGCGGCGAGCGGTTGGGCCATGCCCCCCGCGCTCGCGCGCCAAACGACTCCGCTTCCCAGAACTTGGGCAACAAACCCTCGACGTTGCATAACCACCTCCCGCTCTGAGAATACTACATACAGGAAGCGGCAGGCGGAGCCGGAACAGGCCTCCGCAGTACTGAAACAATGGCCCTGCACCAATGGGAGTTCGCGGGACGCGTGAGGCCGCCCGCCTGCGCCTCAGACGCTCTCCCTGGTTTTCAATCACCAATATTCTTATATGACTCTATAATGATCTACTGAGAAACGATGGGAGGACAAAAGAAAGTGACTGGATTTAGCGGGATTTTTGTAAATCAGCAAGCCCGCCTCGAACGCCTGGCGGCAATCTCGGAGCCGCTACGGCAGCCGCAGGAGATCATTCGCATTGCGGACCAGGGAAAGGGTCTCGAGGCTGAAGATATAGCCTCGCTCTTCGCCGCAGCACGCGATCAGGCCTGTCGAGCCGAGCTTCAGGCGGCAGCAAACCGGTTTCGAATGCAAGGGGCGAGGAAGACCGTTGAATTCATCATCCCCGTCTACCTGACCAGCTTCTGCCAGAACGAATGCCTCTATTGCGGCTATCGCCAAAGCAATCCTATCGCCGAGCGGGTGCGGCTGAGCCAGGAGGATTTCGAGAAGCAACTGGACCTGATTCTCTCCTGGGGACACCGCCAAATCGAGTTGGTGCTCTCCGACGACCCGGAGTTCGGCCCGGAACTGGTGGCCCGCTATGTCGCCGCGACGCGCCGCAAGCTCGATGCCCTGGGCGGCGGCATGGTCGCTTTGTGCTCCCCTGTCTACAAACAAGAGGATTACGTCCGCTTGCGAGAGGCCGGACTGGATTGGGTAGTCGAGTGGCAAGAAACCTATCATCGCCCCCACTTCGACCGCTGGCACTATGGCAGCTCACCGAAACGCGCCTTCGAGTCGCGCCTGGACCTTTGGGACCATGTGATAGCCGCAGGCATTACCAGGATTGGCATGGGCGTCTTGTTGGGGCTTTACGATTTCCGCCACGATGCCCTGGCGGTTATCGAGCATGCAAGCTATTTGCGCCGCACTTACGGAATTCAACCGCACGCCCTGGGCATCCCGCGCCTGAAACCGGCGCGTGGCGTCCTTGCCTCGCAGAAGCCCAATCGCTTCACCGTCTCCGACGACGACTTCCGCCTCCTGGTCAGCGTTTACCATATGGCCTTTCCCGCCTCTCGCCTGTTCTTCAACACCCGGGAGAGTTACGACCTGAACATTTCGCTGGTGTCTGCCGGCGATCTCTTCACCGTGGACTGCGAGACGCTGCCGGGCGCCTACTTGCACCGGCATCTCCCCGGCCAATTCTCGACCCACGACTACCCGCCGCGCCGGGAGGTGGCCGCCACTTTCGAGCGACGGGGTCTTGCCGCTCAGTACCTCGCAGAAGAGACGCCTTGCCGGATCGACTTTGGGGCGCCTGCCAAGGAAACGGCGATGGATGCGAAGCGCTGGATGGACGAGCATGCCCAGATCCGCGGACGGCTACAAGACTGGGAAACCGCGCTCCAGCGGCTTTCCGCCAATGGCCCCCAAGCCATCGAGCGCCAGGCGGCGGACGCCTGCTTGCGCGAGTCACTGGAATACTTCAAGTCAGTCCTAACCACACATTGCCGGCGCGAGGAATCGGAATCGTTCCCTGTGTTCCTCCAGGATGCCGACGCCGCTCCAAAGCTGGCGGCCCTTCGCGCCGAGCACGAACGTTTTGGAGTGGACCTGGATAAATTCGAACGGCAGATGGTTTCCTACGGTCTTTCCAAGGACCCAACCGTGCTCTTGAGCCTCGGCAGCCGCATGATTCGTGAAATACGCGCTCACCTTGAGGCAGAAGAACAATTGTGCTTTCAAGTCTCCCAATCGTAACCTCAGAAACGGGCAGGTCCTTTCGGCAAACATTTCTACCAGCACGTTGCCGAGTTCGCGGATGGTTTCCTGTCGAGGATGGACAGCCAATTCTGATTGCATTTTGCGCTACCGCGTGCTACACCTGAACGCGTGAAGGGCTCGGTACAAAGAACCGTCGCAGTCGGCATGCTTCTTCTAGCGGCGACGCTGACGGCGATAGCACAGAGCGCGGCGCCGCCTCAGAATCCTTCCCCGGTTTCCCAGACTGACCCCACCTCAGCGCTGGAGTTCCTGGGCTCCTACACGGCCCCCAGCGCGGTCCTGACCACGGAGACCAGCCACGCCAGCGCGCGCCCCCCTTCCACTCCGGCAGACACTCGTCTGCGACGGATCGAGGGCGCTTTCGCGATGCTTCCTCCCTGGCCCGTGGATTTCGCCTGGGGTCTTGAATCGGCAGAGCGGGCCTGCGTGCAGCATGCTGAGGCGGATGCGCCACCCCGAGTTTCAGATTTCCAAGCCCAGTGGGCGGCTGCCGAGCGAGCGCTCGGTCAGGAGCGATTCGAGCAGGCGTCCGAGATCTACGAGCATTTCGCCCAAACTCGACGGCAGTGCCAGCCGGCCCTCTGGAACCATGCGCTGGCGCTGGCGTACTCGCATCCTGGTGGTTCGGCCGGCGGGATTGCAGACGCACTTCTGGCCGCGCCATCAGACGCCGCCGGGCGCCTGCTGCTCGCGGCCGCGCGGATTCTGAATGGGGACTCGAGGGGAGCGGAAGCTGATCTCGAGGCGGCGGATGCTGACCTGAAGGTCAGCGTTGCGGCTGCGAAACCGCGTGATGTCCTCTGGGCCCGGGCCATGGTGTCCTGGGGCGCAGGTGAATCGCATCAAGCGCGCGTGTCGCTGGCCCGCCTCGCTGAACTGCAGCCCGAGTCGGCGGCCGTCTGGTTCGAGTTGGGCGGTGTCGCATTGGATGAAGCCCGTGCCTGCTCCCGCCGCTTGTCGGATGCCGCTCCCGACAGCGTCTGGAACCGGCGCCTGCAAGCGGAAGCCATCCAGACACGCTATCCGGGGCTGGCGCAAACCCTTCGCGATGGCAGCCCGGGCGCCTCAGAGGAGAGTGCGGAACGCCAACCGCGTGACGATTCCCTCAACGGCGCAAACGAGTCTCCGCAGGAGCTTTACCTCCAAACGCACGAAGCCTTGCGCGTCAGCGAGTCGGCCTACCGCCGGGCATCGACCTCACCGCGTTTTCAAGCTTACCTCCATGCGATGAAGGCGCTTGCTGCCGAGCAGGAAGACGATGAGTCCGCCGCGATGCGGGAATACGGCCTTGGACTCGTCCAGGACCCCAAGAGCCCCCTCTTACATGCCGGCCTTGGTCATGTCTATCGCCGGCGAATGGATCTGCCCTCGGCAGAGCGCGAATTGGAGCAAGCTTGGCAACTGGATCCTACCGACCCTCTGGTCGCCTTCGAATTGGGCGACACGGAACAGCGATTGGGGAAAACGCAGCCGGCGCTCGAGCTATTGAATCAGGCCCTCGAACTCGACGCCGGTCTTCTGGTGGCTCGCTGGAGCCGCGCCAAAGCTTATCTCACTTTGGGCGACAACGAGCGCGCTCTCGCAGACTTGGAAGCGGCGGCCCCCGCCGATTCATCCGGGGAACTGCAGTGGCAACTCGCTCGACTCTATCGTAAACTTGGCCGCGGGGATCTGGCGGCGCAGGCCGAGAAGCGTTCGGAACAACAGCGGGCAGAGGCGGCTCGCAAACTGGAAACTACCGGCAAGGCGAACTGACCGCGCAGAAAACTAAGCGAAAAACTTGGCTCACAAACGCACCAAAACCCCAAGGAAGTTTCAATAGACAGAGGTCTTCTCCGCCCTAAGCGTCTCGGCGCTTCAGCGGTGAGCGGTCTTAGAGGTCAAAATCCTAAAGCCGACCACTAACATCCAGAACCTCTCGCGCCGCCGCTTTCTGCGTTCGGGCGCCGGACTTGTCGCGGCTTCGTGGACCGCGGGTGGCCGCGAGCTGTGGAGTGCGGGGGGCGCCGCGGCTCCGCCTGCCTTTCTCATCGCTGCTTCCGATCCTGCCGAGCAGACCCGGCAAGCCCGCAAAGCTTGGACTCCTGTTAATCAAGCGCTGGCTCGGTTTTCGGCTCACCGCTTTGCTTGCGAGCAGAATTTCCAAGCCATTTCGAATTCCCTCGAGGCGTTGCGCTCCGCCCTGCTCGCCGGTGGCGCCGGGATTGAGAATTGTCTGTCTTCCCGCTACCGCAGCATCTCCCTGGCTCCCGAGCGAGAAACCGTCCTGCGCAACGACGCCTGCTTTGCCGTGCGCCGCGCCGAATGGACCGATAGCGATCCAAGGGCGCCCAGCCTGGACCGCGATGAATTCGCCGCTGATGCTCGGCGCTGGCTGCAAGGGCACGCCCCAATCGCTCTCGCCCAACTGGACTGCACGGAAGTCCGCTCGAGGGGTGAACAGGCCTCGGAGGGTAAGGCAAACCCGGCCCCTAGAACCAACCTCGTGGCGCGCTTTCGATTTCAATTGAGCGGCGCCTCAGGCAGTGCCGGGGCACGTTCAACCTCCCCGTTGCCCCGTTGGCAGATGTCGGGAGAATGGGAGATCGAATGGGAGTCGCAGGGCAAGAGCGGCAGCCAGGCTGAACCGGAATGGAGAATCGTCGGCTGGCGTCCTCTCCAGGCCGTGAGTGTTTTTGCCCCTGAACTCATCTTCGCCGACGTGACGAGCGCGGCCTTCGGCCAGGATCCCAGTTACGCGACACACCTCCTCCGCGACACGAATTACTGGCGCGCGGTGCTGGACGAGGCAAGCGGCGTCGATATCTTTGGCAATTACGGCATCAGTGTTGGAGATGCGGACGGGGACGGGCACGATGAGATCTACGTGTGCCAGCCTCAAGGTTTGCCGAACCGGCTGTACCGGCAATCGAAGCCGGGCGTTTTTGAAGACATCGCTCCGCAAGCAGGCGTCGACTTGCTCGACGCGACGGCCATGGCGCTTTTCTCCGATCTGCTCAACCAGGGGCGCCAGGACCTCATCCTTATCACTCAGTCCGCGCCCTTGCTCTTCCTCAACGACGGGCACGGGAAATTCACCCTGGCGCGCAATGGATTCCCGGCCTCCGCCGAGCAAGCCGCGCTCACTGCCGCGGCGCTGGGCGATTACGACCGCGATGGTTTTCTCGATCTCTATGTCTGCTCGTACGGCTACTTTCAGGGCCAGGGCGCGGTGCCCATCCCCACTCCTTATTACGACGCCCGGAACGGCCCACCCAATCACCTTTACAGGAACCGTGGCGATGGCACTTTTGTGGATGTAACCACCGCCAGCGGGCTTGACCACGGCAACAACCGTTACAGTTTCTCCTGCATCTGGGCTGACATTGACGATGACGGCTGGCCCGACCTTTGCGTTGTGAATGACTTTGGCCGCAACAACCTGTATCGCAATCGCCACAACGGCAGCTTTGAGGAAATCACTGACGGCCTGCCGGGATACGGTGCCGGCATGAGCGCCGCGTTTGCGGACGTGGACGGCGACGGGCTCGGCGAAGTTTATGCCGCCGGCATGTGGCAACCCGTCGGCGAACGTGTGACCGCCGACCCTGCCTTTCAGCAGCGCTTCGCCGACGTTGGCGTGGGGCCGGTGCGGAGTTTTGCCATGGGCAGCAACTTGTACCACACGACTTCAACGAAAGAAGTAGGGGCGGCTCGCGAGCCGCCCCTACGCGTCGGCCCGAAGATGGAAGCCCTACCCGACGCCGCCGGGGCCCGCTGGGCATTCTGGAACTGGTGCTCGGATCTCTTCGACCTCGAAAACGACGGCTGGCCGGATATCTACTGCCTCAACGGCTACCTTTCATCGCCAACCCCTGACCTGGCTCCGCTCGACGCTTACTTTTGGGAAGAAATCATCGCCCTTTCACCCCATGCCATGACTCCTAGCATCGAGTATCGGGCCGCATGGGCCGCCGCCTTCGATCTGGCACACCGGGGACACGCGTGGGACGGCTTCCAGCGCAATACCTTCTTTCTCAACTGCGGGGCTGGCCGATTTGTGGATGCCTCCGCCGCGACCGGACTGAACTTCATCGACGACGGCCGCTCTTTCGCCATCTTTGACTACGATGGCGACGGAGACGCGGACCTCATTATTCGCAACCGCACCGGACCGCAAGTGCGCCTGCTCCGCAATGAAATCGGCCACCGAAACCCGTCGCTGGCCGTTCGACTGACGGCAACGCAGGGCAACCGGGATGCCATCGGAGCGCGGGTTGAAGTCGAAACTCCGTCGGGTAAGCGGGTCCGTTTCTTGGGCTGCGGGTCGGGGTTTCTGGCTCAGCACAGCAAGGAACTCATTTTTGGGCTGGGTAGCAGCACGCAAAGCCTCAAGGTGAAAGTGCGGTGGCCAAGCGGCAGCGTGAGCGAGTTCGCCGACCTCAGCGCCGGGAACCGGTATTACCTGGTCGAAGGCCAAGCCCATCCCCGCAGCGAGCCGCTTGCCACGTCAACTTCCGCGCGCGCCGCCACTCCACTGGCAGGTCCGCCGCTGCCCGAGCCGATTCCCGCGCGTTTCTCGACAGCTTTGGTAGATCCGCTGCCCATGCCATCGTTTGTGGATGTGCGGCTCTTTGACGAGCGTGCATCGGAAGCGGCTGCCGCGCCTGCCAAGCCGGGCAATTTCCACGGCTCGCACCGCTACGCCTTGCTCTGGCTCTGGGATAAGGAGGTGGTGCGGGCGTCTCGCCCGCGGTTGCAGGAGCGTTCCGCACACGCAGTAGGAAGTGGAGCGAGTGACGCTCCCATGCACGGGCAAGATGCCCGTGCGACAGCGGGCGAGACGCCCGCACCACAGAGCGGACTTGAGACTTTGCTGGCGGTGCAGGGCAAAATACCAAGCCGCCTGGTGTTGTGGGGGCCGGGTTCGCTTCCGCACGGTGCGGCTGAAAGCCTGGATTACCAACCCTGGAGCGCTAACCAGTACTTCCGTCTTTTTTGCTCCACCCTGCTGGCGTATCTGTACGATTACCGCCGAGAGCCACTGCTGTCCACCGGCCTGCTGTTTGAGGTGGGGCATGACTCCGGCCACGATCCTGCCGGCCTCGAATCTTTTCGCAAGCTCGTGAAAGTCTACTGGGGCGGCGCGGATGCTGAGGAAATCCTGGAGGACGCCCGCCGGGGAGTCAAGCCGGGGGCCGGGGCACTGCCGTTCCCGGGACGCGCGCTCCTCTGCTCGTTTCGACGCGATTTCAGGTGGCTGGGGGCCGCCCTGGTCGAGGCGGGTTGCCCCGAAGCGGCGGAAATATATGTAGCCCAACTCGTCGAGCGCAATCCCCGCGATCCCGAGGCCCAATACAACCTCGCGTTGCTGCGGAGCAAGGCGGGCAGACTGGCCCTGGCTCTTTCCGGAGCCCGCGCCGCTTTAGCGGCACGGCCCGTCTTTCCCGAGGCTGAGAACCTGCTGGCCGTGCTGCTGATGCGCTCGGGGCAGTTCGCGGAGGCCCGCAGCCAACTGGAAAACACCACTCGACAGGCGCCGGACTTTGCCGAGGCCTGGAACAATCTAGGCTATGCCCTTCTCCAGCAGGGAGAGCTTCCCGCCGCCGGACAGGCTCTCGAAAGGGCTCTCGAGCTGGCGCCCGATTTTCCTGACGCTCTCGACAACCTCGGCATTGTCATGGCGCGGCAGCGAAATCCCGCCCAAGCCGGCGAGTTGTTTCGCCGCGCTCTCGAATTGCAGCCGGAGAACGAGCAGGCCGGCAACAATCTGGGAGTTCTTTACGCCCAACAAGGCAGAACGCAGCAGGCCTTGGACACTTTCCGCTCCATGCTCCACCGCAACCCGGAAGCGTCTTCCGCGCTCTATAACCTGGCAAAGCTGGAAATATCCCTGGGCCACCCTTCCGAAGCAAGCGCCTTGCTGAATTCCTGGCTTGTCAAGCACCCCGCCGATGACACCGCGCGCAAACTCCTCCAGAGGGCAGTAGGCAGTAGGCAGTAGGCAGTGGGCAGCGGGTTCGCGTGTTAGCCTCGCCCCCTTGGAAGTCTGTGTGAAGACCTCCTTTCGACGGTCATTCCGAGCGAAGCGAAGAATCTCGCTCTGAGTGTTTTCAACGCACTGCGAGATTCCTCGCCGCCTGTGGCTCCCCCGAAAATCACCCCCGGCGGCCACTGCAATGAAAAACAAAAGGGGGAGAACCTTGAAGTTCTCCCCCCGAAATAACTAAGGACGGGTTATCGGTTCGCCCATGACCCCAGATCAGAATTCAAGCCTGGCATGGAAAGCGATCATACGAACCGAGTTGTCGCCACCCAGACCGGAACCGAGAAGGCCGGTGGGCGGGTTCACCGCGCCCGTAATCGTAAAGAGGTCAGCGAGAGAGGAAGGAGACTGGGTTATTCCCGCTCCGGTTCCCGGGAAGCCCGGATTCATGTGATTGAACGCGTTGTAGAATTGTCCATCGATCCGCAGCCTTACTCGCTCCGTGATGTTGAAGTTCTTGCTGATGAACATATCCGTCCAAATCAATCCCGGCGCGAAGACATTGTTGCGTCCTCCGCCGGCGTATTGGCAGGTCTGTGCGTTATCGTTGGCGGTCACCGCACTGCCGTTGGCGAATGTCTCGCCGGCGGTGCAAGATCCGGTGCTCGGATCCACAAGGCTCTCGAAGGCATTGGGATTCAGCCACTGGATCTCCGGAACTCCGGGTGATTGCGTGGAGAGTTTCTGCCACCTGTCATAGGCGCTCGCACCGGTCGGAACGGCAAAGCCGGTGCCCGAATTGGCGCCGCTAGCGTCGTATACGCCGTTGCCATTGGCGCCGTATCCCGCGCTGTAGACTGAGAACGGGAAGCCGGTGTGCAGGAAGATATCTCCCGAATACTGCCAGCCACCCAAGACTTGCTTCAGGAAACGATTATGCAACGGTGAGGGCAATTGGTAGACCCAAGAGCCATTGAAATCATGGCGAACGTCGTAGTCGCAGTTGCCCTTGAAGGAGTAAAGTTGTCCCGGATTGGGCGATTCCTGAGCCTGGCCGTCAAACCCGCCCGTCACGACACCTTCGTTCGAGCTGGTATCGATGCAATGGCTCCAGGTGTAGTTGGCGCGAAACGTGAGGCCACGCGACATGCGCTTCTCCATGCTGATTTGCAGAGCGTTGTAAGAGCTGTTGGCGCCCTGCAAGAGCTGCGTCACACCGCCGAACCGACCGTCCGGCCCCAGGTACGACGGGGAGTACATGTAGGGCGAAAAACACCCCTGGCAAACGGTCTGGAAGCCGTTCCATTGTTCGCTGTAGGGCATGTGGCTGGCATGCGTCCCAACGTACCCCACCGAGAGCCGCCAGTTCGAGCGGAATTGCTGTTCCACGGTAGCGCGCCACTCGAAGAACATTGGGTATTTATATGTTCCGTCGGGAACAGCATAGTAACCCGCCGCGGGGAGGCAATTGGACGGCGCATTGGTCGCCACGCAGGAAACCACGCCGTTCTTGAACCCTGCATTTAACGCCGCGTTTGCATTGGTGATGTTACTGAGAACGTCGTTGTTTGGATCACCCGGAATGCCATTCCCCGAGCCCGGAACCGCATAGGTGGCTACGATAGGCCAGCCGGAGCCGGCCCAGCCTCCCTCAAAGACGTTCTTGTTGGGGAAATTCCCCAACATATTATCGGCGATGCCGGCGGGAAAGATATCACTGAAGGCGCCGCCACCCAGGCGCAGCACCGTACTCGGCTTAACCGACCATGCCACCGAGGCACGAGGCTGCCAGGAGATCAACTGCGTGGAGGGGAAGAGGAGGCTGTTAGTGGGGTTGATAATCGCGTTCAGCGGTTGGTTTAAATCATGTGAAATACTGGCAAAACTACCGGCAAAGCGGGCGAAGTGTGCGTCCTGGCTTTTGGGGTCCGAGTTCCATGTCGCGCGGATTCCATAATTAACAGTCACATTCGACTTCCACTTCCAAGTATCCTGCGCATACATATCCAGAGCCGCGATGCCAATGGGCTCGACCGCGTTGGGCGCGAAACCATGCTCGCCGGCGGCTGTTGGGTAGGCTGCACCCGCAACGTCATAAGCGTACTGGGCCTCGTCACCCATGTTCAGGTAGGGAGTGGTGTAGAAGCCGGGATCGTGGTCGCTGACCAGCGAGCGCCGCAGATTTCCGCCGAACTTCAAGGTGTGAGTATGGCGCGACAACGTGAAGTTGTCGATCAACTGCCAATCGAGCACATTCCGTCCTTGGGGCCAGTCGCGGGCATCCCCATAGATAGCGGTGAAGCTTCCGCCGGCGAATTCGTACGGTGAGGCTGCGAGCGCCTTGGGGAAGCTGTTGGGCTCGAAGATCGCCGAGTACCAGTAGAAGCCGGGGTTGAATTCGTTCACCGCACTGGGGCTGAAGGTGTGGGTGAACGAAATCGAGGCGCCGTCCTGCGGCTGAGTAGAGAAAGCATTGAAAACGGAATTCACAGGGTCCGTATAAGTCGCCTGCACACCCCTCTCCCACTCGAAGGAGTACCAGACGCGATTGTTGGTGTTAATATCGTGGTCCACGCGAGTCTTGATGAACAGGTCATGCGTCTCGTTGGAAATGCCGAAAGTACGGACCAGGCGGCATCCGTCGCCGTGAACTGAACTGGCCGCTGACGTCGCCGCCCAAGGTTGGGCAGGCGTTCCATTCGGGTTGGTTCCAAGGGGGCAGTCACTCGTAGAGATTGGCACGCCACCGGCTGGGGTCCCGTAGAGCGCGAGTTCCTTCTGGTAGGCAGCAACAGCCACCCCGGGGTTCGGGGGCGGAGCAAAAGTTTTTTCATGGGCGGGATCGTAGCCGCCCGTCGGAATGCTGGCTATGACTAAGCTATCATAGGCCTGCGAAGGGTAATCCTCAGTCTTTGTGGAAGGAAGCGCGATCCGAATCCCTTCCACGTCGCCGAAAACGAACAGCTTGTTATGGAGGATCGGCCCGCCGATACTGCCTCCGAACTGATTAACGTTGGAGAACGTCCGAGTGGCGGGAGCTCCCGGTTCAGCGTTAATGAACCAGTCCACGGCGTTCATTGAACTCCCGTTCCAGGTCTCAAACGCGTTTCCGTGCCAGTTGTTGGTGCCGGGCTTGGTGATGTAGTTCACCTGCGCCGCACCCGACCGCCCTTGGTCTACCGAGAAGGAGAGAGTGTTGACGCTCACCTCCTGCACGGCATTCAATCCGAGTTGAAGGTTGGTGGCGCCGGAATTGTTCAGATTCAGGAACGGGTCGTTGGCGTCCATCCCGTCGACGGTGAAATTGGTCGACGTGGCAGGAAGCCCGTTGAACTCCATGTTGCCGTAGCCGCCGGTGGTGTTCATAATGGCCCCTGGCGCAATCTGGGCCACATAGGTGAGGTCGTTGCCGGCGTTGGGCAGAGCGTCGATCATGCTCGTACTGACGGTCGTGGTGGTGTTGGGGTTCTCCGTCTGGATCAGTTGCGCGTTGGCCGTGACCTCTACCGTCTGGGTGGCCGTCCCGACCTCCAGCGTAATGTTAACCGTCGCCGTCTGCGAGACCGTGACCGTGATAGGTCCCTGCTCCTCGTTCTTGAAGCCCTTGGCGCTGACCTTGAGCCGGTAGTCCCCTGGGACAAGCAGGGTGATGAGGTAGCTGCCAGTGGAATTGGTCGTCCCCGTGCGCGTGTCGCCTGACCCAACGTTGATTACCGTGACGCTGGCGCCGGGCATCACGGCGTTGCTCTGGTCAGTTACCGTGCCAGAAATCGCCCCGGTGGTAAGTGATTGCGCGAAGGCGGGGGTTGAATAAGTCAAGACGACAAACAATACCGTAGCCACTATGGAGAACGTTGACAGCGCTCGAATGCGCAGAGTCTTTCGCATGAGTCATTTCCTCCTGTTCTCAAATTCTGGAAATCCCCAGCTCTTGTAAGCTGTCCGAAGAACCACGCGGCGTGCCGCCCCACGTTCGCATGACTTCAGACTCGGCTGAAAGGACCCAGTCTTGCCCGATCCAGATTGATCACCTGAAAACATTACAATTAGTACGAACAAGTATGAAATAATGCTACCCCCTCCTCCGGATCTAGCTGGATCGGAGGGAAACATCGGCAGGTGCCGGCACGTTCAGTGCTTCGTTTCTCTGCGTGTCTTGGATTTCAACTAACGTCGGGCTCACTCTAGGAAGGCGGGAAGGTCTGCCCTCCAGGACACACCCTCTGGCACCGCCAAAATGTATGTGAGCAATTGCTTTTCCAAAACCTGGAAGTTGTCGAAACCAATTGAAACCAATGGGATAGCTTCCAACCAAGCGGTCAACTCGAAGCAAAGAAATTCCAAAAAAGGAAACACACTTCCAAAAAGCGTATTACCATATCCTGCGGCTAGTCTAGATTACCCGGATCCCGGTCGTGGTACAGTTTGATGTGGTAGCGGCGAGTTTAGCTCGCCAAATGGCAAGGTAAAGCCGCCTCTACACCAAACTGACCCGGTATCGATGCAAGCGGGAGGCCCGTCTAGCCGACTATTTGTCACCTTCAGGGCCTCGTTTCAGGGCTCGCGAGTCCCGACTTCGAATTTGCACAACGCGGTGTTTTGCGCTCCTTTTGGGGTCAAATTGCTGTCAATTGGTGCGCAAAACCCACGAAATGTGCTGCATTGAAAATAGTGATGTCCTTTGTTTTCAAGTACTCCTTAGCTTCGTTCCCACTATTTTTCATTTTTCGTAGTTGCCTACCTTCCCCCCTAGCCGGGACCGTCCCGCGTTCCCGTACGCCCCGGCGCCCGGATGCGACAATGTGTCCAGAACAAGACCACCATAATAGGCTATCACACATTCCGGGGCTTGTCAAGCGGAAAATGCGAAAAAGGCGGGCGGAATTTCGCGAAGCTTTCAGTCGCGCCAGACCCCGGCACGCTGTGTAAAGCCATGCAGATTAATTTTATATTACCTTATGAGTTAAACACCTGAAGGTCCGCCATGGGATGCCTCTACAAGCGCCATACCTGCTTATCGGCGGAGCAGGCGCATCATTTTTTTCCTGACAAAAATGCTAAGCGGATGTATCAAAGTCAGCCGGATCGACATTCGACCTACTGTGCTTTCAAATGCGCTGTCATTCCGAGCGAAGCGAGGAATCTCGCCCTGGTCTTTCCGGGGCGGTCTGCCTGACGCAGAGCAAGATTCCTCGCTTCGCTCGGAATGACATTTCATGGTTTCTGGGTGCCCGTCAACCGACAGGAATGAGCGCCTGCTCTGAAATTATAGCGATGATAGGAATTTAGTTAGCGCTCCAGTTTTCCGTAGATGCATACTTTTTTTGGAATGCTTTAGGAAGTTCAAAAGCAGGGGCTGACGAGCTTCAGCTAGTTAAATCATAGGGTTGTACAACTTTTCCGATTTGGAATGCGGATTGCTCGATTTCCAAGGTTCGGGAAGTTTCGAAAGTTCCATCCCTTAATCCCTCCTCTCTCAGGGGGGATTGGTTCCTGAAGTCGCAAACAGAACAGAACTGGGTCCAAGGCATTAGAGAGCGGTCAATCCCGGGTACTCATAGAGTTTTTTCCAAAACTCAGGTAAGTCGCGAACGCAACGGTCCGGCGGCCTACGTTGCAGTGCAGTGTGTTTATGCGTGCAACGGTGGGACGTCGCGCACAACGTTCGTTCCAAGCTCGACTCCACCGACAACTTCGCCTTGCTAGTGGCTCGATAGCCTCTTGTGGAAGCTCGCGTTTGAGGTTTCGGCGCGGGAGTATAACCGCGGAGTGCATTGGGCAGGCGCGATTCGAGGTCCATCCGTAACTTAACCTTTTTCTCTTCAGGAGGGAACAAAATGCGAAGAGTAGTCATTTTTTTGGCTCTGGCAGTTTTGTGGTATTCCGGCGGGCGTTTCGCGGTCGGACAAACGGTGGAGGGAGTGGTCACAGGTACGGTGGCGGACCAGTCCGGGGCGGTTGTCCCGAAGGCCACGGTGACGCTCACCAACACCGGAACCGGCGTTTCCCAACAGATGGCCACCAATACCGATGGGATTTACCGATTTCCCTTGGTCCCTCCGGGAACATACGCACTCTCCGTCACCGCCTCCGGTTTCGAAAAATATGTTTTCCAGGGGATAGTTGTTGAGGCCAGCAAGGCGGTCCCCGTCAACGTGACGCTGGAGGTTGGCAAGTCATCAACGGTGGTGGAGGTAAGCGGGCAGCAGGTCTTGGTACAAACCGCGACCTCCGACCTTACGGAGACCGTGAATCGCTCGACGATCATAAACATTCCCCTGCTGTCGCGCAACGTGTACGACTTGACGTTCCTGGCGCCACAGGTTTCACAGGGCATGGACTTCGCGCCGGCTGCGGCAGGCACACGCGAGTCGGCCACGCAGTACATGCTGAACGGCGCAGACAACAACGATAACTTCAGTGAGGGCGCCCACAACATCACGCCCCCGCTGGAATCCGTGAGCGAGTTCACCATGCTCACCAACAACATGAGCGCGCAATACGGGCGGGCGGCCGGCGCGGTGGTCAGCACCTCCCAGAAGTCCGGTACCAACAACTTCCACGGCGCGCTTTATGAGTTCAACCGCAACAAGTCGTTGAACGCTTCGGACTTCTTCTCGAACCGCGTTGCCGCCCCCAAGCCCGCCTACGTCCGGAACGACTACGGAGGCGAAGTGGATGGTCCCATCAAGAAAGACAAGACCTTCTTCACGTTCGCGCTCGACCGGGTGACCCTGGATACGGCCACCAATATCGTCCCCACAGTCCCCACGGCGGCGGAATGGTCGACCATGCAAGCCGCTGCCGGCAGTGGCACGATTGCGGCCAACTACATGAGCAAATATCCCCAGTTCATCGCCACCGAGAATTGCCCCAACGAGCCGGCTTCCGGCATCGGCTCGGTAGGTTGCATCAACCTGGTTGACCCCATCACGGACCCGCAACACTCTTACTTTGGCAGGATTGACCAGAACTTCAGCGCTAAAGACCGCCTCAGCGTCTCAGTGAATGTTTACCGCGAGACTTACGATGACTTTTACGGCAACTACGACTATTACGGCTACACACCCAGCACAACGCCCCTACCCGTATTAGACAATGAGCATTACCACAACGTCTCGCTGATCGAGACGCACACTTTCGGCGCCAATATCTTTAACGAGCTGACCATTGCTCAAAACCGCAAGTTGTCGAATACCTCCGTCGCAGGCGGGAAATACACCGATCCGACAATCCTTATTGACGGCGCGTCGTACGGGTACTTTGGCTTTGACTTTGGCCCCGCCGAAGGCAACGTCGAGGATTTCACCCAGGACCGCTGGCAGTTTCAGGATAACCTCGGCTGGATCCACGGCCGCCACTCCTTTAAATTCGGAGGAGGGTGGCAACACGGTATCCTGTACAGGAACTGGGATCTGGGCAGTCCGGGTTATTTCGAGTTCGCTAACATCTCCGGTCCCACTCCCCAGTCGGACGGCGTAGTCAATGCAGACGGCAGCATTGGGAGCGTAGCGCACGAAGTGCCTTACACGGACAGCAACTTCCTCAACGCTTACCCCTACTACCAGGAATTGTCGATCAACCCTCAGACGGGCGCGCGAGCCAACGCCTATCGCCATTACCTCATGAACGACAACAACTTGTTCGTTCAGGATGATTGGAAGGTGCGCCGCAATCTCACCATCAACCTGGGACTCCGCTGGGAGCGCTACGGCGCCCCAACCGAGGAACACAACCTCCTGGCCCAATTCACGAACATGAATTGCCTGAGTTCGGCCAATACCCTCTCCTTTGCCGACTGCATCGCCAACGCGCGCACCGGCCCCGTGAGCAGCATGTGGCACACGCGCAACGGCGATTTGGGCCCGCGCTTTGGCTTTGCCTGGGACGTCTTCGGCAACGGCCGCACCTCGTTGCGAGGCGGCTATGGTATCTCCTACGACCGCCTCTTTGACAACATCTGGTCCAACGGGGCTTGGAACCCGCCCTTCTACGCCCTGCTCGACTCGGATGCCACCGGCGGCGATAGCATTTTCTACAGCGACCCGCCCGAGCCCTCGCCGAGTTACGACCCCTCGAACCCCATTCCCCGGCCTGGCTATACGGTTTCCGTTCGCACTATGGAACAACACCTTAAGGACTCCTCGGAGCAGAACATCTACTTCGGAACGGAACACCAGTTCGGGCAGGACTTCCTCCTTCGCGTGAACTATCAGGCTACGCTTGGGCGGCATCTTTCGCAGCTCATGAACCTGAACCGTTACGATGGCTTGGCGGAGAACCCGACGCTGAGCTGGGTGCGCCCCAATGCCCTCTATACGGGTTTCAACTATCGCGCCAACAACATCAACTCGAACTATAACGCGCTGGTGGTGGAAGTCCAGAAGCGGGTGAGCCACGGCTTGCAGTTCCAAGGCAGTTACACCTGGAGCCACCTCCTCGACGAAGGCTCCGACCTGTTCTCAGGCTCGACCTCGCAGGGCGGTTACAGCCAGCCGTATTACTTTGTTTCCAATAGCGAACCGCAGCTCGAATACGGCAATGGCGCCTTCGACCACCGCCACAGCCTCAAGCTGGCCCTCAGCTACGAACTGCCGGTCTTGCGGGACCAACGCGGGTTCGCCGGCAAGGCTTTCGGCGGATGGCAGGCCACTGGCTTCTGGCAAGCGTATTCGGGCCACCCGCTCGAAATCGACAACGGACGCGAGCGATACCCGGCCATGGACGCCAACGGGAACATAATTTTGGATTCAAACGGTAATGCCATTAACGTTGGCGGCGACTACAACTTGGATGGCGTGGATAACGATCACCCCGTCTACACCGGAGGCAGTTTCGCAGCGGCGTATTCGCACAAGAGCCCTGGCGACGGGATCTTCAAGGACAACAACCTCATTGGCTGCGGTCAGGCGGGTTTGCCCTCAGGTGTAGATGACATAGCTCCAGGCAGCCCCAATAGTTGCGATGACAACTTCGGCGTCACTACCCCGAACAGTCTGTTCACGAACCCGTCGGGCACCGGCATCCGCTACGGCAGCCTTGCTCGCAACCCCTTCTATGGCCCCTGGTTCGCGAACCTCGATTTTGGCATTTTCAAGAACTTCAAAGTGACGGAAAAGACTAAGCTTCAAGTTCGCTTTGAATCCTTCAATTTCACCAACCATCCCAACTTTGACTTCATTGTCACTGACCTTAACAGTGGGAACTTCGGTAAGTCGCAAGGTTTAGCGGGCGCGGCAATATCACGCCGTTTCCAGTTTGGGATGCGGTTCTTGTTCTAGAACGTCTGGTTGTAACGTGAAGGCCCGGGCCGTGAATTCGGGGCGGGTTGGGCAATGGTCCCAACCCGCCCTTTCTTATTTACGGGCGCCGGTAAACCACCACATCGTCCCCGTAAGCTCCAGTGGAACTGTAGGAGACGCTCCGTCGCCCCAAGTACTGGAGTTCGAGGGGATGCTGGGCGGGAAGGACGGTATTGGACAGGAGGATGCCGCCAGGGTTCATAAGATGAGCCAGGCTCGCCATGGCCAGAGCCTGGGCGAAGCGGTCGTAGTAAACCAAAACATTGGTGGCGACGACCAGGTCAAAGCCCGCCTGCGGGGCGAGGTCCATGGTCTGCGCGACGATATCCAGGTCTACAGCCTCCAAATGTGCGGCGTTGCGGGATTCAATGGCGACGGCGCGCAACGAAACGTTGCCCAAGCTCGCCGGAACAGGCAGGGGCCGCGTGGGCGCACCGATGATCTCGCCAAAGTGCTGCCAGTAGGCAAGGGCCTCCGCGTTCCAGCCGGCTTCGGAATCGCGCGGCAGTTGTATAACATAGGGGCCTCCGGCGCACGCACGCTCCACGAGACGTTTTACGTGCTCGTTCACCAGAGGGTTCAGATCAAGAGTGACAAGGTGAACTGATTCGGCATCCGCCAGCTTCAATCGGAGGACGGCTTCGAGCACAGCATACGGCTGGAGAGTTTGCAAGGGATAGAAGTCGTAGCCGTCCCGTTTGTCGGCAAAGTCAAGGCCCGGCCCCACCACCGCAATGCGGCGAATGCCTCCCGGCGCCAGCACTGCCTTGCGTGTAAGAGCCCTGAGCGTATCTTGCAGAGCGAAGTTCGGGAGCAAAGAGGTGTCGATGGAGAGGCCCCGCTTTGCGAATAGTGTGCCGCGTGTCGCGAGCAGATCGCCGGCCTCACCGGCCCCTCCCGCGACACTCAGTTTCTCCTGGTAATCCCTTTGCTCAGAGATGAATCGCCGCAGGTTGGCGCCGAGAAAAGCTCCGAGGGCGTCGCCCGAAATCCCCCGCCGGGTCACATAATCGCTGACAAACCGAACCCGTTCGTTTTCGCCCGGGTTGCCAAGGGCGAGTTCTAAGGCATGCACACGGGCGCGGGCGCGGAAGGTCAATTCGCCGCTCGGAGACAATGCTTGCTCGAAGCTTTCGAGCCGGGGAAGCGGGGTGAATGAGGCGCCGTATAGGATAAGGTTGCTGATGGAGTCCTCGGTTCCGCGGTCGACGCGGCGGCGCACCTCCTGATCCATCACCCTCACCCAACGATCCCAAGCTGGTGCATCCCCCGGTTCCGCGCCCACCAACTCACTTTGGCCGGAATTCACGTAACGTGAGATGACCTCCTCCGCCTCCGAGAATCGCAGAAACCGGACCACACCAGCTTGAACTTCAGGCCGTGAGGGGCTTTGAGCATGCAAAACAGCGCACATCAACAGGCTCCCTGCGACGGCGCAGCTTAGGGCGATATTCCTCAGGAACAAGGTCACCTCCCTCCGTGTTCGTCGATCCTACTCGATCACAGTAGCCACCGAGCAGGCTGAAGTCAATGCATGTATGCAGCTTGGGATGTAAGGTTGTATCATAGGTGCCGATGCGCTGGAGCCGAGTCGTTTCCGTGGCACTCTGCACGTTCCTCCTGCTGGCCGGTGTCCTGGCGGGCTGGAGCAGGTTTTCAGCCGGCGATTACACCGTAGATCTGCGAGCCCCGCAGGCCGCACACGCCGCGGGCCTTCTGCTGATCACCATCGACACACTACGCGCTGACCACCTTGGCTGCTACGGATACCGCCTCGGTGCCACCCCGGCAATCGATGCGCTGGCAAAGCTAGGGGCGAAATTCGAGCACGCTTTCGCCGCTGCCCCGTTGACCTTACCGTCGCACGCCGCGCTGCTCACTGGCACTTATCCCTTCTATAACGGTGTCCGTGACCAGCCGGGCTTTCGACTGCCGTCCGAAATTCCCACTCTCGCCGAGTCCTTCGCCGGAGCCGGTTACGCGACCGGAGCGGTGCTGGGTTCCCCGGTGCTTTCCAGGCGCTTCGGCCTCGACCGGGGATTCGACGAGTACGATGATCGCTTCAGCACGTCGACGGAAGAGCAGGAAGCAGGTTTACCGAATATCAAGCGGCCGGCAGAAACGGTGGTGCGGCTGGCGCTCGCATGGCTGGATTCGAAGCCCTCGGGCAAGCCCTTTTTCTTGTGGCTTCATTTTTACGACCCGCACCTGCCCTATCGAGCCCCGGAACCGTTCCGCAGCCGCTTTGCCGGCCGCCCCTACGACGGTGAAATCGCCTACACCGATTCGGCCTTGGCCAAGCTGTTTGCTGCGCTGCGCAGCCGCGGGTTGTTTGACTCGACGACGATTGCCTTGACCGCCGACCATGGCGAAGGATTAGGAGACCACGGCGAATCTACACACGGTTACTTCATCTACGACTCGACCCTGCGCGTGCCACTGCTGGTGAAAGCAGCCACTTTAACGACGGCTGGGACGCCGTCCGGATCGGTCGGGACGGCACACTCGGCGGACATTCAAGCGCCCGTCAGCTTAGTTGACTTGACGCCGACGCTGCTTCGGCTAGCGGGAATTGATATCCCCGCGATTATGCAGGGGACCGAGTTCAGTGGAAGCATCGTTTCCAGGGAGGAGCCGCGGCCGCATCCGGTGTACGCGGAGACGATGTATCCGCTCTTGCATCTGGGTTGGAATCCGTTGCGGGCGCTTGTCTCAGAGACGCCTGGGCGGCGGGTAGTCAAGTACATCCAGGCGCCGCGTCCGGAACTCTACGAACTAGGCAGCGATCCGGGAGAGACGCGCAACAAGTGTTCGTCGAACCCGGCGGAAGCGGCGGCATGGCGCGAACAACTCAAGGCCTTCGTCAGGGCGCACAGTCCGGCGAAGCCTTCGTCGGGGCGCGGGCCGGTAAGTGCGGAGACCAGCAAGTTGTTTTCGAGCCTCGGTTACCTCGCCGCGGCCGGCGCGCCCGCCCCGGCCTTCACCACTTCGCGGCGCGATCCGAAGGATGGCGTTGCCGAACATGAGCAACTGCTACGCGCCGCACATGCCTTCCAGGTGCATGAATACGATTCTGCGGACCGGATCCTCACCGAAGTGTTGGGGAAGGACCCGCAGCAGCCTCTGGCGCTCGACTACCTGGGAACCATCCTTTTCTTGCGCCACGATCTGGCGGGGGCCCGTGCCACCTTCGCCGAACTGCTTCAGGCGGCGCCCTACTACGCCACGGCCTACGTCGAACTGGGCCATGCGGAGGCTCTGCTCGGCAACCGCCCCGAAGCTGAGCGGCTCTACCGTCGCGCCATGGAGGTGGATCCTTCCAACCCGCGTCCGGCGCGCGAACTCGGCATCCTGATGCTTGGCGAAGGCAAATTCGATGCGGCCGAGGAACTGCTTCAGCAGGCGCTCAGGCTCGACTCGACCGACCTGTTCGCGCTTAGCGCGCTAGGCGAAGCGTCCGCGCGCCAACAGCATTATCAAGAAGCCGCCGACATCCTCCAGCGCGCCTTGCAAGCGGCGCCTGCCGGCAAAAAGTTGCCTGTGACTCTCAACCTTGGGTTCGTGTATCTGCAATTGAGGCGCCTCAAAGATGTCGAGGAGTTGATGAGCGCCGCCATCCGGCTTAATCCGCGGGAGCCGCAGGCGTATGCGCTGCTTGGCGCTGCTCGCCTTCAGACTGGCGACATCGCCGGCGCACGCGAAGCATTCCAGCGCGCGCTGGCACTCGATCCCCATAACCCTATGGCACTGGAAGGGGCTCGAGCGATCGGCCTATCACCCCCGCCTTGATCTCCGGGGCTTTCAGTCGTCATCCTGGGGAGTCCCCCTCAGTTTCGATCTGAGGCAAGCAATCAGCCATCGATAAATTATTTCGCTGGGAGCTTGTAGCTGACCGAGAATCCCCCGGGGCCGGGATTCTCGATGTCGGTTTTCAATTGCGGGTTTGTCTTTACAGCGTGGATGAAATCGGTGAGTTCTTCCTTGAGGTCAGTGACGTTGTGCGCCACGATCACGCCGCCCGGCCGGACCTTGGGAATCACCATGTTAAGGTACTTAACGTAGTCCTGTTTCCAGGCGTCGATGAAGATGAAATCGTAAGGGCCGTGGAGCTTGGGAACTTCCACGAGCGCGTCGCCGAGCTTAAGCGTAATGACTGAGTTCAGGCCTGCAGCGCTGAAATTGGCACGAGCCAGCCTCGCCCGGCCCTCCCTTTTTCTTGGCACAGCACGCGCAATGAGCGGCAAATCTCCTTGCGGTTTCTCCGTAAGGTAATCACGGCTACCACCGCATCATCCAACTCGGGGCTCGCGTGTCGTTCTAGGACTATCAACAAATTACTGTGCTTCACTCAGGGGCCAAGCCGTCTTGGCCCCTTTTCTTTTGTGGGTCTTGAACCACAGAGGCACTGAGGCACGGAGCGGCCTATTGGCCGCATCCAAATTCGAGATTCCAGATTTCAGAACGAATAATCCAGATCAGCTACAATCTAACAATTCGCGCAGCTTGGACCGCATTTGGGTAGCGATTTCGAAGGCTTTGGCCGCCTCCTCTGCATCCGCCGATTCTCCCGGGTAACGGAAATCCACCGCAGCTCGCGTCAGAAGGCGAAGTTCCGCAACGGGCCATAACCATTCTGGGCAGGCGGGGGCGAGCAGGCTGTCCAAGACGGCCAAGTCGTGCGTGCGGGGTGGCGTGACGCCCAGATGAATCAGCAGGGCTTTCATCAACTTTTCCACACATTGCTCGGCGTGAAAACACGCGGCATCGTAATTGGGTGACTCGCTGGCGCGAAGTTCGCGGGCCGCGGTTGTGTAATCGCCTTCCGCCTTCTGGATCCACTCCTTAACCGTGCCGTTCATACATGATCCTTCCACGATCGAGGGCCTCCCGGATCAGCGGGTCTCCCTCCGAGTAGCGGCGGGCGGTGTCGTCCGGGCGTCGCGCGAGAAGGTCAACAGAGAAATCCGGGTCTATGCGGTTCAAAATCTCCAGGGACTTCCGGAACCCCGTGCCCTCAAAAGGCAGCACCACCAGCAGGTCCACGTCCGAGTACGGCCCTGGCTGACCGTAGGCATAGGAACCGAACAGGATGATTCTCTCCGGATGAAACTCCCTGGCAATCCGCTCAGTCAGCTCGTCAATGTGCTTTTGATCTACCATGTGCCCTCGCCTGTGCGCCTCCTGCCTTGCCGACGTCGCTCCTATTATGCCCCAAGATCGGCCGAGCTGCGATGTCCAGCGGCACAATCGTCAATCGGCAATCGGCCAACGACAATCATTTCGCCGGGAGTTTGTAACTGACCGAGAATCCGCCGGGGCCGGGATTCTCGATCTCGGTTTTCAATTGCGGGTTTGTCTTTACAGCGTGGATAAAATCAGTAAGCTCATCTTTGAGGTCGGTGACGTTGTGCGCCACGATCACGCCGCCCGGCCTCACCATGGGAATCACCATGTCGAGGTATTTCACGTAGTCCTGTTTCCAGGCGTCGATGAAGACGAAGTCATAAGGCCCGTGGAGCTTGGGAACTTCCACGAGCGCGTCGCCGAGCTTGAGCGTAATGACTGAGTCCAGGCCTGCGGCGCTGAAATTGGCACGAGCCAGCCTCGCCCGGCCTTCGTCAATCTCGAGCGTCAACAGGTGGCCGCCTTCCCTGCGCAGGCCCATCCCGATCCAAATCGAAGAATAGCCGTTCGAGGTGCCGATTTCGAGCGCCTCGCGGGCATGGACCTTTTCCGCCAAACTGCGCAGAAACGCACCCTCCTCAGCATTGACGTTCCAGAGATTCCCCTGGTTCTGGCGCATCCATTTCAAGCGCTCAAGAGCCTGCGCGTCGCCGCCGTCTTGCGCAAACGTGCTCCCTGCAAACGCAAGAAGAAAAAACGCAGCCATTAATACTTGGATGCAGATCATCTTGATTGTAGCATTGAGCATAAACACTCTCGCCGAATTTGAACGCCCTCTCCCCCCCGTGATCCAACAGCCCTCTCCCTTGGGGAGAGGGCTGGCTATTCAAACGAGGCTACAGACGTGGAAACTTCGTCTGGCAATCGTTTCCGAAGGTGAACGAGTTGACCGTCAACCCCGGCTTGGTTGGCGTCAAGGTCACGGCGTGCGCGCCGAAGGCCGGGTTCGCGACTAGATAGTACATGCGCGGCTCACGCACTTCGATATAGGAATGGCCTTGTGGATCAATCTTCACGTCCACGCCTTTATCGGCGGCGGTCAATTCCTTGCCGTCCTGTTGAATATAAACGGAAGAAGGATGGCCGCGGGACACGTTCATGACAGCGTACAGTTCACGCGCGTGATAGCGCATTTCGAGTTTGTCGGGCTCCGCCTCGCCTTTATTTTTCTTGCCGCGATAAATCATTCCGTTCCTGTCGGCTTCCCACGGGCCTGAAACAGCCGCCTGCCCGTCATTGATGTTGGACGGCAGCACGTAGTGGATCGTTTTGCCATCGCGATAGCCCTCGGGATTGCTGAGGATTCCCCTCCCTGACCAGTCACCCACATACATCTCCGGGGTCGGCGTGCCGCAGGATGGTGCAAAAGCGTTGGGCTCCGGCGCGATGGTATAGTCGGAGGGAAACTTCAATCCCGGATTTGCTTCCAGCAGAATGCTCTGGACGGTGTGTTCGAGCGCGTCGTCGCTGCCTTCGCCGTCCTTGTGATAACGAACCATACCTTTGGCATCGACCAGAAAAAGGCTGGGCCAGGAATGGTTGTGATAGGCCTGCCATAGCTGGAAGGTCGAATCCACAAAGATCGGGTAGGGCAACTCAAACCGCTTCACCGCAGCTCGCACGTTTTCGAAATGCGAGGCAATGTCGAATTCGTAATCATGCACCCCCACGATCTCGAAGCCGTACTTATGATAGCGCTCGTACAACTTCTTATTCTCCGCGAAGGTGCGGATGCAGTTGATGCACGAGTATTCCCAGAAGTCGATCAGCACCACCTGGCCGCGAAGCTGCTCCATGGTCAGAGGACGTGAATTAATCCACTGCGAAGCCGCGAGATCGTCGGAAGGTAATGAATTGTCCGGTTGGGAGACGGCAGGGCCTCCAGGGCTCACCGCGACGCCGGGCTGAGCCCGGCTGGGAGTCTGTGGGACCAGCGGCCCGGAGCTAGCAGCCTCAGAGTTGGCGGGCGTTGGGAATTCAGGCGCGGGAAAGTTTGTAGGAGTCAAGCCCGGTTCATATTGGGCCTGAGCAGCGCCGGAGAAAAGCAGAAGGAAGAAAGCAGAAAGCAGAAGGCAGAAAGCAACAACTAGAACACGCCGTAAGCGGGTCGATTTGGACTTCTGATTTCGAGTTTCCAGTTTCTGATTTCCCGTTTCCAATTTCCGATTTCCAGTTTCTATTTTCCAGTTTCCGATTTCCCCCCTAATTATTGTCGCACAGAAAGGAGGCGGTGGGAGTGACTTTGTGTCCCTTGCGTTTTCGCGCACAGGCTTTATACTGCCTCTCCCTTGGCGCGAATGGACCCCCGCTTTCGCGGGGACGACGCATAAGAACCGCGTCATTCCCGCTTAACCGGTCATTCCCGCGTAAGCGGGAATCCACGGGAAGTTGTTATGGACCCTCGATTGCTCTGGTTGATCGTGGGTGGGGAGAGGGTAGCCCATCAGAGCTGCACTCCAAGGTCTGCGGCTTGTGCGGGCACGATACTTCTCTACTCCCCCGGAAGAACCGCAGACCTGAACCGCAGGTCTGCGCTGCCCAGTTAAGTGACGAGGGAAAGCCAATCATGCGCGATTTCAACCGAGTCACACGCCGCAAGTTCATCCAGGTGGCGACTGCCGCGGCCGCAGGATCGATGGTGTGCTGCACAAACGGGAAGAGCCCGTGGCGCTTTTTCACCCTCGAGGAAGGGCAGACGGCAGACGCGATTTGCGAGCGCCTCATTCCTGCGGATCAAGATCCCGGCGCGTCGCAAGTGGGCGTAGTGAACTTCCTTGATATTCAGCTCGTGGGCCCGTACAAGCGTTTTCGCTCGAGCTATCGCCAAGGCCTGAAAGGCATCGACCAGACGAGCCGGCAGATGTATGGACAACGCTTCAGCGAGTTGAGCGCGGAAAAGCAGGACGCAGTACTGAAGGAACTGGAACGAGGCGGGGCGACGGGAGAAGCCTGGAAGGAAATCTCTTCCAAAGACTTCTTTGCGCTCATCCTCGGCCACACCATGCAAGGCTATTACGGCGACCCCCGGCACGGGGGAAACCGCGGGCGAGCGAGTTGGAAAATGCTCGGCTTGCCTTACCCGCCCATTCGCGGGCGGTTGCATTACGACCTGACGAAACAGGAGAAAGGGTAGCGCAGACCTGCGCTGGAGTCTGCGGCTTATCTGGCATGGCTTTGAAACGTGTTAACGCGGTGGTGGTGGGAGCGGGGGCCGGGGGCGGGATTGTGGCGAAAGAACTGGCGGAGGCCGGCTTGAGCGTCGTTCTGTTGGAGCGCGGCAAGTGGTACACCGCCTTCGACTGCCGCAAAGACGATCTGCGCAATCAGCGCACTTCCGTTCTGGGCTGCGGCTTCGGTCCGGACGACGAGCGCAACCGCCGCGTGTTCGTCGACCCCCAGGGCCACGAGCGGGTGGTGCTTCCGAGCGACGGCGTTTACGGGAACAATGCCGCCTGCGTGGGCGGCGGCACGGCCAGCTACGGCGCGATGGCGTGGCGCTACATGGAAAAAGACTTCCGCATGCGCTCCACCTACGGCCCCGTCGCCAACAGCACTCTCGACGATTGGCCCATCAGCTACGCCGATCTCGAACCGTTCTACGAGAAAGCGGAGTGGGAAATCGGGGTCTCGGGGGACGATACGGACAATCCTTTCCGCGCCCCGCGCAAGAAACCGTTGCCCATGCCACCGCTCCCCCCCGGGCGCGAACACGACATCCTGAAACCCGCCGCCCAGCGGTTGGGCTTGCATCCGTTTGACATTCCCATGCTGCGCAATTCGGCGCCCTACAACGGGCGCGGGGCCTGCATGCGCTGCCGCTGGTGCGTGGGATTTGCCTGCGAGGTCGACGCCAAGAACGGCACGCAGAACACCGTGATCCCCAAAGCCCTGGCCAGCGGAAACTGCGAACTGCGCGCCGAATGCGTGGTGAAGGAGATTCTGACCGACAACCGCGGCAGGGCAATAGGTGTGGCCTACTTCGACTCGCAGGACAGGCTCGAGATGCAGCCGGCGGACCTGGTGGTGGCGTCCTGCGGCGCCACGGAAACAGCCCGCCTGCTGCTCAATTCCCAAAGCAGCCTGTTCCCTCAAGGGATTGGCAACCGCCACGACTGGGTGGGACGGAATCTACAGGGGCATGGCTACGCGGGGGCTTATGGTCTGTTCGACGATGACGTGTACGACGACATCGGCCCCGGCGCGTCCATTGCCATCTGCGATTACAACCACGGCAACCCGGGCATGGTGGGCGGCGGCGCTCTGTGCAACGAGTTTATCCGTTTGCCCATCCATTTTTCTTCCATGACTCCGCCCAACCTGCCGCGCTGGGGCAAGGCGCACAAAGACTTCATGCGCCAGGCCTACCGGCGGACGGTCGTGGTGATGGGCCCGGCGCAGGAGATGCCCATGTTCGACTCCCGGGTCCAGGTGGACCCGCGCGTCAAGGACTTCTGGGGGATACCCGTGGTGCGCCTGTCCGGTACCAACCACCCGCACACGGTCGAGTTGGGGAAGATGCTGTCCGCCAAGGCCGACGCCTGGCTTAAGGAGGCCGGTGCCGTCTCCACCTGGCCGCGTCCGCCGCGCGTGGGCCTGAGCGGAGGTCAACACCAGGCCGGAACTTGCCGAATGGGCAACGACCCGAAGACTTCCGTGGTCAATCGTTACTGCCAGGTGCACGACGTGGATAACCTTTTCGTGGTCGATGGCAGCGTGCACGTGAACAACGGCGGATTCAACCCCGTGCTGACCATTATGGCCATCGCCTACTATGCGTCTGCTCATATCGTGGGCGAGTGGAAAGGCACGCGCTTCAGAAGCTGAGAACGGAAGAACAAGTCAAAAGTCAAAGCGCAAAAGTCAAATGGCAAAATTGAACGAGCAGACCTCGAGGACTGAAAGATACCGAGGGACAAGGTGAGAAGCGTGTTTGCCTTTTGCGATTTGCCTTTTGATTTGTTCTTGCACTTTTGCCATTTGCCTTTTGCGCTTTGCCTTTTGACTTTCTCTTCGTCTTTCCATTGCCTATGTCAACTCGACCTTATAGCAAACTGATTCTGATCCTCCTGGTGCTCTTGGTGCTCGCTCTTCCGGGCAGCAGCCTCTATTACGACTATTCGCAGGGAAAGGCCTGCGCCCGCTGCCATGAAATCTGGCAGCCCTACACGGATTGGCACACCTCCGCGCACCGGAATGTCCCCTGCTCGGCCTGTCATGGAAGTGTGTTTACTTTGGGCGCAGGCTTTCATTTGAACAACATCCGGCGGCTGGCGGACCATCTTTCGGGTAAACTTCCGGAACGGGTGGCGCTCCGCACCCAGGACAATTTCCAGGTGAACGAGGGCTGCCGGAATTGCCACCAAGCCGAGTACGCCGCCTGGGCGTCCAGTTCGCACAGCGCCACTTACTCCCAGATTTTCCTCGATAAGAAGCACAATAGCCAGCAACACCTTATGGACGATTGCCTGCGCTGCCACGCCATGCACTTCCAGGGCGGCATCCGTGACCTGGTGGCTCCCATCGATTCCACGGGCCCCTGGCGCCTTTTGAAGCCTGAACTTGCCGCTCGCCCTGTCATTCCTTGCCTGACCTGCCACCAAATGCACCGCCAAGGCTTGCCCCTGGCGCGGCCCGCGGTCAAGGCCGCGAACGCCAGCGCCACGGAAGAGATAGCCCGGCCGTCCCTGGCGCTTTTTGATCGGCGGGAACTTGACCACGTTCCCTTGCAGAGCCTTTCCCTTCCCCAGATGCATCAGGGGACGCGCGCCGTCAAAATCAGTCCGGACACTCGCCAGGCACTGTGCTACCAATGCCACGCTCCGCTGGCAAGTCTCGAGGTGGAATCAGGAGACGATCGAACGCCGGTGGGCGTGCACGAAGGGCTGAGTTGTCTTTCTTGCCATGAAACGCACGGGCAAACCACTCGCGCCTCTTGCATGAACTGCCACCCCCGCCTGTCGAACTGCGGCCTGGATGTGGAGAAAATGGACACGACCTTCCGTTCCACGACGAGTCCGCACAACATCCACTTCGTCAAATGCACGGACTGCCACACGAAAGGCGTGCCCGCAAAAAGGGTAAGGGCTAAAGTCTAAAGGGTAAAGGATAAAGGGTAAAGGTCCTGGCCTTCAGCCTTCAGCCTTCAGCCTTTAGCCTTTAACCTTTCTACCGCTTGAAGCGAGCCATCAACTCCGCTTGAGCTAGAATGTGACCCTGCATAGCACTATCCAGCTCTTTTCGCGTGGCCGCGGGACGCAGATCGAGTTTCCCATCTAGAGCGTAAAGCCGGATGAAATAGCGGTGAGGTTTTCCACGTGGCGGGCACGGTCCGCTGTACCCGGTTCTTGAAAAGTCGTTGGTCCCTTGTCGTCCCCCGCCTGCCATCTGATCGTTTCCCGACAACGCTTCCGGAAGCCTACGGTAAGCTGCCGGCAGATCATAAACCAACCAATGCACAAAGGTCCCGGAGGGGGCGTCAGGATCGTCTTCAATGATGGCGAAACTCTGCGTGCCGGCGGGCGGGTCGCCCCAGGCGAGCGCGGGCGAAACATCCGCAGCCTCGCAGGTGAAGCGCTTGGGTATGAATCCGCCGGGTTCAAATGAGGTGGTTTTCAATTCCATCTTCGAAGCCTGCTGCCCGGGCACACGCTCCGGGCTCGCAAACATCAGCGTGACCAGAATAAGCAGCGGCACGGTTGCCAGAGCCCGCCGGAGCAAGACCGCTGCGCTTGAGTGGCGAGCGTTTTTTACCATTATGATAACCCTCTCCCCTAGTCCCCAATCCCCTGCCCCTCACACCCGGCGCCTGACACCTTCTCTTACCGCTGTGGGAACATAAAGGATTCCAGCATGTCTGCCCGGGCCTTCTCGTCCAAGGCAATAACCGTGAGGATATCCCTTACCGAAATCATGCCGCGATACTGTCCCTGCTGGTCGACGACCGGCAGGTGGAAAAAGCCGTGCTTCTCCATGAGCCGCACACACTCATCTAAAGACGTTTCGGGCGGCACGACGGTAAGCTCTGAGGTCATGACTTCCGACACGCGCATCCAGGCAGGGCACTTGTTCTCCGCCGCGACCTTATTTGAAATGTCGCTTTGTGACACAACACCCAGGAGCTTGCCCTGGCGATCGCATACGCCGACTGACCGGATCTGCTTTTCACGCAAGTAGCGCGCAGCCTCGTGTACGGTGACGTCATCGGCGATACAATAGAAATCCTTCCTGGAGTCGATCAGATCTTTAATTGTCATAGCTCCCCCCACGGAGTCGCATTTCACTGAATATAAAACCGAGTTTGGTCCGGTTGCAAGGGGTTTTGGTTGCAGGATTATGTTAATCTGGCTGCGAGGTGGAGACCATGGGACCTTTCCGTTATCACGTGTTCGTCTGCGAGCAGCAGAAGGCTGAGGGGGTGCCCTGCTGCGCGGCACGCGGCTCAGCGAAGGTGCTCGAGGCATTGCGCAAAGAGGTGGCCGAGAGGGGACTGGCGAACGACGTGCTGGTCACCGCCTGCGGCTCGTTCGGCCTCTGCGATCGAGGGCCGAACATGATTGTTTACCCCGAGGGCGTCTGGTATTCAAGCGTGGAGCCGAAGGACGTGCCGGAAATCGTGAAATCGTACTTTCAGGGTGGACAGGTTGTGGAGCGCTTGGCGAATAGTGATGCGACGGCTCTCAAGCAGGAAATCTGCGCCAACCGCGACAAGGCAATCGCCGCGCAACGCGCGCAAGCAGCCTCCGGCGTTCTTCCCGACGATATGAATCGCACCCTGAGAGGATTCCAGGAAAGCCGGGTAGTCCTGACAGCCGTCGAGTTAGATCTGTTTGCCGCCGTGGGAAGTGGGGCGAGGACGGAAGAGGTAGCTGCCCGAGTGGGCGGCGACCCGCGCGCCACGGAAATGCTGTTGAACGCCCTCGTGGCGATGGGATGGTTGGTCAAGAACGGCGCCATCTTCAGTAATTCTCCTGCGAGCGCGAGATATTTCGTGGCGGGGTCAGCCGATGACTGGCGGGGCGCTACGATGCATTCAGTGCACTTGTGGAAGACGTGGTCCACACTCACCGAGTGCGTTCGCGCCGGCACCTCGGTGACTCGCCAGGCAAGGGCAGAGCGAGGTGAAGACTGGACGCGCGCGTTCATTGCTGCCATGCACCGCAACGCCCGCGCGCGAGCGCCGCTGGTGGTCAGTGCCGTCGGCACGGGAGGCGTGTCCCGCATGTTAGATGTGGGCGGAGGCTCGGGCGCCTATTCCATCGCCTTTGCGAGCGCAAAGGAAAATCTGGAAGTTGACCTCCTGGACCTGGCGGAGGTTCTCCCCATCACGCAAGGACACATCCAAGACGCAGGTCTGGCGGGTCGCATTCGGACGCGGCCGGGAGACTTGCGCTCCGACCAACTTGGGGTTGGATACGACCTGGTGCTGGTGTCGGCCATCTGCCACATGCTGGGCGTCAATGAAAACAGGGATCTCTTGAAGCGCTGCTTCCAGGCCCTTGCACCAAAGGGCCGCCTGGTGATCCAGGACTTCATCCTGGAGCCCGATAAGACGGCGCCCAAGTCAGCCGCATTGTTTGCATTGAATATGCTGGTGGGGACCCGAGGGGGAAGCACCTACACAGAGGCAGAATATGCTGCCTGGCTCACGGAAGCAGGCTTCGAGGACGCGCGACATGTCCGCCTGCCCGGCCCCTCGGGGCTGATCATCGGCCGCCGAGTGTAGGGGTAAGGCCAGTCCCACGCCTACATCGCGGTTGTGGCCAGGGCGTGAAGGTATTTCTCGAGCTTCTTAGCCGCCATCTCTCGCAGCGCGTGCCCGTAAGGGACGAGTTCGAGGTTGAACTGATCGCAGGCGGACTCGAACTGCTGAACCAGATCGGAGAAATAGGCTTTGGCGCGGGCCTGGCCGCCTTCGAGTTCCACTCCGTACCCATGCAGTTTAGCCCGGGCTTTCTCGGTTAGCTTATCGAGTTCTGTGGAGAGATCGGCGCGAACCTTGTCGAACCTGGCCAGCGCACGGCTGTACGACGCGTTGTCCCGCTCGATGCGGCGGGTAAGATAACTCCCCTGAAGGCGGATGGCAAAATCGAACCAGCGCCCGCGGACCAGTTGCCGGAGCGCCTCACTGACGGAGTAGAACTGGCGGGAAATACGGAAGATTCCTGCTTGAAGCTCGGAGGGGCTGATGCGCGAAGGGCAAACCACTGCATGCTGAGCGTCGAAAAGCTGCCAGTCGCCCCAGGCGAAGATTCGTTTCTCCTCGGCAAGGCGGCGGGTCAGGGGTGGCCCCGGCACGGCAGTCAGTGCAAAAAACTGTGTGGTGGTGAGGCCTGAGTTTCGAGCGAACTCCAGCGTCTCGCGCAGGGTCTCCGGTGTGTCGGCGTCGGAGCCCAGCACGAACATGCCATGCACCCGGATCCCCGCTTCCTCAAACGCCGCGATAGCGCGCCGGTTTTTCTCGAGGGTGGAGTGTTTGTTGAAGAGTTTGAGAGTTTCTTCGTTCACCGACTCGAGGCCGATGAAAACCATGGCACAGTTGGCTCGCTTCATCAGCTTCAGCAGTTCCCGGTCCTGCGCCGTCTCCACCCGCACTTGGGCGAACCAGCGCGGCATCTTGACTCCTTCCGCGAGCAGCCGCTCCAGCAGCCGCGTGGTGCGGGCGCGATTGGCAGCGAAGATATCATCGCCGAAGAAGATCGGCTTACCGTTCAACTGGATGGTGTGGCGGAGCAAGGCCAGAGCCGCATCGTCGCTAAGGAAGCGGAATCCGCGCCCAAAGTTCTCAATCACCGAGCAGAATTCGCATTCATAGGGGCAGCCGCGCGACGTATTGACCACGTTGTGAGTAATGCCCCGATTGACGTGGTCTGGGTACAGAGGGAAAGGAAGGTCGGAGAGCTCTTCGCCGGTCAGATAAGGGCGATCCGGATTGCTGATGACTTCGCCGTCCGGGCCGAGATAACTCACTCCCAACAGATCGTCGAGATGCGGCCGCTCCAGGTTTTCTTGCAGACGCTCAAGCAACAACGGCAGCGTGTAGTCGCCTTCATGGCTGACGACGACATCGCCAAACTGCAGCGACTCGTCCGGCAACGCCGTGGGGTGGGGGCCACCGAAGACAATTTTCACGCCGGGATTGAGGGCGCGGACGCGACGCGCCAATTCAAACGACTGGTTCGCCGTGCGGGTGATGACCGAGAGCCCCAAGACATCGGTGGCCGCTAAGCGCTTCCAATCATCCGCATCCAGGCGGCCCGCGGCGTGGTTGTACTGCGGGTCGAGCGTGACCACGTCATCGTAGCCTGCCCGGCGGCAGACCGCAGCCAGCAAGGGTACGCCGCGAGCAGGATACCGGAACAGCGAATAGACGTCTTTCGCTATTCGGCCGTCCAGCCGCCCATCCACGGTGGCGGGCAACTCGACAATGGTAACGCGCAGGTCCTTCACCGAAACACCTTCCCTTCATTTGTACCACATCAGCATTGCACAAGCTTTTCTGACTACAGCACACACGATTTGAAGCTCCCACAATACAGCGAGAGCGCATACGATGTCCATAGTACGAAATCTGAACATCACTTGACAGAGACTGTCAGTTCAAAATTGCTCACTTCGGGGATTTATTTGCACATTTGGAATTGCCCACTTATCCGCCTGATTGAACGGTTGACGGCGATTGCTATAGAATGGCAAGGTTGCTTCGACATTGACTTTGAACACTTCGAGAAGGGAAAACGCTTGCAGTCGCTGAAAAAATATCTGCCTGGCTCATGGCGTAAGCTTCTGCTTTCCCTGACCCTTCTAATCAGCGGCTTGGGGCTTCTCTTATGGCCCGCGCGTACTCTGCGAAGTGATAACTTTGTTTTTTACTTCCCTAATTCGCGGCGCGTCATTCCTCTGGAAGTGATCGATAGCGTCCAGTATTTGCCCCTTCTTCCAGTCCTCAACTTGGTGGGAACACTGAACGGCCTTACGGAACGCCGGAACAATCTCAAGGTGGCTTTTGGAGAGAGCCACATCGAACTTCATGACGGCGATCCAAGAGTCCGTCTCGATAAGAAGACCTTGATTCTCGCGGCTCCGGTGCGGGTTTCGAATGGGAAATGGATGGTGCCCAGCGACTTTCTGACCACCGTCCTGACCAGGCTCACGAACCAGGATGTGGAGTATCAAATCGGAACGAACCGGGTTTTCATTGGCAATATCAAACCCGGCTCGTTTACCTTGCGCATGGAACAGGAGAGCAACGGCGCGAGGCTCACTTTTCAGTTCACAGACAAGGTGACGGTTCACACGGAGTCGGTTAACGGGAAGTGGGTCATGTTCCTGGGGGATCACCCCATCCAACCTCTAGAACAATCATTTCACTTCCAGAATCCTTATGTCAGTGACGTGCGATTCGACGATCAGGACGGACTTCCCAAACTTGTCATCACTCCATCCGCAGGGGGCCTGAACTTCTATCCCGAATTGTCCGAAGGTGGCAAGATGTTGCGAGCTGAGGTCTCTAAGCCGGTGCTGGCGCAGTCCCCGCCCCAGACGGCGAAAGCGCCTCCGCCCGCCACGCCGTCTTCGACTGCCGCCACTGCACCACCCGTCGCACCAGGCCCTGCCACGGGCGCTGCTGCGCCAGCCGGGCCAGCCCTGCCGGCGGCTCCGCCCTTGCCGGTCGTGGCGTTGGACGCCGGGCACGGCGGCGAGGACAACGGCGCGCGCAGCCGAGACGGCGTTCTGGAGAAAGAGCTGGTTGCGCAGCTCGTGGAGCGGGTGCGCCAGGCAGTGCTCAACACGGGCAAATTCCGGGTCATCATGACCCGCACGGGTGACGCGAATGTGACCTTCGAACAGCGCGCCGTGACCGCGAATGTGGCAGGCGCTGCGTATTTCCTCACCTTTCATGCCGGCGACCTAGGCGGCGGCTCGCCGGAGGTGGCAATTTACACCTACCAATCGCCTGGCTTGGCAAGCCCTTCCCCGGAAGGCGGGGCCAATCCCTTTTTCGTGGCGTGGGATCGAATCCAGGAAAACCACATCAGCCAAAGCGCCAAACTTGCTCAGACCATCGAACGGGACCTTGCGGTACTCGCTGGAGTCACTGTGGATCCGCCTGCGGCAGCGCCGGAACGCACTTTGCGCAGTGTCAATGCGCCGGCCGTGGCAATTGAGATCGGCAGCTTATCGCCCGATGTCGACGCCGGCCCGCTGACCGACCCGGCATTTCAACTCCACCTTTCATCCATCGTGGCTGAAGCGCTGAGCGCTTTGCAGGCTGGAGGCGCCTGAGACATGAGCCGCCGCGCCAAGATTTTCTGGATTGCCCTGTTGGTGGTGTTTGCCGGAGGGCTCTTCTATCTGCGTTCGCTGGCGCGGCGTGTCTTTTTTGAACCTCCTCCGCATAGTGACGAATCCGCTAAAGCCCGCTTGAGCGAGGCGGTCTTGCAGTCCGGCGCCGGGCCCAATGAAATCGCTGTCCTGTTCTTCCCTTCGCTGAGCGGCCGGGGCCTTGTGGCGGAGAGCCGACCGATCAAATGGGCGCCGTCCGCGGCCGACCGAGTGCGCCAGGTTCTGCTGGCCCTGGCGGAGGGGCCAAGCCAACGCCTCGGCCACCCGCTGGCGGCCGCAACCACAGTTCGCGCCGTCTTCTTAACCTTGGACGGAACGGCTTACGTAGACCTTTCGAGCGATCTTGTCAACGGCATCTATCCGGGAATTGAAGCTGAGTCTCTGGCTGTTTATTCCATCGTGAACTCAATTACGACCAACATCCCGGCGGTTAAAAGGGTCAAAATCCTTATTCAGGGCCAGGAAGTTGACACGCTCGAGGGTCACGCGGACTTGACCGAAGCTATCGTTCCCGATCCAACGCTGGTGAAAGGCAACCCGTGAAATGCGTAGGGGCAGTTCGCGAACCGCCCTTACAACTCAGGAGATCGCATGTCCTCGACGCCAAAACTCTTATCAGGTCTGCTTTATTGCGGTGGCAAGCTGGTCCGCCCGGACCGGCGTCCCGCCGCGGAACTGAGACCTGTCGAAATCGTACCAAACTTCATCACTTCCGCGGAGGGATCGGCGCTGATTCGCCTGGGTGAAACTCAGGTGATTTGCACGGCCACGGTCGAAGACGGTGTTCCGCCTTTCCAGAAAGGCAGTGGTCGAGGCTGGATTACCAGTGAATACGCCATGATCCCCCGCGCCACCGAAGACCGCACTCCGAGAGAGGTGATGCGCGGACGGCAAGGCGGCAGGAGCATGGAAATTCAGCGTTTGATCGGAAGATCGTTGCGCGCCGTGACCGACCTCGAGGCGCTGGGCGAGCGCACGATCTGGATCGATTGCGATGTGATCCGTGCCGATGGCGGAACTCGAACGGCCTCGATCACGGGTTCCCTCGTGGCGCTGGGCTTGGCTGTCCAGAGGCTGGCGGGACTCAAGGCCCTGCGCCGCAATCCCATCCGGGACTATGTCGCGGCGATCAGTGTGGGAATTGTGGGCGGAGAAACCCTGCTCGATCTGGTTTACGCCGAAGACTCGAATGCCGACGTGGACATGAACGTGGTGATGACCGGCTCCGGCCGACTGGTGGAAGTGCAAGCCACAGCGGAAGGCAAACCCTTCAGCCTCGATAATCTCAATACCCTGATCGAAGTCGCTCGACCGGGCATCGAAAAGCTTTTGGCCGTCCAGCGCTCGATTCTGAAATTGGAACCACGGGAGGCAGGTGGGCAGGCGGACAGGTAGGCAGGTAGGCAGGTGGGCAGGTAGGCAGATAGGCAGATGAGCAGATGGGCAGATGGGCAGATAGGCAGATGGGCAGGTAGGCAGGTGGGCAGGCGGGCAGGTAGGCAGGTGGGCAGATAGGCAGATGGGCAGGTCCGTTAATGAAACCCTGTCATCCTGAGAGTTTGTGACTTTTTTGGTTTTTTGGCCGTTTAAGGGCACTTAACTCTTTTGTTATCAGTGCCTCTTTTCAGTTAAATTCAAAAAAGTCACAAACTCTGAGCGAAGCGAAGGATCCTGTAGTTGTTCGTAAACCAGCTATACTTTATACTTCACACTTCAGACTTTAAACTCCGATTTCCCTGATGCCCCTTATCACTCCCGATGCGCCGCTTTATCTGGCATCCTCGAACCCTGGTAAGCTCCGGGAGTTCAGCGCCGCGGCCTTAGCGCGCGGCATTCGTGTAGAGCCCTTACCCGGTTTCAAGAGCCTGCCGGCCTGCATCGAAGATGGCAAGAGCTTTGAAGAGAATGCTCGCAAGAAAGCACTGCACTACAGCGCCTTCGTCTCGGGCGCAGTGTTCGCGGACGATTCGGGGATCAGTGTGGACGCGCTGGGAGGCGGGCCGGGGGTCTTCTCGGCGCGCTTCGCGGGACCCGGCGCGACCGACGCTGAAAACAATCGCAAGCTGCTGGAAGAATTGCGCCGTGTTGAATGGGCGCCCGGGGTCTCAAACTCTGCGGGTTTTCGTGTGCCCGTCGCAGAGCGCGGAATTGCGCCCCCAGGCAAGAACCTCTCCGCCCGCCCCGCTGCCCGCTATGTCTGTGTCATCGCGCTGGCGCGGGGTGGCCGCATTCTTTGCATCACTGAAGGAAGAGCAGATGGCATTATCCTGGGGGAACGGCGTGGGGCAGGAGGCTTCGGCTACGACCCTTACTTCTTCTACGCTCCTCTGGGCAAAACTTTTGCTGAGCTGAAACCGGACGAGAAATTCGCCGTTTCACATCGTGGCAAGGCATTTCGTCAACTGCTGGACCTGATCGAAAACCCCGCCGCCAAGTCATCTTGAGTGGACATGGGCCTGTGGCCCACCCACAGAGAAGTCAGCTTTCGTCACCCCCGCGCATGCGGGGGTCCATGGTCAATGAAGGGGACAATGGATTCCCGCTTTCGCGGGAATGACATCACATCCAGGCGGGAGTCAGTTGGCTCTCGCCAGACTCTGATATTCCACCGAGGCACCCTGAGGCGCCAGCACCCACAAAGTGTAAACCCCTAAGGCCGTCCCCAATGGAAAGTGGATAAGGCTGATGCAGCCAAGCACGATGGTGAGCATGCGCGCCCAGGGGCTGTGCGCGAACAGGCCTCCACCCGCAATCAGTCCGGCAATGGCAAAGCCCGAAAAGATCAAGCCAAGCCCGCCCAAAAACGGACCTATGAACAGGCGCATGGGTGCAGGCATCGGCGCCATCATGTAGGGGAAACGCGTGTGGCCCAAGACGAGCAAGGCCAGCCCAGGGATCAGCCGCAACCCGGAAAAGATGATCCAGAGCAGGCCGAGCGCGGTGATGTGCCGCGCCACGCGCGACGGCCTAGTGTACCCTACGCCGGGGCCGGGCATGGTGGTTTGAATTGGCGGCGCAGGCTGAGGCAGCGGCACAGGAGCAGCGACCGGGACGGGAGGCACCACGCCAGCGACCGGCTGGCCGCATTTGTTGCAGAATCTCTGCCCGAACACGACAGGAGCACCACAGTTAGCGCACTGCATAGCGTTATCCTCTCTTTCTAGCATCATCATACGCCCAAACGCGCCGAAATGTTCCCTGCGCGGCCGTGCCACCGAATCTGGCGCGTAGCCATGCGCCTTTTCGCCTCACCTGGATGTACCCAAGTGGTGTAGGGGTAGGGCTTGCCCTACCCTCGTCGGCCTAGTGACCCCCCGGGGACGGCAAGCCATCCCCCTACATTGCGGGTCGTTATCGAGGGATTGGGGTGCTACCAGGACTCTGATAAACTCAGATTGCATGCAGACCGGAAAACCCAGCCAGACTGCTCTTGCCGCCGCCTTTCACCGGGCCGCCCATCAGGTGTTGGAGCAGGGCCGGATCTTCTCCGATCCACTGGCGGTTCGGATCCTGGGAATGGATGCGCAGAGTGTGGCGCGCCGGGCTGAGGAGAACCCTAGCGCACGGCGCATGCGACTGTTCATCGCCGTCAGAACACGCTTCGCCGAAGATGCGCTGGCTGTCTCCTTTGAGAACGGTGTTCGTCAGGCCGTGGTGCTCGGAGCGGGACTTGACACCTATGCGTACCGCAATCCGTTCGGCGAGCGCTTGCGCATCTTCGAAGTCGACCACCCCGCCACCCAGGCCTGGAAACAAGAACTCCTGCGAGATGCAGCTATTCGGGCGCCCGGGTCGTTGGCTTATGTCCCCGTTGATTTCGAACGCGAAACTCTGGCGGAACGTTTGGCGGCGGCCGGTTTTGATCGCACGCGGCAGACGTTCTTCACCTGGCTTGGAGTGGTCCCCTACCTGAAAGAAGAAGCCGTATGGTCTACCCTGGGCTTTATCGCCGGCCTGCCCATCGGGGCGCAGGTGGTGTTCGACTACAGCGATCCTCCGGCATCCTTGACGCCCGAAGGGCGGGCCCACCACGACCGGCGCGCTCGGCGCGTAGCCGATCTGGGGGAGGCCTGGGTCACATACTTTGAGGCTGAAAGACTCCACCCCAAATTAGCGGCCCTGGGATTCGCCGAGATCGACGACCTTGGGCCGGCCGAGATCGCGGCCCGTTACTTTCCGGGCCGAAGCGGTTCCATTCCCGACCAGGGCGGGCATGTGATCCGAGCGGCAACAAGGGCAGTTGAGGAGTCGAGGAGTCGAAGAGTCGAGAAGGTGAAAAGCTAGGAAAGCGGGCCACCGCTCACAAGGTCCTCGACAGTCGGGAGGCGCCCTTCGCTGCGCTCCGGATGACCCCGCGAGACCTGACTCCCGGACTTCCCGACTCTTCGATTCCTCGACTGCTCACGTCCGCGCTAGGCTCGATTCCTGGTAAGGACGGGGAGCCGTTGACCTTCCAGTTTCTCGATGGCCTCACGCAATTGGGCAGGCAAGGCGACGGGCTTGCCGCTGCGGTAGTCGATCCAGACCAGTGTCGAGTCAAGGTCTGCCGCTACGATTCCGTGTCCGGCACTCACGATGCGGTGCAGCATTCTGAAGCTGCTTTTGCCGATCGCGGTTATACTGGCGCCAACCTGAATGGTGTCCGGATAAGTGAGTGGAAAACGGAAATCGCAGTGGATCGCCGCCAGGATAGGCCCCGCCTCCACAATTGCCGACCCGCCCCAAGCGTTGGCTTGGGTCAGATAAGCGATGCGCGCGGTCTCGGCCCAGCGAAAGTAGACGATGTTGTTGACGTGGTTGAGGGGGTCCTGCTCTCCCCACTGCAAGGGAAGCGGGACGATGACGGGGAAATGCTCGAGGAGTTTGTGTGGAGTTTTCATAGCACTCGCTTATGCCCGTCGCTGAGGGGCATTCAGAAACCTTGAAGAGGCGTCGCTTCCCCCTTCGATCAGGAGGGGTTCGGGGTCGTTGACGGGAGCGCCACCACTCCCGGTCACTCCTCCCCTAAGCGTTAATCTGAGCGAAACCGTATCGGGGCCACTCTCGGGGCGGCTCTACCAACCCATGGGTGATGGCTCGCCATTGCGGCAGCACCGTGGCCAGACTTTGGGGCAACAGCAGCGCCGCTCCGACCTGACGGTGCATGAATTCAACCTCACGCCACCTGCTGCGTCGGGCCTGCCAAGGCATAGCCCCAGGGGGAAAATGTTTCGGCGCTCTTCCACTCTCCTCTTTCCTCTAACGGCCCACCAGAACGAAGGCAGCCCAATAATACGGCCGATCGTCCCCCCATCGGTCGATGATCTCCGCCCTGAGCCGTAGCTGCGCCTCGTGAAGCGCCTGGTGCTAGTCCTTGCCGGCCAGCCACTCCGAGTAGAACAGGGTCATGAGTTCCTGCGTCTCCTCGTCGGGCACGGGCCATAGACTCATCAGCAAGGCGCGGGCGCCCGCTTCCTGCATGGCGCGTTGCAAGCCGAAGATGCCTTCGCCGTTTTGGATGTGCCCCAGCCCGGTCTCGCAGGCGCTCAGCACCACGAGTTCCGTGCCTTGCAGGTCGAGCCCCGTAGCCTCGAAGGCCGCCATCACGCCGTCCTCCAGGCCGGCTGGCGCGTGCCCTGCCAGGGTTCGGTTCGCCCCCGCAAAGTACAGCCCCGACCTCAGCATGGGATCTTCCTGGCCGGGCGGCTCGTCGGACTGCCTTTCGGCAGGCGGCGAGGCCTGGTCGGGCTCGAAAAACCCATGCGTGGCCACATGGAGCAGCCTCGGACTCTTGACGGCTTTGATCACTTCTTCGAGAGCGTTCTGCTGGCTGTAGGTCTCCACCTGCCATCCACGCCGTTTGAGCAGGCCTTGCGCTGACTCGATCTCCTTTTGAGCCGTCTGTGCAGGAAGGGCGAGCGGAAGGGCGAGGAGCATGGCGCAGACGCCGATACCTGGCAGGCGAAGACGCATAGACCTACCTCCTCCGTAAACAGAGTCGTTCCCCCGAACATTAACGGCGCAGCGCCGAGGCAACTGTCAATGGATCCAGGATACCCCGCCGGTGACTGCTTTCTGAACCTCCGGCAAGCCAATCGCTAGAACGCTGATGGTGGTGCGCAACCTCAAGACGAAGCGCTCCCCCGTTTTTGGTTCCCAGAACTGCTCTTGCGCGGCTTGGTTCAGGAACTCACGCATCCACCAGGAAATCAGATCCGGCGGCTCTGTGGGAAGGGTGGAGAAGTCCTGCAGCAGATAAGGAGGGTTGGGGCCGCCGCTCAGAGGCTTGAGGCTGGAGACGAGATAAATCCCATCCCGGCGACTTCCAGGTAAGAAGTCCAGCAGTACGCGCGCCCTGGCATAGTCGTAGGGGTCCAAGTACCAGGCAGCATCCGCCGAGTCGGGCGCAGCGGTCTCCAAAGGCAGATAGGTGATGTTTAGGCGGGCGTGCGCAACGTACTCTTCCAACTTCGCCACATCAAGGATCCTTCTCAAGTGAGCCTGCAGCACCGCGAGATAGCGCGGCCGGGTACTGTCCGTTGGCGAAGAGCCCAGAAGCAGGTAATTATAGAGTCCGTAACCCGCCGATTCCGGCTGTCCCTTCAACAGAAACGTCCTGGCCGATTCTCGCGCCACGAGCCCCTGCCCGGGCGCCGGCGCCCCACGCTCCGGCTCAATCACAGCCACCCGAAGCGAGCAGCTACCACCGGCTGAAGTTCCGTCTTCCACTTTCAGGTCGACCTTGTAGATTCCCGCAGGGATCCCTTTGAAGTCCCAGCGCACTTCGTTCCCTTGACCGTTGATCGTGCCCGCCTTGGCTGTCCACGTATACCGGAGCGTTTGGGCTTGCGGCGCGCTGGCCCAAGCCCGGAGGACTACGCTTTCGTCTTTGTAAATCGCGGGCTTTTCAGGAGCACACGCCACCGGTAAGGCGGGCTCTGACTCTGCCGTGGCGCGGTCTCCCCGCTCGTGAGAGAGCGCGGCGAGCAGCGGTCCTCCTTCGCCCCGCGCCTGGGAGAGGTGAAACCCCAGGAAAGCCACGACCAGCACGCTCGCGGTTTTGGCGACTCCACCCTTTTTGCCCTTCCGGTCGCGGATCCGCACCCAAAGCCATTTGGCGAGGAGCACGATCGCAACCCAGCCGCCGACCACCACCACCGTCTCCGGCGGGGTCAGGCGCATATCCTGCTGGTGGAAGAAAACCCATGTACCTAGTGATAGGATAGTGACGACCGCGACAGTAATAATGGACCTCACGGTGACACTCCTGCAGGTTAGTAGCGTTTGGCGAAAAGCCCGATGCGCGGAATCATATCATGAATCCAGGTCTCGTGGGGGCCCGCCCGTCGAATTCGCTAACGCACCCCGAGGGCAGGCGACTAGTATCGGGTGCCCGACGGGAGATTTCAGATTTCAGATAATTTGAGATTTCAGAGTGGAGATTTCAGGTGTGCATTCTTACCCAAGCCTCTTCCGAGTGCAGCGCGGCAAGGGCCTTAGGCCGGATTTTCCGATACACCCTGGCAGGCGGCAACGCGGCTCCATCCACCTCGAGCAACCGCGACACCGGGATCCCGAATAGCCGCTCATTTTCCTCGAGCAACGGGCTGACGAGCGCCCAGTCAGGTTCTTCCAGCAAAGCAAACTCCCCGCCGTTTAGCTGTTCCTCCGAAACCCTGGAGTGTGGATCTCGGATGTAGAGGGCTCCGCCGGCGGCCAGCGAGAACAGGTTGCCGCCCGGGTAAGGGATATCCAATTCGACGATCTGCCCTTGATCGTTCACCGCGATCCCATTGAGGACAGCGCAGCCGCCGCCCGCCAGAGGATCTCCAGCCATGAAAGACTCTGCGAGATAATCCAGGCAGGTGCCATTGATGACCACGCGAGGCTTGCCGACCGCGTTGATGAGGGGCCGCCCGGCGGCATTGCCTAGCACGAAGGCCTGCCCGCCCTTGCCGGCATAGAGAAAGGTCTGGCCGACGCTACCATAGACCACCAGCTTCCCGTCCTTCATGATCTGCGCGAGTTGATCCTGTGCGTCTCCGTGCACAAAGACCTCCGCTCCGTCGATTCCGGAGCCAAGGTAATCACCCGAAGATCCGTACACGTCGATACGCACGCCGGCGCTGGCAGGTCCCAGGCCGTTAGCGATGAACCGATGCCCGCGCGCGTGCGCGACGATGAATTGTCGAAAGCCCCCTTGGTAAAGACGAACGATTTCCCGCGCCAGAGAGTCCTCGCCTTCCGGCGCGAAGCCGCGGGCGTCCAACACCACCGTGGGCGCTACACCAGAAGGCTTAGAAAGAGCATCGCGCTCACTTACAACAGCGAAGGCGGCGGAAGGGGCGCGGCGAATCGACTCGAAGATCGCGCCCAAGCTCGCATCGAAAAGGGAAAGCAGGTAGCTGCGCCGCATCGAGCCAGTGGGATACCGCCGGTCCAGCAAAAACGTGAGGACGCTCAGAGCGCGCCTCCGGCCATCGTCGCTCCCGGCCGTATTCTCCAGTCCCCTAAGAAACGCCAGCAGGGTGTCGTAGTCCCAGGCCGGCAGTTGCTCCCTAACCCACCTGAACAGGTCGCCTGCCGGCAGGTCCGGCAACGGAATCACGGTGTGCCAGGCAGCGGCGGAGGCGCGATAGGGTTTCTGGAGCGCGCTCAACTCGATGCGCCGGCCGAACTTGTCCGTGCACACGAGCGCCGCTCCGGCCTTGCACGCGGATTCAGCACCTGAGGGAACAGGGTGCGCCCCTTCTCCCTGTGGGACCGCGTGCCCATTTGACTGGACAGTGAATATGAATGCCCCGCCATCCGTATGGCTGCCCCCGCGCGCGTTCCAATAGAGGTCAGCGCGGCTCCAGACTCTCGAATCTTCTCCGGCCAAGCTCTCCAGCGTGGCGTCTATGGCCTGCTTCTCAGAGGCTGCCAAGCCGATTGAGACCTCGCCTTGCTGCATGGCGAAGACTTGGGGCCGCAGCATGCTGGTATCGGTGATTCCGATCAGGCGGTAAACTCCCTGGGCGGGACCGGATTGTGCGATCAGAAAGAACCAGGGGCCATCCGGCGAGCCGTGAATGTGCACGGTCTGGAGTTGCTGGTAGATGGCCTGCTTCTCTTTCGGAAGCAGGGTAAAGTCCCGTTCAGTGGTGGGAGCCAGAGATTCGATCACATATTCGAGCGGGTAAGCGTAGGTTCTGTGCAGAAGATCGAACAGCAAGACGGAAACTTCCGTATCGGTGAGGAAGAGGGGATGAATATTCCGCTGCGCCAGGTACTCGCAGATGGAGGCATAGTTGGCGAAGTCACCGTTGTGCACAAGGGCTTCATGAAGTCCAACAAAGGGGTGCGCGCCACCCGGGTGCCAGACCTTGCCTTTGGTCGGGTAGCGATGATGGCCGAGCCACACGTGGGCGTGAAGGTCCTCGAGTTGGTAGTAGCGGATCACGTCATCGCCGTATCCGACCATTTTGAGGGCCAGCAGGTTCTTCCCGTGGGAAAGCACGAAGGCGCGCTGCTTGCCGGTCGAGGCGTAGTAGGCGCAGTTCAGGCGATAGCTGTTCTGGTAGACGATCTCGTCTTCCAAGCCCTCCGCAGTTCGGCCCGGCGTCTGCGCCGCCTCCAGGCCCGCCTTGGTTCTGAACGCCTCGATGGCTTCGGATCTCACACGCCCGAAATACAGGCAGACTTCCGGTGGCCTGACGTCGAGGCTGTCAACGAATTTCGTGTCCTTGCTGGCGGGCAGGGAGCGAGCCTGAACGATCTCCAAGGTCGGCTCGAGACAATCCCGCTCCACCTCGGGCCGGACGCTCGAATCGAGATAAGCGATGGCGACCAGATAGTGGCTCTCGAGGATCTCTCGCGAGACGCCCAACTCCGCAGGCTTGAGGCCGACGGCGGCGATGCCGCCTCCCTTGCCGTTGCCTCGGTTGCGCATTTGGGCCAAGCCCCGGAAGAGATGGCGAGCCGGGATCTTCTCACTGCAAGCGATCCCCACCACGCCGCAACCACCCTCGGCTTCCGCCTTTCGCAACGAGGCTCGCGGCTCAGTTTGGGGATTAAGAAACCGTCGCGAGGCAAGGATCTTGGCGACTATCTCCGATTGAGTCATCAGCACGCTCTCCGCCAAGTCGTCGGAGGGGGACGCCATGGCGTGCCCCGACTGCTTAGCCGCGATAAACCAGCAAATCAGTTCTACCCACGAGATCGCGAATGCTCGCGAGCCCCAGCCAGCGCAGTATATTGCGAAGTTGCAAGGTGAAGGACTGGTACAAGTTATCGAGACGCTCCGCGCCCCAGTCTGTTTCCACCAATTGCGCCAGTTCCGGATCGGTGGTGGTTAGCCCAAAGGGACAGCCCCTCCCGCGCTCGCAGTTGCTGCATCGCGTGCAACCCATGGACACCAGTTCCGCGGTGCCGAGAATAGCCCCATCCGCGCCCAGCGCAATCGCCTTCGCAATGTCATAGGCGGTGCGTATCCCGCCGCTCGCCATCACCGTGACTTCACTTCGAATCCCTTCCTGCGACAAGTAGCGGTGCACGCGAGGAATGGCGAACTCAATGGGCATGGCGATGTTTTTCTTAGCAATTTCCGGCGCTGCACCGGTGCCTCCGTAACTGCCGTCCAAGTTAATGATATTCGCCCCCGCGTAGTAGCTGCCCACGGCAACCATATCAATATCGGTTGGCGTGGAAACCTTTACGGCCACAAGCGCTTCGGGGTTGATGGTCTTGATCCAGTCCAGGTGCTTCTTGTGATCCTCGACCGAATAGACGCTGTGAAAGGGAAAGGGTGAAAACAGGCTGATCCAGGGAACCGACTCGCGCATGCTGGCGACGGCCGTAGTCACCTTATCGCCCAGCAGATGTCCGCCGAGCCCAGGTTTTGCCCCTTGCGCATACTTGAACTCGACAATCCGCGCATCGCGGATCGTCTCTTCCCGAACCCCGAACATGCCCGTGGCCACCTGGGTGATGACGTGCTTCTTATAAGTGTGCAGCGATTCCGGGTATCCGCCTTCACCTGTGGAGGTGAAGGTCTTCCAAGCCTGGGCTGTCTTGGCTCGAGCCAGCATCACCTGCTCGCTGATGGATCCGAAGGACATCCCGGCCCCGTAAAACGGGACGGGAATCTCAATCCTGACGCCATCGGGCCGGCGATTGAGCGGGATGGAAAGATCGCTGGAAAGGCGGTGGGGGAACCAATGGTCCTGTGGAAGGAACTTGAAATCGAGCACATCGAATCCGCCACCCGAGTTGCCGACCCGATATTCCAACCCGTTGCCGGGTGGTTCCCCGGTTTCGGCCTGAAGCCAAGTGGACAGGATCAGGTCGGATGTCCAGCGGTAGTCCCCCATTGCCGGCAGATGGGCTTTCCCCAGCTGCGGCCAAAGCTTGAAGCCGCGGTGTAAAGACTGGGTGTGCTTCTTGATGATGAGCCGTTCGTCAGCTTTTTCCGTCATAACCCTCGATCCCCGCAAAAGCTTCGCGTTCCAAAGCCTTCTGGAACATGGCGCGCCCTATCTCGCCTCGCAGGCGGCGGACTTCCCGGAGTCCCATGGCTCCCAGCACCTCCAGCAGTTGATCCCTCCAGGAAGCCAGAAGGTTCTCAATCCGCTGCGCCCCCCAATTGACCGAAAGACCACAGGGCAGTTGGAAACGGCTCGTCCGGCGATCCCGGCATTCACCGAGGAACCGGGCTTGCAGGGCCGCCAGCAACGAAGTGTCGAGGGCGACAGCATCCAGACCGCAGATGATGGCTTTGGGGGCGTGCTCAGCCGCAATGATCCCACCACTACCCAGCAAGGTCACCTCGTCACGGCAACCCGCCTGGACAAAAGCACCGTGCGCCTCGCGGATAAGCTCCAACACGAATCGCCCATCCTGCCCCCGGCCGTGATAATCGGCCGCCAGGTGGAATACCCGGACGCCCGAGCGGTAGCGCTCCAGAAGCACCTCTGGGGAAGTGAAATCCACACGCAAACAAACGGCGCTTGCGGCAAAACGCGTCTGCAGTTCCCGAAAAAGCGTCTCGTTCCAACCCCCCAACTCGATCATGAGAGGCGCAAAGCCGAGACCTTCCAGCAAGCCGGCGTCATCCGGACCAACCAACGGAACGATCTTCCCCTCGAGTCTGAATTCCTTGAGGAGCGTGATCGGCAAGACCACCAGGGTCTCCGCGTTTTGAGCCGCTTCCACGAGCACTCGAAGCAATTTCGGCGATTGCACAGAGGAGGGTGGAACATCCAACAAGAAAGGAATGGGAAGGGAGAAGGCCCGCGCGCATTCGCCAGTTAGCAGACCTTGGCCGTCAAAGGACAGAAAAGGCGGTTTCTGACCAATGTCTACGGAGGTGGAAATGAACTCTCGGCCGTGGATACCATCGCGGGTCGGCCGGACGATTTCCGACATGTCCGTCCACATGCCGTCCCAGCCTTCCCCGCCGAATCGACCGCGGTAGCCGGCGCCCTTTACGGGTACCCTCCCGGTTCGCGCTTCGTAGCAAACTGTGTCGACGTGCTCTGGCGTAAAATACGAGTCGCCGAGACTCCGATGTTTGGGATTGAGGCGAACCTCCACCATCCCGGGATACTCAACGGTGCACCGCAGGCATGCCACGCAGGAGTCGCTCCTGGGCGCGAATCCCCCTACCGGTCCCGAGAAGACACCATACAAGCAAGGCCGGCTAAGTGCCACGGCGCGTTTGCCTCGATAGCGAATCAGTTCCTGGATGAGATGCGCGGCCAAACCAGGCTTTTTAACTTTGACGCGTGTGCGGTTAGGAAATGGAGCGATCTCAGGCGCGGAACTAGTGTGAAGGTGGTAGCGCTGATACATTTCGAGCCCTGCCATTTGGAAGAAATGACTTCAGGCTCCTCCTGCTTTGAGCCAGTGTACTGCGAGGGACGAGAGCTGAAGGCCGAATGAAATCCAATCGACGACCTCACCCGCGAAGAAACAGATCCAGGTCCGCGGGGCACGACAGTCTACGGCAAGGCCTGTCCCAAAAGCAAGCTTGTTTCATCGCTACGTCGGGCAGCAGGCGCCGCGCCTGCTGCGACGCGAGCACCGCGTCGGCGCCATGGCGGGCTGTAGCCATGGCGGGCGAGACGCCCGCACCACAATGGTGTACAATCCACCTGCCCGGTTTTGCCCAGGGTTACAGCAGACAGATATCCGAGAGGTCAACTCCCATGAAGCTGCTTACGACGCTGAAAGGCTCTTTGCTCGAATCCTTTTTTCCTGCCGGCTGGGACCTGGCAAAGTGGGATGCCTGCGTGGCGGAAGAACGCGAGGCTCGCAATCAGTAATCGGCGTGCCAGCTTTCCGGTTTCAAATCTCAAATTTCAAATTTCCAGTCTCATTTCGCGGGAGAGCAGAGTATGGCCAGAGCAAACTGTGACAATACCCCCGGCAGTTGGAACGGTGACATCGTGCGCGCTCGCGGCGTTCGCCACAGGGCCCCGCGTGCGATTAAACCTACCGCGCTCTCTCAGTTCCTGACCGCGGTGGTCATGGGTTGCGCTCTCATTCCCTCGGCGTGCGCGCAGAATGCGACCAAGGAAGCATCACCTCCCTATCGCGATCCGTCTCTGCCCATCGAGAAGCGAGTGGACGATCTGATTGCGCGCATGAAGCTGGAAGAAAAGGTGAGGCAGATGCAGCACACCGCCCCCGCCATCCCGCGGCTCGGGGTTCCCTCCTACGACTGGTGGAGTGAAGCGTTGCACGGCATCGCGCGATCCGGGTATGCCACGGTGTTTCCCCAGGCGATCGGCATGGCCGCTACCTGGGATGCACACCTCGTGCACCAGGAGGCCGAAGTCATCGCCACCGAAACCCGCGCCAAGTATAACCAGGCGCAGCGCGAAGGCAACCACAGCCTCTACTACGGACTCACGTTGTGGTCGCCCAACATCAACATCTTCCGCGACCCCCGTTGGGGACGCGGTCAGGAGACTTACGGTGAGGACCCCTTCTTGACCTCGAAGCTGGGAGTGGCCTTCGTCACCGGCCTGCAAGGCGACGATCCCAAATATCTGAAGACGGTGGCGACACCCAAGCACTACGCGGTGCACAGCGGGCCGGAGAGCCTGCGCCATGGGTTCAACGTCAACGTCTCACCGTACGATCTCGAGGATACGTATCTGCCGGCCTTCCGCGCCACGGTCGTCGACGGCCACGCCGATTCCGTCATGTGCGCCTACAACGCCATCGACGCCGCACCCGCCTGCGCCAATACCTACCTGCTGGATACGACCCTGCGCGAGGCCTGGGGCTTCCAAGGTTACGTGACCTCGGATTGTGGCGCCGTTGGCGACATCTCGAGCGGACACCACTTCTCCCCAGACAACGAACATGGCTCTGCCCTGGCTGTCAAAGCCGGAACGGATACCACCTGCGGCTCTGAATACGTGGCCCTTGTCAAAGCTGTGCACGCTGGCCTGATCAAAGAAGCCGAAATCGACATTGCTCTGAAGCGCCTGTTCATGGCAAGATTCCGCCTGGGTATGTTCGACCCGCCCGCCTCGGTTTCTTTCAACCAGATTCCTTTTTCGGAAGACGACTCGCCGCAGCACCGACAGCTTGCGTTGGCCGCGGCGCGCGAGTCGATGGTGCTATTGAAGAACCAGAACAACGTTCTGCCTCTCAAGTCCGGTATCAAATCCATCGCGGTAATCGGACCTAATGCGGAGTCCTTGGCTGCTTTGGAAGGCAACTATAACGGCATACCCTCGGCGCCTGTTTATCCTCTGGATGGAATCCGCACACAGTTTGGACCCCATGTGAAGGTACTATACTCACAAGGCTCTGCATATTTGGAGGAACTGCCGGTCCCTGTGCCTTGGACCGTGTTTCATACGGACAACAGCGCGACCGCACCGGGCCTGAAAGCAGACTACTTCGCCAACACGGGCTTCGCGGGGAAGCCCGTACTCACACGCCTCGACCCGCAAATCCAGTTTGACTGGAATTCCGCCGCGCCGGCTCCCGGTGTACCCATGAAAGCCTTCGCGGTGCGCTGGAGTGGCGCGCTTGCTCCTCCTGGGCCCGGCAACTATACCTTCAGTGTTCCGAAGCCGGGGTGGAATCCATCAGGGGGAAAGGAGATCTTTCGAGTCTACCTTGATTCCAAGCTAGTGCTCGACTCAACCCTGCTCGCCCCCGCGTCGTGGCTTGGACAAGGAAAGAAAGAGCCGCACACCACTTTCCAGGCGGACTTCGAGGACACGAAGGCGCACGCCTTTCGGCTCGAGTATGTGCACGATGCGCCGCTCTTCGGCGCCGGGGCAACGCTGAGCTGGAAGCCGCCGGTCGACGTTATGCGTAATGAGGCTGTGCGCGTGGCGCAGCAGGCGGATATTGTCGTGGCCTTCGTCGGACTCTCCCCGAACCTGGAGGGAGAGGAGATGCCCATCCAAGTCCCTGGCTTCAGCGGTGGCGACCGCACGGACATCGGCTTGCCACGCGCCCAGCAAGATCTGCTCGAAGCGATCTCGGCAACCGGCAAGCCCTTGGTGGTGGTGCTGCTGAACGGCAGTGCCTTGGCGGCGAACTGGGCTGCGGAACATGCGAACGCCATTCTGGAAGCCTGGTACCCAGGCGAAGAAGGCGGCACGGCCATTGCGGAGACGTTGGCGGGGAAGAACAACCCCGGCGGCCGGCTGCCTGTTACTTTCTACGCTTCGCTCGACCAGGTTCCACCCTTTGAAGATTACTCGATGCGGGGCCGAACCTATCGGTATTTCAACGGCGCTCCGCTCTACGCTTTTGGCTACGGCCTGAGCTACGCGAGCTTCGCGTACAGCAACCTGCGGCTTTCGGCGGAGAAACTCGGGGCCGGCCAGCCGCTCACTGTCGAGGCCGACGTCCGGAACACGGCCGGAATAAGCGGCGATGAGGTTGCAGAGCTCTACCTCGAGTACCCACAGTCCCCAAGCGCTCCTCTCCGCGCGCTCAAAGGCTTCGAACGCGTCCACTTGGCTCCGGGCGAGACTCGACACCTCGCCTTCAAGCTCGATCCGCGCGACCTCAGCCTGGTCACCGAAGCGGGCGCGCATCAGATCCTGGCGGGCAGTTACAGCGTGTTTGTGGGAGGCCGCCAACCTGCGGAAGGCGTGCCTGGCGTGAAGGCCGCCTTGAAGATCACGGGCAACGTGACTTTGCCACGCTAGTGTCGTGTGACGCAAGTTCGTTCATTAAGTCAGCCCGCGAAGCGGGCGGAAGCGAGTAGCCCACGGCGTTAGCCGTGGGTTCGTGGCCCCTCCCCACACCCCCTTCCCCCTCTCCCGCTGGGCGGGAGAGGGGGAGAAACGGGGGAGAGGGCTCTCGCTTCCCCCAGGGCTTGCGCCCTGGGCTACTCTCTTTCGCCCCTTCGGGGCTGAGACGCATGGCCGGACTTAATCAACGAACTTGCGTTACACAATATAGAAACTCTAATCAAGGCAAGGTGCTACTTCGTCCTAGCCGCCGGTCCGGGTCGCTTAGCTAGCGAGAACGCGTGGGCAATCTGCTCAATTTCGTAGGCCGTTGAGGCTTGTTCGGGGTAGTTAACTATCTGGGTCTCGAAGGTGAAACGGTTGATCGCGCCGGACGCGTCCGCAAGGCCCTCCGCGACCCGACTCGAGAGTTGGTTCATCTTCTCTCCATTGGTGCTCGGCAGAAGCAAGGCGAAAGTACTCCCGGACAAATGGTAGAGCGAGCCATCGGCGGGCAGTTTGCGCACCAGCACTCTGGCTGCGTCCCCTAAGGCTATTGAAACCTCTGTCGGGCCATCGAACATCGGGGAGTGTTTCAGGCGCACCAGGATCAGAGAGAACGGCTCACTCGCTTGGGCAGCGCGGCGAAATCCCATTGTCAACTGATCCTGAAAATGGCTGAAGCCCGCCAGGGTTTCGAGCAAGTCGGTGCTTGCCTCCTGGCGGAGGTGCATGATCTCCGTTTTCTGTTCGAGCAGGCTGCGGCGGAGCCGTTGGACTACATATTGCCGATTGATGAGGTAAGTAACTGCCAGCACGCACAACGCACAGAAGCCAAAGAAAAGCGTTCGCGTCGTGTGCCCCGCGGCGCCCGCGTTACTGCCAAACACGGCGGGATACATCAGCAAGGCCAAACCCAATCCCAGGACCACAATGATCCCCAGCGAAAGCATGGACAATTGCCCGTCGCGGCGGTCGAGGGTTCGCGGGTCAACCTTGTCAAACAATTCCATTGCAACCTCCTCAAAACGGTAACGCCTTGTATAACACCCGTTCCGCGTAGTGTCAATGCAGTCTTTTTGAATCGGTTTGACAGGAAAACGGCAAGGGTGCGATGCTCAGAAGCGATTTCGGTGCGTAGCGCGGCCCGCCATTTCGGGGGGCCTTCTGTAGGGGGCGTCCGATGCATAGAAGCTTGGTGTTCTCATTCCTTTCGGCCCTGGTGCTTTCGGGAGTTATCACGCACGGGCTGAACGCGGCTCAAAAATCGTGCGAAAGCCTCGGCCAGCTTCAATTGCCTTACACGAAGATTACCTTAGCCGAAAGTGTGGCGGCAGGAGCGTTCACTCCGCCTCCGGGGCCAATTCCCGCTCCCGGGATGCCGGCGAACTACAAGGACGTTCCAGCCTTTTGCAGGGTTGTGGCGGAAGTTTCGCCCACGGCCGACTCGAATATCAAAATCGAGGTCTGGCTGCCCTCCGGCGGTTGGAATGGCAAATTCCAAGGCCAGGGTAACGGGGGATTTGCAGGCGTGATTGACTACCGGGCCTTGAGCGCAGCCATAAAGCGAGGCTACGCCACGGGCGGAACTGACACCGGGCACGCAGGCTTCGACGCGGCGTGGGCCTTAGGCCATCCCGAAAAGGTGATTGACTTCGGCTATCGCGGCCTCCACGAGATGACCGTCAAGGCCAAAGCTCTCACCGAAGCCTTTTACGGCGATCCTCCCCAGCGCTCTTACTTCGCCAGTTGCTCGGACGGCGGCCGCGAGGCACTGATGGAAGCCCAGCGTTTTCCCCAGGATTACGAAGGCATCCTGGCGGGCGCTCCCGCTAATTTCTGGACACATCTGCTCGTCGAAGCTATATGGGTTACTGAGGCCACCACTTTGGATCCGGCCAGTTACATTCCCGCCGGCAAAATAAACGCCGTGGCCGCCGCGGTCGTCGCTGCCTGCCCCGCGCAGGACGGCGCGCCGGATGGGATCCTCAATGATCCGAGGCAATGCAACTTCGACCCCGCGACGATGCTCTGCAAAGAGGCTGACTCGGATCGTTGCTTGACTGGCCCGCAGGTAGCCGCTCTCAAGAAGATCTACGCCGGGCCGCACGACTCGGCTGGACGTCGGTTGTTCCCAGGCTATATGCCCGGCGCGGAGGAGGGGGGAGGTGGCTGGTCGCTATGGATCACCGGGCCGGGGCCTGGCCGCAGCTTGATGGCATTCTTCGGCACTCAGTTCTTTACCAACATGGTGTACGAGCAAGCGGGCTGGGACTATAAGACTTTCAACATTGATCAAGCGACGAAGTTGGCGGACTCCAAGACGGCCCGCGCACTCAACGCCATCGACCCCGATCTCAAACCTTTCATGGCACGCGGCGGCAAGCTTATTCTGTATCATGGCTGGGGCGATGCCGCCATCCCCGCACCGAACACCATCGACTACTACAACAGTGTGGTTGGAAAGATGGGCCGGCGCGATGCCGACTCGTTTGTGCGGCTGTTTATGGTGCCGGGTATGCAGCACTGCGGTGGCGGGCCGGCTGCGAACTCCTTCGGACAAGGCGCCGATTACCCTCCCTTCGATCCTGAGCACAATATCTACACTGCTCTCGAGCAGTGGGTTGAGAATGGCGCCGCGCCCTCCAAGATCACCGCCGCCAAATACGTCAGCGACACCGATCCCTCAAAAGGCGTCAAGATGACTCGGCCCCTTTGCACTTATCCCCAAGTCCCGAAGTACAAAGGCCAAGGCGATCCCAACGACGCCGCGAACTTCGTGTGCGTGGAGGGGAACAGATAACTGCCGTTGAGTGCGCAAGTCAGTCATGGCTTTCATTGGGCGCGTAGGTTATGCGCTAGTCTTCAACAGGATACTCCGACACATCTACAGACTTCCACTTGCCGGGGTGCCCCGGGTCCGGGACGTCATAGTGGCATAGAATCCATACCATCCCATCAGCGAAGTACCCCGTGTGCACATTAATAAAGCACCTGGTTATCGTGGAAAACGGCTGGCGCTCTTCAATTCTCTTTCGAATCTGGTCTGCATAAGGCGCGAACGAGATCACGATTTCCTGGCCGGGCCGAAAATCAAGGGGCTGGTTGCTGTCCTCATCTGTCGGCCAGCCGTCAAGCTCAGGTCTTCGCCCGAGCTTGATCTGCTGACCGACCTCATACCCAAACTGTTCGTTGGTTTCTGGAAAGGCAATTTCCATGTAGAGTGTCACGAGAGTCTTCGAGCTGCGGTTTTTGATGGTAAATGTAAGTTCTTTCAGCCAGTCATCCCCGGCCTGGAACGGTACTCCGGAGGGTGGCAACTTCCTGTTGAAAAATCCCGGCGAGACCACTCGCTTGCCAACCGTAACCTTGACGACCCTTGCCGCCTCGGGCGGGCAGTTTGGCTCGATATCCACGTATTTCAACTCACCCATCGAGGCATCCTGGGCTCGAACCATTGGAACCAGGCTTACCTTGTTCCAACTTTCGACCGATAACATGCAAGCGAAAACCACGCCCAGTAAGCAGCAGGCAGCCAGACTTTGCCGTCGCAGTGCTTTTAGCATTGAGGTTCCCCTTTCGCCAGATAGGGTGGGAGTTTGCGCTTTGGAGGGCGATTCCCCAGGTTTGCGGGCGAGCGGCGCGTCGCAGGAATTCGCATAGCCATACCCGCGAAGTGATAAGTTCGAATTTACTGACTTTGAGCGTAGGCTCGGCTCCCCTTTATTGTCAAGCGGCAAACGCGGCCACGCAGACCTGCCTGTCAAGGCCTGCGCCTTTTGGGGGTTCACGACGTCGCTGGGGTCGGCGACATAAGAAGCGATGTCGCCGCCACCCGCGTTCCAAGGTCTGCGGCTTTTCGCGCTTCCCGGGGTGACGAAGGACCGCAGACCTTGAGAAGCAGGTCTGCGCTACCCGTAGTTTCCCCTGGCATCGACAGCTGACACCTACCACCTACAATATCCCGCCCGCTTTTTCGTCTACACTACTGGATGGACGACGCGCTGAGTCTCGAATTCATGACCGAAGAGCAGAACCGTCGCATCGCGGAGACTGTCGAGCGGGAGCAAGGCCGCTTGCGCAATTTCATCCGCAGGCGGGTTCTGGACGAAAGCGATGTGGAAGACGTTCTGCAAGAGGTCTTCTATGAACTCGTCCAGGCCTGCCGCATGATGAAGCCCTTGGAGCAGGTGGGCGCATGGCTCTTTCGGGTGGCGCGCAACCGTATCATCGACCGGTTTCGCACGCGGCGGCAGGAAGCGCTGAGGGCTGACCCTGCGCGCGGAGCAGACGAAGCGGAGCGATTCCCGTGGGAAGACTTGCCTTCGCCCGAAACCGGTCCGGAGGCGGCCTTCGCGCGCGAGTTGCTCCTGGAAGAAATCGATGCGGCTTTAGACGAGCTTCCGGAAGAACAACGCGAGGCGTTCGTGGCCCATGAATTTGAGGGACGGAGTTTCCGCGAATTGGCAGTAGCAACCGGAGTGAGCGTGAACACCTTGCTCTCCCGAAAGCACTACGCGGTGCTCTACTTGCGACGGCGATTGCGGTCCATCTATGAGGAGTTCAAGAAAGCGTGAGGTGATGATTATGAAAGCGCACGGGATTCGGCGAGTAATGAAATTCGTGATGTTTGCAATCCTGGCGGGAGGCATCTTTGGTTTTGTGGTCATGTGGCTGTGGAACCACTTGATGCCTGCCCTCTTCGGCCTGCATTCCCTCGGATTCTGGCAAGCCTTGGGACTGCTGATCCTGAGCAAGATCCTTCTCAGCGGCTTCCATGGTCGCCCAGCCTTCTCCCGCGACTGGCGAATGCGGCTTATCCGCCGCTGGGAGCAGATGACACCCGAAGAGCGAGAGGCTTTTCGCGCCGGTTTGCGCGGCGGGTGCGAACCCAAAGGACCTTCACCGGCCGCGCCCAAGGTCTGATTCCAGAATGGGAGCCATGGAAGGAGGAACACATGTCGCACCGAGTTTGCCCCTGGTGGCTAGGGTATTTACTTGCCAGCCCGCTGCGCCGGTTGATACAGGATCCGGTGAAAGTGCTGGGCCCGTACGTTCGAGAAGGCATGACCGTGCTCGAACCCGGGCCGGGCATGGGCTTCTTCACGCTCGAACTTGCACGGCTGGTCGGGCCCACTGGGCGCGTGCTGGCGGTGGATATTCAGCCTCGCATGCTCGCCTCGCTCCGGCGGCGCGCCGCGCGGGCGGGCTTGGCAAACCGGGTAGATATTCGCGTGGTTCCCCCAGACACACTGGGGCTCGCGGACCTGGCCGACAGCGTTGACTTTACCCCGGCCATCGCGGTTGTTCACGAATTGCCAAACGTCGAGCGGTTTTTCACGGAGGTCGCAGAGGCTTCGAAGCCTGGCGCGGGGCTGCTCATAGCCGAACCCACAGGCCATGTCAGAACCGGGGATTTCGAGGCGCAGCTTCAGGCAGCAACCCGCGCAGGGTTCGTGCTCGAAGCGCGCCCCTCGATTCGCCGCAGCCACGCGGGCTTCTTGAGGAAGGCCTAAGCTGTTGAGGGAAGAAAAAGGCCTCACGCAAAGGCGCAAAGTACGCAAAGGTCGCAAAGAAAAAACCACCCTTAACTTTGCGCTTCTTTGCGCCTTAGCGCCTTCGCGAGAGGTTTGTCAGTGCGCTTGAATCATCTTCGAAGGCGTCGCGCTTAAGACTGGGCGGACGATCAGCTCGCCTGGCCTTTGATTAACTCACGCATGTAAATGGCCGCACCCTCGGCGCACTGGTCGGCGAACTCCAGGCCGACGGTCTCACCGTTGACCACGGGAAGCGTATGGCAGAGCTCGTAGCCGATGTAGCCCTTGTAGCCGATCTCCTTCATGGCCTCGACGAAGTAGGCGTAGAATTCCGGCCCCTTGACGGTCCCATCCGCCTCTTTCTTGAACTCCCCGCCGAAGTGCGAAAGCGCCTGTAAATGGCCTACGTCGTGAGCCGCCTGGCGTATGGCCTCCGGCGACTTGTCATCCATGATCCAGGCATCCAGGGAGCATTTGAGATGGGGCGAGTTCACTTCCTTCACCATGCGCAGCACATCCTTGTGATCTCGGATGACCGGATGATGATTTTGCAGAGCCAGTGTCACACCGGAGTCGCCGGCGAACTTGGCGCACTGGATCATGCCGTCGCGGCACCAGTCCCAGATCTCTGCCTCGGAAAAGCCCTTGTGGACGGTATCCCAGAGAGGCTCGGCGATAGCGTACGACGCGAGCCCTTGCTTCTGCGTAACCCCACGCCAGGCCAGGAATACCCGTACGGTCTTGGCCCCCAGCTCCGGCGCGAGCTGGATCAAGTCGCGCATGTAAAGCAATTGGGCGTCGCGGTGCTCCGTGATCGGGCTGCTGAAATCGTTATTGCCGGCCAGGCCGTAAAGCTCGATGCCCTCGCCTTCCGCCATTTTGCGCAGCTCGCGGGCATGGGCGCGCGTGAGGCTCAGCGGATGTCCATGCGGCCGCTTGCCATCGACCTCGACGCCGTCGTAGCCGTATTTCTTCGCCCGGCGAATGGTGTCTTCGAGCGACAAGGCGTCTCCCCGGTACCAGACTCCCAGATACGTGATGCTGTATAGCCCCACTTTCAATCCTGCGGGCTTTTGCGTACCCGCCCCTTGGCTGGAGAGCGCCGTTCCCGGCGACGCCCAAAGCCCTGCGGTAGCCGCCAATGAGGCGCCTACAAAGTCCCGCCGATTGATTCCCTTATTCTCCATAGAAGCTTGCCCTCCCGGCAGAATTAGAAACAACGACCTTATGCAATGAATCCGGAGACTTCTTCTTGTATCATCGACCGACTGTTAGCATAGACCTGCGTCCCGGGGAATTCAATGCCAGGTTCCGGTCGATTGACAGAAGGGCTTTGCGGGGGCATGATGTTGAGCCCGAAGGCAACGCTACGGAAGGATCGTGTTAGGGCGGTGCGCCGCCTCGGCCATTCATCAGCAGGTGGTGAGGCGTATCCTTGCAGCCCCGAGCGCCGCCACTAAAGGCGAGGAGGGAGTCAGAACCCATGAAGATCGGCCGGCCGGCTTATCTCTTGTTTACCCTAGTTTTTTCGAGCCTCAGTGTTGCTCAATCACCCACCCCGCTGAAAAAACACCTTCTCGTACTCGGGGAAGAGAAGGGTTATCGCCACGAGTCCGTCTCTCACGCCATGGCCACCCTCGAGCGGCTAGGTGAGGAGACGGGTTTATGGGAAACTACGATCCGTACCGACACCGAAGCGCTGACCAAGAAGAAGCTCGAATACAACGCCAAAAACCTGAATGATTTCGACGCCGTGCTCTTCTTCACCGGCGGCAGCCTCGAGATGGACGCGCAACAGAAGGCGGACCTTCTTTCCTTCGTGCATGACGACGGGAAGGGCTTTGTTGGCGTGCACAGCGCCGCCATCACCTTCACCGATTGGCCCGAGTACGGCGAAATGCTCGGGGGCTACTTTGACGAGCATCCCTGGGGAACCTTCAATGCGCCTATTCTTGTGGAAGATCCCGACTTTCCTGGAATGCAACAATGGCCGCGGTCATTCGTTTTGAGGGACGAGATCTACCAGATCAGGAACTATTCCCGCGACAAGGTTCGAGTACTGATGCGTCTCGATGCGGGTCGCCTTGACCTGTCGAATCCCAAGGTCCATCGCACCGACCGCGATTTCGCCGTCGCCTGGGCGAAGATGTATGGCCGTGGGAGGGTCTTTTATTCCACCCTCGGTCATCCCAAGGAAAACTGGGACAACCCTAACCTGCAAAGGATGTATACCGAGGCGATCAAGTGGGCAACAGGGCTGGTCAACGCCGATGTGACACCGCGGCCGCTGCCGGGTAGCTAGCTAAGGCCCCGTTGAAGAAGAGATGAGGCAGGAAGTGAAATTTGCCCGTAAACTGGCGGGCTAAGAATGTCTCACACCGCGTCGTCCCAGAACTCCTCGCTCAGGTACTTCCCTCCGCCATCACAGAGAATCGTGACCACGGTCCCACGGCGCCCTTCCGCAGCGAGCTCGTCGGCGACGCGTAACGCCGCCGCCACGTTCGCGCCGGAGGAGACTCCGACCAGCAGACCTTCTTCCCTGGCGAGCCTGCGGGACATTTGCTGGGCTTCCTCGGTCTCGACAAAGAGGTTTCGGTCGGCAAGGCTCGGATCGTAAATGCCGGGCCGAACGACCGCGCCGTCCATATGCTTGGTTCCCTCGATCCCGTGAAAACTCGAGGCGGGCTGGACAGACACGCACTGAACCTTCGGCAGTTCCCTCTTCAGACGGCGGCACACACCGGTAAACGTCCCGCTCGTGCCCAGCGACGCCACGAAGTGCGTAATCTCACCTCCCGTCTGACTCAAGATTTCCGGACCCGTGGTATTGAAATGGGCCTGCCAGTTTGCCGGATTGTTGTACTGGTCCGGGTAAAAGTAGCGGGACGGGTCGGAGCGATAGATCTCGCGGCAGCGCAAAATCGCCCCGTCCGACCCTGCGCCCGGGTCGGTCAACTCCAATTCGGCGCCATACGCTAGAAGAGTGCGCTTTCGTTCCGGCGAAGCGTTGCGGGGGATGCAGATTTTCGCGCGGTAACCCTTGGCGGCCGCGATCATGGCGTAAGCGATCCCGGTGTTCCCGCTCGTCGCATCCAGAATGATGCGCCCTGGCGTCAGAGCGCCGCTCCGCTCGCCCTCCAGGATCATATTCAGCGCCGGACGATCCTTGATCGAGCCGCCGGGATTCAGAAACTCCGCCTTGGCGAGGAGATCGACTCCCTCGAACGCGGCAGAGAGATGGTGCAGGCGAAGCAGCGGCGTCCTGCCGATTTGATCGAGAGTGGAACCCTCGGATTTCCGAGCTACTCCGGGTGCGGCGAGTGCAAGACTCATTTTGGTGGTCGTGGCCATTTCCGGCGGCGCTGGGGCAACGCACAACGTCGGCCCCCACAATTCGATGCTAGCTAATCTTGACGAAACTGTCAAGATTATGCTACCCTCTGCTCATTGGACTATTGAACTCGAAGGAGGTTAGTCATGGCAGCTTACGCTTTTCCTGCACCCTGGTCAGCACCGACTGGGTTGCTCAGCGTCCAGCCGATCCCAAGGTTCGCATCGTGGAAGTGGATGTTGACACGTCTGCTTACGGCGAGGGACACGTGCCCGGCGCGATCGCCTGGGCCTGGAATAAGCAACTGTGCGACACCGTCCAGCGGGATATTCTTCCCCGGGGAAGCATTCGAGGGGCTAATGGCGGTTTAGTCCTCGGAATCGGCAACGATACCACGGTAGTTCTTTACGGCGACAATAACAACTGGTTCGCAGCCTGGGCGTTCTGGCAACTGAAAATCTACGGCCACCAGGACGTGCGAATCATGAATGGAGGACGCAACAAGTGGATTGCCGAAAGCCGGGAACTCAGCACGGATGTGCCCAAGCCTGCGCGCACCCGATATCGTGCCGCGCAGCCGGATCTCTCCCTGCGCGCCTTTCTGCCCCAGGTCCAGGATGCCCTCAAGCGAGGGGATGTTCCCTTGGTCAACGTGCGCAGTCCCAGGGAATTCACCGGCGAGATCCTGTCTCCTCCGGGATTGTCGGAGACCTGCCAGCGAGGCGGGCACATTCCCAGCGCGCGAAACATACCCTGGAGCCGCGCCTGCAACGATGACGGGACGTTCCGTTCCGGCGATGAGCTGCGGAGAATCTACACCTCGGAAGGAATCGACGGCAGCAGACCCGTGGTGGCTTATTGCCGCATCGGCGAACGCTCCAGCCATACCTGGTTCGTACTGAAGTACCTTCTCGGTTTCCCGAACGTCAGCAACTACGACGGGTCTTGGACGGAGTGGGGGAACCTGGTCGGCGCGCCGGTGGAAAAGGGAACTGCGGCGGCCGCGGCGAACGCATAGAGCCGCTCGGAGAAGATCTGAATGAGAGCCGAGGAGCACTCGACGAAGGTCCTTGACCTGGACGGATGGAAAGTCAGGCTCACATCCTACAGGCTGGGAAATACCTATCATTGTACTGCCGACAACGTGGACCCCGGGGCCTGGCTGGCCCGCGCCCAAGGCGCGAGCCGCGAGGAAGCCGAGGACCGGGCCAGCCAACGGGCCGAAACTCCTGGGGCGAACGCGGCCCGCGCCCGCCGGGTAAGTGGCAAGGGCAACCACACTGATCACTCCTGCTGTTTAGAGAACCGTCAACCCGCCCGGGGTGGGGGCGTGGTGCGGCCCGCCCGCCGCAGCGACCCATTGGTCCAGGGCTGCGTGAAGCCTTGGGGATTGGATAGGCTTAGTTATGTAGCCATCCAGGCCCGCGGCCAGGCAGCGCTCGCGGCCGCCTTGCATGGCGTATGCCGTCATGGCGAAGAGGGGCAGGCGGGGGCGCGTCGCTTGTTCCCGCTTACGGATCTCGCCGTAGCTTCGAACCCGTCGCCCTCGGGCATTTGCACATCCAGCAGGGCCACATCGAAAGTCTCCCGATCCAGCCATTCCGGAGCCTCGCGCCCCTTGTTGGCGACGGCAACGTCGATTCCGCCCGTTGCGTCCTGAACGAAAAGGCCGGGAGGGTCATCCTTATGCATGCAGCAGGTGACGACAGCGTGCATTCGAATTTGTGCTAACTCGATGTTTTGCACAACCGTACGTAAGTTCCATGTCGCGCCGGGCCTTGTGGTGCGGCGGGATGCCTGTGCCACAGCGGGCGGGACCCCGACAGGTCGGGGCAGGCTGCCCGCGCCACACGGTCAGGACGCAGTGACCACGACTTCTGCGTCGTGCAGGTGCTGCTCCGCAGGCGCAGGAACTTCCCGCTGGCCTGGCGGCCGAAGTAAGCGGTCCTTTGTTTTCATCAACATATCCGGATCGGTCGTCGATTTTTGCTCCGCGCGGCGGCTCGCTGTCGGGGCGGCCCTTTTGTCCGCCCGCGCTCCCACAAAGGGCGACCCCACATCCTCGGCTGGGGCAGAGCGAAGCTCTGCGGCCGAAGAGCGTTCCGCCGATTTCCGCAGGCTCAGCAGCAGC
>CAWJHY010000002.1:0-39616 GCA_963842495.1 uncultured Acidobacteriota bacterium
AGATGGCCGCCGCCGTCCGCCAAGTGGATGAGCCGGCGTTGGTCTATAAGGTCCTGAGCGCCGGCCGCAAGTGCAACTCCGAGCACGAGAAGCGCAAGGCGATTGCCTGGGCATACCAAGAAGACATCAAGCCGACCGACGCCACGATCATCGGGCTCTACCCGCGGTACTCAAACCAAGTGGCGGAGACCACTTAGATGGTGCGCGAAGCTCTCTCCTGACGAGGGAAAAGGCCGGTATGTTGGGATTAACCCGCGCCATGGCCCTCGACCACGGCCGGGAGGGAATCCGCGTCAACGCCATCTGCCCCGGGTATATCGACACCCCCATGCTGATCTCGCCAGGTCACGCCCAACACGACACTGCTGCGGCCATGCGGCAGATCCTCGGTGTGCATCCTCTGGGCCGCATTGGTACGCCTCGCGACGTGGCCGATGCAGCGCTGTTTCTCGCTTCAGACGCGGCCTCCTTCATATCAGTGCATCCGTCCTGGTAGTAGACGGCGCGATGACCGCCGCCGGGCACTAGCGCTTGGTTGGTTTAACGAGCCCAATTTCAAACGGCCTTCGGGAAGGGCGGGGCTTTTAGCCCCGCCGACTATGGGTGCTGCGTTGGAGGGGCTTTTAGGCCCTGAAGCCAAGCCGCTTCAGGGGCTAAAGCCCCGTAATTACCTCGCGAGATTAGCAGCGGGGCTGAAGCCCCGCCCTTCCGCTTCCGGCGAATAGGTTCGCTTACTAATTCAGCTAAACACTACGCATGTCCGTTGTAGAGGGTAAACGTGAGGGATTCATGAACCGGCGGAGTTTTCTGAAGAGTGGCGGAGCATCAGCTTGCTTCGCAAGCGGGCTTCACCTTCTCAGGACTGGTCCGCTCGATCACGCGGTAAGCCAGGGGGCTGGCAGCCGCGGCAGGTCGCCGCGAAACCGCGCTGGGACTTGAGCCGCGCGGTCATCGTCCAACCTCCAGGCCTTTCCAGTCGCGAACAAAAAGCGGTCTCAGTACTCAACGAAGAGGTCGAGAAACGAACCGGGATCGAATGGCAGGTCGTCAACTCCTGGCCGGGCTCCGCGCCTGCCATCATGGTTGGACAAGCCGGCGCTCTTCAAAGCCTTCAGCCGCAGTTTTTCGAAAGCCTCTTTCCGCATCCGCCGGCCTTGCGCGCCGAGGGTTTTGCGCTGCGGGCTCAAGCCGAGGCCGGCGCGCCGGGCGTGGCCGTTTTGGGCGCCGATGAGCGCGGCGTTTTGTTCGGCGTGGGGGGTCTGCTGCGCGCACTGCGCATGGCCAAGGGGCGGGTGACGATCTCAAGCCAGTTGAACGTTGCCACCAGCCCGAAATATCCGCTGCGCGGGCACCAGTTGGGATACCGGCCCAAGACCAATTCCTACGACGGCTGGACCGTTTCCGTGTGGGACCAGTACCTTCGCGACCTGGCCGTATTTGGGACCAACGCCATCGAGTTGATTCCTCCACGCTCCGACGACGCGCCTGACAGTCCTCATTTCCCTCTCCCCCCCATGCCGATGATGATCGAGATGTGCCGCCTTGCGGACGAGTACGGGTTGGACGTCTGGATTTGGTACCCCGCCATGGACGAGAACTACGCTGATCCAAAAACCGTTGAGTTTGCGCTGAACGAATGGGGGCGGGTCTTTCGCGCGCTGCCGCGCATCGACGCGGTATTCGTCCCAGGTGGCGATCCGGGCCACACGCGGCCCAAATACTTGCTGGGGGTCTTGCAGAAACAAGCAGAAAACCTGCACCGGTATCATCCCAAGGGAAAAGTCTGGATTTCTCCTCAGTCGTTTAATAGGGAATGGACGAACGAGTTTTACCAGATCCTGGAGAGAGACCAGCCCTCCTGGCTGAGCGGAGTCGTGTACGGACCGCAGAACTGCGATGACCTGCCGGCCTTGCGCAAGCAGATTCCGCGGCAATACCCCATCCGGCTCTATCCGGACATTACCCATAGCGTCGAGTGCCAGTTTCCGGTTCCGGATTGGGATACGGCTTATGCCTACACCGAGGGCCGTGAGGTCATCAACCCCCGGCCCGAGGGCTCGGCGAACATTCTGCGCCGCTATGCCCCCTATTCCATCGGTTTTCTCAGTTACTCCGAGGGCTGCAACGACGACGTCAACAAAATCGTTTGGAGCGCCCTCGCCTGGGATCCGGAAGCAAAAGTTGTCGATGTGTTGCGTGACTATAGCCGCTATTTCATCGGTGAGAAGTATGCCGAGGGTGTTGCGCAAGGCTTGCTCAGCCTGGAGCGGAATTGGCAAGGACCCTTGCTTACGAACCAGCAGGTTGACGTCACGCTGCGGCAGTTTCAGACGATGGAGGAATCTGCCTCGCCTCAGGACCTGTTGAATTGGCGATTCCAGCAAGCGCTCTACCGGGCGTACTATGATGCCTACGTCCGGCGGCGGTTGCTGCATGAAACCGAGGTCGAAAACCGGGTTACCGGCAAACTGGAGGAAATTCGGCGCGTTGGCATTCACCCCGCTCCTCTCGATATCGACCCTGGAGAACCCCGCCGCCGCACGAGTGAGCACGCTGTTTCTGCCATCTTGTTGGAAGCTGAAGGTATTGTAGAAACGGGGTTGTCCAATTCGCCGGCCGAGGATTTGAGAACCAGGATTCTGGAGCTGGGAGAGGCCCTCTTTCAGAGCATCCGCATGCAGCTCTCGGTGGAGCGTTACCAGGCGGAGGCCGTCTCGCGGGGAGCCAATCTCGATACGCTCGATGCGCCCATCTCGAACCTCCCCTGGCTGCGGTGGAAGATCAAGCAGATTCGCGCCCTCGCCTCTGAACAAGCGCAAATGACGGCCATCGAGGAAATCCTGAATTGGTCGAATCCGGGTCCGGGCGGGTTCTACGACGACTTGGGCGCTCTCTCACGCCAGCCTCACTTGGTGCGAGGCCTGGGCGGGGTTGAGGACCCGGAGTTTCGCGCCTCGTCGCTGGTCGGGTTTGATTACCCCGACGAGTTTGGAGACCAAGCGCCGATTTCCTGGAAGTGCTGGGCGGAGTCGCTGTTTGATGCTCCTTTGGAGCTTCGCTACGCCGGCCTCGACCCGCGCGGGCGATACAAGGTCCGAGTGGTGTACTCAGGCGATGAACCTGCGGCGGTCATCCGCATGAGTTGCAATGGAAACCGGGAAATTCATCCTTTCATGCACAAGCCTTGGCCGCCTCGCCCGCTCGAGTTCGACATTCCCGCCGAAGCCACCTCCAGCGGCGAGTTGAGCCTGATCTGGAACCGTGAACCCGGCTTGGGCGGCAATGGCCGGGGCTGCCAGGTCGCCGAAGTGTGGCTGATTCGCAAGCAACCGCAGGTGGCTGGCTGAAGCGTTTGTGGCAGCTATCGTGCCCGCGCTTAGTTTTCCAGCTAGCTCACACCTCGAGCACCTTGCCATAGCATATAATTGACCGGCCTGCCGAGCGCTCCTATAATTGTTAGGTGTATTGGAGAGGTCGCGGATGAGAACACTTTTCCTGATTCTTCTGTTAATTTGCCTGCCGCTGGGACGGATTTTCGCCCAGCAGCCTCCCGCCGAGCCTGCCAGCCCCACCGCCAACAATCCTCAAATTGCCGGCGACCAGAGTCGGATTCAGGTGCGCGTGGAGTTGGTGCAAATGCTCGCGACGGTTACTGACAAGAAAAACCGGCTCGTCACCGACCTCACGAAAGACGATTTCAGGATTTTCGAAGACGGCAAGCCCCAGGAGATCCGCTTCTTCAGCCGTGAGACGGATCTCCCTTTGCGCGTAGGGATGTTGATCGATACAAGCAACAGCATTCGCGACCGGCTGCACTTTGAGCAGGACGCCGCTGTCGATTTCCTTACCGAAGTGCTGCGCCCCGGCAAAGATTCGGCCTTCGTGGAGGCTTTTGATGTGGAGCCCCAGTTCATTCAGGACTACACGGACGACGTCGAAAAACTCTCGAATGCCATTCAGAGTCTGCGAGCGGGTGGGGTTACGAGCCTCTACGATGCAGTTTACCTTGCCTGCAAGGAGAAACTTTATATCTTTCCGCCCCCAGAGCCTTACCTGCGCCGGGTCATGATCGTCATCAGCGACGGACAGGATAATCAGAGCGTGCACACCCGTGACGAAGCCATCGCCATGGCGCAGAAGGCCGAGGTTACTATTTTTACAATCAGCACCAACCGCAGCGGCGCAGAAGGGAAAGGTGACCAGGTCCTGAAGATGTTGGCAAAAGATACGGGCGGGCATCCCTTTTTCCCCTTCGAGGCGGGTGATTTGGCCGCCAACTTCCAGGAAATTGCCCGCGAACTCCGCAGCCAGTACAGCTTAGCTTACGTCTCAACGAATACTGCCCACAACGGAACCTTCCGCAAAATCACTGTCCAGCCGGTCGACAACTCCCTGCATGTCCGCGCTAAGGACGGCTATTTCGCGCTGTCTCAGTAGGGAACAGGAAATAGGGAACAGGTTACAGGGGGCAGAAGAGGGAGTAGGCACACGCACAGTGGGGACCGGTTACAAGCTAACAAGGAATGACAGGCTGTTCCCTATTCCCTGTTTCCTGTTCCCTATTCCCTGTTCCCTATTCCCTGTAACCTGATCCCTACTCCGTGGGTGCATAGTAACCACGCCGTGCCAGTACTTTGTAGTCCGAGTTATCAACCGAGACGCGGATCTTACGGAAGGCGCCGTTGTGCTTGGTGTTGGTGGGGGTATATCCGATGAGGTACTGGGTTCGCAGTTCGTTGGCGATTTCCTGAAACGCCGCCGCCGCATCCTTGGTTTTGTTCACTTGGAGGACGCGTCCGCCCGTATCGTCGGAAAGCTTCCTTAAAACCGAATCGCCGCTGAAACCCATGGAGCGTATGCCGTAGAAAGGACGGTCAACGATATCGACGGAATAGTTGATCACATCCGATTTCTGCGCCGCCTCGAGGGCGGTCTCCAACTTGACCTTGCTGCCTTGGTCCTCGCCATCGGTCAGGAGGATGAGCACCTTGCGCCCCACTTCATTCCTCAATAGCTCGTTCGATGCAAGGTAGACGGCGTCGTAAAGGTGGGTTGCGCCACCGGTGTCACTGGTGGGAAAGGGCCCCGGCATCACTCCATGACCACCGCCATTAATCACGGTTTCATCGATAGCGTGAGCGAGCAGCTTTTGATCGGCCGTAAAATCCTGGAGAAGCTCCACGTCGACGTCGAAGTGCAGGACGAAGGCCAGGTCCTTTGGGCGCATCACCTGGTGCAGAAAGGCGTCTGCCTGCTCCTGCTCGATGCCCAACACCCTGCCCTGGCTTGGGCTCGTGTCCACCATGATCCCCATGGTCAAAGGAGTGTCGGTCTCACGCGAGAAGTAGCGGATTTGCTGCGGCACCCCGTCTTCCTGAACTTGGAAGTCCTCTTTCTTGAGGTCCGCAATCAAGTGCTTCTTCTTGTCCGCCACCACGGCGTACACGTTCACCACTTCCGTCGACACCTTTAAGGTCGTTGGAGGCGTCTGCTCGGGGTTCTGCTGGCTCGAACCAGGCACACTCGTCAGCGCCCAGAAGAGCGTTCCGAGAAGCAGGTAGGTTCGCTTTCCGCTTGCCGTCGAGTACGGCAGGAGGGGCTGAGGTTCGCTGACTTTCGATATTGTTGCCATGTCTTTTGGATGCAATTCTAAAGTTCCGCGTCGTTGCCTATTATATGCCTCTTTAGGACGTCAGTCATTCACAACCATAGGAGTCGGTGCCGTTCCAAGCGAACGAGGCGTCTCGCCCTGGTCTTTCGTTCCCGGTGCATCCGGCGCAGAGCGAGGGTCCTCTCTCCGCTGAGAATGCCATTTCATGCTCTCCGGGTGCCGTTGGCGTCGCGGGCGACGGCGTGGAGGAGGTCAACGAAGCCCAACTGAAACATCGATCACTCGAAAAACTCCCGGCCTATTTCTATTTTTCAATGAATCGAGTCCCGTTTTTGTATTTTTTTTCACGCAAACTTCACTTTCCTCTTGACAAGATAATGCTGTGTCACTATACATGAGATTGAATACGCGCTCCGCCAGCAACGCTGGCGTGAAATTCAAAAAGTTTGGAGGAGAATAGAATGGCAGCGAAAAAGAAAGCAAAAAAGAAGAGGTAAGCACTTTCCAAAATCTGAAAGGAACTCTCGGGGATGCAGCGATGCATCCCCGAAGTTTTTTAGGGGCTATTCCCAAACAGTCCGATAACTCCAACCACGAAAACGCGCGAAGCGCCTTGGAGTGTCCGTCGGTTGACGGACACTCCAAGGTGCCTCCGGCACAATGGTTTTAAAAGCAGTCGCGCATGCCCGTCTGCTCACAGGCATCCAGAAACCATCAAAACAATTCCCCTCCTTCACCTGCTTGTAGGGAGAAGGCTTGCCGTCCCCTTATGAACAGGGTGGGCAAGCCCTGCCCCTACACGTTTTCAAAGCAGCGGGGAATTGAGGGACTACTGGCTCTCGTGGGTTTCCTGCGGACCAGGCATCGGCGCGCTCTCCTCCGGGTTCCCTTCCTCGGCGGTCAGGGTGCGGGCTGACTCATCCACCGGCTCAATTGCAGGGAGCTCATCGCCGGTGGCCGCGCCCAGCTCCTTCAGTTTCCTGGCCGAGGGAAGCACCCGTCCTTCCAATGAACCGACAGCCTTGTTGTATGTATCAACCGCTCTCTCAAGAGCTGATCCAATTCCTTGGAAGTGAGCAAGGAAGGGGCGAATGCGGTCGTAGAGTTCCCTTCCCAGTTCACTGATGAGGCGGGCGTTCTGCGCGATTTGCTCCTGCCTCCACCCATACGCCACGGCGCGCAGCAAAGCAATGAGCGTCGTAGGAGTGGCCAACACCACCCGCTTCTGCATCCCGTCCTCAATCAAGGTACGGTCTTGTTCGAGCGCGGCGCTGAAGAACGACTCGCCGGGAAGAAACAGCACCACAAACTCCGGGGCGGGCTCGAGCTGCTCCCAATAACTTCGCGCCGCCAACTGATTCATATAGACGCGCACGCTTTGGGCATGTTTTTCGAGCGCCTCCTTCCGCTCCTCCTCTTTGGTGGCGGCCGAGGCGTCGAGGAAAGCTTGAAGCGGGACCTTGGCATCGATGGCGATACGCCGGTTGCCGGGCAACCTTACGATCATGTCAGGGCGCAACCGCCCTGACTCCGAAGCAAAGGTTTCCTGCTCGGTGAAGTCGCAATGCTCCGACATACCCGCCAACTCAGCCACGTTCCGAAGGGTCATTTCGCCCCAGCGGCCCCGGGCCTGACTTCCGCCCCTTAATGCGATTGCCAGCGTGGAAGTCTTTTCCTGCAAGAGCTGGTTTGTGGCGGCCAGGCTGCGGAGTTGCTCCTCGAGCGTGCCGTAAGCGTTTTGCCGCGCCATCTCCATTGCCAGGATCTGCGCTTCATAGCGGCTGAGGGATTCCTTAAGCGGCGCCACCAGCGCATCGATTGCCTGCTGGCGTGTATCCAGGTCTCCTTTCGCCTGAGCCTGAATGGTGTCGAAGGTGCTTTTCGCCAAAGCTATAAATGCCTGGTTGTTGCTTTTGAGCGCCTCCGCCGACAGTGCCTGAAAGGCATCCGAGAGATTCTTCTTGGCCTCATCCAGGATCTTCTTCTGTTCTTCCAGGCTCGCCTGCGCTTCCTGAAGCTTGGTCTCTGCGGCGACGCGCATTTCGCCCTCAGTCTTCATTCGCTCGCGCAAGGCCGCCAGATCCTCCAACCGCTGCTGCAATTGCTCGAGTTCGGTTTGGGCTTTGACTTTTTGCTCGCTCTCACCGCGCAACTGTTGCTGCAGGCTGGAAGTTTCCTTTTCTTTAGCATCCAATGAGCCGTGCAGCGCGGTCAGTTGTGCCCGCACCTCGGTGGCTGTAGCTTCCGCAGCTTTCACTCGTCCTTCTGCTTCGACTTGCACTTTTCGGACGACGGCGGCTGACCCGGCCTTAGCCCATAACCAGGCAATGACGAATCCCAAAACTATGCCGATGATGAGCAGGATGATTGAAATCACGGAGTCTCCTTAGCAGTCCGGGGAGATCATACCTAAAATCTGTGCATAAAGGTAGGACCGGGTCACGGAGGTTTTCCAGCAACCTGCTAGACCCTAGTAGTTCTCTTCGTGTGCAGGGCAGATCGGACGGTAATCGCAGAATTTGCAAACAAAACCGGGTGTTGGAGGGAATTGGTTCCCGCGAATCTGATCGGCGACGGTCAGGACCCTGGTCTTAAGGGCTTTAAGGTCTGAATCGGTCCGTGCGGTGTGGACAGTTTGGTTGTTGGACAGGCAATAGAAGGTCAAGCGGCGGGGCTTCAACTTGAATTCTTCCTGCGCCGCCAGAGCGTACACGGAAAGCTGCAAGCTGCCGTCGGCATCCTTTTGCGAGCGAGGCTTTCCAGTCTTGTAGTCAATGAGTTCAACTACGTCCTCGTTCTCGCCCGCGCGCGGCGTCATGGGACTGATCTGGTCGATGCGCCCTTCCAACAAGACTTCGCCCAGATCAAGCGAGAAAGATATTTCCATGCTCAGCGGAAGTATCTCGGTGCGTCCCTGCTTTTCCACGAAGGCGCGCAATTGTTCCAGCCCAGTTTGCTTGTAAGTCTGCTCCTGGTACTCGTCTTCGAACCCGGCGTTCCTCCAGGACGTCTCGTAGAAATCCCTCACCGCGTCGAAACTGGCTTCGCCCCTGGCTCGCAGCTCGAAATAGCGCCTTACGGAACGATGCATGATGTGCCCGAAGGTGAGGGCGGCCTGCGGCCCGGTGGGGATCTTCAGAAAATGGCCAAACTTGAACTTGAGGGGGCAGGCCTCGTAATCCTCAATCGAGGAAGCACTTAGGTGCAACCTTTCCCCCGGCTTGGTCTCCGGCCCGCGGCCCGCCCAAGCCGCAATCGGAGGGTGCACGCCAGGAAGATCGGCCAACTCAACGAAGAATTGGTGTTGAGCTGACCCTGCGTCGTGCCAGGCCTTGCTATCATCCTGAGCGGAGCGAAGGATATTCGTAGTCCCGTTGGAGTGGTCGAAACGTAATACAGGCGGCCTGCGCGGATTCTTCGTTTCGCTCGGATTGACAGGCGGGGGACTCGAGGGCCGTTCCGTCACCTGCACGCGCGCGATGTCGCGAGCTACTACCACCGGGTCAGAAACCATGTCATCAATGAGTTTCGACGGCTTTTTCCCAGGCGCCGCCACGCTGGAGACATAAAGTCGGTCCTTGGCGCGTGTCAGGGCCACAAAAAACAACCGGCGTTCCTCTTGCGTGTGGATATTTTTGGGCGGCAAAGGCCCCTTGCGAAGCTCGTCAGGAAACTCAATGACAGCTTTGCGCTCCACGCTGGGAAAGCGGCGAGAGGCTACGCTGAGCAAAAAAACCACAGGGAACTCCAGCCCCTTGGCGGCGTGGACGGTCATCATCTGGACCGCGCCGGCGCGGTCTTCGACGACAGGCGCCTCAATCTTTCCTCCCGCCTCGAGGTAATGCTTGAAATAGAAGAGGAATTCATGCAAGTTCTTGGCTGGTTTCTTCCCCTCGTGTTCCTCTTCCCACTCAGGGCCGGCCAGAGCCGGGAATTTCGAGAGCTTTTCTTCCCACTCGCGCAGGAACTCAGCGAAGGCATTCACGTATCGGAGGTCCCTTTCGTCAAGAAACGAGAATATTTGAAGGCGCTCACAAAGCAGGCTGAACAGCGACGTCACGGTGACATTCTGGGCCGCCCAGTGCAGGTCGTGAAGGAGTTGTTTCAACGCCCCCCAGTTGGTAGCTTCGAGGGGGTCTGCAGCAGGGGCGCTTCGCGAACCGCCCCTGCTGAATGTGGTGAGGACATCGTAAAGCGAGCAGCGCCCCCTGTCCGCCTCGACGCGGACTTCGAGGGCGAGTTCTTCCGGAAAATTCCAGCGCGGAGCCAGCAGCACGCGGGTCAAGCTGATATTGTCGTGAGGCGAATGGATCAAGTTGAGATAGGCGAGGAGGTCGCGAATAATCACCGTGGAAAGAACCGAGAGGCCACGAATGGCGAATGGTATCGCCCGGCGCTTGAATTCCTCGACGAGGCGGTCGCGATAGCTGTGCGCACGGTAGAGGACGGCGATGTCGCCATAGAAAGTCCCGTCATCGAAGAGTCGCTGTATTTCATCGGCAACCCAGTTCGCCTCGCTAACGTAGTCTGGGCTAGTGGGCAAATAAACCGGGCAGCCTTCTTCACGTTCAGGTATCAATTCAGGCTTGCCGGGATACCGGGTACCATTCTTTTTGATCACCACATCCGCGACGTGCAGCACACGCTCAGAGGATCGGTAATTGCGATTCAAAAAGACCGTTTCGTGACCCGGGAACACCTTCCCAAACATGTCGAAGGCGCCGTGTGAAGCGCCGCGAAAACGGTAGATAGCCTGGTCGTCGTCACCGACGGCGGTGATGTTAAAGGGCGGAGCCACCAGCCGCCTGAGCAGCTCCACTTGGGCGTAGTTCGTGTCTTGGAACTCATCGACCAGGACAACACGGAACTGATTGCGGTAAGCTTGGCAGACTTCGGGCTCGCGGTCGAGAAGGCGCACCGCCTCCGGAATCAGGCTGCCGAGGCTGGAACTGCCCGCCCGCTCGATCAGACTGCGGCTATTGCGGAAGACACGGGATAACTCCTTTTCCTTTTGAATCTTCTCCTCTTCCAGGGCCCGTTCCTCGGCACCGAGTCTGCCGGCTTTCTCCAGGAAAGCTCTTTCAGCCACTTGGACATATTTCTCGAAGTCTTCAGGCTCGATGAGCTCGTCTTGGCAGCGGGAAAAGAAATCATTAAGTGCGTGCAGGAATGCCCCAGGTTCAGCCAACTTCTGAAAGAACTCGAGCTCGAGACGGTCCAGGCGCTGGCGGAGGAAGACCCACACATCCTCTTTATCCAACAACATGCGCTCGCCGGGTCCGACGCCCGCGTCGACGTTCAGTGCCGTCGCGACCTTCAGGTCTGCGCCGGAAGATGCCTGGCTCAAACCCGGAGCTACATGCATGCTTTGGCTGCGGACCACTTCGTAAGCAAAGGCATGAAAAGTGGAGATGTGCGGGTTGGCGGCAAGATCTGGCAAGGCTTGGCGGACACGAGACTGCATCTCGCCGGCAGCCTTCTCTGTAAAGGTCAAGGCCAGAACGTTTTGCGGTGCGAGGCCGGTGTAATGCTCGAGCAAATGAACGATTCGCTGCGTTATTACTCGGGTCTTCCCGCTGCCCGGACCCGCAATGATCAGCAGCGGCCCGTCGCCATGTTGAACCGCCCGAAGTTGTTCAGGATTGAGCAACATGCAAGAATTCAGGATGCAGGAGTCAGAATTCAGGGTTCGGGGAAAATCCGAATCCGTCTTGAATCCTATCCTTTCCTTATGAACCAGGCAACCACATTTCGCCTTTTGCGCGTGCTTGCCGGCCGTGCCGACCCGTGCACCGCTATGTATTTCGGCCCTAATTCTGAATTACGAATGTCCTATTTCAACTTGTAGCGCTGGCCTTTAGGCGAGAAATTGCCGACCTAAAGGCCGCCGCTACGTTCAAATTACAACAGTGCGTGGGAATTCTAGCAGTTGACCATCCCACGGTGACTCGGTTATCTTGGGTTTTCGGTGTGTGCGGCTGAAGCCTAAGAACTTGTGCGGGCAGCCGCGCACCGGAATCAGTTGGGACGTTGATAGTAGGTTCCGGTGGTAACCAAGGCGACGTATCGACCGTCCATCTATATTGCGGCATTCATCGGGGGATGAGTGTCAGTCGAAAAAGCCTAAACCCAACGGCAAGTAGGAGTTCGAATTAGGACCGGCTTACAATTTGCACCAAATAAGGATTGAACCATGAGTACGCCCAGTACAATCGAGAGAAATGATGAGGTCCATGTTCAACCCAGTGTTTCCCCGGGGCTTCCGGGCAAGGAACGCAAGCACCGCTGGTGGGTTTGGCTGTTGGTGCTGGCGGTTTTGGGCTACGGAACGTACCGCGTACGAAAGGGAATGGTAGCGTCGCAAGCTGCGAATGCGACCGCGCCCGGGAGCGTGCCTGGGAGAAACTATAGCGCAGTCCCGGTGGTTGCCGCCCAGGCCACCAAAGGCGACATCGGCGTCTATTTTACCGGGCTGGGCGCTGTCACCCCGGTTTATACGGTAACCGTCCAGAGCCAAATCGCCGGCTACCTAATGCAGGTCCTCTACAAGGAGGGCCAGATCGTTCAAAAAGGCGATCCGCTGGTGGAGATTGATCCACGGCCGTATCAAGTCATGCTCGAGAACGCGGAAGCAGGATTGGCAAGAGACCAAGCTAACCTCGACAATGCAAAAGTAGACTTGCAGCGTTATCAAACGCTCGTCCCTCTCCGCGCCGTTCCGGAGCAACAACTGGCCACCCAAGAAGCGTTGGTGAAGTCAACCGAAGGAATCGTCAAAACGGACCAAGCCCAAATTGACACCGCCAAACTGGATCTCGTTTACTGCAATATTACCGCCCCCATTACCGGCCGCGTTGGCCTGCGACTGGTCGATCCGGGGAACTACGTAACTCCGGCCCAAGCCACTGGGCTGGTGGTCATTACTCAAATCCAACCGATCACTGTGGTTTTCACCCTTGCTGAATCTAAGCTCCCAGCCATCGTTAAGCAAATGCGCGCAGGAGCCCGGCTCACGGTCGAGGCTTATGACCCGGATATGAAGACGAAAATTGCCCAAGGTTGGCTGGAGACGATCGACAATCAGATCGATCCCACCACGGGGACGGTGAAGCTGCGCGCCAATTTCGACAATCGAGATGGAGCATTGTTTCCGAATGAGTTTATCAACGCCAAGCTGCTGGTTCAGGAAAAACGTGGGGTGACCCTGATCCCCACGGCGGCGGTACAACGAAACTCCCAAAGGACGTACGTATTTTTTGTGAAACCTGATTCCACCGTGACCGTGCGGACGATTACCATCGGCACCACGGAAGGGGATGACTCCGAGGTCACCTCAGGGCTGGCGCCAGGTGACTTCGTGGTGATGACCGGCGTGGACAGGTTGCAAGAAGGGACGAAGGTGCGGTTTCAGAAAACCAGGAACCAGTGAGGAGGGCCAAGTGAGGAGTGACTAGCAAGCAGCCGTTCTTGCTCGTCACTTGTCACTCGTCACTAATCACTGCATTTAAACAATGAGTCCGTCACGAATATTTATTCTTAGGCCCGTCGCCACGTCGTTGCTGATGGTAGCCATTCTGCTCGCAGGTGCTGTAGGCTTTAAGCAGTTGCCGGTGTCAGCGCTTCCGGAAGTGGATTATCCCACTATTCAAGTCATCACCTTTTATCCTGGGGCCAGCCCGGATGTGATGGCGTCTTCGGTGACGGCGCCGCTGGAGCGCCAGTTCGGTCAAGTGCCCGGGCTTAACCAGATGACTTCCACCAGTTCCGCGGGCAGCTCGATCATCACCTTGCAGTTTAACCTCAGCCTGAATATCGACGTGGCCGAGCAGGAAGTGCAAGAGTCCATCAATGCTGCCGGGACTTACCTCCCGCCGGATCTTCCCACCCCACCCATTTACAGCAAGAGCAATCCTGCCGACGCCCCGGTTCTGACCCTGGCGCTCAGTTCTGATACGTTGCCCTTATCGAAAGTCGAGGACCTCGCGGATACCCGCCTCACGCCGAAGATTTCCCAGTTGCCGGGGGTGGGCTTGGTGAGCATCAGTGGCGGGCAGAAACCGGCCGTGCGGATTCGCGCCAATCCCACCTTGATGGCCTCCTACGGCATCAACCTCGAGGATCTGCGCAGCGCCATCGTCGCCGCCAACGTGGACCAAGCCAAGGGCAGCTTTGACGGCCCGCACCAGAACTATCAGATTGGCGCCAATGACCAGTTGCTCTCCAGCGATGACTACAAGCCGCTTATTGTGGCCTACCGGAACGGCTCGCCCGTGAACTTGACCGACGTGGCTACCGTCGAGGACGATGTCGAGAACGTCCGCCAGGCCGCCTGGATGAATGATACCCCCGCGGTGATCGTGAATATTCAGCGCCAGCCGGGCGCCAACGTCATCGCCGTGGTGGATCGCATCAAAGTCCTGCTGGATCAGCTCATGAAGGCGGTGCCATCCTCCGTGAAGGTCAGCATTCTGACCGACCGGACCACCACGATTCGGGCCTCCGTCCACGACGTCGAATTCGAGTTGATGCTGACGGTGGGTCTGGTGGTGATGGTCATTTTCCTCTTCCTCCGCAACTTATCCGCTACCGTCATTCCCAGCGTGGCTGTTCCGCTCTCGCTCGTCGGGACCTTCGGGGTGATGTACCTGCTCGGCTATAGCCTGAATAACCTGAGCTTGATGGCCCTGACCATTTCCACCGGCTTTGTCGTAGACGACGCCATCGTGATGATCGAGAACATCACTCGCTACATCGAAGAAGGCGAACCACCGCTCCAGGCGGCGCTCAAAGGCTCCGCCCAGATCGGCTTCACCATTGTTTCGTTGACCATTTCCTTGATTGCCGTGCTCATTCCCCTGTTGTTCATGGGCGACATTGTCGGGCGGCTTTTCCGCGAATTCGCGGTTACGCTGGCGGTCACCATCCTGGTTTCCGCGATCGTGTCTTTGACGCTTACCCCCATGATGTGCTCGAAGCTGCTCAAGCATTCCCCGGAAGCCGATCAGACCCGCTTCTATCGGATAACCGAAAAGGGCTGGAAGGCCATCATTTCTTTCTATGACCGGACGCTCCAGGTCGTCCTGCGCCATCAGACCACGACGCTGCTAGTGGCCGCCGCGACACTCGTCCTCACCATTCTGCTCTACATCTATGTGCCCAAGGGTTTCTTCCCGATTCAAGATACCGGGGTCATCCAAGGCATCTCGGAAGCCTCGGAGACGGTGTCTTTTCCGGAAATGGCCGCCTTGCAGCAAGCGCTGGACAAGATCATTCTGAAGGATCCGGCCGTGGATAGCCTCTCCTCGTTCATCGGGATCGATGGGACCAACACCACGCTCAATAGTGGGCGCATCCTCATCAACCTCAAGCCGCTCGACGAACGAAAGATAACCGCCAGCGAGGTCATCCGCCGCTTGCAGCCGGAACTGGCTGAGGTGGCGGGAATCACCCTGTTTATGCAGCCGGTGCAGGATATCACGGTGGAGGATCGCGTCAGCCGCACGCAGTTCCAATACACCCTTGAGGATCCTAACACCGACGAGCTTTATTCCTTTGCCCCCCGCATGCTCAGGAGACTGCAACAGTCACCATTGTTGCACGATGTGGCGAGTGACCAGGAGGTGGGCGGCCTGTCTACCAGATTGATATTCGACCGCAGCACAGCCTACCGTTTCGGCATCTCCCCCTCCACCATCGACCAAACCCTTTACGACGCTTACGGCCAGCGGGAAGTGTCCACCATCTACACTCAGTTGAACCAATACCACGTGGTCTTGGAAGTAGATCCGTCTTATATGAAGAATCCCCGGGACCTGCGCGACCTCTTCATTCGCACCAACGAAGGCAGCACTACCGGATCCACCGGGTTGATCGCGGGCGGCTCGTCCGCTGCTCAGTTGTACGGGCCTACAAGCTCGCTGACCGCGGCCAACACCAGTCTCTCGAATTCTACCTCGTCTTCTTCCCTTTCCTCCGTCACCATCGCCTCGGATAACGCCTTCGGCGGAAACCAGATCGCTTCCACTTCACATTTCCCCAACGGCGGCCAGGTGCCGCTGTCAGCCTTCACGCACGTGGAGGAGACCAACGTTCCTATCACCGTGAACCACCAGGGCCAATTCCCGGTGGTCACGCTCTCTTTCAATCTGGCCCCCCGGGCTTCGCTGGGCGATGCGGTGAATGCCGTGAACAAGGTAAAGGACGAGAGCCACATGCCCGCCGCCGTTCAGGCGGCTTTTCAAGGCACGGCGGCGTCGTTCCTTGCCTCCCTCTCCAATGAGCCCGTGCTGATCCTGGCCGCGCTCATCACGGTCTACATCGTTTTGGGCGTCTTGTATGAAAGCTACATTCACCCCATCACCATCCTGTCCACGCTGCCCTCGGCCGGTGTGGGCGCCCTGCTGTCACTCATGATCGTGCGGACTGATTTCAGCGTAATTGCTCTGATCGGTTTGGTCCTGCTCATTGGGATTGTAAAGAAAAACGGCATTATGATGATCGATTTTGCTTTGGACGCGGAGCGCAAGGAAGGGATGACGCCGGTGAACGCCATCTATCAGGCCTGCTTGCTGCGCTTCAGACCCATCATGATGACTACGATGGCGGCGCTCCTGGCTGGCATTCCCTTGGCGCTGGGCACCGGTATGGGTTCGGAACTGCGTCGGCCTTTGGGAATCACCATGGTCGGCGGACTCCTTTTGAGCCAGTTGCTGACCCTTTATACGACCCCGGTCATTTATCTCTGGTTTGATCGCTTGGCGCGAGGCCTTTCCCAGTGGCGCGGCCGGAGTACGGCAGTGGCGAGTGACGAGTGACGAGCAAGATTGCCGATTTTCGATTGACGATTGACGATTGGCAAAATCGACAATCGACAATCGGCAATCGGCAATTGCTACGCTCCTGACCGAATTAGCATGAATATTTCAGAGCCCTTTATCCGACGGCCCGTGGCGACGACGCTCCTCGTCATTGCCATCCTTTTAGCGGGCGCCGTGGCTTTCCGGTTGTTGCCGGTGGCGCCGCTGCCGCAGGTGGATTTTCCCACGATCTCCGTCTCGGCCGGTTTGCCCGGCGCGAGCCCGGAGATCATGGCCTCCTCGGTCGCCACCCCGCTCGAGCGCCAGTTTGGGCGCATTGCGGCGGTCAGTGAGATGACTTCCTCGAGCGCCCTCGGGTCGTCCAGCGTCACCTTGCAATTCAATTTGGACCGGAATATCGACGCCGCAGCGCGCGATGTTCAGGCCTCCATCAATGCGGCCCGCGGATACCTTCCCACCAATCTTCCCAGCAACCCGACCTATCGGAAGGTGAATCCGGCTGATTCGCCTATTCTCATCATCTCTCTGACGTCCGACGTCCTTTCCAAAAGCCAGATTTACGATTGGGCCTCCACGATCATGGCGCAAAAATTGTCGCAGGTGAGCGGGGTGGGACAAGTTTTCGCGGGAGGCGGAGCGCTGCCCGGGGTGCGCGTGGAAGTGAACCCCACCTTGCTCAACAAGTACGGAATCGGCCTGGAGCAAGTCCGGGGTGTGCTGAGTAACGCCAACTCGAACGCTCCCAAAGGATACTTTTCTGACGGGCATCGCATGTGGCAGGTGGGGGCCAACGACCAACTCTTTCATGCGGTGGACTATCAGCCGCTGATTGTGGCCTACCGGATGGGCTCGCCCGTGCGTCTCGCCGATATTGCGGAAGTGCGTGACGGGCCGCAGACGATCATGTCCTCCGGCTATACCAATGGGAAGCCTTCCATTTTGCTCGTCATCTTTCGCCAGCCGGGCGCCAATATCATCGACACCGTGGACCGCGTCCGGGCCATGCTGCCGCAACTCAAAGCGGACATCCCCCCCTCGATTGACACGCGCTTCGCCATGGATCAGACCCTGACCATCCGCAGTTCGGTGCGGGACGTGGAGCGGACGCTGATCATCTCGGTGCTTCTGGTGATCTTGGTGGTTTTCGTCTTTCTGCGTAATGCGCGGAGCACGTTCATTCCCAGCATCGCCGTTCCGGTCTCCCTGGTGGGGACTTTCGGGGTCATGTACATGCTGGGCTATAGTATCGATAACCTTTCCCTGATGGCCCTCTGCATTTCTACCGGGTTTGTCGTGGACGATGCCATTGTGGTGATCGAGAACATCACCCGCTACCTGGAGAAGGGCATGGCGCCCTTCCAGGCGGCCCTTAAGGGGGCGCAGGAGATTGGCTTCACCGTGCTGACCATGAGCATTTCGCTGGTGGCGGTGTTTATCCCTCTGCTGCTGATGGGGGGGATCGTCGGCCGGTTGTTTCGCGAGTTTGCCGTGACCCTGTCCGCGGCCATTCTGGTTTCCTTGGTGGTCTCGCTCACCGCGACGCCTTCCATGTGCGCGCATCTCCTCAAGCAGCATGAGGCCCACGGCCGGATTTACAGAGCCTCCGAACGAGCTTTCAACGCGGTGGTCGGGTTTTATGGGAGAACCTTGGCCGTGATCCTGCGTTTCCCGGCCACCACCCTGACCGTGTTGCTGGCCACGATCGCCCTGAATGTTTACCTTTACATTCATGTTCCCAAGGGATTCTTCCCGCAGCAGGATAACGGGCGCATGATGGGATCGATCATCGCCGATCAGGACACCTCCTATCAGGCCATGGACAAGATTCTGCGGCAAATGATTGGAATCATCACGGATGACCCGGCCGTGGATGCTGTAAGCGGTTTCTGCGGTGGAGGCGGCCCCGGCGGCGGGGCCATCAACCAAGCGCGGATGTTCATCATGCTCAAGCCCCCGGCCGAACGAAAAATCACCGCTGACCTGGTGATCGCACGTTTGCGCCCGAAGTTGGCGGTTGTCCCTGGCGCGACGCTTTATATGCAATCCTCGCAAGACATCCGCGTCGGGGGACGCTTCGGCGCCGCGCAATATCAGTTCACCATGCAGGGTGATAATCTGCGCGACCTGCAAATCTATGGCCCGCGCATGTTGCAGGAATTAAGGACCATCCCGTTGATCGTGGATGTGAACACCGATCAGCAGAATAGCGGCTTGCAAAGTTACGTGCAGGTTGATCGCTCCACCGCCGCCCGCTTCGGCATATCGTCGCAACTCGTCGATAACACCCTTTACGATGCCTTCGGAGAGCGCGAGGTCTCAACCATATACACTGCGCTCAACCAATATTATGTGGTCATGCTGGTGGGGCGCGAATTTTGGCAGAACCCCTTGTTCCTGCGCCAAGTTTACGCCTATGCGCCGAACGGGCAGGAGGTTCCCTTAAGCGCGTTCTCGCATTTTGATTCCATCACCGCGCCCCTGGCGGTAAATCATCAGGGTCTCTCGCCGTCGGTAATGGTTTCGTTCAATCTTCAACCAGGCGTGCCCCTAGGGGACGCGGCGGACGCTATTCTAGCCAAGGCCGCCAAGATTGGTTTGCCCTCGACCATCCACACCGGTTTCGCAGGGAACGCGCAAGCTTATGTGGATTCACTTTCCAGCGAGCCGCTGCTGATCGCCGCCGCTCTCGCTTCGGTTTACCTCGTCCTGGGCATCCTTTACGAAAGCTACGTTCATCCCGTCACCATTCTCTCCACCTTGCCCTCGGCGGGGGTGGGCGCGCTGCTGGCGCTCTTGCTCACGCGGACCGAGCTCACGGTGATCGCCATCATCGGAATCATTTTGCTGATCGGACTTGTGAAAAAGAACGCCATCCTGATGATTGACTTTGCGCTGGCCGCCGAGCGCAACGAAGGAAAGTCTTCCCGTGACTCGATCTACGAGGCATGCCTGTTGCGCTTCCGGCCCATCATGATGACGACCATGGCGGCCATGCTGGGCGCCGTGCCGCTCGCCCTCGGCACCGGGATGGGCTCGGAATTCCGCCGTCCCCTGGGTATCGCCATCATCGGCGGCTTGGCGGTGAGCCAGTTACTGACCTTGTACACGACCCCAGTGGTGTATCTCTACTTCGACCGCTTCCAACACTGGTGGTGGAGGCACATAGGTGCTCGGCGTCTCGAAGCTAGCGGATCGGAGATTACGAAGTACTGAGATGCGAACTATGAACCACGGTAACGCCAAATTGCTTGTTTCTTACTGCCTACTGCCCACCGCCTACTGCCCATTGCTTTCTGCCTGCTGCCTTCTGTTCTTCTCCGCTGCCTGCATGGTCGGACCGAAGTACCATCGGCCCACCGCGCCAGCCCCCGCCGCGTACAAGGAAACCCCGCCTGCCACCTGGGCGGAAACGCAGGAGTGGAAGCAGGCTCAGCCCAGTGAAGGAGTGAAGCGCGGAAAGTGGTGGGAAATCTATAACGATGCCGAGCTCAACGCACTGGAAGAACAGGTGAGCATTTCCAACCAGAATCTGAAAATGGCGGAAGCGCAGTTTCGCGAGGCCAAGTTCGCAGTGAGGATTGCTCACTCCAACCTCTTTCCGACCATTTCCGTCTCGCCTACCATAGTGAACGCACGGGCCTCAAGCAATTCGCTTTTTACCACCGGACAACAAACCACTTATGACCTGCCGGTGAATGTATCTTGGGAAGCCGATATTTGGGGAAGTGTCCGGCGCAGCATTCTGTCGAGCGAGGAGGCTGCGCAAGCGAGCGACGCCGAGTTGGAAAATGCCCGGCTTTCTTACCAGGCAGAGCTAGCACAGGATTATTTCGAGCTGCGCGGTACGGATGGCGAGAAGGAATTGCTCGAGACCACCGTGAAATCCTATCAGGATTATCTCAAACTCACCCAGGACAGGTTTAATAGTGGAGTGGCGTCGGGCTCGGACGTTGCGCAAGCGCAGACTCAATTGGAAACGGCGCGGGCCCAGTTGATTGATTTTAACGTGGCGCGAGCGCAATATGAGCACGCCATCGCTGTCTTGGCGGGCAAAGCTCCCACGGAAGTCAACATTTCGTACAATTCCATCAAGATCATTCCGCCCGTCGTGCCGGTGGGGCTGCCTTCCCAACTGCTGGAACGGCGGCCCGATATCGCCAACGCCGAACGCCAGATGGCCGAGGCCAATGAGCAGATTGGTATTGCCAAAGCTGCTTTTTACCCGTCCATCGGTCTCACCACGAATAGCGCGCCGGTAGGCGTTGAAAGCACATCAATCAAACATTGGATCTCCTGGCCCAGCCGATTCTGGTCCGTAGGCCCAGGTTTGGCGGAGACGGTCTACGATGCCGGCAAGCGCCGAGCCACGCTGAATCAGAACATTGCTGCCTACGACGCTACGGTGGCCAATTACCGCCAGATCGTTCTCACGGCTTTCCAACAAGTCGAGGATAACGTGGCGGCATTACGCGTGCTTGAGGACGAAGCACGGGCTGAGGGCCAGGCGGTGAAAGCCGCCCAGAATGCCCTCGATATCTCGACCTATCAGTACAAAGCCGGGACCGTCAACTATCTCACGGTAATCACCGAACAAGCCATTCTGCTTCAGGACCAGGTGCAGGCTGTGAGCATTCTGACTCGACGTATGAGCGCTAGCGTGCTCCTCATCGAAGCGCTGGGCGGGGGATGGGACACTTCCACTCTACCGACCTTGCACCAAGTGGCACAAGTTAAGTAGGCAGGGCGTGCTCACATAAAAACCACCGACTGGATACCGCAAATCTCGAACCGCTTCCGGCAGCGGGGATTCTTGCATTGAACGACATCGTCTCGCCGGATCATGTAGTCCCTGGATTTGGCGAACCGCGCTCGGTCTCGTTCATCGGCGTGACCCGGAAGCCTTTTCTTTTTGGTTCGCACCAGCCAGCGAATCTCGTACGCCTCCGTCTGGTGACAATGCAGGCAGGAGAGGGTGGCGGGCTTTAGACTCTCGTTTTCATCGAAAAACTCGCGCTCATCCATAACTTTCTTATTTTAACTGGTTTCCGGCTGTAACTCCAGACCGTTTTGAAGGCAGCGGTTAATCCGAGCTTCTCGCCACGAGTGCAACGGACTGGAAGGGCGGGGCTTCAGCCCCGCAGAAATCGCGGCCCCAATTCTTTTGATCAGCAAAGCCCTGCTGTGGCGGAGCTAAAGCTCCGCCCTTCCCGAGACGTAGCTAGAAACACGGGTGCGACGAGGCTCGCTGCAACCAAGTCAATCTGACCTGGTATCGATTTAAGTAGTGGCTTCGCTTTACGAACAGAAGTATAATGCGCTGGGGGCGAGAGACTAACTCAGTCTCTGAGGTCTTGTTATTTTCCGGAGGACCAGTCGTATGTCCCACACATTTGGGGAACAAGAGCTCGCCGATTACCTCTTTGACCGCATTATTGTAAACTGCCCAACCTGCCTGGATAACAAGTGCTTGCGCGTAGCTTGCCTGAAAGTTGCAGAGGAGCTACTCGAGGACGCTGAAATATTCTACAAGCTGGCGCCTGTCTCCGACGGCGGAGCTTGAGGACAGGGAACAGGGATTAGGGACTAGGAATTAGCGTTCTCCCCGTGGTTTTCCCTAATCCCTAACCCCTATTCCCTAATCCCTATGCTCTCCTCCAAGGAACTTTGTACCCAGCCACGCCAAGGCCACGGCATCGATCAGTCCGTGCGCGAGCATGGAAGGATAGAGACTCCCGAAATGAATGACGGGATAGGCGAGCAAAGCCCCTAGCAGAGAGGCTCGCACGATCCCGCTCCAACCTTGATAAACATGCGCCAGTCCAAACGCCAGCGATGAAACAGCGCACGCCCAAGCGCTGCTACGCAGCCATTGACTGATTTGAGCGAGAAGCAAGCCGCGATACAAGAATTCCTCGCAGAGAGCGGCAGTGGGGACGAGCAGAAGCAGCGACCAGGCTTTTTCCTGGCGCGTCCTGGGAATCAAGAAGTAGGTCAGCTCGCTTTCTGCCGGCCACCACCCACGGCGTTCCAGGAATAGGCTTAGGAGAATGGCGGCCACGCACAACGCGACCAAAACGCTTGCCCAGATGAGTGCAGTGGCGGGTGCGAGGCTTCGGAAGCCTACGGAAAAAGCACTCAGCGAGCCGAGAAAAAAGACAACCACCCCGACGACCGCCAGAGCCCACTGCGAAATCGCTGCGGAGACATAAAGCTCGAGCCGTCGCATTTGACGAAGCCGGTCATCGCGAGCTGTGGATAGGGAAAGGAGCGGGACTCCAACAACTAAGAGGAGTACGAAGAGGACCGAGACTATCCTCGCAGCCATTGCAGCCATTTGCACTCCGAAACGAGTGTAGTTTGCCGACTATTCGCGATTGCGGGTGGTCACGTCTCCCGGCTCTTGGGACCACGCAAGAGGTACGCTCCCAGCACCGCTCGGCAACGGTCGCGATACACTTCCACCGGCACGTCCTCAGGGCCCAAAAGCCATTGCAGACAATAGCCGTCGACGAGGGCGCGTATGGTGGAAGCAGCCTCTAAAGGATTTACCCGGCGGAACTGCTGTTCACTGATTCCATCTTCCACGATTTTCCGATCTCGCTGCCGGCACCTCTCGAAGAACTCCGAAAAGAGCTTACGAAATCGCGGGTAGCGTGCCCCGCGGCTGACAAAATCGAAAAAGACCAGGTAAAGCTTGCGGTTAACCTCAGTGCTATGAAACAAGACTTCCAGTTCCGCTCCCAACCGGGCGCGCGCCGGCTCCTGAGAATGCACAACCTCGTCCAGGCTGCGGTTCAATTGGCGCAGCAGCCACTCCAAAACGCCGAAGAGGAGGTCTTCCTTGGTCCGGAAGTAATAGAGCGCCCCGCCCTTGCTCGATTCCGCCCTGGCCACGACGCAATCCAGCGTGGTCGCCTCGATTCCACGTTCCAGGACTTCCGCGTAACCGGCGCGCTGGAGGGCTTCTCGTCGTCGACCGATGAGTTCGGGATTGACTCGGCGTGGACTCATTCAGTTGCCTCCCCGAGAATGACCTGGCCCCACCACCCCTAACCCGTCCTCCGGTGAGGAGGGGGGATCGAATTCCCCTCCTTGGATTAAGGAAGGGCTAGGGGCGGTTCGAGCAAGAGCGATTCCCCTAGCGTTACGCCGCAATGCTGCAAGCGCTTGAGGCACTATCGCCAGAATGATAGCATGAGTTGAGACTAGGGCATCCGATGAACACGGGAATGCAGAACCTTGTGGGGCTTGATCGCCAGGAGTTGGAGCAATTGGCACAGTCCCTGGGGAAGGCGCCGTATCGCGGCCGCCAACTCTATCACGCCATTTACCGCCGCCGCGCAACGGCCATCGCCGGCTTTACGAACCTCGATAGGGATTTCAAAGGAACCCTCTCAGCTCAGTACGATGTCGACTACCCGCGCCTCCAGGCCGTGTTCGCCTCGACGGACGGCTCCGCCCGGTACCTACTGTGTCTTCAAGACAACACGCTGATCGAGACCGTCTATATGCCGGAGGAGTCGCGGGCGACGCTTTGCCTTTCCAGTCAGGCGGGCTGCGCCGTAGATTGCCGCTTTTGCTTCACCGCGCTCTTGGGTCTGCAGCGAAACCTCTCGGCGGGAGAAATTCTTGGCCAGGTAATGGCGGTAACTAAGGCGCGCGAAATTCTCCCACGCACTCGGCTCAATCTGGTCTTCATGGGAATGGGTGAGCCGCTCCTGAACCTTGCCCAGGTGATGAAAGCCGTCCATATACTCGCCGATCCGCAGGCTTTTGGCATTCCGCTGCGTCGCATCACAATCTCCACCTCGGGCATCGTCCCGCGCATCAACGAGATGGCAGGTGACCCGGGGCGTCCGAAACTGGCCGTCTCGTTGAATGCTTCGACCGAAGAACAGCGAACGGAGCTGATGCCGATCAACCGGAAGTATCCGCTGCGCGACCTCCTGGGCGCCTGCCGCGCCTACCCGCTGCGCCCCCGCGAATTGCTGACCTTCGAGTATGTTCTTCTCGACGGCTTCAACGATGCGGACGCCGATGCCCGGCGCGTGGGAAAACTGCTTGGCGGAATGCGCGCCAAGGTCAACCTCATCCCCTACAACTCCGGCTCCGAGCTTTCCTATCGTGCCTCTCCCATGGAGAGAGTCTTGGCCTTCCAACAGGTTCTGGCGGAATGCAGGATTCCAGCCTACATCCGTATATCACGAGGACAGGATATTGGCGCCGCCTGTGGCCAGCTCCGTTTGAAAGGAATGCGAAATGGCGACACTACCCCCTGACCCCTCCTCAAAGAGGACGGGAGCCGATTCCCCTCCGTGATAAGCAGGGGGGCGGGGTGGTTCGCGTGAGGTTAGCGAAGGGTTGCAGGCCGAATTCCGATCACCGCCGCCATGCGGCCCGTGCCGCTTCCGTCGCGCCGATAGGAATAAAAGAGGTCGGGGTGGCAAGCGGTGCAGAAATCGACTGCGGCGACATGGCGAGGCGCGAGCCCCGCGCCATGGAGTTGATCTTTTGCCACCGCAATCAGGTCAAGATGCGCTGAGGGTCTTGGATCGGCACTGTGCCCAGGCGGCTGCATATTCTGGAATGAGAGGGAGTAGCGCTGGGGACGGGACGCCGGGCCTCCCGGCGGCTTGCGAAAGAACTCATCCGCGTTTGGGAAGCACCCCCGAAAGGCTTCTTCCACATCTTCTCCCACCTCGTAACAGCACGCGCGGATGGAAGGACCCAGCACGGCGAGCAAGCTCGAGGGCGAGGAACCATACACGCGGCGCATCTCCCCCACCGTTTTTTCGATGATGCGCCCTAGTGCGCCGCGCCATCCGGCATGAACCGCTGCCACCGCCCGATGTTTTGGATCTGCCAGGAGCAAGGGCAGGCAGTCGGCAGTTCGCACCGACAGGAGGATGCCGGCTTGATCAGTCAGCAACACATCGCCTTCAGGCTGAGCAAGGCCGGATTGACTAGCCGACGGGCTCCCGGCAAGGCGGTACTCAAGTTCCCGGCCCCTGGCGTGACCAACTTGATAAACGACCGTGGAATGGACTTGCCGTAGCGACGCGAGCGCGAAGTGTTCCGCGCCAAGCTGCCGAAAGAAAAGGTCCCAGTTCTTCCGCACTCCGAGCTGCGGCTCGCCCTTCGTGAGTCCCAGATTGAGGCCGGCGGAGGGTCCGCGGCTCACCCCGCCACGGCGAGTACTAAAGGCATGGACCAGCCAGGAATTGCGTGTGAGGAGCGGGTGTTCAATCCATGCTAGCCCGCCCCGCGAGACGAGATGTGAAGGAGGGTGACCCAAGAGTCGAATATAGCATAAGAAGTCCGAAGTGCTGAGCCCGCAGGGGCGCGCGTGGCTTAGCGAGGTCGCACGCCCGGCGAACGGAGCTGGCCAGAGCCGGCTCTGTGGACTCCCGATCGTCGAGGAATGGCGAGGTCTGGGGGAACCGCCATGGCGAGTTGCACCCCTTACCCGGGCCTACGCTGCCCCGTGCGCACGGATGCCAGTTGAACCTTGTGTGCCACTCTGGTATTCTGGCTTAGGCTTAACAGGGCCGTTCAACCAATAACGCAAACTAAGCCTTTGACCGGGGCCTGTAAAGTCCCTTTTCTGCAGAAGAGGGACGGCAGATATTTGAGGGAAAACAGTCTCGCTCTGCGATCGTTCATTGACGCATCGCAACCATGAAGCGAAACTGAGACATCCAACTTAGTGAGAAAGGAGCACGATGTTATCGGATCGCCTGGTGCGTATGATCGAACACCACGCAGATGAACTGACCCGCGCTTTGGTGGAAGACCTTCAGTCCAACCCGCGTACCGTGTCTTACCACAGATTCTCCCGGGAAGCGATTCACCTTCGCACCTATAACGTGTACAAGGACCTCGGCTTGTGGCTGAATAGCAAGGCCGAAGAGGACATCGAAGCGAGATACACCGAGTTGGGGAAGCAACGCCAGGCCGAGGGAGTGCCGCTGAGCGAAGTTGTCTACGCCCTCACCTTGACGAAGTATCATTTACGAGACTATATTCGAGTCGCCGGTTTGGTTGATTCTGCCATAGATCTATATCAGGCGTTGGACCTCCAGCGCCTTTTAGGCCAGTTTTTCGATAAGGCAGTCTACTACACCGTCCAGGCCTACGAGCGCGCAGCGAGCCTTCAGACAACAGCCAGCGCTACGCACTGAACGCTCTGGACTTCGAGTCAGCCCCGGCTTGTGGCACATGATCGTCGGCACTGGTGTTGACATCATGGAGACTTCTCGCGTCGAAGAAGCTCTCCAGAAGCACGGCGAACGTTTTGCAAACCGGGTATGCACGCCGGCCGAGATTGCGTATTGCCAGAGGTTCAAGAACTCTGCGGAGCGGTTCGCAGCGCGCTTTGCGGCCAAGGAAGCGGCTTTTAAGGCCTTGGGGACGGGCTGGAGCCACGGCGTACGATGGGTCGATGTGGAAATAACCCACGCCCCAAGCGGCAAGCCGGAGTTAACCCTGCGAGGCCAAGCGGAGGAAATTGCGCGTCAAATGGGAGTTGTCCGGACCGCCGTCTCGATCTCGCACGCCGGGCGATTCGTGGTTGCACAGGTAATATTTGAATCCGATGGCTAGCTTTCTTCAAAAAGCGTGCCGTTGCTGTCTAGGCCTGGGCGTCGTGTGGTTTTGCGTATTAAGGTTGTTGCCCGCGCCTGCCGAGGCGATTGGAGAAGACCAGCACCTGCCGGAACTGGGCGCCAAAGAAGCTTCCCGTCTGCTCGTGATCCAAATTCCTCCTGAGTACCCCGTCCTGGCCAAAGTGAATTACATTCAGGGCAAAATTCGCGTGCGGCTCACGGTCAACACCGAAGGCAAAGTTGTGAACGTGCACGTACTGAGCGGCAATCCGCTGTTGGCTGCTGCTGTCCTCAATTCTGTTGCCGCTTGGCGCTACCGTCCGTATGTGGCAAAGGGCCGGAACACCCCTACCGCTTTCGAGACCAGGCTGGAGGTGAATTTCACTCTTCGCACGCACCGAATGGACCTTATGCCCACGCAAGCGGAATCGGATTTCGGCCGTCAAGTGAAGCCTCCTGAGGTCTTGAAAGGGTCAGGGACAAGCGCCGCGACTGATGCTTCCGTTCGGCTGCGCTTGCTGGTAAGCGCCGACGGCAAAGTTATCGATTCAGAGATTCTGAAGGGCATACCCTCTCTGTTGGAAAAGGCGACGAGGGTCATCACGCGATGGTCCTTCCGGCCGGCAAGATGGGGCACGCTCCCGGTTCCGTGGTACCTTGACGTTGAGGTCCCCGTCGAGCACGCTAATGTCAAGGCCGGTGTTGGGTTGCCGCAGGAGGCTGCGGGGCCCGTAATAGAATGACTGAACCCCCGGAAGCATCCCATTGTTGACAGAGTCAGCCTCGTGCCGCGCCGGGTGGAATCGCCGCTGCCCTGCTGAACTTAACCGGCCTCGGCGCCTGAGAAGTTCTTCCCCAAAAGGCAATCCGGCGCTAAAATCAGTAAGTAGGCCGGAGGTGGACCATCGGCCGGGCGTTTAACGCCGGTGGAGTGAGCGTTCAATGAAATTGGATTGGGCAAAACGGACTTGGAAAATCTGGCCGATAGTCTTCGTCTTCCTGATCCCGCGCGGCGCGACGACTGGAACCGAGCAGGCCAAAGAAGCCATTTTTCAATACGCGGGCGGAACCGAGAAAATCGAAATCGATTGTGCCGGGAAATTGGAAGTCTCCGAGAGCGGCCTGATGTTCAAATGTCCGGGGGCGTCAGTGGATATGCCGTTTTCGACAATTACTCTTATGCAGTTCCGCCCCGACATTAGCCCCCTCGTCCGCAACCTGAAGCTCAAGTGGAAGACCTACCCCAGCATTCTGATAGCGGGCAAGCACAATAGGTTTTTCACAGTGGTGTACAAAAAGCAAGGCGTAACCCACGTGATGGTCTTGCAAGTTGACCCGCTTTCCATGCGGCCCTACCTCGCGGAGATCGAGTTGAAATCGGGAAAGCGCGTCGAAGTGATGCCTTACGAGGATTACTCGTAGAAGCCGAAACTCGAAATCCGTAAATCGAAATTCGCAGGCCACTGCCCCGCCATAGGCCCCCAGGTTGCAACCACGAGTCCGTACTGCCAGCCGCCACCGAGTTCCTTGCATTCACCGCAACGACTGCAGTCTTGCATTCCGAGTTTCGAATTTCGATTTTCGAATTTCGATTTTCGGTTCACTGGGGATTGCTCCCAGCCCCGCCCAAGAAATAGCCTGCCTTGGTCCGCACCTTGACTCCGCTGCGGTCGACGTGCACCTCGATGCGATGAAAGCCGTTGTTGTCGGGCGCGTGGGGAACGTAGGCGATCTCGTACTGGCTCTGGATTTCGTCCGCAATCTTATTCAGCTCGTCTTGCATCGGCTTCTTTGACCAAGCCCCATAACTAAGTCCCCCGGTGTACCCCGCGTAGAACTCAAGGGGGTCCTTGGCCACCACGGAGCGGATCATCTGCCCGCTGGCCAGGATGAGGGGGACGATCGGCAAGGTGGCCATGTTGTCGTAGGTGTTCTCAACGTTCGAGGGTGTTTGCGCCATGTTAGGAGGGGCGGGCAGAGCCATGCTGCTGGCCAGGACACTCTGCGGGGGCGCCTTCGGCTGTTTCGTAAGCAGCGCGTGCGACTGGCTGAATCCCAGACCGTAGATGGTGATGCCGGCGTTCAGGGCCCGCTGCACAACCTCTTCTTTAGTCGTCCTGCTCCCTATGTCGTGGCCATCAGAAAAAGCTACGATGATCCGGCGGTCGTCCTTCGGCTGGGTCTCCAGCATTACAATGGCCTGCGCCAAGGCGTCGTTCAGATGCTGAGAGCCGCCCCGCGCCTCGACATGGCGCAGAGCGGATTCCAGTTCGTCGCCGTTTTGGGTGAAGTCCTGGACGGTGCGCATCTGATCGCCATAAGTGACCACCGCCGCTTGTCCCTGCGGTCCCAGCATCAAACTCGAGAAAACCGGCCCCAGAGGACGGACCTCGCCCAGTAAAGGCTCTGAAGTGCCATTGGCTTCCACCACGATGACTGCCGCCAGAGGACGCTGCTCGAGGCTGAACTGTTCGATTTTCTGCCGTACTCCATTGTCCAGAACCTCAAAGTCTTTCTCCTGCAAGTCGAAAACGTAATCACCCTTGGAATTGATCACCGTCACCGGAGCGGTCACAATGTTCGCTTGGACCCGAATCCGTGTGTCAGCCTCGGGGGGCTTGGCTTCGGTCGCCGCCTCATGTTGGGAGGTTGAGGGCGGTGGGTTTTGCGCACCTTCCTGACAGAAAGCAGAACTCGCCAAGCTAAGAAAACCACCCACCAGCATCACCATCCAGGCTGATTTCAGGAAAGCATAAGTGCGATTCACAGTCATTCGCCCCTCCACGTCCATTCAGGCCCCTGCGTGATTATATGATGTGCGCACACGCCCCAACGTTGCCGCGAAAGCTGGAAACTGGAAAATGGAAATTGGAAACTGGAAAATGAAGGCAGCCTTCGGTTTACAAACAGCCACTTTCCAGTTTCGATTTTCCATTTTCCACTTTCCAGTTTCCATTTTCCGCCCTTACCCCCCGTTGCCGCAAGGCCTCATAAAGCACCACAGCGGCGGCGACGGAGACGTTGAGTGAGGGCACAGGGCCGCGCAGGGGAATGTGGGCCAGTTCATCGCACGATTCGCGTACCAAACGGTGCAGGCCCGCCCCCTCTCCCCCCAAGACCATCGCACACCCCTGGCCATAGTCCAACTCCAGGTATGACTTGCCGGCTTTTGCCTCAAAACCGTAAACCCAGATCTGGCGCTCTTTGATCTCCCCCAGGGCGCGGACCAGGTTGGTGACGCGTGCAACCTTGGCGTGCTCGAGCGCCCCGGCGGAAGCCCTTGCCACAGCGGGCGATATGCCCGCGGCGCGACGCTCCGGAATAATGACCCCCTCGCACCCGGCAGCCACTGACGTGCGCACAATAGCTCCCAGATTGGCTGGGTCTTCGACCCCGTCCAGTACGACCAGCAGCGGCCGCGCCGAACTGCCGAGCAGGGTCTCGAGGTCGTCGTAGGCTCGAGGGGCACAGACTGCCACGACGTTCTGATGTTGGGCGTTGCCCGCCATGCGTTCTACCGCAGGCCGGGGAGCAAATCGCACTCCGATGCCACCGGCCCGGCAGGCGTCAATGATTTCCTGCACCCGCGGGTTGTGCTGCCCTTGCGCAACCAGTACGTATTCAACCGGATGGCTGAGCACGGCTGCCTTGACCGCGTGAATGCCGTAAATCACCTCGAGCTTTGTCCCACTCTCCCGATGCGACATGTGTTGTTGCGTTGACACATTACGATACCACATCCGAGACCGCCGAATGTTGTCATTCTCGGCGGGGGAAGGGGGGTAGCTTATTCTGTAATGGCTAAAGGATATCCCCTGGGGCAGGCTGCTGACCTAGACCGCAGGTTTGCGCTACCCCTTCGGGAGCGTAGCCATATGTCTCCGCCCGACTTAGAAAAGCAGCTTCAACGCGAACTGGATAAGCCTTGGATCACGGGCTTTCGAGACCTGGCCGAAGGTTGGGCCGTCGGTGATATTCCCGTCCGGCACGTAGAACTGGGCGTGGTTGAAGGCGTTAAAGAACTCGGCGCGGAACTGGAGTTCTTTGTGCTCGGCGAGCCGGGTGGTCTTCAACAAAGCCAAGTCGGCGTCGTTGATTCCGGGGCCGCAGCAAAGCGAGCGTGGCGAGTCGCCGATGGTTCCCAGCGCCTGGTCCGCGAACGCATTGGGGTCGAAGAACTGATTGGCGACAACCTGGCAGTCGGGGGCTCCGGCTCCGGCAGTGGGACCGGTTCCCAACGCGCAGCCCGACTTGCGCGGGTTCTGAGTTGTGAATTTGCTCACCAGATCAGGCTCGCCGGGATACTCGAAGTCCTGGCTGTTCTCGAGTTCGAGGTCGCTCCAGGAAGTGATTCGGATGGGGAAGCCGCTCTGGAAACTGAAGATGCCGGACATGCCCCAGCCATTCACCGCCTTCCCCACCAGCCCGTGCTTTTCCGGAACGGGCAGCTCCCAGTAATAACTAAGAACGAACCGCTGTGGGGCGTTGAACAGAGAAAGCGCTCGGCTGCAGCGGAAGCAGAGCGGATCGAGGGTATTTTCAAAGCTTGAGGCCTCATCGAACGACTTGCTCCAGGTGTAAGCGGCGAGGAATTGCAGGCCCTTCGCAAAGCGCCGCTCGAGGGAGACTTGCAGCGAGTTGTACGCCGAGTTGGCGATGGTGTCTTGGGCGAAAATGCTGGCGAAGACCGGAGTACCGTCCGGCGGGCATCCTGCGCCGGTGGTCGGCTCGCAAAACGGCGACGAGTATCGGCGCAGCCCAACCAAGTTGATGGCGGGGTTATTCGGCCCTGTCACCACGGGCACCGAGCCATACGGAAGGTGCACGCTCATGCCGGCGGGGATGGAATTGGCGGGAATCTGGAACGAACTATCGGCATAGAACGGCCCGCAGGTGAAGTCGGAAGAAAGCGCTGGATTGGAAGTGGCATAGAAGTTGGCGATGTTTTCGAGATCCAGGCAGGTTTGTGCGTTACCGTAGTTCAAGTCGTGAGTAGCCAGCAGGCGATGCCCTTGCGAGCCCACGTACGCCGCTTGCAGAACCATGTCCCCGGTAAGTTCGCGCTGCACGTTGAAATTGTATTGAGCCGCATATTGAGAGCGGATATTCGGTTGGAGTTCGCCAAACATCAGGATCGGCCGGAACGTGGACCAGTCAACCGGCTGACCACGAGGCGGATTGAGGATGCCGTTGAAAGGATTCGGATAGACCGAACCGTCCTGGCCGAGGAAGGGCGTATTGAACATGGTTTCTGACAGGTTGATGCTGCCACCGAACGGGGGCTCGCCGCTGAACTGCTCGAGCACAAGCTGTTCCATGGGATTGTAGAAAAGTCCCCACCCCGCCCGGAAGCTCGTCATGCCTGGCCCACCGGTGAGCTTGGCGAGTGTTCCGCTGTTCCAGGAGGGGCTCCAGGCAAGGCCGATGCGCGGCGCGAAAGCCTTGTAGTAAGTTTGCGTCAAGGCGTCGGTGATACCTTTGTCCCCCGGCACCACCAACCCTTGCGGGAACACCGCCTCGCCTGCGCTGCCGGGCCCGCAATCGGTGGTCCCAAACTCCCCAACCAGAGGGTTATCCGCACCGAGCTGGCATGGATAGACGGTGGTGTTTTGTCCGGGCCGGAAAGTTTGCGTACGCGCGCCAACGTCGGCGATAGGGGTGTTCAACTCCCAGCGTAAGCCGTAGTTCAAGGTCAAGGCGGGACGGATTTTCCAGCTATCCTGCGCGTACAAATAGAGGGAGGTGCCACGCACGCTTTCGTGCTGCGCCGAACCCTGCAAATACGAGTCAGGAAGCCCGAGAAGATAGTTGGGGTAGAGATCGGTGCGATTACTACAATTCAGAACCTTTACTGTTGCTAAGCAGGGATCATTGTTTCCACCACCCAGGAAAGAATAATCGCCGTTGACGTTAAAGTACAAAAGCTGGTCAAATCGCTGGCGGCGCGCATCGGCCCCAAATTTCAAACTGTGATTGCCGACCACTTTACTGAGATTGTCCATCCACTGGAAGGTATTCCCGACTTGAGGAAGTTCCCCTTCATAGTTGTTTCCGAGCGCGAATCCTCCGGAAACGGTAACGAAGGGGACTCCCTCGTGCCCAGCCCCTAGATTGGGAGTGATGCCCAGTGCGGGATTGCCGAGGTCTGAAAAACACTCGTCTGCCGGTACGTTGGCGCAGGACGCCTGGACCAGGTTCGTATGCTGAGGATGGTTGAATTCCCCTTGCGCCTCGCGGAAGGCGGAAAAGCGAAATTCGTTAACCGTGCTGGGGCTGATCACCCACGTATGCGTGAGGTTCAATTGCTGGTAGCGGGTGTCGTAAAGACCTCCAAAACCCGGTACGTTGGCGCCCGCACCCTGGAAGTAAGAAAAGGGCTGGGTGTAAAACTGGTCGTCGAAATAGTAATAAGCGTTGAATTGCTGGTGGTCGCTCAGCTTGTGATCGATACGGCCGGTGAATTGATCATCGTACTCGCGTGAGGTGGCAACGGACTGGTACTCCGTGCCGTTCAAATTCGCCTGGGGCACGTACTGGTTCATCAAATCAAGCGCCGTAGAATCAAAACATTGGGGAGGGATGTAGCTGTTGGGAAAGATGGCGGAGTAGGCCGTCCCGGGTGCGATCGGCGCTCCACCTCCCGCGGCCACCGCCGAGGCGCACCCCGGGCGAGTGTTCAGAATGTCGGACACATTGGGGTCGTTCAAATTCCCCCAGAATGACCCCCCGGCAGAAAAATCGCCGCCCCGCTCAGCGGCGGTAGGCACAGGAAAGGCGGGCGAGGGGGTGCCCTGTCGGATTCGGCGTCCCTCATAGGAGGCAAAGAAGAAGGTTTGATCCTTGCGGACGGGTCCGCCCAGGGTACCGCCAAACTGATTCTGCTTGAAATCGGGTTTTGTGGTGTCAAAGAAACCAAAAGCGTTGAGCACGTTGTTGCGAAAGAACTCATACACGTCGCCGTGGAAGGCGTTGGAGCCCGACTTGGTGACGACGTTGACCACTGCGCCGGAATTGCGGCCAAATTCAGCGTCGAAAGTATTGGTCAGGACGCGGAATTCCTCGATGGTGTCCGGAGAAGGCTGCACGCCCGGCAGATTCACGAACTGGTCGTTGGCGTCACCCCCGTTCACCGTGTAGTTATTCGACCGCCCGCGTCCCCCGTTCACAGAAACCACTCCGGGCTGGTCGCTGCCGTAGAAGAGGTCCGAGCCGAGTTGCGATTGGACGCCGGGCTGCAATTGCAGCAGTTGGTAGGTATCACGCGTGTTGAGGGGAAGTTCCACCACCGCCTTATCATTCACCACCGCGCCAACCTGAGTGCTGACGATTTCGATGAGAGGGGCGGCAGCCTCGGCGGAAACCACCTGCGCTACCGGGCCTAATTCCAGCTTGACGTCCACCGCGGTGACGTGACCCAGCCTGACGTCGATTTCAGTGTGCCGGGCGAGCTTGAATCCGGGCGCTTGCACGGAGACGGTGTAGCGCCCCACGGGCAAGGCGGGGAACTCGTAGTCCCCGCTCTCATTCGTCGTCACCGTGCGGGTAACATGAGTGTCGCTTTGAGCGGCGGTGACGCTGGCGCCCGGCACAAGCGCGCCGGAGGGGTCCGTCACCGAACCTCGAATGGTGCCCGTCGTCTGAGCCCACCCATCGCACGTTGAGAAAACGAAGAAAAGGAGTCCGAGTACACCAAAGAACGCCTTCACCTTCATCTTTGCTCCTATCGGATCGCGCCGCGGATGATTGGAATGCGTCGCACCGGAATTTTGATGGCATGGAAATTCAATTTTCCAGACTCTATTTCGCAAATTAAAGTAAGAAGCGCGCGACGTCAAGAAAAGATTTCAAGTTCTGCGATTTTTTCTGAAATTTTCTTGAACTCGAGCGGGGCGGGTGCGAAAAAGGTGTCGCGTGTCAAGTTTCAGGTGTTGGAAGACGTAGCGCGGGCGTCTCGCCAGCGCCACACCGACTGCCGCCGGGCAGCACCTCAGCGCTACAGTTTGGCAAACATTACGTTCTCTATCGCTGCTTGGAGTTCTGGCGGGAGTTTCCCGCCCTGCGCGGTCAGGTAAAAGACGTCGATCGCTTTTTCGCCTTCGGTGTCGATCAACGCGATCTCGATGTTGCAGCCCAGTTCGGCGAGGACGGAGCTGACTTGGTAGAGCAATCCGGGGCGATCTTGGGTGATCAGCTCGAGCAGGGTGCTGTGGGAAGAGCTCGAGTCGTCAAAGCGGAGTTTGGTAAGAATGGTAACTTTGGGTTTCCGGCCCTTCGCGGCGTGCAGCCGTCCGCTGAGGAGCTTGGCGAGTTCCATCCTTCCTTCAAGGACCTCGACGAGGTTGGATTTCAGGCGCTCCGCCTCCGAAGGGTTCAATTCCAGCGTGCGATAGAGGTCGCCGAAGCGGAAAGTGTCCAGGACCACCCCTGCCGCGTTGGCGAAAGCGTCGGCTTTCACGATGCTCATGCCCCAGGACGAGAGCGTCCCGGTGATGGAGGCGAAGAGAAACGGCCGGTCCGGGGTAATGACGGTCAGCTCGTGCAGACTGCCCTGCGCCTTCAAGCGAACTTGCGCCGGCGCCGACGCAAGCCGTTCCGCCAGCTCAAGGTGCAACGCAATTTCCTCGGGCGAATGGGCCGCCAGGTAGCGCCGCGGAAACCCCTCGAGAAAACGCTCGATCTTTTCCCGGCTCATGGAGGGCGTCAGCAGCGGCAGAATTCGTTCCGCCGCTGAGGCGCTGGCGCGAGCGAGTGTCAGCCGCTCGTCATCCGCGCTGCGAGCCAAGTGATTCGCTGTTGAGGCGTAAAGTCGCCACAGAAGCTCGGTCTTCCAGGGCGTCAAAGCTTCCGGATTGACCGACTTGATGTCCGCGTAGGTCAAGAGCGACAGCATCTTCAAACGCTCGGTTGTCTCGACTTTCTCCGCGAAGGCGCGCACGGTTTCCGGCTCGAAAATGTCGCGCCGCTGCAAGGTGGTGGACATCTCGAGATGGTTGGCGATGAGAAACCGCACGGTGGCGCGGTCCAGCGGCGCCAACTCGAGCCGCGTCATGATTGCTTCCACCGCCTGGCGGCTTCCCTCGACGTGGTCTGTAGTCTCCATGCCTTTGCCCACGTCGTGGAAAAGCAAGGCGAGGTAGAGGAGTTCCGGTTGCTCGAGTTCTTCGAGAATCTCGGCGAGTCTATCTTCCCACTCCGTTTCCCTCCCTTCGTCGTCCCCGCGAAAGCGGGGACCCAATTCCTGTGGATTCCCGCCTTCGCGGGAATGACGGGCAGGGAGTGATTTTCGGGATCGAGAGAGAGCGTGCAAGTTCTGAATAGTCATGAAGGAGTGCTCGTCCACCGTGTAGCGGTGAAAGAAGTCCCGGATGACCAGAGAATCAATCGCCTGGAACTCCGGGAAAAGAGCCCTCAGCACACCCAGCCGATTCATCTCGCGCAAGGCCTTGGCCGCGGCCGGGAAACAAAGTATTTGGCGAAAGTGCTTCCAAACCACGCCCGCCTCCAGGAGCTTAGTCACTCCATGAGCCAGGGCTTCGGCAAGGGCCCTTTCTGCCTCGCGGCTCACTTCCAGCCCGTGCCGCGCCACGATTTCAAACAAACGCAAAACCAGCGCGGGGTCCCGGGCCAGCGCCGCAGGCTGGCGAAAGTAGACCTTCTCCCGCAGGACGGAGAAATCCGCATTCGAGAGGCGTGATCTCCAGTTTTGGAACAGCCCATAGAGTCCCGTGCCGGCAGGCGTGTAATCGTCCAGAAGGCGCAGGGTAAGTTGGCAGATGGAGCGGACACGGCGAAAGTAAGCGCGCATCCAATCCTCGGGGCTGGGCGGCGGGAGCGACGCGCCGCCACAGTCCGGGTCTGCGCCGCGCCGGTAGCCGATGCCGCGAGCGCAGGCCTCGTCCTGGCATTCGTAGCTCAACTGATTGTCGTCGCGTTCACGGAAATAGTGAAGAAAACAGCGGCTGGCGCAGAGGAATTCCCACGCCGGGCCGACCTCGGCGCGCCAGGCTGCCGGCCAAAGTTCTTCCGGCGGGCTCCAGACTTTATGCTTCTGGATTGCCGAGATGCGAGCCAGCCACCGGCAAACATGATAGTCCCGGAGGCCGCCGGGGCCATCTTTGAGGTTCGGCTCGAGATGAAAAATAGTGTCGTCATACTTCCGATGCCGCGCGCGTGTGATCTCTGCCAGGTTGCGAATCAGGTCTTGATGATCTCGCGCCACCAGGTGCGGATAAACGTCGTCGTGCAACCGGTTAAAGAGTTCAGGATCACCCGCCAGGTAACGGCAATCAAGCAGCGCGACGTTGAACTCGAGGTTCTGCCGGTAGAGCCGGCCGCACTCCGCCAGCGTGTGCACGCTGTGTCCGACCCGAAGTCGCAAGTCCCATAATTCCCGTAGAACGGCCGCGATCGCCATGCGCTGGGAGGCCTGCTCGGCGCTGCTTTCGGAGAGGAACAGCAGGTCAATGTCCGAATGCGGAAAGAGTTCTCGCCGGCCATAGCCACCCAGAGCGAGCATGCAGAATTTGCCCGGTTGATCGAGTTGAGAGGAAAAGTAATGACGGTACAGCGAGGCCACCGCCGTGTCCACCAACTCCGAACGCCCACGCAGCACCGCCAAGCCATCACCCGTGCCGTCGAAAGATTGCTGGATTCTTAGGGATTCTGAAGCGTAGAAATCCGAGAGGCTGAAGGCGGAGATTAGTCCTCTATTTTCCACTACAGCGCCGCATCCCCGCGCTCATCGTTGCGAATACGGATGGCGTCGTCCACGTGCGTCAGGAACACTTTGCCGTCGCCGATCTTCCCGGTCTTCGCGGCTCTTAGAATGGCCTGCACGGCCTGTTCGGCGAGGGCGTCCGGGACCACCATCTCGATCTTGATCTTGGGGAGCAGATCAACCTTGTACTCGTTCCCACGATAGAACTCGGTGTGTCCCTTCTGCCGGCCGTGCCCACGCACCTCCAGGACCGTCATGCCTTCTACGCCGATCTCATGGAGAGCGTCCTTGACCGCGTCGAACCTTGAGGGCTGAATAATCGCTTCGATTTTTTTCATTGGCCAATGTCCTTCCATGTGGTGCGGGCGTCTCGCCCGCCCTGGCGTGGGCATCCTGCCGGAGGGCTGGAGCGGCACGCTCCCCCCACCGCGGGCCAGACGCCCCCCCTACGTCAAACCTCCAAATTGTAACCCTCTTCCCCGTGTTGCGACAGGTCCAGGCCCTGAATCTCTTGCTCGGCGGGAACGCGCAGACCCACCACCACATCCACAATCTTCAAAATGACGAGCGTGCCGACGATCGCCAGGGCCCAGGCAATTACCACACCCACCAGTTGGTTCAAGAGTTGGTGGGCATTGCCGTCGATCAAGCCCACCGGCAGGGCATTACCCTTGCTGTCTTTATAAATCGCATTCACCGCTTGGGAGGCGAAGACGCCGGTCAAGAGCGCCCCAATGGTGCCGCCCGCGCCGTGCACCCCGAACACGTCAAGAGAATCATCGTAACCGAACAGGCCTTTCACTTTGGCCACCATGAAATAGCAGCACACGCCGGCGATCAGACCGATGACCAGCGCAGGCATAGGCGCCACAAACCCGGAGGCAGGAGTGATGGCAACCAGCCCCGCCACCGCTCCTGAAATGGCTCCCAGCACACTGGCTTTTCCGCGCGTCAGCCACTCGGCTGCCGCCCAACCCAGGGCAGCCGCGGCGGCTCCGAAATGCGTGGCCACGAAGGCGCTCGAGGCCAGGCTTCCGGCGGCCAGCGCGCTCCCCGCGTTGAATCCAAACCAACCCACCCAAAGCAGGCAGGCGCCGATGAAGCTCAGCACCACGCTGTGGGGCGGCATCGGCTCTTTCGGATACCCCAGCCGTTTGCCCAGGTAGAGCGCGCAGACCAGTGCCGACACCCCGGAAGTCACGTGCACGACGGTCCCACCGGCAAAATCCAGCGTGGGGAAGGCGCCGCCCAGAGAGGCATTGAGCAAGCCTCCCTTCCCCCAAACCATGTGGGCCATGGGGTCGTAAACGATGATCGTCCATAAGGTCATGAACAGCAGCATGGCGCTGAATTTCATCCGCTCCGCAAAGGCGCCCGTGATCAAGGCCGGCGTGATAATAGCGAACATCAATTGGTAGACCATGAAGGTCTGTTGCGGGATGGTGGCGGCGTAGTCGGGATTAGGCGCTGCGCCCACCCCCTTGAGGAAAAGGTAGCCAAGCCCTCCCAGGAATCCCCCGCCCCCGTGGAACACCAGGCTGTAGCCGAAAAGAGCCCAGAGCACGGTCACCAGCACCATCAGGGTGAAACTCTGCATCATGGTGGCCAGCACGTTCTTTTTTCGCACCAAACCGCCGTAGAAAAGCGCCAGGCCAGGTCCGGTCATCAGCAGCACCAGCGCCGCGCTGGTCAGCATCCAGGCGTTGTCGCCGGAACTGCGCGCATCGGCAATCTCCTGTTCGAGTTGAGCCACACGGTCGGCAGTATTGGAAGCCGGCGCGGCCTGCGCTGCGGGGGCCGGGTTATCGGATGGCGCCGAAGTCTGAGCGAGCCCCCGACCGCCCGCCAATCCAACCACCAGCACCAG
>CAWJHY010000003.1:0-34562 GCA_963842495.1 uncultured Acidobacteriota bacterium
ATCAGCTCGCCTGGCCCTTGATTAACGCACGCATATAGATGGCCGCACCCTCGGCGCACTCGGTCGGCGAACTCCAGGCCGACGGTCTCTCCGTTGACCACGGGAAGCGTATGGCAAAGCTCGTAGCCAATGTAGCCCTTGTAACCGATCTCTTTCATGGCCTCGACGAAGTAGCCGTAGAAGTCGCCTTGATGATCCATTCCCGCCCCTTCTTGAACTCCCGCCGAAGTGCGAAAGCGCCTGTAAATGGCCTACGTCGTGAGCCGCCTGGTGAATGGCCTCCGCCGACTTGTCGTCCATGATCCAGGCATCGAGCGAGCATTTGAGATGGGCGAGTTCACTTCCTTCACCATGCGCAGCACATCCTTGTGATCTCGTATGACTGGATGATGATTCTGCAGCGCCAGTGTCACACCGGAGTCGCCGGCGAACTTGGCGCACTGGATCATGCCGTCGCGGCACCAGTCCCAGATCTCTGCCTCGGAAAAGCCCTTGTGGACGGTATCCCAGAGAGGCTCGGCGATAGCGTACGACGCGAGCCCTTGCTTCTGCGTAACCCCACGCCAGGCCAGGAATACCCGTACGGTCTTGGCCCCCAGCTCCGGCGCGAGCTGGATCAAGTCGCGCATGTAAAGCAATTGGGCGTCGCGGTGCTCCGTGATCGGGCTGCTGAAATCGTTATTGCCGGCCAGGCCGTAAAGCTCGATGCCCTCGCCTTCCGCCATTTTGCGCAGCTCGCGGGCATGGGCGCGCGTGAGGCTCAGCGGATGTCCATGCGGCCGCTTGCCATCGACCTCGACGCCGTCGTAGCCGTATTTCTTCGCCCGGCGAATGGTGTCTTCGAGCGACAAGGCGTCTCCCCGGTACCAGACTCCCAGATACGTGATGCTGTATAGCCCCACTTTCAATCCTGCGGGCTTTTGCGTACCCGCCCCTTGGCTGGAGAGCGCCGTTCCCGGCGACGCCCAAAGCCCTGCGGTAGCCGCCAATGAGGCGCCTACAAAGTCCCGCCGATTGATTCCCTTATTCTCCATAGAAGCTTGCCCTCCCGGCAGAATTAGAAACAACGACCTTATGCAATGAATCCGGAGACTTCTTCTTGTATCATCGACCGACTGTTAGCATAGACCTGCGTCCCGGGGAATTCAATGCCAGGTTCCGGTCGATTGACAGAAGGGCTTTGCGGGGGCATGATGTTGAGCCCGAAGGCAACGCTACGGAAGGATCGTGTTAGGGCGGTGCGCCGCCTCGGCCATTCATCAGCAGGTGGTGAGGCGTATCCTTGCAGCCCCGAGCGCCGCCACTAAAGGCGAGGAGGGAGTCAGAACCCATGAAGATCGGCCGGCCGGCTTATCTCTTGTTTACCCTAGTTTTTTCGAGCCTCAGTGTTGCTCAATCACCCACCCCGCTGAAAAAACACCTTCTCGTACTCGGGGAAGAGAAGGGTTATCGCCACGAGTCCGTCTCTCACGCCATGGCCACCCTCGAGCGGCTAGGTGAGGAGACGGGTTTATGGGAAACTACGATCCGTACCGACACCGAAGCGCTGACCAAGAAGAAGCTCGAATACAACGCCAAAAACCTGAATGATTTCGACGCCGTGCTCTTCTTCACCGGCGGCAGCCTCGAGATGGACGCGCAACAGAAGGCGGACCTTCTTTCCTTCGTGCATGACGACGGGAAGGGCTTTGTTGGCGTGCACAGCGCCGCCATCACCTTCACCGATTGGCCCGAGTACGGCGAAATGCTCGGGGGCTACTTTGACGAGCATCCCTGGGGAACCTTCAATGCGCCTATTCTTGTGGAAGATCCCGACTTTCCTGGAATGCAACAATGGCCGCGGTCATTCGTTTTGAGGGACGAGATCTACCAGATCAGGAACTATTCCCGCGACAAGGTTCGAGTACTGATGCGTCTCGATGCGGGTCGCCTTGACCTGTCGAATCCCAAGGTCCATCGCACCGACCGCGATTTCGCCGTCGCCTGGGCGAAGATGTATGGCCATGGGAGGGTCTTTTATTCCACCCTCGGTCATCCCAAGGAAAACTGGGACAACCCTAACCTGCAAAGGATGTATACCGAGGCGATCAAGTGGGCAACAGGGCTGGTCAACGCCGATGTGACACCGCGGCCGCTGCCGGGTAGCTAAGGCCCAAGGCCCCGTTGAAGAAGAGATGAGGCAGGAAGTGAAATTTGCCCCTAAACTGGCGGGCTAAGAACGTCTCACTCCGTGCCGTTCCAGAACTCCTCGCTCAGGTACTTCCCTCCGCCATCACAGAGAATCGTGACCACGGTGCCAGGGCGCGCTTCGGCAGCGAGCTCGCCGGCGATGCGTAGCGCCGCCGCCACGTTCGCGCCGGAAGAGACTCCGACCAGCAGACCTTCTTCCCTCGCGAGCCTGCGGGACATTTGCTGGGCTTCCTCGGTCTCGACAAAGAGGTTTCGGTCGGCAAGGCTCGGATCGTAAATGCCGGGCCGAACGACCGCGCCGTCCATATGCTTGGTGCCCTCGATCCCGTGAAAACTCGAGGCGGGTTGGACAGACACGCACTGAACCTGCGGCAGTTCCCTCTTCAGACGGCGGGACACACCGGTAAACGTCCCGCTCGTGCCCAGCGACGCCACGAAGTGCGTAATCTCACCTCCCGTCTGACTCAAGATTTCCGGACCCGTGGTATTGAAATGGGCCTGCCAGTTTGCCGGATTGTTGTACTGGTCCGGGTAAAAGTAGCGGGACGGGTCGGAGCGATAGATCTCGCGGCAGCGCAAAATCGCCCCGTCCGACCCTGCGCCCGGGTCGGTCAACTCCAATTCGGCGCCATACGCTAGAAGAGTGCGCTTTCGTTCCGGCGAAGCGTTGCGGGGGATGCAGATTTTGGCGCGGTAACCCTTGGCGGCCGCGATCATGGCGTAAGCGATCCCGGTGTTCCCGCTCGTCGCATCCAGAATGATGCGCCCTGGCGTCAGAGCGCCGCTCCGCTCGCCCTCCAGGATCATATTCAGCGCCGGACGATCCTTGATCGAGCCGCCGGGATTCAGAAACTCCGCCTTGGCGAAGAGATCGACTCCCTCGAACGCGGCAGAGAGATGGTGCAGGCGAAGCAGCGGTGTCCTGCCGATTTGATCGAGAGTGGAACCCTCGGATTTCCGAGCTACTCCGGGTGCGGCGAGTGCAAGACGCATTTTGGTGGTCGTGGCCATTTCCGGCGGCGCTGGGGCAACCACAACGTCGGCCCCCACAATTCGATGCTAGCTAATCTTGACGAAACTGTCAAGATTATGCTACCCTCTGCTCATTGGACTATTGAACTCGAAGGAGGTTAGTCATGGCAGCTTACGCTTTTCCTGACACCCTGGTCAGCACCGACTGGGTTGCTCAGCGTCCAGCCGATCCCAAGGTTCGCATCGTGGAAGTGGATGTCAACACGTCTGCTTACGGCGAGGGACACGTGCCCGGCGCGATCGCCTGGGCCTGGAATAAGCAACTGTGCGACACCGTCCAGCGGGATATTCTTCCCCGGGAAGCATTCGAGAGGCTGATGGCGGAGTCCGGAATCGGCAACGATACCACGGTAGTTCTTTACGGCGACAATAACAACTGGTTCGCAGCCTGGGCGTTCTGGCAACTGAAAATCTACGGCCACCAGGACGTGCGAATCATGAATGGAGGACGCAACAAGTGGATTGCCGAAAGCCGGGAACTCAGCACGGATGTGCCCAAGCCTGCGCGCACCCGATATCGTGCCGCGCAGCCGGATCTCTCCCTGCGCGCCTTTCTGCCCCAGGTCCAGGATGCCCTCAAGCGAGGGGATGTTCCCTTGGTCGACGTGCGCAGTCCCAGGGAATTCACCGGCGAGATCCTGTCTCCTCCGGGATTGTCGGAGACCTGCCAGCGAGGCGGGCACATTCCCAGCGCGCGAAACATACCCTGGAGCCGCGCCTGCAACGATGACGGGACGTTCCGTTCCGGCGATGAGCTGCGGAGAATCTACACCTCGGAAGGAATCGACGGCAGCAGACCCGTGGTGGCTTATTGCCGCATCGGCGAACGCTCCAGCCATACCTGGTTCGTACTGAAGTACCTTCTCGGTTTCCCGAACGTCAGCAACTACGACGGGTCTTGGACGGAGTGGGGGAACCTGGTCGGCGCGCCGGTGGAAAAGGGAACTGCGGCGGCCGCGGCGAACGCATAGAGCCGCTCGGAGAAGATCTGAATGAGAGCCGAGGAGCACTCGACGAAGGTCCTTGACCTGGACGGATGGAAAGTCAGGCTCACATCCTACAGGCTGGGAAATACCTATCATTGTACTGCCGACAACGTGGACCCCGGGGCCTGGCTGGCCCGCGCCCAAGGCGCGAGCCGCGAGGAAGCCGAGGACCGGGCCAGCCAACGGGCCTTGAAACTGCTGGGGCGAACGCGGCCCGCGCCGGCCGGGTAAGTGGCAAGGGCAACCACACTGATCACTCCTGCTGTTTAGAGAACCGTCAACCCGCCCGGGGTGGGGGCGTGGTGCGGCCCGCCCGCCGCAGCCACCCATTGGTCCAGGGCTGCGTGAAGCCTTGGGGATTGGATAGGCTTAGTTATGTAGCCATCCAGGCCCGCGGCCAGGCAGCGCTCGCGGCCGCCTTGCATGGCGTATGCCGTCATGGCGAAGAGGGGCAGGCGGGGGCGCGTCGCTTGTTCCCGCTTACGGATCTCGGCCGTAGCTTCGAACCCGTCGCCCTCGGGCATTTGCACATCCAGCAGGGCCACATCGAAAGTCTCCCGATCCAGCCATTCCGGAGCCTCGCGCCCCTTGTTGGCGACGGCAACGTCGATTCCGCCCGTTGCGTCCTGAACGAAAAGGCCGGGAGGGTCATCCTTATGCATGCAGCAGGTGACGACAGCGTGCATTCGAATTTGTGCTAACTCGATGTTTTGCACAACCGTACGTAAGTTCCATGTCGCGCCGGGCCTTGTGGTGCGGGCGGGACGCCCGTGCCACAGCGGGCGGGACCCCGACAGGTCGGGGCAGGCTGCCCGCGCCACACGGTCAGGACGCAGTGACCACGACTTCTGCGTCGTGCAGGTGCTGCTCCGCAGGCGCAGGAACTTCCCGCTGGCCGGCGGCCGAAGTAAGCGGTCCTTTGTTTTCATCAACATATCCGGATCGGTCGTCGATTTTTGCCTCGCGTGCGGCCGGCTCGCTGTCGGGGCGGCCCTTTTGTCCGCCCTGGGCTCCCACAAGGGGCGACCCCACATCCTCGGCTGGGGCAGAGCGAAGCTCTGCGGCCGAAGAGCGTTCCGCCGATTTCCGCAGGCTCAGCAGCAGCTTGATTTTGCGGTCAATCGAGCGGTCCAGGGTTTCTTCCCGGCGCAGCATCAGCTTCCACTCCTCACCGGAGGGAGCCAGGCAGGCGTCGCGTTCGATGGCCGCCTTCTCCTCCCGCGCCTCGACCTCGTGCTGGAACTCTGCTTCCACCGCCGCCCTCTCCTCTTCCAACAGGCGCAGCAGTTCCTGATGGTGCTCCGGCCCCGGCAACGGGAGCGGCTCGGGATTCAGCATGTAGTCCTTGTACGCTTTGTCCCGGCGATACTCCTCGTGCTGCAACCACGCCATGTAGGGCTCCAGCAACTGGCCAATCCGCGCCGGCCGCCACCCCACCTGGCCCTTGTAGTACGTTGCCAGCACCGACGCCTGCCGAGGCACGAACACCTGGCGCTTCACCTGCTCCGAGATCACCCCCAGCAGGGAAAGCAACTGGCGCAGCCGCACGCACCGGTCGTTGGGCAGCGGCAGGTCGAGGTCCATCAGGGCGGATTGGGAGGAGTCGAAAGTCGCCGCGGCGAGGCACCGGCGCAGCTCGTATTGCCGCCCTTCGACTCCCTCGAGGGCCCGCCGCATCAGGCCGGTCTGGGAGCGCTCCAGGCGGTCGCGCCGCCAGTAGAGCCGGGCGAGATCGTCGACCTGTTTTTCAAAGCGCCCGTCGCCGGGGCCGAAGGAATCGAGCAACTCCTGCTTCAGGGCTTCGAACCGGGCCGGGTCTTCGCCCAGGGCGCGCATCACTTCATGGAAATTCTCGGGGTCGGAACGTTCGCCGTGTTTGACGCCGTTCATTTTGCAGTTCTGCTTTCCGGCCGCGGTGCGCGGACCGTGGGAGCGCCGGCCGTTCGAGCGGGCGGCGTCGAGCAGTTGAGGAGTACGCTGAGGCGAATTGCGGATAGACATAAGCCCTCCTAGGGCAGAGGATTACAGTGCCGGGGAAAGAAACCTCCCCCGGAAAGGTGTGGGGTACTTATAGGCTATCAGTACAGGACAGTTTTGTCAAGCAAATAATATAGGCCAGGGTAGTACTAGTACCCTGGCTGGGGTTGTGGTGCGGGCGTCCCGCCCGCTGTCGCACATGGGCAGAGCCTGTCCTCAGCACGGCCAAGGAATGCCCACGCAACGCGGGCGTCCCGCCCGCACCACAGCAGGCGCGATGCCCGCGCAGCACCACTACTGGTCGACCTCTTGTTGGCGGGTCGGCGGCAAGTTTCGCAATTCTGCGGCCTTTTCTTCTGCCAGCGAGTCGTTGAGGAAGGTTCCCGCGCCGGTTTCGACGCCGGCCAGGTACTTCAATTTCTGCTTGCTGCGGTGGGGAGGGTAAAACTCAATGTGGAAGTGGTAGTAGGGATAGTTCCCTTTCGTGGGGGCCTGGTGGAGGAGCATCATGTAGGGGAACGACATCTGGAAGAGATGGTCGTATTTCCGGGTGACCCACTTCAATATTTCCGCCAGACCCGGTTCTTCGGAAGGCCGAAACTGATCGATCGCGCCGAGGTGGCGGCGCGGGTAGATGTGGACTTCATACGGCCAGCGCGCGTAGAAGGGGATGAAGGCCGTGAAGGCTTGGTTCTCCGCAACGATCCGCCGCCCGTCGCGACGTTCTTTTTTGAGGATGTCGCAGAAGAGGCATCTCCCTTTGGCTCGCTCGTGGGCGCGCGCCGAGTCCAGTTCCCGCCGGAGGCGCGGGGGGATAAAAGGGAAGGCATAAATCTGGCCGTGCGGGTGAGGCATGGTGACGCCGATCACCGCGCCCTTGTTTTCAAAAATCAGCACGTAGCGGATGCCCGGCGTGGCCTTGAGCTCCGTGAAGCGGCGTCGCCAGATCTGGACGAGCTTCACGATGTGCTCGAGCGGAAGCTGCGGCAGGGAGAGCTTATGGTCGGGATGATAAAGGACCACGTCGCATCTGCCGTAGGAGCGCGCCACGCGGTAGAAGTCGTCGCCCTGGATGGCAGGCTCAGGCGGGGGAATGGTGAAGGCGGCGAAATCGTTGGGGTAGATGTAACAGTCGTAGTGATCCGGAACTTTGCCTGAGCCCGGGCAGAAGGGGCACCAGTCGGCCGGCATCTGCGGCCGGTCCTGGCGATGGGAAGCCGTTGAAACCCATTCACGCAGCGTTGGATTCCAACGGAGTTCAGTCATGAGGCCTCACGGCGCGAGGCCCTGAACGCTAGAATCCCCATGATTAGTCCGAAAACCAGCATCGCCGCGCCCCACCAGATATCGATGTTTACTTCCATCGAGCTGACAAAAATGGCGGGATCAGCCACCAGGCCATAGACTATGAGGATGGCGCCGTAGATAGTGAAGATGATTCCAATCGGCAAGCGAATGTCTAAGCCCATAGTTTTTACCAGAAAATAATATTCAACACGGTGCAAAGCGCAAGAATGCCGACGGCAAGAATGCCGGGCCTCTCATACCAGGGCAGGTCCTGGTTTCTAGGCTTCGGAGTCAGCGAGTAGACCAGTCCCACCAACTCCTCTTCCTTGCGCGGCTCAGTAAACATCGTTACCAGCACGGTGACCACCACGCAGACGGAGAACGCCCAGATGGCCTGGTAGAAATTCGCCGCCATATCACTTGGATACATAATCACGTGATAGTGGTAAAGGGAATAGTGCGCGGCGGCGGCGAGTATCCCGGAGAGCAGCCCCCAGAAACCGGAGTGGGCGCTAGTGCGTTTCCAGAACATTCCCAGCAGGAAGGTTCCGAACAAGGGAGCGTTGAAGAACGCGAAGAGAAGTTGGAGGTAGTCCATCAGGTTGTTGAACCTGAGGACGATGAAGGCGGTCCCGATTCCCACCGCCACGGCGAAGACGGTTGCGAAGCGGCCCATCTTGAGATAATGACTGTCATGCTGGCCCGGGTTCACGTGCGTTTGGTAGATATCGAACGTCCAGACCGTGTTAAAGGCGGTAACGTTTCCCGCCATGCCGGACATGAAACTGGCCAGCAGCGCCGTCAGCCCGATACCCAAGAGACCCGAGGGATAGAACTTGCCCAGCATGGCAGGCAGCGCGTTGTCATAGCGGCCGTTGAGATATTTGGTCAGTTGGGGATCAAGCGCGATGGCGACCAGGCCGGGAAGAACTACCATCAGCGGGAAGAACATCTTTGGAACGGCCGCGATAAGAGGCGTGCGCTGCGCGGCGGACATGTCCTTGGCTGCCAGGCCGCGCTGGACAACCAGGAAGTCCGTACACCAGTAGCCGAAGGAGAGCACGAAGCCCAAACCGAAGATGGTGCCGAACCAGTTAATCCCCATGGGATTCTGGGAGGCGTGCCAGATATTCGCCCAGGTGTGCGCGTAGCCGGGATTGGGCAATTTCTCCTTGAGCCCTGCGAATCCCCCCACCGCCTTCAATCCCAGGATAGCCAAGGGAAGGAAGCCGAAGACGATGAGAAAGAATTGCAGCACCTCGTTGTAGATCGAGGAAGTCAACCCGCCCAGGTAGATGTAGATCGCCACCACTGCCGCCGAGGCGACCACGCTGGCGCCAAACGGCCAGTGCAGCAGGCGCTCGAAAAGAATGGCCATGGCATAAAGGTCGACGCCGGAAACCAGCAGGGTCATAACGGCGAAAGAGAAGGCATTGAGCGTGCGAGTCTTTTCATCGTAGCGCTTGCGCAGATATTCAGGGACGCTGCGCGCCTTGCTGCCGTAATAAAACGGCATCATGAAGACGCCCACGAAGCACATGGCAGGCATGGCGGCAAGCCAGTAGAAGTGGTTGACGAACATGCCGTACTTGGCGGCGTTGGCGGCGTGGCCCATGACCTCGAGAGCGCCCAGGTTCGCGGACATGAAGGCCAGGCCGGTAATCCAACCTGGAATCGAGCGCCCCGAGAGGAAAAAATCTTCGCTTGTCTTCATGCGGCCGCGCAGTGCGAAGCCGATGCCCAGGACGAAGACGAAGTAGATGATAATGATCGCGTAGTCAACGATATGGAGATGCATGTTTTGGCACCAAAGCGGGCATTATTATCACAGTCATCGATAAAAGTAAATGAAGGATAGGCGCGGCTCTCGAGCCACTTACTGCACCTGCAAAGTCAAGCTCACGGAGTGGCTGAGGGTGGTTGAGCAGGACGTACACGTCCCTGTTATGGTGAGTGAGTAGGTTCCCGCGGGAGTGCCTGAGCCGGCAGGCGCCGGCGCCGTGCTACCGCCGCCTCCGCCGCAGGCTGCCAGTGCCAGCATCACCAGCACAAGCGCCGCGAAGGCAGTTGTTGCCGTCCGCCTGCGTTCCCCTCTTGTATCCCGTCTGCTACCCGCCTGTGCGAGGCTTCCCGATGCCAGAAGGCCCATGGTCCAAAGGAGCCACGGCCGCGGCTGCGGGGGGGGTGGAAGGGGATTGTGCGGAGGCAGGCAGGAGCCCGCTGCCGTGACCATAGAAACCGTCAGGTTCGCCGGGCTGCTGAAGTTGGTGGAGGCGGGTGAAACTGTGCAGCTTGCTCCCGAGGGGGCCCCGCTGCAAGCGAAAGCCACACTCTGATTGAACCCGCCCAAGGCCACGGCGCTCAGGGAGTAAGTCGCTGCTCCTCCGGGCGAGACGGTGGCGGAGGTGGAGGAACCCGAGGGCGCCGCGATGGTGAAGTCTTCACCCGTGCCGGTAAGTGCGATGGTCTGGGGGCTGCCCTCGGCAGTGTCGGTGACGGCTATGGATGCGGTCCTGGTTCCACCGGCAGCCGGACTGAAGGTTACGCTGAGAGTGCAACTGGCGTTGACCGCGACGCTCGAGCCGCAGTCGTTGGTTTGGGAGGCTTCTTCGCTGGCGGCAATGCCGGCGATGCTGAGGGCCGCACGGCCTGTGTTGGTGAGGGTTACGCTCTGAGCACCGCTCGCAGTGCCGACAATCTGGGCGGGGAAAGTCAAGGAGGAGGGCGAAAACAATACGCTGGTAGAACCGCCGCCGGTTCCCGTCAGGCTGACCGTCTGGGTAGCGGGGGTGGCGTTGTCGGTGACGGTCAGAGTCCCGGTTGTGGTCCCGGCGGCGAGGGGCTTGAAGGTTACCGCGATGCTACACGAGGCGCCGGCTGCCACACTGGAGCCGCAGGTGTTGGTCTGAGAGAAGGCGCCGGTGACCGTGATGCTGCTGATGCGGAGCAGGGCGTTCCCCGTATTCTTCAGCGACACGGTTTGGGGGCTGCTGGTCGTCAATACCTTTTGTGTAGGAAAGGTCAAGGAAGAGGGCGAAAGGGTGACCGCGGGACCGGCGCCCATTCCGGTGAGGCTGACGGTCTGGGTGGGAGGGCTGGCGTTGTCGGTGACGGTCAAAGTCCCGGTTGTGGTCCCGGTGACGACGGGCTTGAAGGTTACCGCGATGCTGCACGAAGCGCCGGCTGCCACACTGGAGCCGCAGGTGTTGGTTTGGGAGAAGGGACCGCTCACCGCGATGCTGGAGATGGTGAGCGTCGAGGTTCCCGTATTCTCGAGCGTGACGGCTTGAGAGCTGCTGCTGACGCCCACCGCTTGTGAACCGAACGTCAAGGAGGTGGGAGAGAGGCTGACCGCAGGGCCGCCCGTGCCGGTTCCGGTGAGGCTGACGGTCTGAGTGGCGGGGCTGGCGTTATCGGTAACGGTCAGAGTGCCACTTCTGGTCCCAGCTACGGTAGGTTTGAACGTCACGCTGATGGTGCAGGAGGCGCCCGCCGCCACACTCGAGCCACAGGTATTGGTTTGGGAAAAATCGCCGCTGGTGCTGATCCCGGAGACCGTGAGCTTGGCGCTGCCCGTGTTGGTGAGGGTAACACTCTGAGGACTGCTGCTGGTGCCCACGGCCTGGGCGGCGAACGTCAAGGAGGTGGGAGAAAGGGTGACCGCAGGGCCGCCGCCGGTTCCGGTGAGGCTGACGGTCTGAGTGGCGGGGACTGCGTTATCGGAAACAGTCAGAACGCCTGTCCTTGTCCCGCTGGCCGTGGGTTTGAAGGTCACGCTGATGCTGCAGGAGCTGCCGACCGCCAGAATAGTGCTGCAGGTGTGAGTTTGGGAGAAGTCGCCGCTGATGGTGAAACTGCTAATGATGAGGACCGCGGTGCCCGTATTCTTGAGGGTGACGGTCTGAGCGCTGCTGCTCGTGCCCACGGCTTGTGTGGCGAAGGTGAGGGAAGCGGGGGAGAGCGTGGCCCCAGGCCCGGCGCCGGTTCCGGTGAGGCTGGCAGTCTGGGTGGTGGGGCTGGCGTTGTCGGTGACGGTTACGGTCCCCGTTCTCTGCCCACTGCCTGTGGGTTTGAAGGTCACGCTGATGCTGCAAGAGGCGCCGGCCGCGACACTGGAGCCGCAGGCGTTGGTTTGGGAGAAGTCGCCAGTGACCGCGATGCTGGTGATTTTGAGGGCTGCAGTGCCGGTGTTGGAGAGAGTGAGGCTTTGAGGGCGGCTGGCAGTGTTCAACGCTTGTGAAGGAAAGGTCAAGGACGTGGGAGAAAGGCTGGCAACGGGCGCCGTGCCCGTACCGGAGAGGCTGACGGTCTGAGTGGCCGGGCTAGCATTGTCGGTGACGGTGATCGAGCCGGTGCGCGAGCCGGTGGCGGTGGGAGTGAAAGTGACGCTGATCGTGCAAGACGAACCGGCGGCGAGGCTCGAGCCGCAAGTGTTGGTTTGGGAGAAGTCGCCGACGACCGCGATGCTGGAAATCGTGAGGGTGGCGGTGCCGGGATTACTCAGAGTGACGCTTTGAGGGCTGCTGCTGGTGCCCACCGCTTGCGCTGGAAATGTCAAAGATGTGGGGGAGAGGCTGGCCGCGGGCGCCGTGCCGGTGCCCGAGAGGCTGGCCGTCTGGGTGGCCGGGCTAGCACTGTCGGTGACGGTGATCGAGCCGGTACGCGCGCCAGTGGCGGTGGGAGTGAATGTAACACTGATCGTGCACGACGAGTTGGCGGCGAGGCTCGAGCCGCAAGTGTTGGTTTGGGAGAAGTCGCCGCTGATGGCGATGCTGGAGATCGTGAGTGCCGTGCCGCCCGAGTTGGAGAGAGTGAGGCTTTGAGGGCTGCTGCTGGTGCCGACCATCTGTGGCGAGAAAGTCAATGAGCTGGGCGTGAGATTGGCCTGTGCGCCCGTGCCGGTTCCGGTGAGGCTAATGGTCTGGGTGGGAGGGCTGGCATTATCAGAAACAGTGATGGCGCCGCTGCGCGCGCCGGTTTGCGACGGCGTGAAGGTGACGCTAATCGTGCAGGAGGCGCCGGAGGCAAGACCGGCGCCGCAATTGTTGGTTTGAGAAAAATCGCCGCTGGCCGTGATGCTCGAGATCACGAGGGCCGCGCCGCCAGTGTTGGTTAGATCGAACGCCTCCGGGGAACTCGTCGTGCCGACGGCTTGGCTGCCGAAATTGTACGACGACGGAGAGATGGCGACGACAGGCTTTGCCGGGGCGTTATACTTGGTCACAAAAGCATCGTAAGGCCCGCCCATGTAGGAGGGTTCAAAGCTGCCCGAGGTGGTGGGGAAATCCGTCGAAAACGTTGCACCCGCCACGTAGATGTTTCCTGAAGGGTCCAGAGCGATTCCGCGTCCGAAATCATCCTGTGTGCTGCCCAGGTAGGTTGAAAATACCAGGAAGCTCCCCGTGGGGTCGAGGACGCTGACAAAGGCGTCATAAAAGGCGGCGTTTTGAGCCTGCACAGGGTTGGCGGTTGGGAAGTTGCCTCCATAATTGTATCCCGTCACGTAAGCGGATCCGTTTGAATCTACAGCCATGCCGTAAGCCACCTGGGTTCCGCCGCTGCCTCCCAAGTAGGTCGAATAGGCGAGCGCGGAGCCCGAACTATTGAGCTTGGCAACAAACACGTCGTAAGCTCCGCTGAAGACCAACTCGAATGCTCCCCGAGTTGTGGGAAAGTTTGCGGAGGTTGTATAGCCTGTAACATAGACATTGGCGGAGCTGTCGAGGGCGAGGGCGTATCCGTAATCGCTGCCGGTTCCCCCCAGATAGGTGGAAAAGAGGAGCGCTGAGCCGGCAGGATTAAGCTTGGAGACAAAGACGTCGAAACACGGGAAGGTGTTGGGCGCCACGGCACATTGGCCGCCGGCGTAATTCGGCTGAAAGGCATTCAGGGTGGGGAAATTGGTCGAGTTTGTAGCGCCGGTGACGTAGGCGTCGCCGGCCGAGTCCACGGCCGCGGCGTAAGCGTAATCGTCCCCGCTGCCCCCAAGATAGGTTGAGTAGACAACCTGGGCTCCTCCCGAATTGAACTTAACCACAAACCCATTGTGAGCACCATTACCATAGGTAGTTTGAAACGCCCCGGAGGTAACCGGGAAGTTCGTCGATTCGGTATAACCGGAAAGATAGGCGTTCCCATGTGAGTCGACGGCGATGCCCGTCCCGACATCATCAAGACTTCCACCCCAGTAGGTCGAGTAGATCAGCGATGCTCCGCCGGCGCTGAGTTCGGCAACAAAAGCGTCCACCCCTCCCGCATTGTCGGGCTGGAGCGCGTTCTGCACAGGGAAATCGGTGGAATAGGTGTATCCGGCGACGTAGGCGTCGCCGCTCGAATCGACGGCAATGCTCGCCCCATAATCTTCGTCACTGCCGCCCAGGTAAGTGGAGTAAACCAGCGCAGTTCCTGTTGGGTTCAGTTTCGAGACGAAGGCGTCAAAACAGGGGGTGGCAACTCCATCTTCTAAGCAGGAGCCGCCGCCGGGAGAACTCTGCGCCGCACTCACCACGGGGAAATCGACGGAAGCCGTGTAGCCCGTCACGTAAGCGTTTCCGGAAGCATCGACGGCGATTCCATTTGCATAGTCCATATCGCTTCCACCCAGGAACGTGGAATAGCTGAGGACCGGATCAATGACTAGAGGAAGAGTTCTGTCGTAGGGACCTAAGAGAAAGCGAATGCGGTTCCGAGGGTCGAGAATAAAGCGGCCTTGAACCAGCGACGAGTGATGAGCGACCGGCGACGAGCCTGCGTTGGGCTGGTAGATCAGCGGCTTATGGAATCGGATCTCGCCACGATTGCCTGGGATCACGAGATCGCCATCGGCTTCGATCCGTAGGGGCGGTTCGCGAACCGCCCCTACCCGCAATGCGATGGCGCTCGGGTCGGCGCCCGGCGCGACGATGAAGTCATACTCGAGTTGTCCGTGAGCCGACGGACTGCCGTAGTATTCCAAGTCCACACCGGGATAAACGTCGTGGTAGCGAACCTTCGCATAGGTGGGCACATTCGTGCGCCACTTCTTCGGATCGGTGCCGATGAAGTAATTGGCCTTGCCCGGTAACTCGTCGCGCCCGGTCACTTCGGCGTCAGGCCTCGCGCCCACTAGCCGCAGGACTAAGGGTGATTCCGGGTCAGGGTTGGGCGCACGGTGCGCGGCCGAATTTCGAGCTTCGAGTTTCGAATTTCGATCTTTAAGCGACGGACCACGGGCCTCGGACCACGGACGTCCTTCCTCTCCTGGCTCCTGACTCCTGGCTCCTGACTCCTGCATTGCCAGTATCGCCTGATCCTTCGTCAGGAAGAGCGTGTACCCTCGTCCTCGCGAGAGGAACTTCACGCGCGGATCGGCTTGACCTAAGTTGGGCTCGAAACTCAGTGGGAGGCCGGCAAGGGCGTGGCGGATTCGACCGGTTGGCGCGGCGGCAACAAGGGCGCGATCGGAGTCATCATGCAGGCCGGCGACCGGAAAGAGGAGAAAGGTGACCGTGATTAACACGATGCGACGGAGACTGACCAGCGCAAAGGGGGACATTTATTCCTCATCCCATGCCACAGGAATCCGCTGTCACACTGAACCTCGAGGTTGCCTGTTGCCTATTCCGCCAGCTCCCGATGAGACCGAAACCCTCGATCCAACTGCGCCGGGATTTCCCCGGCCGCTTGTTTATCGGCACCCTAGCATGGCCAGATGAGAGTTTTCTTAACTGCCGGCGGAAAGAGAGTGTGGGCTTGGAGTAGGAAGGGGGGAAGGAGGACGTCCGTTGCCAGTTGTCCGTGGTCCGTGGTCAGTGGTCCGCGGACTCCTGGTTAAGTGGAAGTGACAAAACCCCGACAGGTTGTTTACGCCTTGCACACGAGATATACTGGCGCCATGGGATCACGGGTCATAGAGGCTGAATACGAGAAGGGCATGCTCAAGCCGAGCACGCCGTTGGCGCTTCGTCCTGGCGAGCGCGTCCATCTGATAGTCATGCGGCAGGCGGATCCGAAGCGATGGGACCTGTCCCGTCTGGCGCAGAACCTTGCGGCCGATGAAGCGGCTCTCACGGAGCAGGGCCTGGAAGGCTGGGCGGCGAACCTCGATGAAGAGGATCTCGCGCAATTCCCAAGTCGGCTCTCCAGAAAAAACTCCGGGACTTAACCGAAGAAGAAACTGCTGAACTTGAATTGGCCACCGACGAGGCCCTGGGTAGGGTCGAGCCGCACCCAAGTAGCAGCGAGTAGCGCAGACCTGCTTTTCAAGGTCTGCGGCTCTTCCGGTTCCGAGATGTGCGTGTTCTCATCGGCGGCCAGGCGCACCCGGTCGAGACGCAGGCAGGACATGGCGATTATTTACCCGCTGTCGTCACGGCGTGCAATGCTCTCCGAAAAACCGCAGACCTTGGAAAGCAGGTCTGCGCTACTCGCTCTTCTCATCCTGCTTGTTTAGGTTAGTGTGATTAGTCCAAAAAGCTCCTTGACATGAGTGTTATTCAGGCTATAGTGCAGGTCAGTCCCAATCCGAAATTCATACTCAGGAGATCGCTATGGAAAAGCTCATCGCCCGTTGGAGCTACTGGCTGGGAATCGCTTGCCTGGTCCTCGCCGTGATCTGGAAAATAGTGAACATCTTCTGGTCTTGGCGTTCGTCGGCCTCCACCCCGGGATCCATCATCGGGCCTTTGACGTTTTTGCACGCAAGTATCTTGCTTCTTGTTGCGACCATTGCCACAGTGGGTTACGTTTGGCTCAATTCGCAGAAGCCCTAAATACAGTTCGCTCCGCCAGTAGCTCTGTTTTTTAGCAAAGATACCGCGAACGAGCTTTGTGAAGTTTTCGTCGGTTAATGTTCCGTCAAAATAGCGAGTAGCGCAGACCTGCTTTTCAAGCTCTGTGGCTCTTCCGGTTCTCAGATGTGCGTGCTCTCATCGGCGGCCAGGCGCACCCGGTCCAGGCGCAGGCGGGACATGGCGATTATTTACCCGCTGTCGTCACGGCGTGCAATGCTCTCCGAAAAACCGCAGACTTTGATTAGCAGGTCTGCGCTCGCTTCTCCGGCGGGAACCCACGATTGGGTGAGAAACAGTCAGGTACCGTTCTCATTTGTAGTTACTGTTTCTCCGCACGAGGAGGTAGCCAGCGCCAGCTCCGAATAAGGGGGTAAAGGCAGACAGCGAAAACTGCCAATGAAACCTCCCAAGCCGCCAAGTCGCGACGATATGAAGCGACCTCCTCCGCTGTTCGAACGTAACTAGGAGGGTGGGAGAGTACAAGCAGCAACCACGCGAATTGGAACAGCATGATGATCGGGATGGTCACCAAAAGGACTATTCGATGTAGGCGTCGAAATTTCCAAAGTGCCGCGAGGCAAGTGAAGAGCGTGATCGCGCACGCGAGCAAGGGAGTGGCGCTGACCACTAAGCTCAAGAACCCTGACCAGCCGATCGGGTAAAGGAACCAAAGCAGCCATGCGGTCGGTATCGCGATGGCAACGACGAGCAATCGGGATCGAGTTGCGGTCGAAATCATCATTCGCTCCGTGCTGCCACAAACTACATCCGACGCATTTCGTGGTCAAGCCCGAAAGAGAACGTCGTCCTTACTCCGCACCACAACGTCGCGGCATCGAGTTCCTTGTCCTGCTGAGTCGAGGCTAGTGGTGGGTGACTCTGCCGGACGCCGATCACTGTGTGCGGCTGCGCGGAGGCTTGGTAAGGACGTTTGGGGTTGTTCGCTAGCAAGCCGGTCGGCCTGCTACGGGTTTTCGAGACTGCGCAAGAATGATCGCACGTGGAAATGCGTGTCAGGAACCGTTCCTCCCCTACTGCAGTGGGAGGAAGGGCGCTGACGCTGTTTCCCCAGCTCGTCTCTCATACTCAAGTGACGCCGACGCCTAGGGCAGCATCTCGCTGATTCTTATCGAGCGTCCCAAGAGGGCTCCCTGACCGCAATGCCAGTTCGACGTAAAGCGCATCGCAGGATGCCAAGCCGTGTTGACGGCAAAGCGCTCCCCCCTTGTTGCGGGCTGGCCGAGCCGGGCGACGGTGTTCGGGAGAGTCGGCGCGCTTTTCTTGCATTTTTTACTTGACAAACTCCGGGACATGTGATAGCCTACAGAGATGCTCGTGTTGTGGACACATTGTCGTAGGCGGGGGCCGGTTAGACGCGTGGCGCAAGGGATGGCGGGAAGGTCACGGCACTCGGGGAAAGAGGGGGCTGAAAATAAATAAAAAACAATACGATCGAAGCCAGTATGTTATTGAAAACACACAAGGCCATTCGAAACGAAGCTAAGAACTATCTGAAAACAAAGCGGTTACACGTTTTAGAAGAGAAAAAAGCTAATAAGTACTTGAAAATAAATTAGATAGTCTCTTGAGGAGGCGCGGATTATGCGCATCTTGCGCGCCAATTAGCGCCGATCGGACCCCAAATGGAGCAAGAAACAGCGCGTTTTGCGAAAACGAAGTCAAGGCTCAAGAGTCGGCTACACTGGCCCGCTTCCCGATCCATCCCAGAGATTCGATGCTTCGGTTTCCCGAAAGTCCGTCATTCTGAGCGAAGCGAAGAATCTCGCCCTGCGCCCTTGTTCATGATCCGCTCCGGAGCAGAGCGAGATCCTTCGCTTCGCTCAGGATGACAGCGACTTTCATCTCCATAGGTGAACCGCAAGTCCATGTGCACTCGGAATAACAGCCGGGGACTTCACGAGCTCCCGATCAGGATTCCGGCGAGGAACACCAGCACTCCGCCCACGACCACCTGAAACGCGGCGTTGAGGAAGGGAGTATCCATGTAACGATGACGGACGAAGCTGATGGCCGCAAGCTCCACAGCCACGATGGCAACTGCGGCGCTGATGGCGACCTTAAAATTAGAAATAAGAAAGGGCAGCGTGTGTCCAATCCCACCGGCGGTCGTCATCATCCCGCATACAATGCCCCGCACCCAAGGATGGCCGCGCCCGGTCAGCGACCCATCGTCGGAGAGGGCCTCGGCGAAACCCATGGAAATCCCCGCCCCCACGGAAGCGGCAAGGCCCACCAGAAAAGCGTCCCAACTCTTGTGCGTGGCGAAGGCGGCGGCGAAGAGCGGGGCGAGCGTGGAAACCGAGCCATCCATCAAGCCCGCCAAGCCGGGCTGAACGATTTGGAGCACAAAGAGTCGGCGTTGCGCGGCTTCCTCCTGGGCGCGTGTCTCCGGCGTGAGGTGCTGGATCTCGAGGGATTGGGCAAGGGCAGAATGCTTCCGCTCCACCTCCGCCAGGTCGCCCAGCAGCTTCCGGACGGAAGCATCCGTCACTCTTTCCATGGCGCGTTCATAAAAGCGCCGGGTCTCCAGTTCCATGATCTCTGCCTGTTTCCGTACGACATCAATGCCCAGCGGCCGAATCAGCCAGACGGGGCGGCGATCCACGAACCCTTTGACGTCCTGGCGGCGGATCAGGGGAATATGCTCCCCAAAGCGCTGCCGGAACATTTCAATCAGGGCACGACGATGCCCCGATTCCTCCTGCTGCATTTCTTCAAACATCTTCGCCGTGCCGGGGTAAGTCTCCCGTAATCCATCGACGAAGTCGCCATAGATGCGGCCGTCTTCCTCCTCCAAAGCGATGGCGAGGGCAAGGATTTCGCGTTCGGACAGGTCCTTGAAGTTGCGCGCCATAGATAGGCCTCCCAAGGGCATCAACGGGGTCGGGCCGAACCCAGGACGTGATGTTCGGGGTGGAGCGCTGCACCGCGTCGTACAGGCCGGAGGACGTCACGCCACTGCCAAGACTGCGTGCAGCCATAAAAGGTAACACAATTCCGCGTTGTGGGAGCGGCCCTTGTGGCCGCATTGTGGGGCGGGCGTCTCGCCCGCTGTGAAGTGTGCATTCCTTCGCTCCGCTCAGGACAGGCTCTGCGCGCTGAGTCCGAGGCGGAGACGCCGATGCGCAAGATACCGATCGGCGTATTTGACCCCGTTTACGATCATCTCTCGCTCGACGAAATGCTCAAGCGCTTTTCCACCACTTGGCCCCGCCCAAACCGATGAGCGTCGCAGCGGCGAGCATCGGAAAGCAAACTACTCAGACGCCGGTGGCCTGGCTCGGTGGTTTCTTTGTAGAATAAAGGTCTCCGAGGTTCTGACTCAAGTATTCCTCGAGGGATCCGGAGGTTGTTCTGTCGTTCCATTGACCCACTTCAAGCAAGTCCAGCACCTTCATTTTCTGCCCTGACCCGTGATCCGTGCCTCCGTACTGCTCAATGATGTGCTGTCCCAATTTCCGGTAACTCTCAAACTGTGACTCGGTGAACCATTGGTCAGCGGTGCTGTCATGAGGAAAATCGGGATGGCTATCCCTGTATTGGAGGACGTCAGTAGGCTCGTTGCCGGTCAGCGAAGCTTTGACGTAGATGAGGATTCCGGGCTTGGCGTTATCCCGCGCTTTGTCATAGCTGATGACCCCCACCGCGCAATGCTGCCTGCTCTTTTTTGCATCATCTTGCGCATTCTCGCCTGACTTGCCCTGAGGGCGCAGATTATCGATGTTAATTCGGATGTCCACGCCGAAGTCGTCACGGCATTTGCGGATCGCCTTCCCCAGGTCCTCGAACTTGTAATCACGGTCCTCGCTCGCATCGCAGGCCAAAATCAGCTTGCACCGGCGCCGCACCAGTTCGTAGATCCCCAGATCCTCGAAATGGCCACCATCTGACAGATAAACATAGGCGCGCTGGTCGTCCGTGGAACCCAATAGCTCGAGAAGCAAGTACAAAATCCCCAGACCCGGACCGCGACGCTTCCAAGGTGGTGCAACTCGCCCCGAGGATCTCCATCCCAGCTTATAGATTGGATTTCCCGTCCACCTCCCGCCTTGATGGCGGGGGTTCCCAGCCCACCGGCCAAGCCGCACATTGAATACAGTCATCAAGAACGCCAGAGCTGGGCTGGTATGATAGCCCATATTGGGACTGATCGCGGCACCGGAGATTCCCATTGCCGTACCCAGGTAGGGCCCGCCCTGGCACGTGGGTTCGGAATACAGATAGTCGCTGGTGGGACGATAGCCGGCCATTTCGAGAGGCTTCTTCTTAGCCATAAGCGGCTGGCGATCCGGCCCGACCTCATAGCCGCAATAGAGCGGGGTAAAGACGAACGATTGCGCCTTGCGCTCCTGCCAGGCCAACCGCTTGCCGTGGGTTACATTCAGGGTAGCGTTGAGGATCGGATAGGGCCCCCCATACCGCAGTTCGCCGGCTTTAAGCTCGGCGCTTGGGGCGAGAGACGTCAACCAAAGATCGTCAGCCGGGTCGAACCCTGTGAACGGGTTCGGATTTCGGTCTACTTCCGCAGCCCCGCCTCCCTGGCTCACCGCCGGTTGTCCTCCTGCCTGGTGCGAGGCGCCGAGATAACATCGCACCAGCCTATTGCGGTAGAAAAGCTGCATGGAGAATTCATTGATGTCCACCCTCCAGGAAAGCAACGCTGCCACGCCGGCACAGACCACAATAAGGAGAACAATCTGCCATGGCGAAATGGGATCCCATTGCTCTTCCTTGGTCGCCGGAGCTAAGCAAGGCTTGGAATCACACCATACGGAGGGCCAGTAGGCCTCCGCAAGATGGTGATAGGAAACATGGCCTTTCGTGGCGGCAGGCTTGACGGAGGTTGAGACTGTGGGAGGGATGCCCGTCGCGTCCTGGCTCAAGTTGAGATCCACGGTCACCGAGACCGTTCCCTGGTCCTCGTTCGGATGTCCATGACGCAGGACGGAGTATATCCCGAATGAAAGCAAGATGAGCAGCCCGATCACGAAGATAAACGGCGCCGTCTTGAGCAGAAATCCAGTTTGGCTGTCGGGCCCGCTCTGTGCGGTCTTTTCGCTCCGCGCCCCCAAGGCTCCGTAAATCGTATGAGCCAGCCAGCCGAGCGTGAGGGTACCCTTGACCCAGCCGCTGGACCACTGAACCAGCAGCGGGCCGTAAAGAGCGAGGGCAAAAAACGCCGTCCAGCCCAAACTACAGATGGTAACCAAGGCTCCCGTCCGGCTCCACCATTCCCTTCGCTCGTCGGGGAAGCGCTTACCCATGAGGCCCATGTGAACCGTGACCATGATGCCGAGTACGCTCGCCACCAAGCCGGTTCCTAAGGCTACAAAGTGGACGTGGTTGCCAGGGTAGCCCGCCTTCCACAAGTAGTTGTACAGGGAGGCCAAACCAAAGAGGAGCACCCCGCCCACAGCTCCTTCGATCAACGAAAAAAACACCATGGGAGGCCAAACTAGCGGTTCCACCGTTCCCGCAGCTTGCCGCGCCTTCCCAGCTTGCATCCTTTTCGGCCACAGCCGCTCGGCGAGGAACCAAACCACAAGCCATACCAAGAAGGTGAGCAGGGCGACCAACAGTGTCCAGGCCAGCCATGGGGGTAGAATGGAGACCAACTTTCGGAGTTCGTTCGAGAGCCAACTCTCCGGTGCGGAAGCCGGAGGGAGAGGATTTTCAACCCAATTCCGGCCCTCATTCCAAAGCCAACAGCTCCCCAGCCAGGAGGCCAAAACAGTGGGAATCGCTATCGTCCACTGAATGACCCCTTGTTGGCTATACGAAGGGTATTCTTGAGGGCGGGGCGAAAACAATTTCATGTTCAAGCCCGTGAAAAAAATCGCGAAGAGCATGAAGATCATGGTGAGTCCGGCGTACACGAATGAGTTGGAGCTCTGCGACAAGCTCACCACTACCCGCGGCACCAGAAGCAGTGCAGAGATAATGAGCACTAGAATGATCAAGTTGAGCAGGAAGTTGCGGAACCAGATCGCCACCATGGACCACGTGTCCCCCGACAGGAGTCCAAGTTGTGGCGTCAAGTAATTGCTGTAAGTGCGAAGGAACTCAATCTCCGGCGGCTCCACTTCGTCATGTTCCTTCCAATCCGGTCTTAGCTGCTGGCTGACTTTGGCGAAACCTCTCCGTTTGATCCATGCCACAAGCCAACTGCCGATATAGCCGCCCCCCGAGACCGTAGAGAGGAAGTCGAAACACCGCAGCCAGTTCAGGCCAGCCAGCCCTTGAAGCACTCCCAGATTGAAAGTGGCGCTGCGGATGCCGCCGCCCGAGAGCGCCAGTCCCAGCAGTTGCTGTCCAGGGTCGGGCCATCCCATTAACTGAGCAACGGGCTTGAAGAATGCGGCCACGCCTTGTTTGAGCAGCTCGTTAGTCAAAGCCTGCTCATTTTCTGGAGAAGCAACTTCCCAGTAAGCTAACAAACGCGCATCCAGGTCCGATGGCGCGTGTTGAGCTGAGATAGCATCCTCCAGCGCCATCTGAGCTGGCGTAGTCTCGCCCGGCTCATGGGAGCTAACTGTCTTAAGAATCAGGTTGATGTAGGGACGCCGCGCCACCTCTTCCAGTTCGCGTTGCCTGACGTGGCTTTCGAAACCAAATGGCCCATCCGGTTGCAATTCGGGTCCGCTACCCACTTCCCGTTGAGTAGCCACTTTTCGCCTCCTCCCGCTCCTGCCGCCGCCTGCCGCCCGACCGTGCGTGGATGTGGCGCGGCCGTCTTGCCGGCGCTCCAATCCTCAGACAAGTCGCTCATGCCCGTCTGCGGACGGGCACCCAGAAACCATGAAGATTGAACGGATGTGGCGCGGGCGTCTCGCCCGCGGTCGCGTCCCGCTCACGCGCGCGGGCAGGATGCCCGCGCGACAGCGGGCGGGACGCCCGCGCCACGCTTTTCAAAGCAGAGGAACCGGGTAGCAGCTAGGGCTTCGACGGCGATGCGAGCATGTTCTGTGGCACCTGCTTGCCGTAAACAGGTTGAGAGGGGCTCCTCCCGGACTCATCGATCCGAATCATCTTCGACATCCTCGGAAGATTCTGTTCATCAATCGGAGTGACTGCGCCGTCTTTCTGGATCTCCTGGGATCGGAAGAGTTCCAGGAGATGTTCGTGGTACCTCTTAACCCGACCGAACTCTTCGTCGGGTTGGTTTCCATTCATCTTGCTTGCGAAAAGATCGTCCAACGACCTGGCGGGTCTGTAAACAGAATTCGCGTCCCTCACCATGTCGGGCTCGATCGTGACGCCCCAACCTAGATCAATCGCCGTGGGGACCAGCATGGCATTGAGGAAGACAAAGCTGCGATGGTAGATAAGCTCCGGCACGCGTGGTTTTTTCACCACCTCGCTGAGTAGAGGAATTTCTACCAGCGGATCGAGTATCTTCCAGGGTGCCTGGCCTCTGGCCAGGACGGACTGCATCGTCGAGAGGCTAAAGAGATTGAGCGAGCTGACGCGCACACGCGTTGTGACCTGGTGCTGCGCGACCCGCGAGGCCAAATCATCAGTGGTTGCCGCGACGGATACCTCGTTGGTAGCGGTGGGCGCCGTGACTTGACCGGCGCCATTTTCGTTGCTCTGAACCGTGACGTTGAGCTCCGCCCCGGAAGCTCCCGGCGAACTATAAGCCTCGGCGGTGAGGTTCAGTCCTTTGCCGATCTTCGCCACCACTGGCGCTCGGTTTAGCACCTGCAGCGCTGCCAGGGTCCCTACCGCTTCGTTCGCCGTCATGTTAGCTGTGAGAAATTGAGGCAGCGCGGCAGGAACGGGTGTCCCGTTGGACGTTGCGGTGGGGCTCCCAATGGATTTTATGGCGGCTGCCAGGTCCCCGAGAGTTACAGGTGGCGTAGCGTTGAAGTAATTCTGCGTTGTAGTTTGAACATTGGACTGAACGCCGGTGACGGTCTTGAACGAGACAATCCCGCTCGTAGCGTACGCTATCGACCTGCACTGCGCGATGCCGGCCGTGCAACGATCGGCTTTCTGTTCCCCCTTTTTCTTCGCCCCTTTAGCGACGGGCGTCCGCTCAAACTCTTTAACCAAGGTCTGCTCGAGGATCAACAAATCATTGGAAAATGCGTCCACCACCGGACCCAGTTGCGCGTCCAAAGTGGCCGCGGCGCGCGATGCCAAGTAGGGCTCAAAGGAGTCACTATAGAGCACCATCATTTTGTATTGGTACAAGAAATCGGCTATGGCGGCGCGGAAGGCCCCGAGAGCGGGAGTATTCGGCTCAAAGAGCCGGTCATGAAGAACATCGCGCACACACTCGAGCTGCAGCCACCGCTGACCCTCATACCGCTTTGGGCCTCCGAGGTACCCCTCATAGATTGTCCGATCTCTTTTTTGGCAGGTTTGGGATGCGCCAAGCCCTTCGCCCGATGGCACCGTCGCTTTTTCAGGCTTGCCTTCGAGCAGGTTGATTACGTAATCGGCATTGCGCAGCGGCTGGGTCGAGGCAGCGAGAGCCACGAGCATGTAAATCAAGCCCGAAGGGGGGGAGTCGAACAGTTTCCTGTAGCCCAGGGCATATCCGTCAGAAGGAGAGCCCTCCTTGTCAGGATTAATCTCAAGGTCATTGCTGAGTTGGCAGCACTGTTGGGGAGTGGCGAATGCCTGGTCCCTTAGATAGTTCCGGAACGTAACGTCCCAATACTCTTCTCCTGGGGAACTCGGATGTTGTTGATGATACAACTCAGCCCGCGCCGCCGCGATGGAGTCGGCTAGTATCCGGTTATACTCGAAGGAAAGCCCTTGAATGGTCTGGCTGATAGCCTCGATATCTTGACTGTTCTTGGCACTGACCTGGAAACTCCACGCTTCGAGTGATAGTTGAGATCGCGGCTGATCGAGAATGCTGACCAAGCGCCGAGCGTCCTGCAAGGGATCGTGTTTTTGCTTCGGATCGAAGCCGGGCGGCAGAGTTTCCGAGAGCACGATCTTATCCGGGACGATCGCCGATGCTTTGACCTCCGGGAAAGCAGCAGTGACGATGCTGGCGAGCGTCGTCGGGTCATGGTTGTAGTAGAGCTGCTGCGAGTACATCTGCGTGTTCGGCAGAGGAGCCGTGACCGGCTCCCCGAGGCTGCTCACCAGTGTGGCGATATTGCTCTCCAGATATTCGAGTTTCTTGCCCCTGATGCGGGGATCGATGGTGAACGCGAGGCGCGTAGTTCCTACAGGGGAGATATTCAGCACTCCTGGAATCTGCCTCACCAATGCGTTGGCGACGTCGCAGTTCTTTCCGAAACCAAGCGCAAAGGGCACCACATAAATCGTGGGAAAACCCCACTCCAGGTTCTTGACGGCATACTCAATCTCCGACTCCAAGGCTGCAAGATCGCGGGGCTTGGTCGGGAATCTCGGGTCCGCGGTTGTGTCGAGAAGGAAGAGGATTCTTGCATTTCCCACCGGAATGATGCTCAGGATGCCGGGAATACTGTTCGCGGCAAGCTTGGAAGCGATGTCAACCGTGTTGCCTTTCTTAAAATCGACATCCACGGCAAACCAGCGGGTCGCGAGAGGATACTTGAATGCCTGGAGACGGCCAATCACTTCATCGATCTTTAGTTTGAGTGGCGTCGAATCCTGGGGCACGCTGCTGCCAGTTTTGGGGCTCGTGTCCACGATGAAGACCAGCGTGCTGTCTGTAACGGGGGTGACGCTGATCACTTGCGGCCAGCCAGCGAGCGCCGCGGCGATGTCTGCGGCGTTGTTGGGGCGGAGCGGTTGTTTCTGATTGCCGGATGAGCCCTCGCGGGACTTCGGGAATTCCAGGTTCTCGACATAGACCTCCACCTGGGTCGGCTTGCCCGCCGAGGCGCCAGCCACGGACTGTCTATGACGGGCCAGGGGTCGCACCAGATTCTCGATGTACGTTTTAATCTCTTCAAGGTTGGAGCCTATTTCGTTTGGCTTCTCGCTTCCGCCTTTGGAGGTGGTCTTCTTCTCTTCTGGCTTCTGGATTCCACCTTTGGAGGTGGTCTTTTTCTCTTCCGGCTTTTTGCTTAGATCAACCAGGAATACAAGCTCCGAATTGGAGACTGGGATGATGCCAATGACTTGAGGAATGACCCCGGCAAGTTGGGTGGCAATATCCACGGCGTTGTTCGGCTGGTCGTCAGCTATCACTTTCACTTTCACTTTCTCTTCCGCCTTCACTTTCCCGCTCGATTTCGCTTTGGCGTCCGGCTTCGGCTTCACATCTTGGTTAATGAGCGAGATTGGGATTGCCGCGATGTCGCTCAGGGCTGCCTTAGGACTTGCCGCCCCGCCGGTGGGTGTGACCGAAATGGATACCGCGGCCCCCGGAATTGAAATCGCGGTACTTGTGCCTTGGGGGTTCGCACTGGTTGGGGTTGTACTCGCCGCCGCAGCCCCTGAAGTGCCGCCCCCAGCCGAACTCGAGCTGCCCGTGGCCCCTCCAGCCGCGCCGGAACCGGACTGAGCGGCTCCTGCTTGCGAACCTGTTGACGCAGCTCCCGCCGTGACACTGGCTGAAGTTTGCGCCGGCGTTAACGTGAGGGTCGGACTCGTGTAGCTCACGACGCACCCCGAAGACCCTGCAGGTGCAGTCGTCGACGAGGTTGAACTGGTCTGTGCAGCCGGCGTCGCTTGTCCAGCAGCGCCACCCGAAGGCGCGGCAGCCGTACCGCTTTGCCCAGCGGGGGAAGAGGCTTGCGGAGCAGGACTCCCAGAAGGTGACGTCTGTGCACTTATACCCACGATGAAGCAAGCCAATCCGCAAGCTCGGATTAGCAATCCAAAGTGTCTCATTGTCACTTCCTCCCCCCGAACCGGGCACGAATCTCGATTCTGGTTCTTCCGTCAATCCTCTGAAAAACTCCGCTCAGATCCACCATTGAATCCGTTGCGCAAGCCCGCGAACGGGCTCTGCGGTGATATTCCAGGAAGGTTGGGCTGCGCGCGCGGACACGCAATTGCCACCATGGCGGGAGTGCCGCCGCTTATGTCAGCAGGGTCAATAATGCCGGTTGTGTAGGAGACTCTTGAACTTGTGAATCCACCACTTTGTGTGTCGAGTAATAACTCGTTCACAAATGGCGGAAACCAGTGTTTAGCAAAGGGTAGATAAGCTTGTCAACAACTTTTTTGAGAGGAAGCGTATCCTGCTGCTAGTGCATGTTGATTGCTGCCCTCAGGGCGTTGAGGGGCGATGCGGTGGCAATGACGGCAGCGGCGGCAGGATCTGCGCTCTTGTTCGCGGCCACGGCGGCGGTTCTTTGCAGGATGTCCTTCTCGATCTCACTTTTCCACCATTTGGCGCCGCCGAAACCGATGAGCAACGCATTGGCGATGTCCGATGTTGACAGAGTGAGAGAGGTTGCATTGGCGCCGATGAGGATGGCGCCTTTCATCGAAGCCCAAGAACCCAGCGCCGCGGCCATCCCAATCAGCACAATCCCAATAAAGCCGGGTAAGAACACACCGTTTTCGATCTTCGGCAAGTGGAGCCCTGAATCGCCGATGAAGACGTTCACAAATCCTCCCGCAGCTCCGCAGGCGACAATGATCCAGAGTATCCATAGATGCATTCCCGGACTCATATTCAAATCTCCTCTCGTCATTGCTGAGGTAATGGGTTGAACTATCGGTGGCCGCGGACGATCGCGAGGTCGCTCTGGTTACGCCCCGCCACTGTCCCACGCTCCCCCACCGTTTTCGTCATAAAAGACCTCTTCAATGTTCCCTCCGTCCAAATAGAGCATGGCGAAGCCGTTCAGCACGCGCTGCGGGATGTCAGGGTCGCCCGCCGGGCGGTTTTCGTACCAGACGATATTTGGGTTGTTGTCAAGTTCCGTGGCGTGGCCCCAGGGCAAGGCGCCGTGGCCGCAACAGCGGCAGAGAATGCTCGCCGGATCACCCTCTCGCGAGGGCTTGGGTTGATACACCACCCCGGCATGGGCATGGCCCCAGTACCAATACGCGGGGCCGGTGCCGGCCGGGAAACCGCTCATCACTTCCGCCCACAATCCGGTGGTGCTCGAACCATCCTGCTCTAATCCGTTGTGATGGGTTAGTACGATCACCCGCTTGCCCTTGGCCACTTGTTGTTGCAGGAATTGAACCTGGGTCCCCTCGGCCGGGCCGAGCGAACCATCCATATAAAGGTTACTCTCCGGCGAGAAATAGGCTGAGTCGAGACCCACGATCACCCAGTTCGAGTTCTCGAGCGCGAAATAGCTGCACCCCTTCTGCATCGCGAACGGTGAATCCGGATTAGTGATGGCATCGAAGTAAGGCTTTGCGCCGGAATACATCTCGTGATTCGAGTTCAGGGCGAGCGCTCCGCGCGAGCCCTTGGGCCAGATGTTAATCAGCAGATGCTGCTCCTGGTCGCTGGTTCCCGCGTAGTAGACATCGCCGAGGTGAATGGTGAGGTCCGGCTGGAGGAATGCCAAATGGCTGCCCACATCGGTGCTCGGCGCCAGATTGGGAGCCGGCCTCCAGTCGCCGGTGCCCCAGTCCCCCACCAGCCCGATCTGCACGTCATCCGGTATGGGAACCACTTGGGGAATTGCCATAAAGGGGTGCTTGCCGCCAAAAGCCAGAGTTTCCAGATAAACTGCCAGGGCTTCGGTCCATCCCGGATCGAATTGTTGGTACTTGCCGGTACCCCACATCACGCCGTCCGGGCCGACGTCGATGACGACGCCTGATTCGAGGCTCGCCACGACGCCGTCCGAGTCGTTGTTCAACACGCTGTGCGCCAGCATAAGGTGGTGGGCCGCGGCCGGGTCCGTCGGAGCCTTGCCAGTCTGCGTAACCGTTACCGCCTGCTGGTTGGCGTCTAGGACCAGCGGAGCGAGCTGACCTCGTTGGGCCGGGGTTAGTTTGTTCCAGGCCGCTTTGATGCGTCCGGCAAGTACAGGGTCAATACTGATTTTCACAGGAATCCCTCCGCTACGCTTTTCAGTTTACCGAGCTGTCAATCGTTTCAATCTCAGAAGCCGCCCACCACTGTAGTGGGCGCGGGCCATGCTATTTCGACGTTTAACAAAAGGTATATACTCTTGTCAACACCTATTTCCTTGGCGGAATGCTCTCGACCTGGATCAACGAGGGGCATGAACGGAATCAGGCATCTGAATCAGCACTGCGGTCTTCGGTCCTTTCCATTCTTGACCTGCCTGTGTAGAATGGCGATTGGGCTGTTTTAAGGTGAAATCTCATGTCACGAGGCTACATCGCCATCCCGGTGTTCGTCCTGATCGCTTTCTCGATCCTGTTCTTCAGCCATTACTTCGTATACTTCTCTCTCGCCTATTTCTTCGGCATTGGCTCAGCGGCTCGCAGGGACGCGTTGGCGGCGATGCTTCTTCTCCTGCCCTCGATCTTCATTGCCTCGTCCATCCTTGCGCATTGGGGCGACAACCTGCTACTACGCGTGGTCTACTTCTGCTCGGGATTGTGGCTGGGAGTTGGATTGACGCTGATTCTGACCTTTGCGATCGCTTGGGGCGCCTGGGGAACGGTGAAGCTGTTCACGCACTCACCAAGCCGAGTCATCTTCGGTTGGGCCGCTGTGGCGCTGGCCGGCGTGTACTCCGCCTACGGCGTTTGGAACGCTTACCATCCCCGCGTCCGACGCCTCACGGTGCGAATCAAGAACCTGCCGCCCGCCTGGCGAGGAAGAAAAGTGGTGCAGCTTACAGACGTTCATCTGGGGCAGATCCTGCGCTCCGGTTTCGCCGCGCGCTTGGTGGCGATGTCCAATGCAGAAAGCCCGGACTTGGTGGCCATCACCGGCGACCTCTTTGACGGAGGAGATGGAACTCTCGAGCAGTTCGTTGCCCCGCTCAAGGCTCTTCGAGCACCGCTGGGGACCTACTTCGTGACCGGAAACCATGAAACGTACCTGGGGGTGGAGCGCGCCTATGCCGCGCTGCGCACAACTCCAGTGCAAATCCTGGCCGACCAACGAGTGGAGATCGAAGGTCTTCAGTTGATCGGTATAAGTTATCCCGAGAGAGGGCATTCCCTGGATATGAGGCGGACGGTCGCGGAGCTTCCGGGCCTCAACCCAGCCTTGCCCTCGATCCTGCTTTACCACGGCCCTACCCACATCGCGCAAGCGAAGGAGGTGGGAATCAACCTGCAGCTTTCCGGCCACGCCCACCACGGACAGATCTTCCCAATCCAGTTTATTTCGCGGTTAGTCTATGGGAAGTACTACCACGGGCTGCACGTCGAAGGAGACTACACTCTGTACACGTCGAGCGGGGCGGGCACTTGGGGCCCTGCCCTGCGCACCGGGAACCATCCTGAGATTGTTGTGATCCGCTTAGAACGAGGCTGACGACAGCGTAGGGGCGGTTCGCGAACCGCCCCCTACAGCGAGCTTCGATCAGAGTGGGTGTAGGCGCGGCCAGTCAAGCTCGAAGCCTTGTGACACCAGGCTGTTCTGAAAGTCTTCCAGAAGCTTGCGGCTGTTCCGAATGGCGCGAGGCGGTTCGCCCAGCTTAAGCGCCTGTGCGGCTAGGGCACCGGCAGCCTCTCCGATATTCCATTCTGTCGGGTGCAAGCGGTAACTGCCATTGGTGATGTGCGTCGTCCCAATGTTTTTCGCCGCTGCCAGCAAGTTTTCTGTGCGTTGCGGCAACAGCGCTCCGAGAGGAATCTGGTAGGGCAGCGAACTGATGTCGAGGTAGTTGGTCCCGCCCGCCGAAGGGTGCAGGTCAATCCGGTACGCGCCCACGCCCACGGCGTCCTGGAATTTCTCTGCCGCAACCTCGGAGAGAGATTTGCCCGTCTGCTTCGTCCGCATTTCCGTCCCCACGTGCTGCTCGAGAACAGTGAAATCAGCACGGATCCTGCGTGACTCGCGGATGTAAGGCGCGGCGGCGAGGCCGTCCTCCGTTCCCACCACGTCGTTGCGAAGTCGAAGCCCTTTCCAGCCGTACCCGCCGTGGGGAAGCGGAGACTCGGTTTGCATCCAATAGAGCCATGAAAGGCTGAGCTGCTTTGCCCTGCCGAGTAGCTCGAGGCGCCGGTCTGCCGAGGCAGTCACCAGATCGCCGCCCCAATAATCGTTCTGAGGCCAGTTCACAAGGGTGATGTCGCTGCGATAGGCGCCAGGGGTGAAAATGGAGCGATCCGCAATGCGGCGATAGACCCACAGATTGTGATCACCGTCGGCGTCCGGTGGCGGATTGGGAGTGAAGTCAGCTTTGATCGGTCGCAAGCTGGTTGGCTCGCAATACGTCCAGCTCAGCAACGGCCCAGGCCAGGGCGGCGCCAAGTTCGGCACATACCCACGCCAAAAGTCGTAGTCTCGCGGCCGCTCGATGGTGTGATCCTCACCCTCGAGGTAGTCCATGGCAAAGCAGTAGGTGAAGGACTGGCTGTTGGCCGGCTGGGATTTCGCCGGGGCGTGCAATTCACCGGTTTCCGCCTGAGATTCCGCCCCGGTGACGCATTCCGTCTTCGTCAAAGCAACCAAGTCTCCGAGTTCAGTGGCATCCAGAAAGTACTTCGCGCTGATGGCGCGGATAAGTCCGCTGCGCGTGTCGCGCGCGGCAACGCTCCTCACGCGGTCCCGGTCCCTTTCGGCGCTATGCGGAACGTGCTCCAGGAGAACAAGTAGTTGGCCGCTGCTCACGTATGGGGCCAGGGCCGCTTCCAGCACCGCGACGGAGACGCGAAACTCGTGGGTCAATCGAGAGACCGAACCGTTTCCCGGATTCAGGTCGGTGCGCGCGAGAGCCTGTGCCGTCAAGGGATAGTTCCGCCGGTAATATTCGCGGACTGACTCTCGATAGGCGCGGTAACTGCGTGTGCACCCGAATTGCTCGATCCAGGGGTGCTCATCCGGGGGAACTGCTTGGGCCGTGAGTTGTCCTCCGATCCATCGAGTCTCTTCCGTCAAGATGACGCGCCCGCCGTTTCGCAGGGCAGCAAGTGCAGCCGCGTATCCACCTGTGCCGCCTCCGATCACGGCGATCTCACACTCGAACTCGCGGGCTCTCGCGTAATGGCTGGGGATCGCCAATAAGGCGATCGAGTGCTGGAGGAAGTAACGCCGATTCATCATCATTGGTTTGGTGCATGCCCCCCTGGCGGCGCGCAGCCATGGCGAAACCGCTTGAGGCGGAGCAACGTCAAACAGTATGGAAAGCCAGCTCTCGGCCCCCCTGATTCCGGCTAGCATGGGACCGTTGGTTCTGCGCCGCGGACTGGCGCTCCGGCCCGAGGCTCAGCTCCGGGCGGAGGAAAAATCATGAAAACGCTTCTAGCTGCTCTACTCTTTGTAACGCCCGCTCTTGCTCAAGCCAATCCGAATCTTGCTCAGGCCCAAGCCGCGTGCGGCCCTATGAACGTCCAGTTCGTCGTGCAGACGTTTGAGAGCTTGCCGACCGCGGGGCCTGACCGCGGCAATGCCCTAGTCTACGTCATTGAAGATTATAGACTAGCCCCGGGTGAAATGATCAACCCGACCCTGCGCGTCGGACTCGACGGCGCCTGGGAGGGTGCGACCCGTGCCACCTCCTATCTTTATTTTTCCGTTGACCCCGGCGAGCATCACCTGTGCACGAATTGGCAGTCGAGCCTGAAACGGTTCTCGCAACTCACAGGTCTTGCTCATTTGAACGCTGAGCCGGGGCAGACCTACTACTTCCGCGCGCACATCACTCTTGGCCCAGGAAACGCGCAGGCGTACCTCGATCTCGAGCGGCTCGATCCCGATGAGGGACGCTTCCTGGTTGCTTCCTTCCGGCTGAGCAAATCGCATCCGAAGAAATGATCGGCAGTTGCGCCGACTGTCGGCGCCCCCTTCACCCGGTCTGCACCGGCTGGTAATTGCGGAGGTCCTGCCCACCTGCCCATCCGGCTAGCTGCCCACCTGCCTACCTGCCCACCTGAGCGATAAGCCGCCGGCGCTCGTACGCCAGGAAAATCGCTTGCACCGCGGTCAAGAGAACGGCGAAAGCGAGCACCAGGGAAATACCCGCCCTTACGGTCGCAATCTTGGCCACATAGCCAATGGCCGGAGGGAGGATTACTCCGGCCGATAAACCCACGGCCATGAGGATGCCGAAGACCGTTGCGAACAACTTGGGGAAGTACGTACTGGCCGTTCCCGCCGTGGTGGGGAATACCGGCGCATAAGTCAGACCGCAGATTACGATTCCCACGCTGGCCACGGCGACCGAGTTCGCCATGACCACCACAATGAGCCCACACACCGCGCCCAGCGCGGCTCCCAGCAACAACTTCGGCCCACGCACCCGCTTTACAAGCTGGCTGGCAGCAAGGCGCCCCACCATCATGGCAATCCAGAACATCGTCAGGATGACCGCGGACTTCTGCGGCAGAGCGTGGAGGTCTCGCTCGAGAAAGGTCCGGCTCCACCCGGCAGTTGAGATTTCCACGGCGGAATAGAAGAACAAAACGAGAGCCAGAATTATCACCGCCCGGTCGCGGGCCAGCCGGCGCACCTCCCGCCAATCAAATCCTCCGCCCGCGCTGGCAGGCGGAAAGGTCTGCGAAATGGCGACCAACGCAACTCCAGCCACCATTATGGTGATCAGCCAAATAGTAAGAACCAGACCTAGCCGTGCTGCCATGAGAGCAACCAGCCAAGGGAAGAATATGGCGCCGACGCCAAAGAAGACTCCGGCTAGATTCAACGGGGAGGACGGATTCTCAGGGTAAAGATCGGGAATGAGGGTGTTGGAAGCGCTCATGGCAGAGGCGCCACCCAAACCCAGCGCAATGAGGAGTCCCGCTAAGACTGCATAGCTGGGAGCATAGGCGATTCCAACCAGTGCCGCGGCACAAAGCAGGAAGCCTCCGGCCAGGATGGGTTTCTTGCCGAAGCGGTCAATCAGCGGGCCGGCCAGAAACACCATGGGAATTTGGGGGAAATAGAGAAAGCTGAAAAGCGCGCCGCCGCGCGCCAAATCAAAGTTCAGCCGGGCGCTCAGCTCAGGAAGAGTAGCGCCCAGGAAAGAGGTCATAACGCCAAAGGTGAATAGTCCTGCGCATGCCGTTCCCATCAAGTACCGAGTGGCTGTCCGATTCGACATGGTCCACAGATTACTCAGATTTCACCGATCAAGCAAGGCGTCCCTAATCTGGCGGTAGCGAAGGGCTGGACTGGTAGGGGCGACCCGACGTCTTGCCCCAACACCGGCGCGTTATCGTCGGATTAGGGAGGCATGGGAGGGAATGCTGCCGCAACCGATCTGCCTGCCCACCTGCCTAACTTCGCCTGATCTGTGAAATCTGAGTAATCTGTGGACCGCGCGCTGGTTCGTTTTTT
>CAWJHY010000004.1:0-36454 GCA_963842495.1 uncultured Acidobacteriota bacterium
GCGGGGCAGGCGCCCGCGTTGCCACAGGCAGGAACGCCGTCGCCCCTGGGCAATTCGAAGGTTCTTCCGCCACTCCTGCAAGGCATCGGGATCGACCAAAGGCTGAATGAGCAAGTTCCTCTCGACCTGCACTTTCGTGACGAATTCGGCAAAACGGTGAGGCTGGGCGATTACTTCGGCAAGAAACCTGTCATCCTATCGTTGGTTTATTTCGATTGTCCGATGCTGTGCACGATGGCCGAAAATGGGCTGCTGCACAGTTTGCAGGAAGTCAAGTTCACCGTCGGTCGCGAGTTCGACATCCTGACCGTCAGCTTTGATCCGCATGATACGGTTGAGCTCGCCGCTGCCAAGAAGGCGGTTTATGTCGGTCTCTACGGCCGTAAGGGAGCCGAGGCCGGCTGGCATTTTCTCACTGGGGACGAAGCTGAGATTCAGCAACTCACGCATGCCGTGGGCTTTCGGTACAGATACGACCCGCAGGCCAAGCAGTTCGTTCATGCCACCGGGATCATGCTCCTGACGCCTCAAGCCCGAATCGCGCGTTATTTCTACGGAATTTACTATCCCTCGCGCGACCTCCGCCTGGGTTTAGTCGAGGCGTCCGCAAACAAAATCGGCTCACCGGTGGATGAGGTGCTTTTGTTCTGCTGCCGGTATGATCCCGCCACCGGTAAGTACGGCGTGATCATTTCGCGCATTATCCAGATTTCGGGGCTGATAACGGTTCTCACTATCGGAGCGACTAATCCTCGAACTCACCAGGAGTCGCCAAGCGGTTAGCTGGACTGTGACTCTGGACTGTCAACTGTTGACTGTCAACTGTCGACTCTTTCGATTTACAGGATGGAAGGTGACTACACGGAATGTGGCAAGGGTTTCCCATACGGCCTGATCAAGCCTCTACCATCGCGCGGGGTGTCGATCATCTTTACTATTTCCTCACTGCGGTCGATTTGTTTTTCACCGCGCTCATCTTTCTGACCATCTTCTATTTCGCCATCAAATACCGTCGCCGCTCGGCAGAAACCAAGGCGACTCAAGTGGAAGGGAATCTTTCGCTCGAGGTGATCTGGACGATCATCCCTCTGGGCATCTGCGCGGTCACTTTCTTGTGGGGATCGAGCCTCTATATCAGGAATTCGCGCCCGCCCGAGGCGGCCACGGAGATCTTCGTCGTGGGGAAGCAATGGATGTGGAAGCTCCAGCACCCTGAAGGCCCGATGGAAATCAACGAGCTGCACGTGCCCGTCCGCCGCCCCATCAAGTTGACCATGACCTCCGAAGACGTGATCCACAATTTCTATGTGCCCGCCTTCCGGGTCCAAAAAGACGTAGTGCCGGGAATGTACACCAGCATCTGGTTTGAGGCCACCAGCACAGGGCGGTACCACTTCTTCTGCAATCAATACTGCGGCACCAATCATGCCGTCATGGGCGGCTATGTAATTGTCTTGTCGCCGGATGATTACGAGCAGTGGCTGAGCGGCGGCATCCGGGGCGAATCGATGGTCTCTGCGGGCGCCAAACTCTACGAACAACTGGCGTGCATCACTTGCCATGGGACCGGCAAGGGACCACCGTTTGTCAACCTCTTCGGCAGCCAAGTCAAACTCAGCGACGGGACCACCGTGACGGCGGATGAAGCCTACATCCGCGAATCGATACTTTACCCCTCGGCCAAAATCGTCGCTGGATATCAGCCTATCATGCCGACCTATAAAGGCCAGGTGACGGAGGAACAGATCCTCCAGCTTTTGGCTTACATCAAATCGCTCAGTTCCGGCGGAGCGGGCCAACCCGGCAAGCCAACCAGCTACCCTCCAAGCCTGGAGGGTGGCGGGCAAGGGGCCGGGAACCAAAACGTCGGGGGACAGCAGTCTCCCGCTACGGTCCCCGTCCCGCCGGGGCCGTGAGGTGTGCAAAAGCGATAGCAAGCGGTAGCAGGCAGGTTCAATTCCCCCCTCCCTTGGGGGAGGGGGCGTGGGTGGAGGAAGGGAAGGTCATCACGAAATGGGAACGGCGGTCGTTGAACCCGGCATCGAATCACGCGTCCATTATTTGAACGCCAGCTATGGAATCAAGTCATGGCTGTTGACTACGGACCACAAACGCATCGCGATGCTCTACCTCGCCTCGATTACCTTCTTCTTCTTTATCGGCGGGGCGGCGGCGGTGCTGATGCGCTTGAATCTGATATCACCTCAAGGCGCGTTGCTCGAGCCGGCAACCTACAACAAGCTCTTCAGCATGCACGGAATCATCATGGTCTTCTTCTTTTTGATCCCCTCCATTCCCGCGGTGCTGGGAAATTTCCTAGTCCCCCTAATGATTGGGGCGCGCGACCTGGCTTTCCCTCGACTCAACCTGCTGAGCTGGTATGTTTTCATGGTGGGCGGGTTGTTCACTCTTTATGCGGTGATTGCTGGGGGAGTGGACACCGGCTGGACTTTCTACACGCCGTTGAGCACCACGTACGCCAATACCAACGTGATTTCTGCGGCCCTGGGAGTGTTCATCGCCGGCTTCTCCTCGATCTTGACCGGGTTGAACTTCGTGGTCACCATTCACAAGATGCGCGCCCCCGGCCTCACGTGGTTCCGCCTGCCGCTCTTTCTCTGGGCTATCTACGCCACCAGCATTATTCAGATTCTGGGCACTCCGGTCCTCGCCATCAGCCTCACGCTCGTGGCCCTCGAAAGACTCTTTCACGTGGGAGTCTTCGACCCTGCGCTGGGCGGTGACCCTATCCTCTTCCAGCACCTTTTCTGGTTCTATTCCCATCCTGCGGTTTACATCATGATCTTGCCCTCCATGGGAGTGATCAGTGAACTGGTCACAGCTTTTTCAAAGAAGCGGATTTTCGGGTATAGCTTCATTGCCTTCTCCAGTGTGGCCATCGCCGTGATTTCATTCCTGGTTTGGGGACACCACATGTTCGTCGCGGGACAATCCATCTATGCCGGGATTGTCTTCTCGCTGCTGAGCTTCCTGGTTGCCATCCCCTCCGCCATCAAAGTCTTCAACTGGACCGCCACGCTCTACAAAGGGTCGGTCTCTTACCAGGCGCCCATGCTTTACGCGCTGGGCTTCATCGGCCTTTTCACCATGGGCGGCTTGACCGGCCTTTTCCTGGCCACGCTGGCCGTTGACGCGCATGTGCACGGCACTTATTTCGTGGTGGGCCACTTCCACTACATCATGGTGGGCGGGGCGGTGATGGGTTACCTGGGCGGCATTCATTATTGGTGGCCCAAGATCTCCGGACGGATGTACCCGGATGGTTGGGCGCGATTGTCGGCGGCGATCATTTTCATCGGCTTCAACCTGACCTTCTTTCCTCAGTACATGCTTGGCTACCTGGGAATGCCGCGCCGCTACGCAGTGTACGCGCCGGAGTTCCAAGTGTTGAATGTGATGTCATCCGCGGGCGCGTCAATTCTGGGCGTGGGCTACCTGATCCCCTTGGTTTACATGGTTTGGTCGATGCGTTATGGCCCGGTGGCGGGGCCGAATCCCTGGGGCGCTAAGGGCCTGGAATGGCAAACGCCGTCCCCGCCACCCACCGAGAACTTCGAGGAAACCCCCAAGGTGACGGAAGAAGCTTACGCGTACGGAACGGAGGAGACTCAAGTTGCATAGCAGCGCCGCACTGGCGGGACAATTCGACGACCTCGAGCAGCAACACGAATCTTCGAGCTTTGGCATGTGGGTATTCTTGGCTACAGAGGTCATGTTCTTCGGCGGCTTGTTCACCGCCTATGTCATTTACCGGAATTTCTATCTCTCAGCTTTCGAGGCCGGGAGCCGGCTGCTCGACGTCAAAGTTGGGGCCGCCAATACAGCCGTCTTGTTGTGCAGCAGCTTGACGATGGCCCTGGGCGTGCGCGCCGCCCAATTGGGAAAGAAGAAACTCCTGATTACTTTCCTGGTGCTTACCTTACTCTTGGGCCTCGCCTTCATCGGCATCAAGCTCGGATTGGAGTGGCGGCACGATTACTTGGAAGGGTTTGCCCCTGGAGTGAATTGGACCTTTCACGGGCCGGATTCGCGGCACCTCGAGCTGTTCTTCTGCTTCTATTTCTTCTTGACCGGAATTCACGCTCTGCACATGGCGATCGGAGTTGGAATCCTCACCGTGCTTATTATCATGGCGGGACGCGGGAGATTTTCGCCGCAGCGCTATAACCCGGTCGAGGTCTCAGGCCTCTACTGGCATTTCGTAGATATCGTCTGGATCTTTCTCTACCCGTTACTGTACCTGATCGGAGGACGCTACTGATGGTTGGCCACGTCGTACACAAAAGGCTCTATTTCCTGGTTTTCGCCGGGCTGATCGGGTTGACCGCCCTCACCACCGGCGTGGCGTTCATCGACCTCGGCAAATGGAACACATTCGCAGCCCTGGCCATCGCAGTCTGCAAAGCCTCGCTGGTGGTTCTCTTCTTCATGCACCTGCGCTGGAGTTCCGGCCTCATGCGGATGGCCCTGCTCGCCGCCTTCGTGTGCTTCGCCATCCTCGTCGCCTTGACCCTTAGCGACGAGTTCACCCGCCAATGGACGCCTGTCCCTTCGAACTGGCAAGCCCAAATTCAGCAAAATGTACGCTAGTTACAGAGGCTCTATCATTCTATACAGAGCGACTTGAATAATTGCGTATCCCTTCGTGGCACGGCCGTCCCGGCCGTGATCACGGGCGGGACGCCCGTGCCACAATTTATGTCGCTCTGCATATCGAAATCTTCCATCGCCTTGACCTGTGCCTGGATGTGCATGCCTGCTTTCCGCGCGCTTTCCAGCGCGAGTGCAGCGGCCTGTTCGGCGGCATCGAACCCCGTCACGTCCCTTCCCCGCTCTGCCAGCCAGGCGGTCTCCGAACATCCCTCAGCCGAGGGCATGCAAACCCCGCAAGCTTGTGTAGCCGACTTCCTGTCTCTTGCCGCGCCTCGCCGTTCGCCTCGGAAGCCCTGACTTCGTTTTCGCAAATTGTGCTGTTTTTGCTCCTTTCAGGCTACGATTTGTGCTAAATTGCACCCAAAACGCGCATAATTTGCACCACTCAAAAAAGTGATGTCCTTTGTTTTCAGGTACTTCTTAGCTTCGTTCCCACTATTTTTCATTTTTTGTATTTCCCTACATTCCCCCACAGCCGGGACCCTTCCGCTTTCCCCTGGGCCTCGGCGGGTCCGGGGCCTGCCTGCGACAATGTGTCCAGAATAAGACCACCGTTATAGGCTATCATAGGTCGACGGGCTTGTCAAGTGAAAAGTGCAAAAAACCGCGACTCAGAAAGTAGAAGTGGATTCCCGCTTTCGCGGGAATGACGATACCGGAGACGCGCGCACTGAAGGCCGTCATCCCCGCGAAGCCTGTCCTCCGCGAAGGCGGGGGAGCGCGAATCCACCGCTCGGACTGGTGCAGTGTCTGAATCGCAGTGCAAGACAAGCGAGCGGACTTCCGCGAATTTCCTCGCCCTGCCTGGCCAGACCACGCCATGAAGATTTGCTCTGACGAAAGGAGCCAGCCTTGAAGTTGAGAGGTGCAAGAATCATGGAGGTACCGTCGCAGCGTATGCGATAATCCTGTTGAAGTACCCAGGATTGCGGAGCTGCCTTATGGACGAAGGTAAGTTGCTCGAACGAATTACGGTTAACCCAAAAATCTTCGGCGGGAAGCCCATTATTCGTGGCCGGAGGCTGGCGGTGGAACACATCCTGGCCATGCTGGCGGCGGGGGACACCCCCGAGGTGATTCTGAAGGGCTATCCTTGGCTGGAAAGTGAAGATGTCCAAGCTTGCCTCGTCTATGCCCGCCGCGTCACAGCCGATGAGCGAATTGAGCCGCTCTCCATTGAGGTCGCGCCTTGAAGGTTCTTTTCGACACCTGTTCCCGTATTCTAAAGGTGCAATCTCAGATCACCCGTCCCCAGCCCCCCAGCGCCCAGTTCCCGCCACTGCCGTGAACACTCGAGCGCGAGAGGCCGCAACGCAAGGCCTAGAACGCAGGCATCAAAACCAATGTCTGCGCCACCCGCGTGGCCGCAGCACACCGCGAGGACATCAAGGTTAACTCCACATAGTTTTGCGTTGCCGTAGACCACCAAGTCCGTTAAGATGAATCTCACATTTACCCATGTTACTCAAGAGATACCTCGACGAAATCGGGTCGGTTGTTAGCGAGATTGGACTCTACACCCCGCTTGCTACGCACGTCTTCGGAGCGCTTCTCGGCTACCCGGCTAACCACAGGGTTATCAATAAGTCCGGCGCGCATGGCATCCCTGACATTCGGCTCCATTCCAAAGAGGACGATTCCGAGTGGGCCGTCGTCGAGGTCAAGTTCGAGGACGGTGAGATTCGCGAACAGGTGCAGCGCGATCGAATCTGGAGGGAGCAGATTCTCGGCCACGGTTACATCTCGCCGGACACTTTCTACGTGGTGCTTTGTGCCCCGCGCACGTTCCTTGTCTGTGATTTAGAGGGTCAGATTCTGGAAGCGCTTCAAATCGAAGAGGGCAACTTGCTCGATCCACGCACCGGCGCGCGGTACCCTCTTACGGACACAAGCTTCCGCGAGCGCCTGTCTGCTGTAAGTTATGCCGCGTCGCTCGAACGCAGACAATTTGAGGCGTTCCGTGCCGGCGAGCTTAAGAGCGGCCACATCCCCATCACGCTTGAAACGCTTCCACATCTGCAGTCGGTTTTCGAAGGGGCTATCGGGAAACTCAAAGAGTACTGCCGCTTTTACTTTCGCGAGCTTCAGGCGGAGTACCAAGAAACCAGACAGGAAATCGCCCAGATCGACCAGAGGCTTGAAGACATCGGTTCAGGCGCAATCAAAACACGCCAGAAACTCCTTTACAAGAAGCGTACCTTGCGCGCCCGCCATCGCCTTGCCCTGCAACTCTTCGAATACGAGAATGATTACGAGCGCTTCAAGCATGACCAGACCTACGCGGGGACCCAGGAAGAAGAACATTTTGAGGATATTTTCTGCACTAACACAGCCTATGTCGCGCTTAGCCGGCTCTTTTTCGTGCGCATCTGTGAGGATGTGGGGCTGACGACGCGCAAAATCTCCAATTCCGGCATCGCCGTCTGGCGCAACTTCGTCGAGAATATCAAAGGCCACTACCAGGATCTCCTGGACGTAGCTTTCAAAGACGTCGCCCACGTCTATGTCAGCCTGTTTGAGCCGACGGTCTTTGACTGGTTCGGTAAGGGAAACAGCAAGCTGCACGACATTCTGGAACGGATTCTCTTCCGCCTCAACGCTTTCAACTTTCACGATATCAATCGTGATGTGCTGGGCTCGATCTACCAGTACTTCCGGCCCCGCGTCGAGCGGCGGAGACTTGGCGAGTACTATACGCCGGTTGAAGTCGTGGATTATATCCTCGCGCGAACGGGAATTGCGTCGGACGCCGCCTTGATGGAGAGGCGCATCCTTGACCCGGCTTGCGGCTCCTTCACCTTTGGCGTCCGCGTTATGCTGGCGTTGCTCAAAGCCGGCGCACACCTTTCTCCCGAAAACAAGATCGAGTTGGTTCGCCGGTGCCTTCGCGGCCAAGACATCAATCCGTTCTCTGTTTTCCTTTCCCATCTCAGCCTCCTTTTCGCACTTCTTGAGACCTATCTCCAGGCGAAGCGCTCCAACCCGGCATATGAAATCGCGCCGATGGATGTCGCCGTCCAGAACTCGCTGATTCAGGCGGTTCCCGAAGTATCGGACATCGGGCAGTCCAGCGAAGAAGGCATCACCGATACCGGGGCAGGGACGCTTCCGGCGGTCGACTATGTAGTGGGAAATCCGCCTTTCGTACGGAACGAGAGGCTGCCCGAACAAGACCGCGAGGTATTGAACGAGATCTTTCCTACGCTGGCCGTGAAAAACACCGACCTTGCCGTCTATTTTCTTTACGCGGCCACCAAATACATGGTCAAGGAGAATGGAAAGGTCGGCATGGTCGCTCCGCTGGCCATCGCTAACGCCCAGATGGCTGCTTACTTGAGGAACTTTCTCAAGGACCACACGGTCTCTGAAATCGTTTCGCTCGAGTGGTGTGCCAAGCAAGCCTTCCCCGGCGCCGACATCGTGCCCATGCTGATTTTCTTGCAGAAGGGCAAGTGCCCGCCCGACCACAAAGTACGCCTCGTGCAGGGAATTGCCAGCCTCGCTGAACTCAAGCGCTGCGCGGAAAGCGACGCGCTGCTGGCCGCAAGGTCGTCTATGGTCCCGTTCCAAGATTGGGCAGCCCTTAGTCCGTCCGGCGATTGGTGCTTGGACGTCGCTGACGAGGACTTACCTCTTCTCCAGAAGCTGAACCTATGTCCGAGTTTAGGGGATGGCTTCGGTCAATGTTCCTATGCGGCCAAGGCGGGGAACAGCCCCGAGTTCCTGCGGCCTTCCAAGGCCGGAGAAGCGGAGCCGGGAGAAGTCCCTTTTGTTAAGGGGCAGCACGTTGCGGCATTCCAAGTGGCGATGGGCACGGACGAGCTTGCCAATCTTGCAGAGCTCGATTCCGCAGAGGACCCTTCCATCTGGGGCGAGCTTGACTTTTACCGTGCGAATATTGGAAAGCCGGACACCACAGGTCTTGGGCGGTTCGACTATGAAACGCCTCACATGCTGGCCGCCGGCTCACCCAGCGACACGTTATGCTGCTTCGTTCCCGAGGTGTACGTCACCCTGGTGGCCGCGGTGGCCGACCCTCTTGAGGTAGTTGCCAACAATAGTGTCATCGCTGTGGTACCGAAAAAGTACAGCGCCCACTGTCTCGCCGCGATCATTAATTCTCGCGTATCCCGGTACTATGCATTCCTTACCCTCAGATCTGCCATTCTTCTCAGGCGGCGGGCGCATTGGTTTCCGCGCGCTCTGAAAGCGCTGCGCATGCCAGAACTGGCTCACCGCAGCGCGGGAGCGCTTCACAATTTGGCGGTCGAGGCGTCCGATCTGTCGAGGCACGTGGCGCGAAACCTGCTGGACGCGTACGCCGATTGGGTTGCCGAAATTGCGCTCTTCACCAAGGCCGGATTTCTTGGCGTGCAGGCACGAGGCCTGGAGGTCATCGACCGAGAGGACTTGGCTGCGATCCAGCCTGCGGGCAAGAAACTCGACATCGACGGGGGCGAAATCTGGTGCGATTCTGCCGATACCCTTCTACTCACGCGCGTAGCGTTGCTAGCAAGCGACAAGGACGAGTTCGGCACTCACGATGTCGAGAACGCGCCCCTTCCCACCGACTCGAACGCTCGCGGAGTCCTGGCCCAGAAGATTCGTGAATTTGCTGCTGACCAGGAGAGGATTCAAAGCAGCGTCCTCCGAATCCTGGAACAGATCGATGAGATCGTCGCGGAAGGTTTAGGTCTGTCAGCGGCCGAACATGACGTAATCCGACGGCGCTGTCAGGAATTTCCGCTCTCTGTCACCGTCGAGCGGCCTCGCTTTGCTTGGAGCGCCGACCGGAAGCGGCAGGCCCGCAGAACCTATTCCCCGGGAGAACGTTTTAGGTAGTGTCAGTTTAGCTGGTAGTGCGACAGCAGGTCGAGCCGAGTTTGTGCCTTTCAAACCCTACAGTCTTCTGGCTTGTTAATAGGCTTTTGCAGGCAAAACACCTGGCCTGGCCCGAAATGCGAATCAGGGAAGAACCGCATAGTCCCAACCCCAGGGACTGTGCGCTACCGCTCATTCCGGACGTTCGCCGCAATATCTCACCAGGCGCACTTGGTCCAGGCCGAAGTCCGCGGTGGCTAGGGGTTCTTCGTAGCGTACGACACGCAAGTGGGGAAAGAGGGCTGGCAACTCGCCGGTGTCGAAAACCACTGCCCCGCCAATCGAACTGCCCTTGGTAGCGTCGCGGTGGAAGGCCTCGACGACGACCACTCCGCCCGGCTTGAGAGCGCGCTGAATTACGTCGGGCATCTCACGGGCTCCCACATAACTGAGGACGATCATATCCCAGCGGCTCTCGCCAAAGTCGAAGTCTTCCATCCCCTTGACCTCAGTCTTGAGATGCACTCCCGCTTTCCGGGCGTTTTCCAGCGCCAGTGCGACCGCCTTTTCAGCGGGATCGAACCCCGTTACATCCCACCCCTGCTGCGCAAGCCAGATGCTGTTGCGACCCTGTCCCATGCCAACATCGACCGCCGTTCCTGGCTTGCGGGTTCCGGCAATTTCCACCAGGAATGCATTGGGCTTGGTGTTAAAGTGTGGTTTCTCCGCGGTGAGGATGCGGTTCCAACGCTCGACTTCAGACCGTGAGCCCCGCTCCGTAACCAGCTTGACTTCAGCATCGCCTTCGGCATCGGAGCGGCCTCGTGACTTGAGGTAGGCGCGATAGCGCGTCATCAAATTGGGATCGCGCTGCTGTTCCGGCGGGAGTTGGGTTACCCAAAAACGGAAGCGTTCGTAGGCGCGCTGATCGGGCGGAAGACTTGCTGTATGCTTATCTACTTCTTCCGGCGTCTGCGACCAGAGCGCTGCCGGGTGCAGATACGGCCAAGCGCCGACGACACACCAAAGCAAGGCGACCACCGGAGTTCGTTTATGACTCCACATCATTACGCCTCCCCCTCCCCCCAACGTGGGACTCGACTGGATTTTCAACTTTGACCCCGTGAGATATCGCCAATATACCTCTTCCTGCTTCGACGCGCAATGCCCTGTCGGGTCTTCAGGATTGGAGGTGGGATAGGCAGCTCGGCCTGACCACAGCAAAGCTGGGTTGCGAGGGTTTTTCGGCCAGTTTTCCAGGAACGGAAAAGCCTTGCCTTTGGGACTTCTATCTACGTTTGCGGGTTCATCGTACCCATAACGTCCAAGTTGGCTTTGAAGGCCATGTACCCGCTGTCGATCGGAAAGATCCCGCCGGTGACGACACACGACTCTTCGCTGGCCAAGTAGACCACGAAAGGCGCGATCTGCTCGGGAGTAGCAATTGGCAAAAGATGCAGCGCCGCCATGACGGTTTTGGCCTGATCGGTCTTCATCCACGCGAGTTGCGATTCAGTGGAGACGAAACTGGGACAAATGGCGTTGACCCGCACGCCTTCCTTGCCCATGCCGGCGGCAAAGGAACGCGTTAGCGAGATAACCCCGCCTTTGGCAGCAGTGTACGCGTCGAGGCCGGCGCAGCCGATGAGAGCATCATCGGTGGCAGAGAGGATGATCGAGCCGGAGTGTTGCGCAATCATCTGGCGGCCAACGTACTTACAGCATCGAAACGTGCCGGACAGTATAAGATCGATCATGCGCTCCCAGGTCTCCTCGGGAAGTTCGGTCAAGCGTCGATCCTCCTCGTTCACAAAACGCACGTCGACGGCGTTGTGATAGAGCACGTCAATTCGGCCATAGTGTGAAAGCGTTGTTTGCACCAGCGCTTTCACGCTTTCCAGGCTCCGCACGTCCAGGGGCACGAACGTTGCTTCCCCTCCTGCGTCTCGAATCGCTTGCGTAACTCGTGTCCCGCCCGCCTCGTTGATATCCGCCACTACGACTTGGGCGCCCTCGGCAGCCAGAAGCGTGGCTCCGGCGCGCCCCATGCCCGACGCCGCGCCCGTGACCACAGCTACCTTTCCCGCAACACGCTTGCTCATCTCTGTGCCTCGATTCTGCCGACGTGATTCGCCACTTTGGCAATAACCTCCCCAGTATAGCATCAGGCACCACATAAACCGGGCAGCGCAGACCCAGCTCGCAAGGTCCGCGGCTTGGGAGTTGGGACTTGGCAGAAGAACCGCAGATGTGAAGAGTAGGCGTGCGCTATCCCCACGGCCGAACGAGAAATGCCCCCGTCAACCGCTTGACACGGACCCAGTGTAACACTATATTCGTGTTATGAGATCCCGTTTGAGAAACGTCACCATTACGCTCGAGGAACCTGTCGCTCGCTGGGCGCGCCTTGAGGCTGCACGGCAGGATATAAGTGTCTCACGTCTGCTGGGGGAATTCCTCAAGGAGAGAATGATCGAGAAAGAAGGCTACCAGCGTGCGATGCGCCGGGCCCTCGCGCGCCAGCCTTTCCTGAGTACGGACGGCCGATATCTGTCCCGCGAGGAGGCTCATGACCGCGCCAATCTTCGTTGACACGAACGTCCTGATATACGCCTTGGACACGGCCGACCTGAGGAAGCAACAGGCGGCCTATGCCTGGCGGGCAGAGTTGTGGAAGAGCGGCCGCGGGCGGGTCAGTTATCAGGTCCTGCAAGAGTTTTATGTGAAGGTCACGAAAAAGTGGCCGAGTGCGCGGGCGCAGGCGCGTGCCGAGGTTCGAGACCTGCTGGCGTGGCGACCGGTGGCTGCAGACTCGCTGCTTCTGGAGGACGGTTGGAGAATTCAGGACCGGTATCAGATTTCCTTCTGGGACGCACTGATTGTGGCCGCGGCCAAGTCTGCTGGGTGTCGATACCTGCTGACTGAGGATTTGCAGGCCCACCAGGAACTGGACGCAGTGATTGTGGTCAATCCGTTCCTGCGAGGCCCGGCCGAACTCCCTCGCGCGTGAGACCATGAACGGTTGGCTCGAGTGTTGCGATCGGACACAAAACCCGGCGCGAGTTGAAGGACCGGCTTGACGCAGTTGACGCCTCCATGACCCCCCGCACGTCGGCCGCGCTCGAAGCGGCCGAAACCCGACTCAACGGTCTCGTCTCTTCCTTGTACGCCGCCACGTGGGCCGTGGCAACACTTTTTGCTTGACCCAGCCCGCCAACCTGGCTATGCTTCTAGCGTATGACTTCTAAACGGGCAACCCATGCCCTGCTCACCACCACTTCTGTTAAAGGAGCGCGATCATGAAGCGAGTCACCGGACTGGGAGGGATCTTCTTCAAGGCGGACGATCCCGAGAGACTTTATGGATGGTACGAGAAGCATCTTGGCCTGCAGCGACAGGGCCAAGAGGCTGTCACTTTCAATTGGCGGCACGCCGATGAACCCCAGAAATCCGGCATGACCGTCTGGGCGATCTTCCAGAAAGACACGAAGTATTTCAATCCCAGCCGATCCGGCTTCATGATGAACTTTATTGTGGAGGATTTGGATGGGTTGCTGGCGGTACTTCGTGAAGAAGGCGTCGAGGTCGACCCTCATCGCGAGGACTATGACTATGGCCGCTTCGCCTGGATCATGGATCCGGAAGGCAACCGCATCGAACTGTGGGAACCACCCAAGAAGCGATGAGTGACGAGTGACGAGTGACAAGTGACGAGCAAGAAACTCGCACAGAATAGCCGCACACGCCGCTCGGCGTGCTCCTCACTTCTTGCCTCTGCTTGTCGCTCGTCACTCGTCACTTGTCACTGTGTTTACGACATTCCCTTCCGTTGCGCCGCCTTTTCGCCGTCGGGTTTGGGAAGAAACATGTCCTGCCAGGTCAGCCCGCACTCCTTCACCATTTCTATACCGTACTCGTCACGGCCCAGGTTCTTGTCACCGTTATTGGTGCCAAACGAAAACTTAACGCCTGCCTGCTTGGCCAATTTGATAAAGGCCGGGCTGGGCAGCCGGTAGCGGTTGCTGATTTCGATGGCGATGTCGTTCCTTTGGGCGGCATCGATCAGCTTCTGCATGCGCTCGGGAGTCCACAGTTGATCGTACTCGGCCGCGATAACGTCCGGGAGAAAGGTGGGATTGGCGTGAAGGTCAATCGGCTCGTGATCGAGGATTCCAACCGCGCGCTTGACCAGCATATCCATGAACCGTTGCTTGTCTCCGATCTCTCCAACTTCCTCCTTGATCCAAAGGCGCATGCGCTTGCCGCTGTCGTCGCTCCAGGTCATGGCGTCGGTAAATATGTAATCGAATTTAGCCACCGTTTCCCTCGAGAACAGCGTTACCCATTCGCGGCCCTCCCCCTGCAGCGCTACGAAGCAAGGTTGGCCCTGCATGCTTTTGAGATATTCCTCAGCGGCCGCGTCATTGGTGGTGGGAAAACCGAGCCCGCCGTTGATGGCGATTCCATATTGAATGCCGACTCGGCGCGAGTTCGCGAGCGCCTCCTCCAGCGTCAGCCCTCCCTTTAGATGAATGTGGCAATCCAGTGCAGGGATGTTCCGGCTTTGCAGCCACAGCAGGTCGCGATAGATGGCGTCCATTTCAGGCGGATCAGCCATGTCTGCGACAAGGTTGTCCAGCAGCGGCTTAACACGGATGTTGCGAAACAGAACCTTCGAGTCCGGACCGTGGCATTCCAGGGCGAAGGTGCCGCTCCCCAGAACTCGCCCGGGATGATCGGAGTCTATGGCCGGTGGGTCCGGCTCGAGGTAATCCACCAGCGGCGTTCCGTTCAACTGAACTTGTACCCGCTTGCCATGGACCAGGATGTGCAACTCAGACCATTCATGGTCTTTCGCCGAAGCCTTATAAATGTTGCGCACGCCATAAAGAGAGCCGGTTTTGTTGCGCTCGCGGTGATCGCCGTCGCCCGTGTAGGTATTGTTAATCTGGACCTTGAGCCCCTTCTCCGGCCACCCGTTGGCCTGGAACGCGGTGTGGAAGTAGATGCCGGACTCCGCTCCCGCGGAAGGCATGAACTCCGCCTTGAGCTCGAAATTCTTAAAGCTCGCATTACGAATCCGTCCGTTGTAAAAGAGGTGTGAGCGCGCTCCGCTGGCGGCGATCTGCCCGTCCGCAACCCGGAAGGAGTGTTGGTTCTCACCGGCCATCCATCCGTGCAGGGTGCGGCCGTCAAAGAGCGGGAACCACTCCTCATCAGCACGGAGTGCAGCAGGTACCACCAGCAAGGAAGCCAGCATTTCACGTCTCGATAGGGAATTCATAAGAGATCCTTTCAGGGACGGTCGCCGCCGGAAAACCCACGCGACACTGTACGTCAATCTGGGTTATCTTGTAAACATGCAGTCCAATTACAACGCCTTCCGAGGGTTGCGATCATGAAAATAACAGGTGTAGAGGCTATCTACCTTCGCCAACCGGAGGTGAAGACGCAATGCGACAGCGGCCAGGACGCGCTCATCGTCAAGGTGACGACGGACGCTGGGATCACCGGTATCGGAGAGGTCGATTCAGCCCCGATGGCGGTTAAGGGAGCGATTGAAGGCCCCTTCAGCCACACCACTGCGACCGGGCTAAGGGAAGTCGTCATAGGCGAAGACCCGTTCGAGACGGAGTACCTGTGGCACAAGATGTACCGCGCCAACATTTACGGTGGCAGAAGAGGCGTGGGCATTCATGCCATGAGCGGCATCGACATGGCGCTTTGGGATATCAAGGGCAAGGCCTTAGGGCTGCCGGTGTGGAAATTGCTGGGCGGCGGCTTCCACAAAAAGCTGCGCTGTTACGCCAGTTCCCTCTTCGGCCCCACGCCCCAAGCCACGCACGACCTGGCCAGGCGTTTTCGCGACCGGGGCTTCCAGGCCGTGAAGTTCGGATGGGACCCCATGGGCAGCGACGCCAGGACCGATGTGGACCTGGTAAGGCAAGGGCGCAAGGGGTTGGGAGACGGCCCCGATTTGTTGATCGACGCCGGTCTTGTCTGGGATTCCAAGACGGCATTGCAGAGAGCCCGCGCCTTCGAGGAGTTTGACATTTTCTGGCTCGAGGAGCCGCTTCGCCCTGATGACTATGAGGGTTACGCGAAGCTCTCCCGCTCCACTTCGATTCGAATCGCCGCCGGTGAGGAAGAGAGTAACCGCCTGTCGTTCCTGGAGCTGATGGACAAGGGAAAGATCGATGTGGTGCAAGTGGACCTGACGCGCTGCGGAGGATTTACGGAAGCGCTCAAAATCGCCAGCCTGGCTTATGACCGGGGGCTGGTGGTGGCCAATCATGGCTTCACGACTTATATCAACGTCACGGCGGCGCTGCATTTCTTGAATTCGATTCCTAACGCTTTGATTGTGGAGTTTGTGGCGGAAGAGGAAACCACTCTGCGCGACAAGATTACGCGCCAGAGGTTGCACGCCCAAGACGGCTATCTCCAGATCCCGGACGCTCCCGGATTGGGAATCGACTTGGACGAGCAAGAAGTGGCGCGGCTCCGAGTAGCGTGACCCGTGCGAAAAGAAGCCCACCACAGAGGCCACAGAGTTCGCAGAGCCAGGCCGAAAGCCATTTCTCTGTGCCCTCCGTGCTCTCTGTGGTGAAGCTCTTCTTGGCCCTCCACTAGGAGGTGGGCTCGGAACTTGCGGTCAGAACTGAGGGCGCAGCGGAGACCCATTTTTGTGATAGGATCAAGCCACTCGCGAGGTGTGACCTTATGAAAACAAAAGTGTCCAGTCTCGTCCTTATTCTCCTGATCTCTGCCGCTTGTTCTCTCTTCGGCAGCCCTCCTCAGCAGTCAGCTAAGGACCAGCTTCCCACCGGTTCGCTTTTTTCCGCGGAGGAATTGGCCAAGGGTTTCGGCAGCCACCAGTTCACACCCTTCGGCGATCCTAAGTTCAGCTTGGAGATTCTCGTTCCGGCCGGCTGGGAGTCGCATTTGAGCGACTATGATCCCGGGCAGCTCAGCCACGACACTGAGAGCCCGGTTCCCATGATCGAGTTTTATCCCAACGGCGCGGACGACCTTGGGGTCAACGTCCAGTATATGCGCGTACCGGGCGACAAGCCGGTAAGCGCACTTGTGGACGTGTACGCGAAGAGCGCCAACGGCGCCATCGCCGCGCGGCAACAACTGGACCTGCCGGAGCGCAAAGTGGAAGACGTCCTGATGAAGACCACCGACGACTCCCTGGGCCCGGTTCTGAATCGTGTGATGGTTTTCCGCCGCGGCGACATCGTTTTTATCGCCACTGCCTGGAGCGTTGAAGAAAAGTACGAGCAGTACAAGAAGGTTTTCGCCACCGTTCGCGAAAAGCGCCAACGGCACCATCGCCGCGCGGCAACAACTGGACCTGCCGGAGCGCCAAGGGGAAGACTTCCTGATGAAGACCACCGACGACTCCCTGGGCCCAGTTCTGAATCGTGTGATGGTTTTCCGCCGCGGCGATATCCTCTTTGTCGCCACTGCTTGGAGCGTCGAGGACAAGTACGAGAAGTACAAGAAGGTTTTCGCCACCGTTCTGGCTTCCTTCAATCCCACCGGAAAATAGTCGGCCGCTCGGGGGCCGTGCACAGGACGCCACGCTGGAAGAATCCGCACGCAGTCCGGTAAGTTCGTAAAGGGGCGATTTACAGACCCAGGCCCCGGCTCGCCACGCGGCGCCAGGCTTCGGGCTCGCGCTTGATGAGATAGAGGTGAAGAGTTGACGCCTTGAACTCGAGCTCGAACCGGCGACCCACGGAAGCGATTACTCTTTCTTTTTCTTTGGACGGCAAGCTGCCATAAAGCAGGCTGAGGTGCGGCATGAAAGCGGGCCGCTTTGCGACGCGGAAAATCTCCCGGGCGACCGCATTCGCTAGCATGATGGGACGCGTTTGGGCCACTCTTATGAAGAGGCAGCGGAAATACTCTTCCAGCCCTTCGACCGTGGTCAGGCGAACCGTAAAAGGCGGGATTCTCCTGGCCAGGTCCTTTATCTTCGATTCAACCTTCCGCGCCGGGCCAACGATACCGCCGGCCAGAGTCACGTGAGGCTCAAAGGCTGGCGTGGAATACTTCCCGCTCAAATCCAGGATAGCTTCCGCCAACCGCCGGCGAATCTCTCCTTTGGGCATCAGCCACAACGAATACCGGGATCCGCTCAACCGTGAGCGGGTGCCAATCCTTGGGGAAGCAGTCTCCAAGAACGTCGCCCGCATCTCGCCTCCGAGAGTGCCAGTCGTGTGCCAATCGAACCGCATCTTAGACCACCGATTTTCTCCCATTTCTCCTCCTTGTGCGCAAGGCAAATTTAGGTGTACACTGAACGTGTACACGGAGCCACGATATGGGTACACATAAGGTCAGTGTCCGAGAAGCACGAGAAGACTTTCGCCGCTTGCTGGACGAGGTCGAGGCGGGCAGTGAGGTTGTCGTGCTTCGCAGAGGTGTCGAGGTCGCGAGGTTCATCCGGCCGGAGCGAAAAGTCCCGCCCCTTCCTGACTTGAGCGACTTTCGAGCCTCGATCAAACTTCGTGGCAAACCGTTGAGCCAGTGCATCCAGGAAGCCCGTCGGAGCAGCCGCTATTGACATACATCGACACCAGTGTTCTAGCCGCTTATTACTGCCCCGAGCCACTAAGCAGCCGGGCGCAGCAAGCCTTGCAAAGAGAAGCGCGGCTGGCGATTAGCTGGCTGGTGGAGACGGAATTTCTGTCCGTGCTCGCCCGCAAAGTGCGCACCCGTGAGATCCGCGCAGCAGAGGGGCTTCGCGTGCTTGCTGTCTTTCAAGCCCATTTAGAGCAAGGAATCTACCAACGACTCGCGCTGGAACGCGAACATTTTGCAAAAGCACGTGAGTGGCTCGCGACTTTCACCGTTCCGCTCCAAACCTTGGATGCCTTGCACCTGGCGGTGGTGGCTATGCAAGGTTGCCCAATTCTGACTGCTGACGCCGCGCTCGCGAAAGCCTGCACGCGAATCGGCATCACGGCACACCTGATCAGCTAACTGCGTTATACTCCCTCAACAGGAGGTCCTATGCAACGGCGTCATTTTCTGCAATCGGCCGGTTTGGCGGGAGCCGCAGCTCTGGCGATGCCGCCAAGGGTGAATGCCCTGGCCCCGTCTTCTTCCCTGAAGATTACTCGCGTTCGTTTCTACCACAATCCGAAGTCTCCTGAGCATTTTAACCAGAGCTTCAACATCGTCACCGTCGAGACAGATCAGGGCATCACAGGCATCGGCGAGGGCGGTTCACGTGATACCGCCTCGCAGTGTGCCGCCATGATTATCGGCGAAGACCCATTCCGCATTGATCATCTGTGGCAGATGATGTTCCGTGGCTACTTTTATCCCGCCGGGCGCGAAAAACTAGACGCCCTGGGCGCGATTGACATTGCTCTCTGGGACCTCAAAGGAAAAGCGCTGGGCGTGCCCGTGTATGAGCTTCTCGGCGGACTGGCGCGTGACCACGTGGAGTGTTATTCCACGGGTTTCCCGAGCCACGGAAGCCTGAAGGAGACCGCTCGCGCCTGCCTCGAGGCAGGTTTCCGCGCCTTTCGTTATGCCACCGCAGACCCGCCGGACGGCCAACCCTTCAACTCCCATCAGATGGTCCGCAAGACCTATGAGGACTGCGTCGAGATCCGCGAGGGCGTGGGTAAAGATGGCGATTGGGCGCTCGATTACCACACCCGCCTCGACTTCCCCGATGCCGTGCGGCTCAGCACCCTGATTGAGCCGCTCGAGCCTTACTTCGCCGAGGATCTGATCCGGTCTGAGGATCCTGACGTGTACAAGGCGCTGCGCGCCCATGTCAAAGTCCCCATTGCGGTCGGCGAGCAGTTCGGCAGCCGATGGGACGTTAACCCGTTAATTGAGCAGCAGCTTATCGACTATGCCCGAGTCACCTTGCCGAATGTCGGCGGCATCACCGAGTACATGAAGATCCTCGCCCTCTGCGAGACACATTATGTGGGCCTGATACCGCACTTCACCGGCCCGGTGTCGGAAGCCGCATTGGTCCATGCCTGCGGGGTCTTCTCGGGGCCAGTGCTGATGGAAATGACGGGCGAAGGGAAAACTTCTTACCCGCACTTGCCGGAATGCTACGACTTCCGTAACGGCAAGATGTGGCCCAACCTCCGTCCGGGACTCGGCGTAACGTTGGATACCAAGCCGCTGCAACTCGCGGCCGAGATTATCGAGCGCTCACGACCGATCCCCCTGTTCCACCGGCCCGACGGGTCCATTACCAATTGGTAAGATTTCAAATTGTTTGCGTCACAATTTGAAGCTCTCGCGGCTTGTCAGGATTCAGCCCCTTCACTTCCGCGAGCAAGGCCGCAAAGATCTGCCCCGGAACGATGTACGGTATGGGCGTGTAGATTTCGGGGACGGGATCGGGAATGCGAATCACACGCCCGGCGCTCGGAATCCGCGCGTTCGAGGCGGAAAAGACCAGGGTATCGGCTTTCAAGGCGTGCAGATGTGCGGTCAGTTTCAGCAGTTCTTGAAAAGTCTTGCCGGGCGGCATAAAGACCAGCGCCGGGAAGTCCCTCTCAATCATCGCAATGGGCCCGTGAAGGAAGTCGGCGGAGGAGAACCTTTCGGCCACGACGTAGCAGGTCTCCATCAGTTTCAAAGCCAGTTCGTAGGCGTTGGCTAAATTGATGCCGCGCCCCACCACCACGCAGCGGCGCATGTAACGGTAGCGCTCGACCACCTGCTCGATTTCCGGGCGCATCTTGAGGGCCAGTTCGACACGGTGCGGGATCTCAGAAACGTCGCTAAGGATAATTTGAGAGCTTAAGCTCGAGGCCAAGAGGTACAAGATCAGCAGTTGTCCCGTGTAGGTCTTTGTGGCCGCCACAGAGCGCTGCTTCCCCGCATGCACGAGGAACACGTCATCGACCAAGCCGGCCATGGTCGAGCGCGCTTCGTTGGTGATGCCCAGCGTGTAGGCGCCCAAGCGCTTCGCTGACTTGAGTACCAGATTGATGTCCGTTCCTTCGCCCGATTGAGAGATCCCTACCACCAAAGTCTGGCGAAAATCCAGGCGTGCGTGATAAAGGGTATGTATCGATGCGGCGCTCATCGAGACCGGTATCCCGGTGGTTAACTCGAGCAAGTAGCGTCCGAAAAGTGCGGCATTGTCGGATGTCCCGCGTGCCACGAGAACTATAAGCCGGAAATTCTGCTGGCGCGCGAAGTCAGCGAATGCCACGGCGTGGTCGCGCTCGGCGGCCAGAGTGCGCTGGAGCGCCAGGGGCTGCTCCAGAATCTCTCTCATCATTTGAGACATAAAAGCTCCTTCATTTAGGGGCAACCCTTGTGATTCCCCTCGGGCGGCGACGAGGGCCGCCCCTATATACCGTCGCTACGCCAACTCGCGCGCCATGGCCAGAGCGCCCTCGACCGGTTCGCGCTGCAAAAGGCGCACGCGTGCCGAGGGCATGTGCCGATGCACGTAGCGCACAAAACGCCGCCGCAGCGCCGGGCTGGAGCGGAAAATTCCGCCCGCACAGACAACGGGGATGGCCCCTCGCTGCCCCAGACGGCGGCCCAGCGCCAGAGCCATTTCGGCGAGATCAAAGGCGGCCTGGGAGCAGAGGCGGCGCGCCACTCGATCGCCTTCGCGGGCTGCTCCCAAAACCAGCGGGAACAACGCGGCCACTTGCTGCGGGCTGAGCTTCTTCATCACGATTTGTGTAATGTTGGAAAGCTTCAGCGCCTGGCAGATCCTCGAAGTCAGCACGGTGTGCTCACCCCGCCCGTCGAAGTCGCGCAGGCTTGCCATGATGGCTTTGCGTCCTAAGTCGTAACCGGACCCGGGATCGTCAAACGTAGCGCCCCAGCCGCCGGCGCGCAGGGTTTCTCCTCGCAGGGTTCGCGCGTAGGCGAAGGAGCCTGTCCCAGATTCGACGATCATCCCGGCGGCGGTTCCGAGGGCTGCGTGCAGAGCAATCGCCATATCCGTCACCAGGAGATGACGGCGAGCGGGAACGGCATTGCGAAGCCAGGCCAGAAGCGGACGACTCACCGCCGCGCGATCCACACCCGCCACTCCGGCGCAAACGGCCGCCAGCAGAGGTTCATGATGGCGCCCCCTCGGCGACCCGGCCACAAGCCGTGGCTCGCCTCGCGCGCCCGCCTTGGAAACACTTCGTAGAGCTCTGCGCACTACGCGCAACAGCTCTTTCTTGGCCCGTTCAATCCCCACTTTCGTCGGGTTCGAGGGACCAGCTACGGCTCTGGCAAGAATCCGCCCCTCTTCGTCACCTAGCAATGCCTGGGTGCCGCTGCCGCCTCCATCGATTCCGAGAAAAAGTGCCATGTCACTGCAACCGGGGAACCATTATGCCCGATCACTGGGGCCGATTTCCACTTGCGAAATGGGCAGGTGGGCAGATGGGCAGATCGGCAGGTGGCGATGCGCAGAGGAGTAATCAGCGGCCGCGTGTCCGAAATCCACCGTGCCTGTCGCCCACTGCTTACCGTCCATTCCCGACTATCATCTGCCCACCTGCCCATCTGCCGACCTGCCCATCTGCCCGCTTGCCATTTTCTTGCACCCGGTGAGAGGTTCGATGCGTATATTCCAGTGGGGGGTTCTCGATGTTCAGGCTGTCATGTGTTCTGCTGCTGGCCTCGCTGGGGACGCTTGCGAGCGCCGACCAACCGTCGCCCTCCGTGGACGAGATCATGGCTCGCGTGGCCGCGAATCAGGACCGGGCGGAACAGGCACGCGCTGAATACGTCTATCAGCAGCGCATTCATGTCGCAACCTTGCGGACCAACGGCAAGCTGGCGCGCGAGGAAACAGCGGATTATCTGGTCGCCCCCACGCCGGACGGGACAAAGAAGGAACTGAAACACATCGAAGGCCGTTACTGGCACAAAGGGAAGTACCTGACATTTCAAGGCGAGCCTGTGCCTGAGGACGGGTGGGTGGATAGCAGTCTTGTTCAGAGCTTCCGAGATGACCTTTCCAACGACAAGTCCAAAGACGGCTTGGGCCGCGATCTCTTTCCGCTGACCTCAGGGGAGCAGAAGCAGTATCACTTCGATTTGGTGGGTGAGGATACGGTTAAAGGTCGAAGAGTGTACCGCGTAAGGTTTCGTCCGCGTGACAAGGGTGAATTGACCTGGGCAGGGGAAGCGATGATCGACGCCGAGGAGTTTGAACCCCTGAGGGTGTATACGAAATTGTCACGGAAAATACCGTTCTTCGTGAGGACCTTGCTGGGCACCGACTTTCCCGGAGTCGGCTTCAACGTGGAGTACAAGCGATTTGACGAAGGCGTTTGGTTCCCGGTGAGCTTCGGCACCGAGTTCCGCCTGCGCGCCGTGTTCTTCATTAACCGCGACATCACCGTGGCACTCGTGAACTCTGCCTTTCAGCGAGCCAAGGTGCAAAGCAGAATTCTGGATTTCCAGCCTGATAAGTGAGTAGCCGAATCGAATACCTTCCTGGCTCCCCTTCGAAACTTCCGCCTCTTTACCTGTAGTTATCTATTGACAGTTCAGGTGCTTGACATTAGATTGTCTGCGGCGTGTAATACTATCAGCGGATTTAGATAGCGTGGTTATTTCCCTGACTCCCGATTATCAGTTTACGAAGAATCAGCTAGCGGCATGGGCGCCTGCTTTTTTCAAGGAGCCAGCCGTGAAGCTGCCCGATGATTTCTGCTGCCGACGGGTCCAAGGATCTCCACGGTACCAGTACGGGCGAGCTATTTTCGACAAGGGATTGAATTTGATAAGAATAGCATTGCTAAGGTCGCAAGGTGAGTTTACGGTTTGCCTTTCGTTTCGCGTCGTTAGTTGTCGTCGGAGGTCGCATGGAACTGCGCAGGGATCCCATTACGCAGAATTGGATAATCCAGGAAAATGGTGACGGCCCGTGGCCGAGATTTGGCGCTTGCCCTCTGTGCCCGGGCCAGGAAGCGCTTGCCCCACAAGCCATCTACTCGCATTGGAATGGCAACGGCCTGTGGCAAGTCCGCGTAATCCCTCACCTGCGACCCCTGTACCGAATCGAAGGGGATGCCCAGCGCCGGGCAGAAGGTCTTTATGACAAAATGCGCGGCTTGGGCGCCCACGAGATTGTCATCGAATCGCCCAAGCACGATACCTCGCTCTCGCACCTGAGCGACGAAGCGGTTGCCCAGGTCTTGCGCGCCTATGTCTCCAGAATCACAGACCTCAAGAAGGATCGCCGTTTCAAGTATGTTACCGTTTCCCGTAACCAAGGCGTCTTGGCGGGACAGGACTTGGAGCACCCCCACTCACAGATTACCGCGACTCCTTTCATTCCCCGCCGGGTCGTCTACAAACTGCGATCCTTCCAGCAGTACTACGCACTCAAGGAACGGTGTATTCTTTGTGACATTTCCGCGCAGGAAACTGCCCACCAAGTCCGGACCGTGGAGTGGGACGACCAATTCGTGGCCTATTGTCCATTTGCTTCCCGCGTGCCGTACGAGATTTGGATACTGCCCCTGAACCACCATTGTTCCTTCGAAGAGGATGTCGCGACTTGGGATCGGCAACTGCTGCTAGCTCACTTTCTGAAGTCGATTCTGCAGCGCTTGGAGACTGTATCGTCGTCTTACCACCTGGTCCTCTACACGACCCCCAACGTGGCGGCGAAATATGACCGGAAGGAGTACTGGGCGACCTTGGCCGAGGATTCTCACTGGCACTTCGAGATCCTGCCGGCGAGCCAGCCCAAGTCGAAGTCGTACAGCCTGAAAGAGGTCTATTACAATTCTGTCCGGCCGGAACTCGCCGCGGAAGAGTTGCGCAGCGCCGGCACCAGAATCGTCGAGAAACCCTAGCCTTCAATTGTCGGCAAGGCATCCATCCCATACCGCCGGGCTTCGCCTTCCATCAGGCGTGTCAGTTCCAGTTTAGTTTCCTCAGGGAGACGCGAGGGCGCGTACTGTTCCACGAGCCGCGACACTTCCTGCGCTGCCCGCTCCCGCAAGGTCAGACGTCCCCCCTCGACCCAACGCCCGCGGTTGCCGCGATCGATGACCGGGCCCGGAAACGTAATCTCCTCGCGCAGGTGGCGGCGCGTATGGTCGGCAATCAGCAGGGACTTCTCGCGTCTCAACTCCTGGAAAAGGGGCAGCGCCGGGAAATCCTCGCGAGGTTCGATGCCTTCGAGCAAGCGGTGGACCATGCGGCAAATCTCGTTATCAACCACCAGCTTTTCCAGGCTCAGGCAGCTCTCGAAGTCCAGCATTCCCGGCCCCGAAATGCTGTTGATCCCTGACAGCCCGGCCAGCAGCGCGCCCATGCCCGACTCTAGCCCAGCCTGAGAGTCTAGTTGCTTGGCGTCGCTGAGGGCGATGTAACTTTGCGTGGGCATTCCCAGGCGCTTCCCGATCTCGCTCGAGGCGCAGTCCAGCATCATGGTCTCGATCGCGCCCATGGGTGTGGTCCCGAACCGCACGTCGAAAACTGCGGGCGAGCCGCCGTACAGGAGCGGATGGCCGGGATTCACAAGCTGGCTGATCACGACCCCGGACAGGTTCTCGGCGGTTTGCTGTACCAGGCTGCCCACCAGGGTGACCGGCGCCACCAGTCCGGAGAGCGGCATGGAGATCAGCTCCACGGGAATCGACCAGCGGGCGCAGTCCACCAGGTTCTGGCTGGTCACGTCGCTCCACTTGAGCGGCGCGGTGGGGCAAACGGAGAAAATGGTCAACGGCTTGGCGCGCAACCCCGGCTCGTTTCCGCGCACGGCCACCTGGAAGTCCTTCATGACCTCGAACCCCGCCACCGTGAACGCCCCCGTAACCACCGGCTTCTCTCCGTAAAGCAGGCTTAGGTAGAGCCGGTAGCTGTCTGAGATCTTGTCGTCAACATCCGCAGGGATCAGGGCGGTGCTTTGAGAAGCGATCTGGCGCAGGCCGTTCGTCACTTTCACGTACTGCACGTAATCGCTTGTCGTGGGCCGGCGCATTTCCCCGCTTCGGTTATCCAGGATGTTGAGCGCGGTCGAGCCAGGCGTGAAATATACGTTTTCGCCCTGAAAGTCGTGAGTTTCGTTCCCCAGGACATCGTAGAGTTTGAAAGAGCGCGGAACGGTGGCGAGCGCCCGGTCAATGAGGTCCTGTGTAAGACGAGCGTTACAGACGTCTTTGTCCACCTTCGCGCCGTGCTCGGCCAGTAAATCCAGTACGGGCCCATTGTGGATTTCAAGTCCAAGTTCACACACCACCTCGCGCGCTTCCGAGATGATCCGATCCCGCAGTTCGTCCTCGAGTAGTCTAAGAGTTGGTCTCATGCATCTCCTCAGTGAGACATGGCAGCGGCTGCCTTCTCTCGCCTAGCCCTGATTTTCGATCCGGAAGCTGCGCTTCGTTTTGCGCAAAACGCGCTGTTTTCGCGCTTTTTAGCGCTCGATTGGTGCTAATTTGTGCGCAAACGACGCATAATTTACAGTCTACGAGAGAGTTATGTCGTTTGTTTTCAGCAACTTCTTAGCTTCGTTCCCGGTATTCTCGTATAACTCCTTTGTTTCCATATACTTCTTAGCTTCGTTTCCACAATCCTTGCATGGCCACATTTGTTTTCAAAAACATACTGGCTTCGTTCGTACTATTTTTTGTAGTTGTGAAGCCAACCCCTCTCGAGTGCCCCAGGACCATCCCGCTTTTCCTTCCCCATCCGGCCATCCCGGCGCTCGCCTACGACAATGTGTCCACAAACAGACCATCATGGTAGGCTATCACAGGTGCAAGCGATTGTCAAGTGGAAAATGCAAAAAAAGCGAGCGGACGTTCCCGAATTCCCTCGCCCTGCCCCACGGGACCACGCCAGGAAGATTGATTGCGACGAAATGTCGTTTCGTGGCACGCCCGTGGCCGGAAAATGAGGACCTGCCCCTTCGCTTGAACGTCAGTTGCTTGCCAGAGCGCATCAAACGTTTGCCGAGTTACGGTCAAGGTGGCGGCACGTTCTGGAATGATGGCCGGTCGTGATCGGTCGTGGTCTGTCAGCCTTTCGGTAGGTTAGAAGAAGCTATATTCTCTCGACCCGCGGCCTTGCGGGTTAACATGGGCTTGTTGACGGGTGACCCCCAAGTGCGGGTTCCGGATGAACTGGTCCCAGTCGCTCATATTCCTGAGGGTTGTAAACTGCTTTGACGGAGCCAGGTAGACGACGACTTTTTTGCCCTGTTCCATGAGCCGGAGTACGTTGGCGAGCGTCCCTCGGCTTTTGCCATCCCAAAGCATGAAGCCGATAGAACCCTCGTCCGCCATCAGGCGATCTTTGGCTGATAGTACTCGAAATCGTGCTTCCGGCCAGCCGGAGCCGGAACGGGCCTGGTTTTCCAATTGCCCATATTGTTTCGGCAGCGTCCTTCCGTGCAAAAAACCTCAACTTGTTCGTACCCGCAGGTCCGGAAATAGTCTTGAACCGCCTTGTCCGCGCCATTGGCGTCGCCGATGATGACGGGCAACTGCTTTCGGATAATTTCGTCGAGGCGGCCGCGTACCTGCTCGTCCAGCCGCGACACCCGCCGAGACCCCCCGATAAAGACTTTCATCATGACCGCCTCCGCGTGCGAGTAAGGGCGAGCGCCGTCGGTGCCGCTACAATCGACCGGGGGTTTGGCCTCGCGGGAAGGGTCCACGCGGGTGGCGCGTGCACTTGTTTTTGTGTATGCGGCACGATTGACCTGGTGGAGCAGAAGGTCACATACATGGAGACCGATGTGTGCGCCACCCGCGCGCGCGCCCACCCGTCCAGAACCGCCGTATGCGGTGCCCCAAGAAGGTTCCCCTCCTAGGCTTTCCACGGAGGGCGGTAGCATCGCTCCGAACTCGGCATCCGGCTAAGCCAGTCCGAATGGCCCTTGCCTCACTGCTCGCCGGAGCTTTGAACCAACAAGCCAGTCAAAGTGAGCGCGCGCAGTTGCAGTGAATCGATCAAATTGCGGTCTGCGATAGGCGGCGAGCAGCACGCAACAATTGGCAAGAACTGGCTGCTGAAGTCGCTTGAATCGTTGGAGTACAGGATCCGACACATCCTCGTGGGGCGGAATCCTTTTCACTGACTGTGCCAATTCACCTGCGTGAACCGTCGCATTTAAGTCACGCGTCAGTTGCTTCATCATATCAATCGCGTTCGTGGCGAGCCCTGACGGCTCATCGCTCATGAGCTCACGAGCGTACTCAAAATAGTGGACCAATTCTCTACGAGCAGCGTAGGAGATAGGTTGTCGGGCGTCCTGCGAAAACCCGGCGTTCGAACCCCGTGCGAAACTAAACCACTCAATAGGATGGTCAGTAAAGTACACCGTCCACAGCGTGAGCTCTACAAGGCGGCGCAATTCCACTGCTGCAAGGGACGATTGCCCCAGGCTTGCCAGCATCGGAATTCGAAGAATAATGGACCTGGCGGCCGCCAGGCGAGGTCGTAGCGATGGGACAGCCAGGCTCTTGAGAACTACATCCGCGGACAGCGAGATAGCATAAATATCCTGAAATGATTTTGTTGACCGGGCTGCTGCAAGGCATGCACTTAGCATCGCGGAGGAGTCGTCAACGTAATTATTAACCTGCTCCCGGAGTTGTGCCCGGCGTATTGGGTTACTCATGTGCGAGCGCTCTTTATTACATCGATCCAGCCTTGAGTCTGGTTTCCCTTCTCCCTTCCAATTCCAGCCAGCATCTCAGCCCGCGCCTGCTCCGAAGCCGACTCTATCGCAGCCGCGAGTCGCCGCGCCACCCTCTCTTTCCCGTCCTTCGGTTTGGCTTGAATGTTGAGTCCGTACGTAGAAGCATACTCGACAATCGCACGCGAGTTGGCAAACCGGGGAGACTTGAGAATTGCATCGAGGACGCTATCCTTCGTGGGTGGCTGCCTTTTATCGCCGGGATGCTGTTTTAGGCCTTCTGCGCGACGAAGCTCATTTACTGAGCGCTGACGCGACGGCGCAGTCTCATTGGCGAGTGCGAGGAGTACGGATCTGATGGTGTCAGACACTCCGGCGTAGCGGCTTGCAGCCACAAAATCGGCGGGAGTATATTGGCTCAATAGCCGGTGGACGTCACTGAGTATAGCGTGGACGTTGGAGTTCTTCACGAGTTCTTCCCCTTTGCGGGATGCTAGTTCTGAGAGAAATGTTCTATACGTGCCTTCAGTTCGTCGGCGATTTTCCCAACCGCGGATTTGGGGTTGGCATGGGCGTATAGCGTCTCGAAAATGGGCGTTTGGTCCCTCACAGATCGAATAAACGAATTGGAGTATTTCAACGACGACGAGAACCGGTGCGTACTCTCTTTTATTGCCTCGCTGCGGAGTTCGTCCATTGCCTGTCGCTCGACATCAGACGTGCCCGTCACTTGAGTAAAGACAATGCCCAGAACCTTAACCTCGTGTGGATCTGGGCAATTGCTCCTGAATGTCTTAATCGTTTCGATCAAGTTTGCGAACCCCAAGATTGAAAACCTGTCAGGGCGCATTGGTATTAGCAGGTAGTCGGACGCAGTCAGCGCCATGGTGGTTAGAACGGAATCGGTCGGGGCGCAGTCAACAAATATGTAGTCGTAGTCGCCCCTGATACGAGAAAGCAGCTTTTCGAGGCGATAGTCCATTTGAGCGGGATTCTTGACCACCCACGCCAAGCCAAGTTCCGAAGGGAGGATATCGAGTCGCTTGCCATCACTGGTCCGAATCTTGTGAAGGGCAGTCCGAGGGTTGTTCTTAACCTTTTTCAACCGTAAATCAAGGGAAGGCTGATCTATAAGCAAATCCGCAACCGTGCCTGCCTTCTGCCGGTGAGCTTGGAACGCTTTGTAGTCCATTACGTACTGAGTCGCATTGAACTGAGGGTCCAGGTTGACTAACAAGACGTTGCACTTCTCTTTTTGGTGCATGTGCCAAGCAAGGTTTACAGCTAGTGTGGTTTTGCCTACCCCGCCCTTCATATTGAGCAAGGAGATTGTGACGGACACGAGTTGCCTCCCCTCAAAAGCTTAGTCTTCTTACCCGGCTACGATAGAACGCGAACGCACGCCCCCTTCTCAGCTGGCATTCGATACCCGCTCCCGGCCAGGGGTTCGAATCGTCCACCGGGAAGAGGAAGCAGCCCAGGCTCCATCGTAACATGAGCGCTTCCTGGACTCCCAGGCAAAGGACAACGTGGTGAATTATCCACCAGCGCAGTGCCGTGGGCAAGGCTTTTTCGCGACAGGCTTTTTCGCGAATGCTGGCGCTACGGACACCATCCGAATGGGCTCATCGCAGCGTGACAGCAAGGTAGCGCGGACCTGATTCTCGAGGTTCGCGGCTTTTCGTTGTGACGGGGAAGAACCGCGGACCTTGAACTGCAGGGCCGCGCTACCTTCTTGCAAAGCGCCGGGGAGTTGCAGAGATCTGCACCTGAGCCTGACGCGGGCGGTCAGCGGCGGGCGCCCACTGCCAATCCACTCGAGCGCCTTGTCAGGCGGCGGGTGGTTTCGGATATTTGCAGCAGAGATCGGAGAGCTTCGTTCACTGCCGCCGAACTGCGGAACACCTTGGCCACGTCCGGCTCTAGGATGGCTACGTTCGCGCCCTGGCTCATGACCGTCTCCAAATTGCGTTCCTTTGGTTGCATGACGACTTGAACCTGCTGGTTGAGGGCTTTGGCAATGCGGTTGAGCATCGTGAGCGAGTGCCCATCGTAATCCGCGTCTTCCAGGCGGCTGATGACGGATTGCGTTGTATCCACCCGCTCCGCCAACTCTTTTTGACTGAGCCCCGCTTGTTCGCGAAGCTCATAAATGGTGCGGGCGACCTCGGCGTTTACCCGCTCCCGCTCCAAGGAGGCCTTCCGCTGTGCATCTTCGCCTACGTAGCGGCGATGAAGGATCCGAACGGCGTTGGATGTCTTCCGAGGGTTATTCATGGTCTGGCTCCTCATAGGTATGTTTGGCTGGGTCTTGCTCGAATAGCTCGCGGTGGCGAACCGCCACATCAATCTCCCGGTCGGGAACCTGCTTCTCCTTGGTCAGTCCATGCGAGATCACCGTCGTCTGTCGATGAAAGAAATAAAGCATCCGATAGTTCACTGACTGGAAGCTAACCCGGAGTTCGTAAATCCCGTCGCGTAGAAAGTCGGCCTCCGGACGGCGCAGTTCATAGCCCATTTCTGCCAGTCGCTCGATTCGCACGATGCATTTATCCTGCACTTTGGCCGGCAACCGGTCCAACCACAGCAGCAGGGGGCATGCCCCATCTTCCTCCGTGAAAAAGACCACCGTGGTGACAGGCATTCGGTTCCTTTCCCAGCCAAGCCGAAATATATCGCAATATTGCGATAATGTCAACACCTTTTTTTGGCCAACTTTTTTTGGTCGTCGACCTTCGCGACGGCTGGGGCACACCGGTCGAACCCTTGTTGGCGCCCGGGACGTGCCCCTACAGTGGCCGCCGGGGGTGATTTTCGGCGGGACCGCAGGCGACGAGGAATCTCGCAGCGCGTTGAAAAAACTCAGAGCGAGATTCTTCGCTCCGCTCAGAATGACAGCGGCGGATTCCTCGCGGAGTTTACCCTGAGCACTCAGAGCGAGATCCTTCGCTTCGCTCAGGATGACAGCGAAGGGCTCGGAATGACAGTATTGCGACGTTGCCAGACAGACTCCCTTGACGACAGACTCCAAAAGTCAGGAGTCTGCGTCCGCCTTTTTTCATGCTCATAAATATATTTGATTTGGGCGAATCCCGTGTAAGTTCTTATAATAGAGACTGTCATCACCCCAAATAACGGTTCAGAATTCAGAGGAGAATTCCATGCCTAGGTTGCTCACCCGGCTTTTTCTGGGACTGGTGCTGGTGGTTGGATTGGCGGGCGGTCGGGGGCTCGCTCAGACTTCGGCGCCATCCGATAACCCGGCCCCCGCAGCGCAGGCCGCGCCGGCTTCCAATACTGCCGACCGTGTGGCTCAACTCGAACAGGAGATTGCCGATGCGCGCAGTTCCGGCGACAACGCCTGGATGCTGACCAGCGCGGCGCTGGTGCTGCTGATGACCGGACCTGGCCTGGCGCTTTTCTACGGCGGTTTGGTGCGAAAAAAGAACGTGCTGGCCACCATGATGCAGAGTTTCACCCTGATGGTGCTGGTGACCGTGCTCTGGGCTCTTTTCGGCTACAGCCTGGTGTTCCACGGGGGCGGGGGATTCCTGGGAGGGCTTGGCTACCTTTTCCTCAAGGGGGTGGGCGCAGCGCCTAATCCCGACTACGCCGCCACCATCCCGCAACAGACCTTCATGGTCTACCAATTGATGTTCGCTATTATCACGCCGGCCTTGATCACGGGCGCCTTTGCGGAGCGGATGAAGTTCAGCGCCATGCTGCTGTTCATGACCTTATGGACGATCATCGTTTACGACCCCATGGCCCACATGGTTTGGGGGAAGGGAGGCTTGCTCAATGCCTCTCTGGGCGGCGCCTTCCCCACGCTGGATTTTGCCGGTGGGACCGTCGTGCACGTGACTTCCGGGGTGTCGGCACTGGTCTGCGCGCTCTACCTGGGCAAACGGCTGGGGTATCCGAAAGAGCCGATGCCGCCCCACAGCGTGGTGCTGAGCTTCATCGGCGCCTGCCTGCTTTGGGTGGGTTGGTTTGGATTCAACGCCGGGAGCGCGCTGGCCGCCGGAAGCCTCGCCTCGAGCGCCTTCGTGGCCACGCATTTCGGAGCCGCCGCGGCTGCCCTGGGTTGGGCGGCCGCCGAGTGGCTGACGCGCGGAAAAGCCAGTGTGCTGGGAGCGATTTCAGGAGCGGTGGCAGGCTTGGTGGCGATTACGCCCGCTTCCGGGTTTGTGGCGCCCATGCCTGCGCTGGTCATCGGTCTGATCGCCGGCGTGTTCTGCTATTTCATGGTGGCCAAGGTGAAAGGCCTGTTCGGTTACGATGATTCTCTTGACGTGTTCGGGGTGCACGGCGCGGGCGGCACCATTGGGGCGCTCTTGACCGGCGTCTTTGCCTCCCAAGCGGTGAATGCGATTTATAAAGACAGCAAGGGTAATGCCCTGCCGGTGGGCTTGATCGACGGCAATGCCCACCAACTCTTGAACCAACTGGTGGGTGTGGTTATTGCCTGGGCCCTGGCGATCGTCGGCACGCTCGTCATTTTGAAGATTGTGGATGTGGTGGTGGGTCTGCGCGTTCCGGCCGAGCAAGAGATTCAGGGCCTGGACCTGTCGCAACACGGGGAAGAGGGTTACAATTTGGAGGTTTGAGGGTACGGGCATGCCATGGCATGCCCGTACCGATCTTCAGTAAGGGCACGCCAGGGCGGGCGAGACGCCCGCACCACATGGAAGGATATTGGCCAATGAAAAAAATCGAAGCGATTATTCAGCCCTCGAGGTTCGACGCGGTCAAGGACGCTCTCCATGAGATCGGCGTGGAAGGCATGACGGTCCTGGAGGTGCGTGGGCACGGCCGGCAGAAGGGACACACCGAGTTCTATCGTGGGAACGAGTACAAGGTTGATCTGCTCCCCAAGATCAAGATTGAGATGGTGATCCCGGACGCCCTCGCCGAACAGGCCGTGCAGGCCATTCTAAGAGCCGCGAAGACCGGGAAGATCGGCGACGGAAAAGTGTTCCTGACGCACGTGGACGACGCCATCCGTATTCGCAACGATGAGCGCGGGGATGCGGCGCTGTAGTGGAAACTGGAAATTGGAAAACAGAAAATAGAGGACTAATCTCCGCCTTCAGCCTCTCGGATTTCTACGCTTCAGAATCCCTAAGAATCCAGCAATCTTTCGACGGCACAGGTGATGGCCTGGCGGCGCTGCGTGGGCGTTCGGAGGTGGTGGACACGGCGGTGGCCTCGCTGTACCGCCACTACTTTTCCTCGCAACTCGATCAACCGGGCAAATTCTGCATGCTCGCTCTGGGTGGCTATGGCCGGCGAGAACTCTTTCCGCATTCGGACATTGACCTGCTGTTCCTCTCCGAAAGCAGCGCCGAGCAGGCCTCCCAGCGCATGGCGATCGCGGCCCTTCTACGGGAATTATGGGACTTGCGACTTCGGGTCGGACACAGCGTGCACACGCTGGCGGAGTGCGGCCGGCTCTACCGGCAGAACCTCGAGTTCAACGTCGCACTGCTTGATTGCCGTTACCTGGCGGGTGATCCTGAACTCTTTAACCGGTTGCACGACGACGTTTATCCGCACCTGGTGTCGCGAGATCATCAAGACCTGTTTCGCAACCTGGCAGAGATCACACGCGCGCGGCATCGGAAGTATGACGACACCATTTTTCATCTTGAGCCGAACCTCAAAGATGGCCCCGGCGGCCTCCGGGACTATCATGTTTGCCGGTGGCTGGCTCGCATCTCGGCGATCGCGAAGCACAAAGTCTGGAGCCCGCCGGAAGAACTTTGGCCGGCAGCCTGGCGCGCCGAGGTCGGCCCGGCGTGGGAATTCCTCTGCGCCACCCGCTGTTTTCTTCACTATTTCCGTGAACGCGACGACAATCAGTTGAGCTACGAATGCCAGGACGAGGCCTGCGCTCGCGGCATCGGCTGTCCGGCGCGGCGTGGACCCCGACTCTGGCGGCACGCAGCTACCGCCGCCCAGTCCCGAGGATTGGATGCGCGCTTACTTTCGCCGCGTCCGCTCCATCTGCCAACTTACCCTGCGCCTTCTGGACGATTACACGCCTGCCGGCACGGGACTCTATGGGCTGTTCCAAAACTGGAGATCACGCCTCTCGAATGCGGATTTCTCCGTCCTGCGGGAGAAGGTCTACTTTCGCCAGCCTGCGGCGCCGGCCCAGGACCCCGCGCTGGTTCTGCGTTTGTTTGAAATCGTGGCGCGGCACGGGCTGGAAGTGAGCCGCGAGGCAGAAAGAGCCGTTGCCGAAGCCCTGGCTCATGGAGTGACCAACCGCCTGGAGGCGGGCGTAGTTTGGAACCACTTTCGCCAAATACTTTGTTTCCCGGCCGCGGCCAAGGCCTTGCGGGAGATGAATCGGCTGGGTGTGCTGAGGGCTCTTTTCCCGGAGTTCCAGGCGATTGATTCTCTGGTCATCCGGGACTTCTTTCACCGCTACACGGTGGACGAGCACTCCTTCATGACTATTCAGAACTTGCACGCTCTCTCTCGCCGGAAGCTGCGCGACCGGCCACATTCGGAAACGGCGCCGGATTGGGAAGATCGACTCGCCGAGATCCTGGAAGAACTTGAGCAACCGGAACTCCTCTACCTCGCCTTGCTTTTCCACGACGTGGGCAAAGGCATGGAGACACCAGACCACGTCGAGGGAAGCCGCCAGGCGGTGGAAGCAATCATGACGCGGCTCGAGTTGGCACCGCCGGACCGCACCACCGTGCGGTTTCTCATCGTCAACCATCTCGAGATGTCCACCACCTTGCAGCGGCGCGACATTTTCGAGCCGGAAACCGTGCGCGCCTTCGCGGAGAAAGTCGAGACGACCGAGCGTTTGAAGATGCTGTCGCTCTTGACCTACGCGGACATCAAGTCGGTCAATCCGGAAGCCTTGACGCCCTGGAAGACCGAACTTTTGTGGCGACTCTACGCCTCAACAGCGAATCACTTGGCTCGCAGCGCGGATGACGAGCGGCTGACACTCGCTGTCGCCAGCGCCTCAGCGGCGGAACGAATTCTGCCGTTGCTGACGCCCTCCATGAGCCGGGAAAAGGTCGAGCGTTTTCTCGAGGGGTTTCCGCGGCGCTACCTGGCGGCCCATTCGCCCGAGGAAATTGCGTTGCACCTTGAGCTGGCGGAACGGCTTGCGTCGGCGCCGGCGCAAGTTCACTTGAAGGCGCAGGGCAGTCTGCACGAGCTGACCGTCATTACCCAGGACCGGCCGTTTCTGTTTGCCTCGATCACGGGGACGCTCGCCGCGTGGGGCATGAGCATCGTGAAAGCCGACGCTTTCGCCAACGCGGCAGGGGTGGTCCTGGACACTTTCCGCTTCGGCGACCTCTATCGCACGCTGGAATTGAACCCTTCCGAGGCGGAGCGCCTGAAATCCAACCTCGTCGATGTCCTTGAAGGAAGGATGGAGCTCGCCAAGCTCCTCAGCGGACGGCTCCACGCCGCTCAGACCCGGAAACCCAAAGTTACCATTCTTACCAAACTCCGCTTTGACGACTCGAGCTCTTCCCACAGCAGCCTGCTCGAGCTGATCACCCAGGATCGCCCCGGCTTGCTCTACCAAGTCAGCTCCGTCCTCGCCGAACTGGGCTGCAACATCGAGATCGCCTTGATCGACACGGAAGGCGAAAAGGCCATCGATGTCTTTTACCTGACCTCGCAGGGCAGGAAGCTCTCGCCAGAACTCCAAGCAGCGATAGAGAAGGTAATGTTTGCCAAACTGTGGCGCTGAGGTGCGGCCCGGCGGCAGTCGGGGTGGCGCGGGCGTCCTGCCCGCGTGCGGGGAGCGGGACGCTCCCGCGACAGCGGGCGAGACGCCCGCACCATGTCTTCCAACACCTGAAACTTGACACCCGACATCTTTATCGCACTCGCCTCGCTCGAGTTCAAAAAAATTTCAGAAAAAATCGCAGAACTTGAAATCTTTTCTTGACGTCGCGCGCTTCTTACTTTAATTTGCGAAATAGAGTCTGGAAAATTGAATTTCCATGCCATCAAAATTCCGGTGCGACGCATTCGAATGATCCGCGGCGCAATCCGATAGGAGCAAAGATGAAGGTGAAGGCGTTCTTTTGTGTGCTCGGACTCCTTTTCTTTCTGTTTGCCGTCAACGCAGGGTGGGCTCAGACGTACGGGAACCATTCGAGGCTTCCGTGACGGACCCCTCCGGCGCGCTTGTGCCGGGCGCCAGCGTCACCGCCGCTCAAAGCGACACTCATGTCACCCGCACGGTGACCACGAATGAGAGCGGGGACTACGAGTTCCCCGCCTTACCCGTGGGGCGCTACACCGCTTCCGTGTAAGCGCTCGGATTCAAGCTCGCCCGGC
>CAWJHY010000005.1:0-54968 GCA_963842495.1 uncultured Acidobacteriota bacterium
CTAGGGGAGAAACGGTGGCAGGTACCGTTTTCAGGAAAGAAACCAGAAATCTAACTAAAACGCTACCCGACACCCTTTCTCTTTGGCGGGGAAAGGCTATGCTTAAGAAATCCCATCACTTGCGATGACTTCTCGTCTTACGAGACGCCAGCCATTTCTTTACAGATTGCGGGCTCTCTCCCGAGCGCTGCCCCGCCAACAGACCCACAACAGTCAGATCTTCGTCCAGGTCGGGCCAGTGGATGTAGGCGCCGTCTGCGAAGATTTCGAAATGATTGCGCTCCTGCGGCGTCCCGTGCCAAAGGCGGGGGAACCAACCGAGAGGCACCGTGATCGTCCGCCCATCTACGAGATCGACCGTTAGCCCTTCGTCGCTCACCTTCACCGATTTACCTCGTGGCTCCTGGACTTCCACGGCCAAAGAACTCATACCAACTCCTCATTAGTCGTTCGCGATGCTCCTCAACGAGCTTCAGGATTATACTCAATTCCATCCGGCTAAAGCCCCCGGCACGCTCGAGCGCTATGGGTTCGAGCCAGATTTTCGCGACCATGTTCTCGCGTCGCACACGGATGTGCGGCGGCTCGCTCCTGTCCAAGGAAACAAAGAAAAACCGATAGGCACCCCGTCTGAGAACCGTCGGCATTGCCTTCTAATTGTATCCCTAGGGATGCGATTCGGGCGAGCGAAAGCTGGCGGGCGAACGCGTCGGAATGCCGACACCTGTCGATAACTCGCCAAATTCTTTTGCCCTCCCGGATGAGTTTGGCCGGCCTGAGGATGCTACTCTTTCTTGCCTAGCGCCTGATTTGTATACAGATAGCTGTTGCCGACGGCCCACGCCCAGCTTTGGAACGACGGTTGCTTTCACTTTTCATGGGATCAGGACCGGGCAGGAGAATACCGAATTGAAATAGCACTACGCGAAGGGTCGTCAAGGCAGTCGCTCATGCCCGTCGGCTGACGGGCACCCGGAAACCTTGAAAATGGGCCAACAGTGGACGGATGTGGCGCGGGCGTCTCGCCCGCGGTCGCGGGAGCGTCTCGCTCCCGCGCGCGGGCAGAGCCTGTCCTGAGCACAGCGAAGGAATGCCCGCGCGACAGCGGGCGGGACGCCCGCACCACAATTTTCAGACCAGGAGACCGGGCGTTTCATTGCGCGGGAGCTCTAAACCACGGGCAGATGCTTCCATAGCTACAAGAGCAAGCAGGAGATATGGCGCAGACAACTGAAGGCCCTAGCAACTCGCGCAATGGCGGCCCCTCGGTCGAAAGCCCAAAGTCTGCCCTGCCTTCCGAGCCCTGGCGGCCCAAGTTTAACCCATGGCTGATCGCGGTCGTAGTTGCGATGGCGGCCTTCATGGAGGTGCTGGACACCAGCATCGCCAATGTCGCGCTGCCTTACATGGCGGGCAACCTGGGCGCGAGCACCGACGAGAGCACTTGGGTGCTGACTTCCTACCTGGTGTCGAACGCCATCATACTGCCCATCAGCGGATGGCTGGCGAGCGCGCTGGGCCGCAAGCGATTCTTCATGATCTGCCTGGTTGTGTTCACCATAAGTTCCCTGCTCTGCGGTTTCGCGCCTAGTCTTGGGGCGATGATTTTGTTCAGGGTTTTGCAAGGCGCGGGCGGCGGCGGGCTGCAGCCGATGTCGCAAGCCATCCTGGCGGATGTTATTCCGCCGCAGCAGCGCGGGCAGGCCTTCGCGCTCTATGGCATCACCACCATTATTGCGCCCACGATTGGGCCCACGCTGGGCGGGTGGATCACCGATAACTATTCCTGGCGCTGGATCTTCTTCATCAACTTGCCGGTGGGCATCCTGGCCCTGTTTCTCGTCTATCGTCTGGTGGAAGACCCGCCGTGGGCGAAGCGCGCGGCGGGCGCGGGAGTGAAGATCGACTATATTGGCGTAGCTCTGCTCACGCTCGGTGTGGGAGCCCTGCAGATCATGCTCGACAAAGGTCAGGAAGACGACTGGTTCGGTTCGCAGTTCATTCTCACGCTCGCAGTAATCGCCGCCGTCGCGCTTGTTTCGCTGGTCATCTTTGAATGGTTTTACAAGACCCCCATCATCGAAGTGCGGCTCTTTAAGAACCTGAACTTCCTCGGCGCCAACGCCATGATGTTTGTGCTGGGAATCATGCTGTTCTCGAGCCTGGTCATGATGCCCCTGTTCCTCCAGACGCTGATGGGGTACACGGCGTCATCAGCGGGCCTGGTGCTTTCCGGCGGCGGCCTGCTGCTGCTCTTCGAGATGCCGGTCGTGGGGGCGCTCGCCGCCAAGATCCAGGCACGCTATATGATTGCCTTCGGCTGGCTGGCGCTCTCCGTGGCCATGTTCTATTCCACGCAACATCTTGATCTCGACATCAGCTTTCGATTCGCCAGCATCTTACGAATGGTGCAGGTGGGCGGGTTGGCTTTCCTGTTCGTTCCTATCAACCTGGTCTCCTACGTGGGAATGCCGGCGGAGAAGAGCAACAGTGTGGCGGGCCTGGTGAACTTCATGCGGAACATCGGGAGCAGCATCGGTACGTCCATGGTCACCACGCTGATTGCGCGCCGAGCGCAATTCCACCAGGTGTACCTGGTGCGGCACATGGCCCCCAGTCAACCAACTTTCACGCAGGCGGTCAAGGCTTTGGCGGCGCATCTGGCTGTCTTGGGTTTGGATGCCTCTCGAGCGACGAGCCAGGCGTATGGCAGGGTCTATCGAGCGCTGATAGGGCAGGCAACTACCTTGGCTTATATCGATACATTCTGGGTTCTATGTGTCGGGGCGGGCATCATGTTTTTTCTGTCATTTGCGTTGAGAAAGAATCAACCGGGCGGCGGAGTCGAGGCTGCTTTGTAGTGCCGAACGAAGGTCACTGCTACTGAGGGTTACATAATATCGTGCCGGACCAACCCCCTCACCTGTCCGTCGGCTGACGGACACCCTCTCCCCCAAGGGGGCGAGGGTATAAAGTCGAGTTAGGGTGAGGACCACCCGCCCCGAGAGGTCCATCCATGATTCGGATCATCACGATTGAGCGCGAATACGGAAGCGGAGGAGGCGACATTGCGGCGAAGGTGGCAGCACGGCTGGACTGGAAGCTCTGGGACCAGTTATTGACGGAGGAAATCGCTCGCCGCATGGATTGCGAACGCCGCGCCGTTGAGGAACACGAAGAGAAACGCGATCCGGTATACAGCCGACTGCTCAAAGCTTTCCTGCGCGGTAGCTTCGAAGGAAGCTTGAACGCCCCGCGCCTGAAAGTCGTGGATACCGATTGTGTGCGCGCGGTGGTTCAGCAGATCCTGCCGGAAATCGCTGAAGCGGGCAACAGCGTTATCGTCGGGCGCGGATCAGCGTTTTATCTCGGCGACCGTGCGGATGCCTTTCACGCTTTCATTTACGCTCCCTTTCAGGAGAAGGTCCGGCGGCTTAAGGCGAGAGGCAAGAATGAGAAGCAAGCGATGGAGTTGGTGGAGACGGTGGACCGCGACCGCGCCGACTTCATCAAGCGATACTTCGACGTCGAGTGGCCCGGCAGGCATCGTTTCCACCTCATGGTTAACTCCGGCGCGGGCGATGACGTGGCGGTGGAGATCATTCTCGATGCCATGGCGCGATATGCGAAGTCGCGGATGTGACCGACAGCATCCACTTCGGCGAGGGGGGTGCAATGTTTGGTAACCAACGGGCTCGATATCGACTGTATTCCATTTCCGTCCTCGTGGCCTTCCTCTTTGTATCTCTACGGTCGAGCCAGGGGCAGACGCGGGACCCGTTTCTGGGGAGCGTGCCCACGGGCCACGCTACGGGAACGACCCTCGACCTTTCTCTTCAAGAAGCGTTCCAGCGTGCGCTGAAATACAACCTCGGCGAGATTGAGAGCAGCCAGAATACTCGCGCAGCGCACGCCGTGCGCCTGCGCAGTTTGAACGCCCTGCTGCCCAACCTTTCGGCGCGCCTCAGTGGCACAGTTCAACAGCTCGATCTGCCCTCCGAAGGCCTTACCCTGCTGCCTATCCCCGGAATCCACCTCCCGGCGGCGGTGGGGCCCTACGGCATCGCGGATGCCCGTGCTTACCTGTCCCAGGAAATCTTTAATTGGTCCAATATCAAGAGCTGGAAGTCAGCGTCCGAGGGGGAAAAGGCGTCACAGTATACCTATAAGAGCGACCGCAATCTGGTAGTGTTCACCACCGGCAACGCCTATCTCCTGGTGATTTCGGATCTGGCTACAGTGGACTCGGTCCGCGCCCAGGTGACCACGGCCCAGACGCTTGTCGAGAATGACGTGGATCTCAATAAACACGGCTTGATCGCCAGCATCGATCTGCTGCGGGCCCGGGTGGAGTTCCAGACGCAGCAGCAGCGTCTGATCGCTGCTGAAAACCAGGTCGCGATTGACAAGCTTACACTGGCGCGGGTGATCGGACTACCAAATGGCCAGGAGTTCCGGCTGACCGACTCGGTTCCTTACGCCTCGCTGGATGGGATTACCCAGGAGCAGGCGCTCCAGCGGGCCTACTCAGTACGACCCGACTATCAAAGCGCCAAGGCGCAAGTGCGAGCGGCGGAGCTGGCCTGTCAAGCCGTCGTCGCCGAAAACTATCCCTCCTTGTCAACGGACACGAACTACGGGGACATCGGCAGCCCGAACTTTGGCTCCTCGCACGGGACGCTCGGCTTCGCCGTCACGTTGAACGTTCCCATCTTCCAGGGGACCCGGGTGCGGGCAGATAAGTTGCAGGCAGATTCGGCACTGCAACAGCGCAAGGCAGAATTCGCCGACTTGGAGGGCCAGATCGACGACCAGGTGCGCACCGCGTTTTTCAACCTCAGCTCATCGTCCGAGCTTGTCGCGGTGAGCAAGAGCAATATTAACCTCGCCAACCAGACGTTGGAGCAGGCGCGGGACCGGTTCAAAGCCGGCGTGGCCGACAATCTCGAAGTCGTGCAAGCGCAGGAATCCGTGGCCTCCGCGAATCAGTCTTACATCGCCAGCCTTTACACCTTTAATCTGGCTAAAATCTCTCTCGCACAGGCGACGGGTGTGGCCGAACAATCGGCACTGCAATATTTGGGGGTGAAATGATCATGGCAACGACAGCGACCGAAACCCCGGAGTCAGTGAAGCGCGGCGATACGGGATCGAGCGGCACAGGAGTGGGCCCTGGCGGGCCGCCGAAGCGAAGCGCGAAAACTGGCTGGCGAATCCTGTTGGTGGTTCTCGGTCTCGCTCTAATTGCGGCGTCGGTCCTGCTCTATCGCTATTTGACGGCCTGGGAGTCCACGGACGATGCTGAGATCGACGGCTACATCTATCCCGTCAGTTCGCGCGTTGCCGGGTACGTGACGCGGGTTACCGTGGACGACAACCAGTACGTCGAGGCAGGGACCGTGCTGGCACAACTTGATCCCGAAGACTTCAAGGTCGCCCTGGCGAATGCAAGGGCAAATCTCGCTAACGATGAAGCCAGCGCCAGCGCTTCACTGACCAACGTTCCTCTCATCGCCGTGAATACTTCGTCTTTGCTCTCGGGGGCAAGGGCAGACGTGGATAATGCTAACGCCGGCTTGGCCTCCGCCCAACAGGCATACGAAGCGGCTCAAGCCGCGCTGCGACAAGCTGAGGCGAACGATTTAAAAGCTCTAGATGACGTCAACCGGTACAGGCCGCTGGCCGCGAAAGACGAGATCCCCCAGCAGGTCTACACTCAAGCGGTCGACAGCCAGAAAGCCACTGCCGCCGCCGTCGAAGCAGCCCGAGCCTCTGCCGCGGGCGCTCAACAAGTGGTCGAACAGGCTCGGGCGAAACTTGCACAAGTTCAAGCTCAATTGCAATACGCACTGACCCGGCCTCAGCAAATCTCGGTGCAGCAATCCCGGGCACGAGCGGCGCAGGCCGAGACCGAGCGCGCCAGCGCGCTCTTTGTGCAGGCGCAGTTAAACCTGGAGTACACAACTATCGTGGCTCCCGTCAGCGGGGTGGTCGGACAGCGATCGGTCCAGCCGGGCCAGAATGTTTCACCCGGCCAGCAACTGATGACCATCGTGCCCCTGGACAGCCAGAACATCTGGGTGACAGCCAACTTCAAGGAAACGCAACTGAGGCATATGCGGTCCGGCCAGCCCGCCAAGATTTCCGTGGACACCTACGGCCGCACCTACGACGGACATATTTTAAACATCGCTGCCGCTACCGGAGCGCTCTACAGCCTGCTGCCGCCTGAGAATGCCACGGGGAATTACGTCAAGGTGGTGCAGCGAATCCCCGTCAAAATCGTGTTCGATAAAGGACAGGACCCTCGACACCTGCTGCGGCCAGGGATGTCGGTGGAACCGAACGTCAGAGTGCGATAGGAGTCGCACGAAGGTGAACCGATTCGACTCGATCATCATCGGCGCCGCGATCCTCGGCACCAGCGGCGACGAGGCGATCCACGGTATCCTGAATATCATGAACGCAGGCGTTCCCTACGAAGTGCTGGAGCGTGCCGTCCCCATCCATCCCACGGTCTCGGAGCTCATTCCCAGCGTGCTCGGCGAGCTTCGGCCACTTCCGTCGTAGGCGCAATCCACCAGTGCCGCGCCAATAACCCGCACAGGTTTGCCCGCACCAAAACCTCAGGCGACGACCGAGAAGGCGTTCCGTACGACGGGATGATATACTGTCTAAGTGGGACATAATGTCGGTGTCCGCCGGGCCGCTTCTCTCTGCTGGCATCTCTCGCTACCCAGTCGGACGGCTGCCCGCTCCTCCCGGGTCAGTGGACGATGTTAGGCTCGGCGTCTCAGTTCGAGCGAATTGACGAATACTGCCGCGCATCTTCGTGCGCTTGGAGGAAGAGATGGGCATTAGCAACTACCTCACAGAACATCTCGAAAGCACGGGGACACCAGGATGGCGCGATCGGGATGCCCCGCCGTCGGGAAGCGCTTCGATTTGGGGGCGGTCGGCCTCCGAACTGGTTGGCCAGAGCCGGGCCCTGAAGGAAGTCTTGGAACAGGTCGAGATGGTCGCCCCGACGGACTCTACGGTTCTGATTGTGGGCGAGACCGGCACCGGCAAAGAGTTGCTGGCGCGCGCGCTTCACAACTCAAGCCCCCGCCGCGAGCAGCCGTTCGTCAAGGTGAACTGTGCCGCCATTCCCACCGGGCTTCTGGAGAGCGAGCTGTTCGGGCACGAGCGCGGCGCTTTCACCAGCGCCGTCTCGCAACGCATCGGCCGCTTCGAACTCGCACACCCGGGCACGCTGTTTCTGGATGAGGTGGGCGATATCCCGCTGGAATTGCAGCCGAAGCTTCTGCGTGTCCTGCAGGAGCAGGAATTTGAGCGGCTGGGCAGCGCGCGCACACTTCATGTGGATGTCCGACTGGTTGCAGCCACGCATCGAAACCTGGAGCAGATGGTCGAAGACCACGAGTTCCGCGGCGATCTCTATTATCGTCTGAATGTCTTCCCCATGATGGTTCCGCCCCTGCGTGACCGCCGCGAGGACATTTCTCTTCTCGCCTGGCACTTCGTGAGGAAATACTCGCAGCGAATGCACAAGTCTATCGTTCACATTCCGGAGGAGACGATCCAGACGCTCACTCGCTATCACTGGCCCGGCAACATTCGTGAACTGCAAAACGTCATTGAGCGCGCCGTGATCCTGACACCAGGAGACACTCTGAATCTGCCGCAGGAAAAACTGGAGAGGGCTCCTGCCCTCAACCCCCCCAACCGCTCCCTGACATTAAGAGAAGCCGAACGCGAGCACATCCTTCGAACGCTGGATGAGACGGAATGGGTTATTGGTGGCGCACACGGTGCAGCGGCGAGGCTCGGGGTGCCACGCACCAGCTTGATTTACCGCATGCAGAAGCTCGGTATTCCGGGACGGCGAGATATGTACCTTGCCTGCGCGCAGTCGCGTGATTTGGCCCGCCTGGGTTCAAGGGTGGGAAGCGAATAATCCGCCGCGGCCCGCCCAGAGTCGTGCGTCGAAGCTTTGGCTGTCACGCGCCGGCCGACCCGCGTTTCGTCTGCGCGTAGCCGTCAATTAACACAGCTCCGATCTGGACGGCGCCGAGAGGTTTTCGACCGGCTGGCCTGAGGGCGCCGCGGAGGATATCCCCTTCGCCGGGGTGAGGTCCGAATCGGCCGTTCCAGTAATGAGCCGCGCGCCCCGGCTGAACGTCAGATACTGAAACCCCCACTGAATGAAAACTAAGATTCGGCTTTGAAACTGCACCAAGTACATCAGGTGAATGAACAGCCACATAATCCAGGCCGGCCACCCGGAGACATGGAAACCGAAGATATTCGCCACCGCGGCGGCACGGCCAATGACCGCCATGTCTCCTTTGTCGAAGTATCGAAAGGGCGGTAACTCGGCGGCCCCTTTAAGCCTTGCGATAATGGCCTTCGCTGCGTAGCCGCCGCCTTGCATCGCGACTTGAGCAACGCCAGGCAGGCGCGTTCCGTCGGCTCGTCGCGCCAGGGCAAGATCGCCCACCACGTAGATGTTCGGGTGGCCCGGGATCGTCAGATCGGCATTCACCCGGATTCGCCCGGCCTCGTCAGTTTCCGCTCCCGTGCGGGCTGCCAGCCTGGCTCCGAAATCTGAAGCAACCACTCCCGCGGCCCACAGCACGGTCCTTGCTGCAAGGCGTTCCCTCACGCCGCCAGCCTGGAACGTCACACCCTCACGGTCGACGCCAACGACCTGTACGTTGGTTCGTACCTCGACGGCGAGTTTCCTGACCAATCGCTCCGCCTTGGCGGAGAGGTCAGTGGGATAAGTGGGAAGCACTCTCGGCGCTCCCTCCATCAGAACGATGCGAGCCTCCTCAGGGCGAATAAACCGAAAGTCATGACGAAGCGTCTCCCGCGCGATCTCCGCCAACCCGCCGGCGAGTTCAAGGCCCGTTGTTCCCGCGCCAACAATCACGAACGTCAGCCAAGCTCTGCACTCTTCCGGATCTGAGGACCGCTCGGCGGCTTCAAACGCGTAGAGAACCTTGTGCCGAACCATCAGGGCCTCTTCTACCGACTTTAAGCTGGGCGCCCATTCCTGCCAGTGATCGTTGCCGAAGTAGGAGGTCCGTGAACCGGTCGCCACAATGAGCGAATCGAATTCGAACCGCTCACCATCAGTCAGAATAACTTGCCGGGCGACCGGATCAACGTCGCCCACCTCGCCCAGCAACACGCGAACGTTTTTCTGGGAGTGCAGGACGCTGCGCAGGGGCGCGGCAATCTCGCCCGGCGAGAGCGATCCCGTCGCCACTTGGTACATCAAGGGCTGAAAAAGGTGATAGTTGCGGCGATCTATGAGGGTGACAGAGACCGGCGCGGATTTGAGAACTCGTGCGGCATAAAGGCCGCCAAAACCCCCTCCCAGGATAACAACTTTGTGCGTGCAGCTCATAGTTCCGCCGGTCCGCGCGATCATTGCCTACTCAATCGGATGCCCAGACTCATTCGTTCGGTACGAGCCATTAGAGTCTTATAAGGTCTCCAACCCCGCTCTGGAACTCTTGAGCCGCTTGGGAGCTGCCGACCTCTTGACGGTAGACGGCTTTCCTTCATGCCTTTAGGTTGGTGGAGGGGCCCACGACTGGACGGCAGATGCCGTGCCTCACCTGCACGACGACGGAATCTCGTCTTTCGTCGAACCCTCGACAAACAAGAAAGGACGTCGCAATGATGAGCTGCGGCTTGGTTGCCCTTTCAAACCCTTGATTGCACGACTCGACTGAGTGCCTTCTGCCGCTTGGCTGGATTGGCAGTGGAAGTGCCGATCGTCGTCTTTGTGGGCACGCTGCAATACCCGGCAAACCGGTGGCTCCGAACGGGAAGAACTCCCAAGTCGCCAGGTGATCATCTTGGCATCGCCATTGTCAAGCCGAGTTACAAAGCGTACCGTAGGTTTTTGGACTTACTTCGTTGGCAACGCGTTGGCAGCTTCGGCGCGCGCCCTCAACAGCTTCTATGGGTCGGCACAACTGATTAGCGCAGGCAAGCCTGCCTGTGCCATCGAGCATAAGGAGTACGCGCATGGCGACAAACACACCCACACCTGGCGCAATGGGAGGTTCCGAATCTCTTACCAAACGAAAGGTGTGGAAGTCACTGCAATCTCACTATAAGAAAGTCCGCGGCGTGCATCTGCGAAGCCTTTTTGCGGTTGACCCCGCGCGCGGTGAGCGCATGACTACGGAGGCCGTTGGCCTGTTCCTGGATTACTCAAAGAACCGCATCACCAATCGAACTCTCAAGCTGCTCATCCGCCTGGCCGAGGAATCAGGTCTGCGTTCTCGCATCGAAGCCATGTTTAGCGGAGAGAAGATCAACGTCACGGAGAAGCGGGCGGTGCTGCACATCGCACTGCGAGCTCCCGAAGGGGCATCCATCTTGGTCGATGGCGACAACGTAGTGCCCCAGGTGCATGCCGTACTGAAAGCGATGGCCAGCTTCGCCAACCGCGTGCGCAGCGGGGAGTGGAAAGGGCACACCGGCAAGCCCATTCGCAACATTATCAACATCGGCATCGGCGGCTCCGATCTCGGGCCGGTCATGGCCTACGAAGCGCTGAAGCACTACAGCGACCGAGACCGCACCTTCCGGTTTGTTTCCAACGTTGATGGCACTGACTTTGCAGAAGCCGTCCGCGATCTCGATCCGGCAGAGACCCTTTTCATCGTCTCTTCGAAGACTTTCACGACGCTCGAGACCATGACCAACGCTCACACGGCCCGCGCCTGGTCGCTCCAGGGCTTGGGCGGGGATGAGGCCTCAGTGGCCAAACACTTTGTGGCGGTGTCAACGAACGCGGAGGAAGTGACGAAGTTCGGGATTGATGCCGCCAACATGTTCGGCTTCTGGGATTGGGTTGGGGGCCGCTATTCGATGGATTCGGCGATTGGCCTTTCCACCATGCTGGCCATCGGCCCGGACGATTTCCGCGCCATGCTCGAGGGCTTTCACCAGATGGACGAGCACTTCCGCACCACCCCGTTCGAGCGCAACCTGCCGGTGCTGATGGGGCTCTTGGGCATCTGGTACAACGATTTCTTCGGCGCTCAGACGGTTGCCGTGTTGCCTTACGAGCAGTATCTGAAACGATTCCCCGCCTATCTCCAGCAGTTGACCATGGAGAGCAACGGCAAGCACGTGACCCTCGAGGGTACCGAGGTTGATTACCCGACAGGCCCGATTTATTGGGGCGAGCCGGGAACCAATGGCCAGCACTCTTTCTATCAGTTGATCCACCAGGGGACGCGGCTTATTCCCTGCGACTTCATCGCCTTCGGACAGACGCTGAATCCATTGGGCCGCCACCATGACCTGCTTTTGGCCAACGTTTTCGCGCAGAGCGAGGCGCTGGCATTCGGGAAGACAGCGGAGCAAGTCAAGGCGGAGGGGACACCGGATTGGCTCGTGCCGCACCGGGTCTTCGAGGGCAATCGCCCGTCGAATACCATCCTGGCGGAGCGGCTCACCCCGGAGACGCTCGGCAAACTGGTGGCTCTTTACGAACACATTGTCTTCACGCAGGGCGTCATCTGGCAGATCAATTCGTTCGACCAGTGGGGCGTGGAGCTTGGCAAGGTGCTGGCTCAGCGGATTGTTCCGGAACTTGAATCCGCGCAGGAGTCGGCCCTTAGCCACGATAGCTCCACCAACAACCTGATCCGCCGCTACCGGAAACTAGAGCAGGCATCCTGACGACGCTCGGGGCGGCGCAAGGATCAGTTTCACGCCAAGCCGCAAAGTACGCAAAGCTCGCCAAGATAAGCAAGGACTTGTACTCCGTGTTTCTTTGCGCCTTCGTCCGTCAGCCGACGGATGAGCTGTTTTGATTTCTTCGCAGCTTCGCACTCCAAGGATTCAAGTTCTCGATCCAGCGAGGAGATATCTATGGCGTCCACCGCAGAAGCCGGAATCGTCAACACGCCCAGCCGCCATTCCGTCGATCAGACCGTGGAGAAGATCAAATCCCTGCTGCAAGCAAAGGGTGTCGCACTGTTTGCACTAGTCGATCACAGCGGCGAGGCGGCCAAAGTGGGCCTGACGATGCGACCCACCAGACTGCTGATTTTTGGCAATCCCAAAGCCGGTACACCTTTAATGTTGGCCTCGCCGAGCGTTGCCATCGATCTTCCCCTGAAAATCCTGGTCTGGGAAGATACTCAAGGCAAGGTCTGGATTTCATACAACAGTCCGCAATACCTTCAAAAGCGCCATGCCTTGCCGCAGGACCTGATGCAAAACATAGCCGTAGTCGAGACATTGGCAGCCAAAGCCGCGGAATAGGATCTACCTCGGAGCCTGGAACGACCGGCGCTACAAACCCGCCGCAGCCGCGCAGGCGGGGCAAAACTCGGCCTGCTTCAAGTCGATTCGCTCCGCAGAATGCGAGGAGCTCATGACACAAAGGTAGTCCGAGCAATGGCGCAGCCCGAAAGTGTGGCCCAACTCGTGGAGCGCTTCCTTCAAGAGGCGCTCCTGAAGCAACTCCGGGTCTTGGGGCATGCCATAAAATTCCGGCCGCAAACGATGAGTGGAAACCAGAGCGGCGGCGGCGCTCAACTGAGCTTCGCCGAAAACGAACGTCAGGATCGGGATGTACAGGTCCAAATCCGTGACTCCCAGCATTCGCCAGCTTTCCGTGTGCGGGTGCTGCACCAGCCGCTTCAGAATCTCCGTGGAATGGTATTGGCCGCGGGCACGATTGTACGCAAATTCGCCGTTTTGGCGCTGTGGCTGAATCAGGCAGGCCGCCTGCAACCGCGACGCCAATTGTTCGCCCAGTAATTCAAGGTGGTCCCTCTCGATCCGGCCGATGGGAACCAGCGAGATGATTTTCATGAGCCGGCAGGCACGCCTTTCTGAAAACCATATTTCTTGATCTTGTTGTAAAGCGTGACGCGATCAATCTCGAGTAATTTTGCAGTGCGAGTCTGGTTCCAATCGCAGGATTCCAGTATGCGAAGGATATGCGCTCGCTCCACCTCCTCGAGCGTGAGTCCGCCCTCGGGCCTCTCGTGCGACCCCATCTGCAAGGGGAAATCGGAGGGACGAATCTCCGGTTCTCGTCCAATGACCATCGCCCGCTCGATGGCGTTCTCGAGCTCCCGCACGTTTCCGGGCCACGTGTAATTCATCAAGACGTCCAAGGCGCTCCGGCTGACGGAAGTGAAGCGCTTGTTCATGGAGCGCGCATACTTCTTGATGAAATGGTCCACCAGCAGGGGGATGTCCTCGCGGCGATCTCGCAGGGCAGGCAGTTCAATGTCAAACACATTCAGGCGATAGTAAAGATCGGGCCGGAAGGTTCCCTCTTTCACCAGCATCGCCAGATCCTTGTTGGTGGCGGCAACGGCGCGAAAGTCAACCTTGATCGTCTGGTTCCCACCCACCCGCGTGATCTCTTTCTCCTGGAGAACCCGCAGCAGGTCCGTCTGGGTTTTCAGACTGATATCGGCGATTTCATCCAGGAACACGGTGCCGCCCTCGGCGATCTCGAATTTGCCTTTCTTACGGTATTGCGCGCCTGTGAAGGCACCCTTTTCGTGCCCGAAAAGTTCGCTCTCGAGCAGAGTTTCAGTGAGCGCCCCACAATGGATCGTGACCATGGGCATCATCCGGCGGGGGCTCAGGTGGTGAATGGCCCGCGCCACCAGTTCTTTGCCGGTACCGCTCTCGCCGTGGATCAAGACTGTGGTTTCCATGGGAGCGACCGTCCGAACGAGTTCCATAGCCCTCTGCATGGTCTTGCTCTGCCCCACCAGTTCGACGGCTTGAATCTCATCCAAGCTCTCGCGGAGCCGCACATTCTCGTCTTTGATTCTGCGGTGCTCGAGGGCCTTCCGGACCAAGCGCGCCAAGTCATCGGGATCAAACGGTTTGGTAATGTAGTCATAGGCGCCGTCCTTCAGCGCCTGGACGGCAGTCTCGACGGATGCGTAGCCGGTCATGATGATGACGATGATCTCCGAGTCGACCTCGCGAATCTTGCGGTGCAACTCGAGGCCGTCCATGCCGGGCATCTTGATGTCCAGCAGCGCCAAATCCCAGTGCTGACTCGGCAATTTCAACAACGCCTCGCGCGCGCTGGTGGCGGTCTCGACCCTGTAGCCCTCTTCCTCGAACCATTTGCCCAATGATTCGCGGACCACGTTCTCATCGTCCACCACTAACAGGCTGGCTTTGTAATCCATACGTAGCTCCCGACATCCGTGATCAGTTATCCGTCCGCAGTCACCCTTCGTTGGCCGTCCAGACTTCTTCGATATGAGTGCACACGCCTAAGCCCTCTCTTGTGACTTTTGACTGCTGACTTCCGACTCCTGACTAGCGCTTTCCCACTCGTCACTCCTCACCGCCGGTACGCATGGCTTTTCGGGCAGGGTCACCGTGAAAGTGGTCCCCTTCTGGGGGGTAGAAGACACCGCGATCTTCCCACCATGTTGCTGGACAATCCCGAAAGCGACGGCCAGGCCTAAACCGACTCCCTTGCCTTCCGCCTTGGTTGTGAAGAAGGGTTCAAAGATATGCGGCAGAACTTCTTCGGGAATGCCCATGCCATCATCGCTGACGACGATTTGCGCCTCATGGCGCTGGGCATTATAAGCGGCTTCCACCTTCAGCCGGCCCCCGTGCGGCATTGCCTCGACGGCATTCATCAGCAAAGCCAGCAGGACTTGCTGAATTTGGGCCGAGTCGCAGTGGATGGAAGGCATCTTCGGTTCGATCTGACTTTCCACCTCCACTTGCTGCAATTCGCATTGGTGCCCAACCAGTAGGAGACAACGCTGAACGATGCCGCCCAAATCGTTTTCCTGCGGGACAAGAGGCGCCTGTCGCGCAAACGTCAAAAGGTTCTTCACGATGGCGCCGCAGCGCTTGCTCTCCCCTTCGATTTGCTGCAGGTCCGACTTCGCCTCGGCGCGGCGCCGCTCGTCCTCCAAACCTTTATCCACCAGGCGCGAGACCAGCTTGCTGTAAGTGAGAATGCCCGCCAGCGGGTTATTGATCTCGTGGGCGACGACCGCCGCCAGTTTGCCGAGGGAAGCCATCTTCTCGGATTGCACCAGGCGATGATAGGCGCGTTCAAGTTCTCCCGTCTTGTCCCGGACGCGCGCTTCCAGAGTGCGGGTCCACTGCTCGTTTTCCTCCCGCGCTTTCTTCAGTTGCTCCGTCATGCGGTTGAAAGAGGCCGCCAAGCTGCCGAGTTCATCGCTGCTCGACACCGGCAAGGAGTAGTTCAGTTCGCCTTCGGCGACATGCCGAGTGCCCTCGGTGAGCCGGCGCACAGGATTGTGCACGGTCGCCCGGATGAGGCCCGCTGAAATCAAGCTGAGAAGGATGATGGAGGCAAGAGTGTAGACCACACTCTCCCGCTGGCCCCGCGCCGCAACTTGATCTACTGCTGCCAGCGAGAGATTGGTATCCAGAACTCCCAGCACTTGGTTGCCGGGCGCGTGCGCATGGCACGCCGCATTCGAGCAGTCAGGTTCGTTTTCGATGGGCCGGATCAGGCCCAAAACCCGCGTGCCGTCAGGGGCTTTGTAAATCCGAAGGCGGTCCGGCCGGTGTAAGCGCGTGAGGGGCTGGGCTTGGGCGTGGCAGGCATAACAGGCTTCCCCCTTCTTGTTCGACGAAACTTCCCACTTCGGACGGGTCAGTGGAAAAAGTGATTTGGCCTTCCCCGTTGAAAATGCGAATGCGCCCAATGCCCGCTTCGTGTCCGATGGTGTTGATGATGTGAAAAACTTCTTCGCGCTCGTTGCGCAGCATCGAGTATCGAATGCTGCGCCAGATGATATCGCTGGCTCGATCGGCGCTCTGGAAGACCATTTCTTGCTGCGACTGGCGCCAAATATGCACGTGCCAGTACCCGTACAGCCCCAACAACAAGGCCATACTGCCGACCACGCAGACAGTCAACTTCGTCGCCAGGTTGTGAGTGAACAAGCGCATGGGTGTAACAAGCAGATCCGCCGTCTAGAGGCGCGGATATGCTTCGAAAAAGCGGCAATAGCGGCGACCGTCATCCTGCGCGCAGCGAAGGACCTCCGCAGTTGGCTTTAGGGGTCGACGACTCACAAACAACTGCCGAGATCCTTCGCTGCGCTCAGGATGACAGGTCGCCGAAGTTCTCGATCTTTCTTGACTCTCCCGGGTGCTCTTCTAGTCCGCTTCAAACACCTTCAGGTAGCGCACCGCCAGGGCGAAGCAGAGGAATCCCATCCCCACAATCGAGAGTGTTACCGCCACCTCCGTCCACTTCGGAAAATAGTGCGCCTGGGCCGAGTACTCAAGGCCGGTAATCGAGACGTTAAGGCGGTTAAGCAGAAAGCCCGTAATCACCAGGACGGCAATCGCGAACAGGCCGTCGCGGTCTTCGCGCAGGCGACGAACCAGCAACAGGGACAAAGGAAGCACCAATCCCAATACAATTTCAAGCGCGAACAGAACGGTCTCCGTGGACGCCTGGCGCAGATAGACGAGCGCGCCTCTCGCCCACAGGTCTCGGAAACGCAGGATCCCGTACACTCCCAAGACCACTGCCATCGCTTTGCCGAGGCTCGCCAGCAACGGCATCTCGGCTTCGTGGCCGTAGGCCCGCCCGCTCAAGTTTGACTCAAAGATCACCATTGCCATGCCCACCCCAACCGCCGAGATGAAGAAAAACACCGGCAAAAGCGGCGAGTACCAATAGGGATGCAGCTTCGCCGGGACGATCAGGAATAAGCTGCCCAGGGAGGACTGGTGAAGAGTGGAAAGTAACACGCCCACAATCACTAGCGGGAGGGTGACAGCCTTGATCAATTCAAGGGGCTTGTGCAACTTAAAGCGCTCGAGGACGGCAGGGGAAAACTCCAGCGCCAGCACGGTCAGATAAAGCATCACGCACCAAGCGACCTCGAACATGACGGAGTGAGGGTTCCACATGATCAGGGGGTGCCAGACGTTGTAAGGCTTACCGAGATCATATATCAACGCCACCGCCACCAGCGCGTAGCCCAGGAAAGCCGTCAGAATTGCGGGGCGCAAGACGGGATGGAAGCGGCGAAGATGGAAAACATACACGGTGGCTGCGAGCGTGAAACCGCCCGCCGCCAGCCCCACTCCGCAGATGACATCAAATCCAATCCACAGTCCCCACGGGAAACGGTCCGTCAGATTCGTCGCAGCTCCCAGACCCCTTGTGAAGCGAATCAAGGACGCGTAGAAGCCAGCGCTAAGAATCAACACGAGCACCGCTCGCCAGAAAGTCAGTTTGGGCAGTTTCTCGAAGTTCATGGTTGATTTCCCCGCGCGTCCCAGGCTGCTGATACTCCGCTCTTCGCCAAGGCATCGGGAGCAACTTTTGGGGTCACCCGGGCGCAGCACGAGGGTCACCCGCACGCATCGTTATTTGTTGGTTCGTGATTCTTGCTCAGCCGCCGCCACTTCCTCTCGCCGCCTGGTTATCCACCAAATTCCAGCTAGCGCCGCCCCAGCCAAAGGCACCAAGTCCGGTATTTTCGAAAGCACGCGATATGTGTACCCAGGCAGAGCGTCGGACGGCAAATTGGCAGGAAGCCCGAGCGCCTCAAAGGGGACGGCGGAGAGGTACAAGACCGAAGTCCCTCCCACTTCCTGCTTGCCATAGATCCGTTGAATGTATTTGCTTGGTTCCTGCCTCAACCTGTTTTCAGCCTCTCGCAGAAGGTCATCGCGCTCCCCAAAAACACCTGCCTGCACAGGACAAACTTCCGTGCAAGCGGGCTTTAACCCCTTTGCCTGACGGGGAGTACACATGTTGCACTTCTTGACGCGGGGCGCCCAGACTTTTTCCCACTCGTATCGAGGGACGCCGAATGGGCAAGCCACCATGCAGTAGCGGCAGCCCATACAACGGTCTTCCGCATAAACCACTGGCCCCGCCGCGGTCTTCCGGAAGGCGCCCACCGGGCAAACAGAAACACAGGTGGGATCCTGGCAGTGCATGCAGAACCGGCGCACGTACACCTCACCGTGGGTCTGAACTACGTTTAGCGCGTGTGCTGAGAGTTGTTCATCGCCGCTTTCATCCATCGGAAGATCAGTGTCAGGAGTGAGTGCTCGTAAGGCATCTGTGGTCAAGAAGTCGCTGCGGCTCGTCTTCAGCAGTCCGTTGACGAGCTTGCACGCCACAACGCAACGCTGGCAGCCAACGCAGCGGGTAGTATCGATCAGAATGGATTTGCTCATAGAATTGACCTACAGAGCGGAAAGCAAGAGAAACGTGGCCGCTGCGCGTAGGTATAGCTGCATTTCTCAGCACGCGACATGCCGAGAAATTAATCAGAAAATGGCCTCAAATAAGACTTTATGTCCTTATTGCGGGAAATCTGTAATCTTGCCTCTGCCACTGTGGTCAAATCACCCAGTCTGAACGGTCTGTTGGCTCGCAGTTAGAAGGAACACTTGGAGGGTAGTCGAACGGGCGCGTGGCTACGCGTCCTGATTGTCTGTGGCGAGCCTACAGGAGGAAGGTCATTTTGATCTTCAGACAGGCGGATCCCGCCACCACGCTTGAGTCGGAATCCTTATTCTCACTCCTGTGCAGATTCAGGGGTCTCGATAGGGCTGGGCGACAGGAAGATCGCCTCAAAGGCGCCCCATCCCCTGAGAGGAAGTTCGGCAAGAGATCCAATTGCCGGCAGACCGCCATCCGCGTAGGTTACATCCAAGGCTAAATCAGGCGAGACTTGCACGGAGAGAAACTCCCGGAAACGGTAGAACTCAAGTTCGAGCCAGTTAGTCGCTTTCTGCCCGTAGCGCATGGCGCCAAAACTCTTGTCCGATTGAGTCGGGGTAATTGCGCAGATCCAACCGGAACCATAGGGATCCTTGGCAACTGAGTCCGGGCGCTTTGCGAGACGCGTATTGAGAGCCACAACGCGGCCCGTGGTGGAGCTTCGGACGATCAGTCCGCGGCCTTGACGTTCAAGTCGGAATAGCGGTTGACCCGCTTTCACCATCTGCCCCAGTTTGGGCAGAATGACCTTTTCCACGACGCCTAGAGCATGGGCCACCAGGGCGTCCACTCCCACCCTCACTCCAACAGAGGAATCAGGGTGAGACCAACTGTGTCCTTCGAAAAGGTAGAAGCCCCGAGGAATCTCCCAAGCGGGCTCTCCAGGGGCGGGTGACTTCCGCCCAACTCGCTGCACAATAGCATCCGTCAGCAAGAAACCTATGAACATCAACGCAACGAAGAGTGCCACCATGACTTGTCCTCCCAGAAGAATGCGTAGGGGGTATGTGCGACTACCCCGCGTTCCAACTTAAATCTGCCCTCAGGCCAGGAATAATTCCCGCACTACATTCTCCCAGCTCTCCTCAGGGAGCACGCTCAGGAGGTCTGGTATGGCATGGCCGCCGTCCTGCAAATGAACCCCGGTCGAAGGGCTGACATGACCGCGAAATGTCTCCCAGGAGTCTTCCAGCCATTGCTGGGCCAGCCGGCCTCGCAACAAATTCTTCAGGTTGGAATCAGCGGCCGGGGAATTGACCGCGACAAGCCACCCCACGCCGTAAGGGTCCTCCTGAATAACAGAGGGGTCATCCAGGACCTCCTGGTTTACGTCGATCACTTCGCCCTCGATCGGAGACAGCATTTCGAACCGATGGTTGCCGCGCGCCACGGTCCAGCCCTTTTCCCCTTGCCGCAGCCAACGACCTCGCGCCGGGAGATCGACTTGGTCAACGCTGCCCAGCAGCCGAACTGCGAAGTCATCCAGGCCGACTCGCACAATGTTTCGGGTTTCCTTGGCCGCCCAGGTATGGCCGGCATGATAGGAAGCTCCAGGGGCAAGCTTGAAGCCGCCTACGATGTTGATGGGGAGAAACTGCTGGTCTGGCTCCGGCGATGGCGCAGCCACTTCCAACGTTTTCGGCCGCCGGCTCTGCAAGAAATAATCAACCGCCACAAAACAAATGAACGTGGTCACTACCAGGACTGCAACCATAGGTTACCTCACCTCTCCCCGCACTAAACGCGAGGCTCTGATCACCATCGCCGATGCTAAAGGCAGGTCAATGCCCAGAATCCACTTAAACGATCTACCTGACAGCAGCTCACTATCTACTGCTTTTTGTGTGAGATAGGAAAGACTTGAGGGAGCTGACGGAATGGAGGGTGAGAGCGGCGTTACTTAGTCTGATGAGAAATGCAACATTCAGAGCCCTTGCAGGCCCTGTTTCAGGGATTAGCCTATTGTTTCTAGCCACATTCCGTCTGTTAGGAATTGCAACACATAGTGCTGAGAACTTCAGCAAGCGAAGCTCGCGAAAACGACTGACCATCCGCGCCCCGATGCGAGGGGGAGCATTCTTACTAGACTACGTACAGATTCATCACCCTAGCAGCGTTAGAGAGTTCAAGGGGTGGTTAAAGAGCCCGTTAAGCGAAGCTGCATCCGAGGGGCAGAATGACCAAGCTAATTGACACAACTCCGTAAGCGTGTCCCCAGGAACCGCGCCTTGAGGTTATGCTATTCCCACGGTTATTTCTTTTCCGGCGCCTTAAAGCCTTCGAGCGAGTGGTTGTGCTCCTTATAGTACTTGCCGGCGTCGTTCAGCTCTTTGGATCCCGCCTTGGGATGGCAGTAAGTGCATGCCTTACCCTCTTTCTTGGTATACTCCGGCTTGGCGTTGGCCAAGCTCAACAAGCAACCGCAAAAGATGGAAATAGCAATCAGGCCCTTAACCAGCTTCATGGATACTCTCCTTAAGAAGTATATGTATGCTTCCCAGGACCAGCCTATTGAGGACCGGGGTTGCGGGGCAAGCAGCCACAGCTTACCTCTGCTTCACGCGTTATGGACCCTATTATAGCTGGGAAGCCAACGTGTCCAAACCCGCATCGAATTGCCGCACTGTTGAGGAAATTAACACACTCTGTGGATATTTTCCGCATGTTGAAATCATTAGCGTTCCCAAAAGACTAAAATAGCACTGAAAATAAGGCACTTACGGCTTGCAACAAAGGTCTGATCGTTCCAACCGTGGAGACATATTTGCACTTTGTGCGCCTCTGGAGTGGGAGCTTCGTGTTGATATTCTATACGGAAACTGGGCACTGGGAGGGTATTGAGGACCGACATCTCGCCATTGGTTTCGCAGGGGAGCCCTTCCCGACTTCACGGTTGAGAACTGCGGGGGGTACCGTTCCTGGGTCGGGCCAAAAAACAACGGTTATCGCCGCAGGTCTGATCTTGATGCTGTTTGCCCGCTCTATGCAAGCGGTCCAGCATCCCGTTCCGCTGGCGCCGAACACCGATGCAGCCAAGTGTTTGGAGTGTCACGAGGACAAGACGAAGGGCAAATCGGTCCACTCCGCGATGAAGATGGGATGTTTAAGTTGCCACGAAGTGCGGGTCAACAAGGACGCGACGCACGTTAAGTTGATCAAGGCCACTCCTGCGGCTCTTTGCTTCACCTGCCACTCTGACAAGAACCCCGCCAGCGTCAATGGCCGGATTCATCCCCCCGGGGTACGTGACTGCCTGAAGTGCCACGATCCGCACGCCTCTGACAACCAGAACCAACTGCTGAAGGCAATGTCCGGAGCAACAGCGCAGGACAACCTTTGCCTGTCGTGTCACAGTGTTGGTGTTGACGTTCCCAAGGGTGGCAGCCGACATACTGCGCTGGATTCGGGCTGTGACGCCTGTCACGTTATCCACAAGACGGGCGATCCCGGCCAGCCGGAGTTTGCCTATCATCTGACCAAGCCCACTCAGCAACTCTGCCTGGACTGCCACGACGTTAGCGACGAAGGGATTCGAAAGGCGCATCAGAACCAGCCGCTCGGCTCTGCCGATTGCCTGAGCTGCCACGATCCGCACCAATCGAAGTCGCCAAAGCTGCTGCAGGCTTTCCTGCACAATCCTTTTGAAAACAAGATGTGCGATACCTGCCATCAGCCGGCAAAGGACGGAAAAGTGGTGCTGACGGCGGCTGATTCCAAGGCGCTCTGCGTGACCTGCCATGAGGACGAGGCCAAGCAAATCGCCTCGGCGAAAGTGCAGCACCCGGGGGCCCAGAGCGACTGCACAACCTGCCACAATCCGCACGCCGGCAAGTCGCCGGACTTCCTACAGCCGGACCCGGTCGCAGTCTGTCTGGTCTGCCACTCTGACCAAGCCGCGGAGTTCAAGAAGAAGCACCTGCACCAGCCGGCCTTCGAACAGGCATGCAGTATCTGCCACGTTGCGCACGGCAACGACAACGCCAACCTGTTGCGCGTCGCGGACGTCAACACCCTGTGCCTGGAGTGCCACGGACCGGATTCGCCGCAGCCGCAAAAGCTCCAGAACGAGCACCTCATAACAATCTTTGACGGGAAAGTGAAGCTTCCAGAGGACTACTTCAAGAACATTTCTATCCTGCCGCTGAAGTATGGAGTGGGACACCCCACGGAAGGGCACCCCGTATCGACGACGATGGATCGCAAAACGATGAAAGCAATCCCGCTGAATTGCCTGAGCTGCCATCAGCCCCACGCCTCGGCGAATAGCGGACTGCTGGTGAAGGACCAACAAGCGAACATGGCGTTCTGCAGGACCTGCCATAACGAAGGCCGGGTGCAGTTGAGATAAACGGGGAGTACGGAAAATGCTGAAGACTCGCTCCAATTCGAATCTTGCCGGCAAGGGCTGGGTGATCCTGGCGTTGGCGCTTGCCGTAATGGTGAACGTGATGCCCTCAGAGGCGAAGAAGAAGCCGGGCACGAGCGCCCCGGAGGCTGCCGCACCGCGGAGGGTGGCATTCGATATCAGCAAGATCGTTTGGCCGAGCCCGCCGGCCATCGCGCGGGTGCGATTCCAGACGATTCTGACGGGCCAGAAAATCGACTGGGCGGGTCTGACCAGCACCGAAAAACCGAAGCAATCGTGGATGGACCGTTTGGCGGGCGAGCAGCTAGACCGGCAGGTGAAAGATGTACAGCAGAAGGTCGGCTTCCAGTTGATGCGGGTGTACGGCGTGGCGGCGGATTCCAAAGGCAATATTTACGCTGCCGATCAAGCCGTGGGAGCCATCTTCATTTTCCCGAAGTCGGAAACGGAAAAGGTGCAACTGATCAAGAACGGCCGGGACGCGCGCTTGCCGATGATCAACGGCCTGGCGGTAGATGATGACGACCGGTTGTTTGTGACCGACGTGAAGCTGCATCACGTGCTGGTGTTCAGTGCGAAGCATGAGTTGGAGGCCACCCTTGGCGCCGGGGATTTGATATCGCCGGCTGGAATCGCGATCGATACTTCAAACCGGTTTGTCTATGTCGCCGACACCCAGGCGGACCAGGTCGTGGTCTTCGACGCGGATAAGTACACACTGCTGCGGCGGATCGGAACTGGCGGAAGGAACCACACCCTGACGGACCCTGGCGATTTCTCCTTGCCGACCAACGTCGCAGTCGACAAAGACGGCAACATTTACATTACGGACACGCTGAACAACCGCGTGGAGAGTTTCGATGCGGACGGGAATTTCATCAGCGAGTTCGGGAAGTCGGGTGATGGCCCCGGGCATTTTGCGCGGCCCAAGGGAATTGCCATCGATCGCGACGGGCACATCTGGGTAACGGACGAAGTTCAGAGCCGGGTGCAGGTTTTCGACACAGAAGGACGGTTGTTGCTCTACATGGGCGAACGCGGATGGTATCCGGGACAATTTGAAGGGCTCTACGGAATTGCCGCGGACAATTACAACAATCGGATCATCACCAGCGAGCAGTTCCCGGGGCGGGTGCAGGTCTTTCGCTACGTGACGGACGCCGAAGCGGCGGCCGAAAAGGCGCGGCGCGCCGCGGGCGGGAAGCCCAGCGAGCCAAAGTCCGCCGACCCCAAGATGCAGAACGAGAATGCGCCCGGGAAAGTGCAAGGGACGCCTGGGTCATGAACGGCAAAGAGATTTGGCTTTCGAAGGAAAGTCAAAACGGAGAGGGGCCATACCGGCCGGCTGGTCCTCTCTGGTTGGGTAAGTTCGCTCCTCGAAGTTAATTAGAAAGGAATTATTCCAAAATTCAAAGGAGGTTTCATGAAACGAACTGCAATTGCACTCCTCGTGATTCTGGCGGTGGCGGCAGTCGCCACAGCTCAGGTCACGTCCCCAATGCAAGACGTTCTCGGCGCGCACAACGTGTACGGCCGTGGCTGTGTAGCATGCCACGCGCCACACAGCGGCGCCGCCGCGAACGGTGCTAAATCCACCGCCAACAGCGGCAATTTCGCGCTGTGGGGTGAGGATATGTCTCCGCTCTACGGCCAAACGCTGAATTTCGGCAACTCCGGCAGTTATGCGGTGACCCTACCGAACTACCTCACCGGCGGTTACCCTTCCAGTCCCGGTGACGGCTACTTCGCTATTATCACTTGCCTGAGCTGTCACGACGGCAACATCGCGAAGACCGGTCTATTGAAAGGCACTACGGTTGAAACCGTGACGCTCGCCGGGGCAACTTTCAATCCCCCCACACTGCTCGGAAATGACGGCTCGACCCCCGGTAATTACATGAACGACCACCCGGTGGGACCCTCGGCGACCTTAGGTTGCGGCGGCTCCCACAACTGGGACTGCACCGTGAACGCTGACGGCTCTATCAGTTTCTCCGGCCCCGCGGGCACACAGTTCATCGCCGACTACTACGATGTGACCAAGGGCAACGGGCCGATAGCGCACCTGGTTAAAGTGCCCGGATCGACAGCGGGCAGCGGCGGGGCGGTAACGGCCAATTCGTGGGTCACCTGCACCACTTGCCACGACCAGCACGACATGCTCTATTTCAACACCGCCGCCTCCGGCACCGCGGTAATTAAGCCGACGCACTTCTTCGTCCGCGGCTGGTATAATCCCGGAAACACCACCACCAGCAACACCGCGGCCCAGTTCTGCCGTACCTGCCATGGCGGCGAATCCAACGAAATGAACGGCCAGACCGTACCGACGTCCTAAGCCGATTCCCTCAGGGGAGGGCACGGCCCTCCCCTGATGTCTGGCCTTTCGCGATCGACTACAACCTCTCGGGACCGCACAAGGCCAGGCTGGAAAGAACTTCTCCGGATTCGCAGTAGTGAAGGAGCGAGCTTCGAAACCGGAGAAATTCGCCGGGATCAGGGTGGAGCCTGACGCATAAGCCATTCAGGGCTCCATTCTCTTACACGAGGAGAGCACATGAGGCTACGATTACAGCTAGCGGTCTTCTTCCTGATTGCTTTCTGCGCGCCCGTAATAGCGCAGCAGAGCGCGCCTCCAACTCCATTGGCGGATGCACACCTCGTCAGTGCGCACGCTCCCTCTCTCCCCGCGCCCCGGCCGGTGGCCCGCGTGAATGGGGCAGTGCTGACCGATCGCGATTTACTGCGGGAGATGTATACGATTTTTCCGTATGCGAAGCAGCACAACGGGGGCTTTCCACAAGCCATGGAAGGCGGCATTCGCCAGGGCGCCTTGAAGATGATCGAGTTCGAGGAACTGGTGTACCAGGAAGCGCAGCGCCGCCAGATGACGATCACCCCGCAACGCATAGTGGCGTCCGAGAAGCAATTCCGCCAACGGTTTGAGAGCGAGCAACAGTATGACCTCTTCCTGCGGACCGAGGCCGGCGGTTCCGAGCAAGTCCTGCGAACGAAGATCAAGAGGTCCCTGCTGATCGAGGATCTGTTGAAAGAAGAAGTGAACGATAAATCCGCAGTCAGCGTGGCGGAAGCGAAAACGTTCTATGAACACAACCCCGAACGCTTCACGCTGCCGGAGTCTTACGCGCTCCAGACCATCAGCATTCTGCCGCCAAGGGTGCCGGGAGCGAAGCAACCCAGTGCCACAGCGGCAACACCCGAGCAGCTAAAACAGATGCGGGCGCGCGCGCAAGAAGCTCTGAAGCAGGCAAAAGCAACCAAGACCTATGAAGAGTTCGGGCTTCTGGCGGAGAAGATTTCCGAAGACGACTATCGTGTGATGATGGGAGACCACCGGACTATAAAAACTGCGGATATGCCTCCGGAGGTCCTGGCCGTGGCATCGAAAATGCACCCGACACAGGTGAGCGACTTGATCGAAACGGACGGTGTATTAACGATTGCGCGACTCAACGCTCACACCCCTTCGCGGGTGCAAAAATTTACGGAAGTCCAGGAAGCATTGAGAGCGCAAATGCAAAGCAACAAGACGGAGAAACTACGGCGTAAGTTGGATGCGCGGCTGAGGAAGAACGCGAAAATCGAAGAACTATAGAGTGGCGTCATGATGACCGAGGTTCGGGCGCGGTGGATCGGATGGGCGGCGGCAGCGCTGTTATGGTGCTGCGCACCCGGGTGGGCGCAGGTGCAAGTGGGGGATCAATTGGCGCTCAACCTGGGAGGCAATGTCAGCGCCGGATACTCCGGAAGCCTTACCAATCAAGGCCCCTCCAGCAACGGCCTCCTTTTTGGGGGAAACGCGAATCTCTCCGGCTATTATCACAGCGCGCAGTTTCTCTCATTTGATGTAAGTCCTTTCTACAACGAGTCGAGAAACGATTCCAACTACCAGTCCCTCACCAACAGCTCCGGGGTAAACGCCAGTTCGACAATATTTGGCGGGAGTAAGTATCCGGCCTATGTCAATTACAGCGACGCGTACAACAGCGAAGGGAACTTCTCCGTGCCGGGGCTGGGGAATTACAGAACCAACGGTAACGGCCAGACGTTGGGAGTGGGGTGGTCTGGCAATCCCACCGGCCTGCCCAGCTTTTCGGTGGGCTACCAACTCGGAAGCAACGACTATTCGCTGTACGGGACGAGTGGCGAAGACCATACCCAATTCCAGTCGGTTTTCGCTACCTCGACTTATTCTTTGGCGGGATTTCGTTTGGGCGGAGGATATCACTACACGAACGCAAGCTACACCTTGCCTGAGATTCTATCCGGCGAGTCGATTCCATCGACTCAATCGGACAACTCAACGTACAACTTCAACGTGTCGCGCAACCTGGCATTGGACGGCAGTACCTGGGCGAACTACGCGAGGACCACCACGGGATATGATGCCCTGGGGGCAAAGGATTCGCAGACGGCCGACGTGGTGACGGGCGGAGTCTCGTTGAAGCCGTCGGAGAAGGTGAGTGTCGAGTTCAGCGCCGATTACGACGACAATCTTGCCGGCACGGTGTTCCAGGCCGCCACCACCGCCGGGTCGCTCCTTCCCCTGTCGCTTCCGGAGGAAAAGTCGCATGACTGGGGGGTGTTCGGACAAACCCAATACACCCCAGTTGATCGCATTACACTTTCCGGCAGCGTCACCTACCGGCAGCAACTGTTTCTGGGAACAGCTTACAATTCGACAGCGTACAGCGGCGGCGCGACTTACGGGCACCAAGTGTTGGGCGGGCAGTTTACCACCACGACGATTGCTACGGAAAGCGAGCTGGGCAACAACTACGGTTCCATGCTGGGAATATTGAGCAACGCCATTTACATTCGGCAGGTCGGCAAATGGAACATTAGCGGCTCGGCGGGTTATTCACGAAATACCCAGACGATCCTCATCGCTTATACGACTTCCGGCTACAGCTTTTCGACTTCGGTATCCCGTCGCATCCGGAGCTTGATCTGGACCGGCACGGCCGCCGGCAGCAAGAGTATCGTGAACCAGTTCCAGGGCGCGAATACGCTCGCACAAAACTACTCGATGGGACTCACCCATCGATGGCTGGGGGTAAGTGGCGGCTATTCGAAGTCCAGCGGCATGGGCCTTTTCACAACGCAAGGGATTGCTCCCCTGCCACCGGGCGTGCCCCCGACGCTGCTTCCTTCGACGGTCTTGTACGGGGGTAGAACCTACTCGGTAGGCGTGGGAAGCGCGCCCGTCCGGGGGCTCACTTTCAGCGGCAGCTTCGCCGACGCCAGGAGCAATACCAATAACGGGGCGCTATCCTCATACAATCATACGCAAGAGGCCAACGCGTACCTGCAGTACAAGTTCCGCAAAGTCTTTTTCACGGCGGGTTACAGCCGATTACTGCAAGGGTTCAGCGCCAGTACGCTGCCGCCGGCCCTGGTCAGCACCTATTACGTCGGGATATCCAGATGGTTCAACTTCTTCTGAGACAGATGGGCAGGTGGGCAGATCGGCAGATGGGCAGGTAGCGAGATTGTGAATGGGGTAGAGATGGGTGGATTGGCAGGCAGGCAGATGAAAAGCTCGACGGGAAGGCAGACGAAGCGATCCCCATCGCCCGCCTCCCTATTTGCCCATCTGCCCATCTGCCTGCTCGTTGTTCTGCTGGTTCCCGGCCTCGCGGCGGCTCGGTCAAAAGCCAATCCGGCGGCACCCGTGACGGTGCCTCAACTCGAACTGGAGGGAGGCCGCAAGCTGCGCTACGAGGGCAGCTTCAGCTCGGAAAAGGAAGTCAAGACCAAGCACAGCATCTGGGGTCGCCTGCTCGACGTGGTGGCGGGCGAACCGGAGTTTCACGGACTGATTAATCCCTACAGCGTGGTGACCGATTCGAGGGATCGGATCATCGTGACGGACCCCGGCGCCGCCGGAATTCATATCTTTGATTTTACCGAGCACAAGTACAAGTTCATTTCACATCGGAAATCGACCGATGGAATGGTATCCCCTCAATGCGTCGCCGTCGATGCGGCCGACAACATCTATGTGACCGATTCGTACGCCGGCAAGATTTTCGTCTTCGACGCCGGGGGAAAGTTTCAGCGGGTCCTGGCCAGCGTAAAGGGCGAGGGCTACTTCAAACGATCAACGGGCATCGCCATCGACTCCCAAGCCCAGCGGATTTATGTGGCGGACACCTTGCGCCACCTGATCTTCGTCCTCGATATGAACGGCAAGGTGTTGCAGAAGATCGGCAGGGGCGGCACAGGCGAAGGCCAATTCAACTTTCCCACTGAATTGCGGCTGGCGGGCCAGGATTTGCTTGTCGTCGACGCCATGAATTTCCGCGTGCAGGCCTTGGATCGGTCCGGAAAGTTTCAGTACGCCCTCGGGCAGGTCGGTGATGAGGCTGGCGCAATGTTTCGCCCAAAGGGAATCGGCATGGATTCCGAGGGGCATCTCTACGTTGTCGAGGGCCTCAGCGGGCGGGTCCAGGTCTTCGACCGGCAGGGCCGGCTGCTCTACTTCTTTGGGCAGAAAGGCTCGGGTTTCGGGGAATTTCAATTGCCGACGGGTTTGTTTATCGATTCCAAGGACCGCGTGTTTGTGGTCGATTCCTTCAATCGCCGGGTACAGGTCTTCCAGTACGTAGCGCAACAATCGGGGGCAGGTGGGCAGACGGGTAGGTAGGCAAATGGGCAGATGGGCAGATGGGCAGTTAGGCAGGTCGGCAGGTAGGCAGACGGGGAACTCTCCACTGCTGACCTGCCTATCTTCTTATCTGTCTGCTTTGTGCCTTAGTGCCGTGGTGGTGATTTCCCTCGCCGGAGTGGCGCTGGCGCAGAACGAGGTCATCGGCTCTCACGACCTGTCGCCGGCCGGCACTTCGCCCGTGAAGGGCGGCCTCTCGGGTTCCTGCTGGTATTGCCATGCTCCGCACTCCGGCTTGAATGGCGCGCCGGGCGTAGCGCCAATGCCGCTCTGGAACACAAAACTCTCAAGCGTCCAGGCATATACCGTCTACAGTAGTTCGACTCTGGTTAACAAGATCAACCCCTCGCCGCCTCTGGGCACGGACAGCACCCTCTGCCTGAGTTGTCACGACGGCACGGTGGCGGGATCGCCTGGCGCAACCGTCGCTTACGGCCAGATTCCGATGACCGGCAAGATGAGTGCCTCGGATGTGTACGGTACCAACCTCTCCGCGACGCATCCGGTCAGCTTCGTCCTTCCTTTGCAGGCTGCTCCAGACCTGGTTTCGCAGTTGACCGCCAATCCGCCTTCCACGGCGGACACGACGGGCGCCGTGCGGCTCATCAACGGAAACGTCGAGTGCACGAGTTGCCACAATCCTCACGTACAGAAAATCGACTCGAACACGCCGATGTTTCTCGCCATCAATAACTCCAGCAGCGCGCTCTGCCTTGCCTGCCACAGCACCATCCCCAGCGTCATCCGGCATGGGTCTGACCAATGTCCTGGAAGCAACCCATGGATTGAGTCGCGCCATCGGAAGCGCCCAGACCGGTGGCACAACCTCACGCAAATCCAATCCCCTGGCCGAATGGAAGACCAGCATTCATGCCACGGCCACCAACAAGCTGGCGCCCCAACTGGCCTCTGAAAACAATCCCTCTCGCGGCGTACCCGAGTCCGACGGCCGCCCGGCAAGTGTCCCTGGGATCCTACGGCTCGGTATCGCGCAACGGCTGCCTGACGTGCCATGCGCCTCACAACGCCCAGGGGGCGGGTTCACTCCTTCAGGAGATGGACGACCAGACCTGCATCACTTGCCACAACGGAAGCGCCGTCGTCTCTCCGCAGATCCCCAACGTTTTAGCCGAAATGGTGGCGCCGAAATATGGCCATGCGTTATCAGTGGCCAATTCCCCTCACCGCCCGGACGAGAGCGTATTGCTGAATCAAACCATCCATGTAACCTGCGTCGACTGCCATAATCCCCATGCCTCCACCCGGGTCGCCAGCTTCCCCGCCGCGCCTGGCATTCGCCCGTCGCAAGCTCTGGTCATGGGGATCAGCGCCACGGACGGCGCCACCATCGTCGATCCCGCCGTCAACCAATACGAGAACTGTCTACGCTGCCATGGTACGAGCACTGGCAAGAAAACGAGCGTCAATTTCGGCTATTTGCCCGTAAGAGTGGTTTCTGCCACCGATCGTTTGAACGTTATTCCCGAATTCGACTCGACCCTGAGGTCCAGTCATCCGGTGTTCCATGACCGCAGCAGTATGCTCCCACAGCCCAGCCTCCGTCCCAACATGCTGAATCTGGACGGCAGGACTTCGGGACGCACCATGGGTATGCGAATTCTCTGTACCGATTGTCATAACAGCGACGACAATCGCGAGTTCGGTGGCATCGGGCCCAACGGCCCGCACGGCTCGATGTTCGCGCACATCCTGGAGCGACGATATGAGTTCAGCCAGGCGCCGGTGCCCGGCAAACTCGTCACCAATCTCTTCCCCAATCCCAACTTGAGCGCCCAGGGTGGCGCGAACGGCGGCCCTTACGCTTTGTGCGCCAAATGCCACGATCTAACAAAGATCATGAATAGCACCAGCTTCAGCGAGCATGCCCGCCATGTGGTCCAGGATGGCTTCTCGTGCTCGGTGTGCCATACGGCGCATGGCATGGGCGCGCAGTCAGGGACTGTTTCCGGCGAACGATTGGTGAACTTTGACATTCGCGTCGTCGCCCCGAATGGAGCAATCCCGATCTCCTATAACCGGGCCACCAATTCCTGTAACCTGACCTGCCATGACCACCCCCACGGACGGCAGGAAGTGGTCTCCCCTGGGAGAGTCGGCCGAATACGTTAAGAGAGTTTGAAATCTCAAATTTCAAATTTGAGATTCAGTAGCGATTTGAAATTCAGGAATGAACGTAATTCTCATTGGCGTCAATCATCGCACCGCTCCCGTCAACATCCGTGAGCGATTGAATATCCCCGAGTCGCGCCTCCCGGAAGCCGTCGCGGCCTTGCTCCGCCGGGAAGGCATTCGCGAAGCCCTTATACTCTCCACCTGCAACCGCGTTGAAGTGTTGGCATCGGCGGAAGACGCGGCCGATGCCAAAGCGATCATCGAACAATTCCTGACGGATTACTTGGGTTTCGATCTTGCACCCTGCCAGCACTGCTTTTACCACTATCAGCAGCAGGAGGCGGTGCTTCATTTATTCCGTGTGGCTGCCAGTCTCGATTCGATGGTTCTGGGCGAACCTCAAATCCTCGGACAACTGAAGCGAGCCTTTCAGTTGGCGGACCAAGCCGGGGGACTGACCGGCACGCTCAAGGAAATCGTGAGCCAGGCCCTGGCGGTAGCAAAGCGGGTGCGGCGGGAGACCGCGCTGGGCAGCGCCGCAGTCTCGGTTTCTTACGCTGCCGTTGAGTTGGCCAAGAAGATCTTTGGCAGCCTCGAACACAAGACCATCTTCATCATCGGCGCAGGCAAGATGAGCGAACTCGCCGCCCGTCATCTCCTGCGCGGCGGCGCCGGCGCGATTTATGTCACGAATCGCACCTACGAGCGCGCCGTGCAACTTGCCTCGGCCTTTCACGGCACCGCGGTTGCTTTCGACCAGATCTTCGAATACCTCGCCAAGGCTGACATCGTCATCAGCTCGACGGGCGCGCCCGGGTACATCGTTAACAGGGAATTGGCCGCGAGAGCGCTTGCGGCTCGCCGGAACCGCCCGATGTTTTTCGTGGATATCGCGGTCCCGCGCGATATCGACCCACGGGTGCACGAGCTGGACAACACCTTCGTCTACAATATCGACGATCTCCAACAGGTGGTGGAATCCAACAAGAAACAGCGCGAGCGAGAGGCCGTGTGGGCGGAAGATATTGTGAAGGAAGAAGTGCGCAAAACCATGCGCCGGCTCGCCTCACGCGACCTCACCCCTACCATCGTGGCTCTCGAGGATCGGTTAAACGCCATCCGAGAGGGAGAGATGGAACGTTATGGGAGCCGTTTAACCGGCCTGACGGTCGAGCAGCGCCAGGCCATTGAAGCCCTCACGCGCGGCATCCTGAACAAGATCCTGCACGGCCCCATCAGCGAACTCAAGAGTGGCGCCGGCTTGCCGGAGCAGGTGGACCGGGTAAGGCTGGTTCAAAGGATCTTCAGGTTGGCTGAAACCCGCTGACGTTCGCCGCCTGCTTGCTCCGCCGGTTCTCAAGGAATCAATCCCACAATTCCAGGTAGCGCAGACCTGCCCTTTAGGTCTGCGGCTCTTCGCCAAGTACCCAATTCCAAAAGCCGCAGATTTTGAAAGGCAGGCCTGCGACGTGCCTTTTCGGAAGAGCGGAGGAAAGGCAACAAAAAGGTTGCCTTTTCTATTGGGCTCTGCTAATCTGCAACCTGGAGGTTGCACAATATGGATAACCGAATCGAGAAGCGCATCGAGCTGAAGGCGCCGGTTTCGCGGGTCTGGCGCGCCCTCACCGATTACCGCGAGTTCGGCGAGTGGTTCCTCGTGAAACTGGAGGGGCCGTTCGTGCCCGGCCAGGTCACGCGGGGTCACATCACTTACCCTGGGTACGAGCACCTCAAGTGGGAGGCCGTGGTCCAGAAAATGGAACCCGAGCGGCTTTTCTCCTTCACCTGGCACCCCTATGCCATCGATCCCAAAATCGATTACTCGGCAGAAACGCCCACCCTGGTCGAATTCCGTCTCGAGGAAACCCCCGGCGGCACGCTGCTTGTGCTCACCGAGTCCGGCTTCGATAAAATCCCCAGCCATCGCCGCGACGAAGCATACCGCATGAACGAGGGCGGGTGGAGCGAGCAGATGAAGAATATTGAGCGCTATGTCACACCGAAACGATAGCCGCAGGGGTCCGGCACCGCGCGCGCCTGCTCACGTCTTTGCGGCGTTGGGGGACGAAACGCGGCTCCTGCTGGTGAGGAAACTCTGTGGCGGGAAGCCGCGTTCGATCTCACAGCTCACCGCGGGCTCCAGGCTTACCCGGCAGGCGATCACGAAACACCTTCGAGTGCTGGAGAGCGCCAGGATCGTGCGCTGCGTCCGCGCCGGCCGCGAGAGCCTGTTTCAATTCAATCCTCAGCCCATGGAGGAGCTGAAGGATTACCTCGATTTTGTTTCCGAGCAGTGGGACCAGGCGCTGTCCAGGTTGAAATCGTTCGTGGAGTCTTGACGAGAGGCGCAGCAGCAAGCTTGGCGGCGCCACTCCCTGCCCGTCCTCATCGGAGGAGGGAAGTCTAGCGTTCCCCTCCTTGGATAAGGAGCGGTCAGGGGTGGTTGATGCCGTAGTCTCATGCCGCGAAAATTGTGTTGATCTCCGTTGAGCTCGCTGCTTCCGCCGCAAACGCAAAGCTGCCGCGCTCCCGCATTTCTCGAGCGGCGCGAAGAAAGGCGCCCAGGGCCGCTCGGCAAAGCGCGCTGCCCACGCTCAGGCGCTTGACTCCGATCGCCGCCAGATCGGTCATGGTCAGTTGCATGCCCGCGAGACCCACCAGCACGTTGACGGGGCGATCGACGGAGCTCACCAAGGCGGCAATGTCGTCCTTCGTGGCCAGGCCCGGCGCGTACAGGACATCCGCGCCTGCTTCCTGAAAAGCCTGCAACCGCTGGATCGTGTCTCGGAGGTCCGGCCGGCCATGCAAGTAATTTTCGGCACGCGCCGTCAGCGTGAACGGAAAGGGAAGCCCGCGCGCCGCAGCCGCAGCGGCACGGACTCGCTCCGCCGCCTGCTCCCTGTCGTAAATCGGGTGGTCCGCGCGCCCGGTGGAATCTTCAATCGAGCAGCCGACCACTCCCGCGGCGGCCGCAAGCCGCACAGTCTCGGCAACTGTCTCGGGCGCGTCGCCAAAGCCGTTTTCGAGGTCTGCGCTCACTGGCAAGGTGGTGGCGGATGCAATGGCCGAGGCATACTCCAGGCTCGCCTCGCGGCCCACCGTCTGGTCGCTCCGGCCGACCGAGAAGGCGTAACCGGCGCTGGTCGTGGCCAGCGCCTCAAACCCCAGATGCGCCAGCAGGCGCGCCGTGCCCACGTCCCACGGGTTGGGAATAATGAATGCGCCCTCACGCTCATGCAATGCGCAGAAGATTCGACCCTTCTCAGCTTGCATCGTTGCCATCATTCCCCCCGCGTTAAGCCCCTCTCTATGAACGATGATGTTCACAATAGAAAAGTTGCGGAGGCGCGCAAATCAAGCGAACAAAATGCAGAACCCTGTCATCCCGAACTCAGGATGACTACCGCATAATGAGCACAGGTTATTCCCGTGGGGATGGGACGCGATTTGCCCTGATCCGTTTGGCCAATTCGAGCTCGGAGAGTAGAACAGAAACCGTGGAAGGGAAAGGGCATGGAGGGTTGGACGGCCCGATTGTATACGCGCACCAGGCGGAACGATATGGAGGATTTCCGCCGCCAGGCGAAATCCGTGGCCGAACACTTGCGCAGCGGCTGCGACGTGCTCGAGGTCGCCCCGGGGCCGGGCTTCTTCGCTGTCGAACTGGCCAAGCTTGGAGATTTCAAGATCACGGGGCTGGACATCAGCCGCACGCTGGTCGACATCGCCGCCGGAAACGCCCGGGATGCCGGCGTCAAAGTAGATTTTCGCTTGGGAAACGCGTCAGCCATGCCGTTTGCCGATGATTCTTTTGATTTCATCTATTGCTCGGCGGCCTTCAAGAACTTCGCGCAGCCGGTCAAGGCGCTTGACGAAATGCACCGTGTGCTGCGCCCCGGCGGCGAGGCCGTGATCGCGGACCTTCGCAAGGACGCCTCGCTCGATGAGATCAACACTTACGTGAGCCAAAGCGGCCGGAGCGGATTCGATGCCTGGCTGACAAAGTTGGCCTTTCGTTTTATGCTGATCAAGTGGGCTTATACCAAAGAGGAGTTCATCCGCATGGCGGAGGAGAGCCGCTTCGGCTCGTGCCAGATCAATGCCGGGCCGGTCGGCTTTGAGGTGCGATTTACCAAGCCGGCCCGCGCCGTCTAGTGGAAGCGCGGTCATGTGACTGTCTATGAAAGCTATCGTATTTGATGGAGCCGGAGATGCCGGCGTCTTGCGGCTGGTTGACGAGCCGATGCCGGAAATCAGGCCCCATGATCTTCTGGTGAAGGTTCATGCTGCCGGCGTTAACCGCGCCGACATTCTGCAGCGTCAGGGCATCTATGGCGCGCGGCCTGACTATGGCGACTCGCTTGTGCCGGGACTTGAGATCGCCGGCGAAGTCGTCGCAGCCGGACCGAAGGCGGAAGGCTACAAGGCCGGGGACCGCGTGATGGCCGTGGTAGGCGGGGGCGGGTACGCGGAGTACGCACGCGTTGACTGCGGCATGTGTATGTTCATCCCGAACCGTTTGAGCTACGTGCAGGCGGCCGCCATTCCCGAGGTGTTCATCACCGCGCATGAAGCCATGATCCATTTGGGCGAACTTAAGCCCGGCGATTGGGTACTGATTCACGCCGCGGCGGGCGGAGTCGGATCCGCCGCCGTGCTGCTTGCGCACGCCCTTGGGGCAAAGACCGTATTTACCGCCTCGGGTGAGGAACGAATTGCTCGCGTCCTTGCCCTAGGAGGAACGGTTGGCGTGGACTACCACAAAGAAGATTTTGTGGCTGCGGCCATGCAGGCCACCGGTGGCCGAGGCGTGGATGTGGTGATCGATTTTGTGGGCGGGCCGTACCTGGAGCGAAATCTGCGCGCGCTTGCCGAAGGTGGAAGGCTTGTCCAGGTGGGACTACTAGGCGGCGCGCAAGGCGTGCTGCCGCTCGATTTGCTCCTGCACCGCTATCTTGGCATCATCGGCACGGTCATGAAGTCGCGCAGCCTGGAAGACAAAGTGGCCATGACGTCGCGCTTTAGCGAACGCTGGCTGGGAGCGTTCGAGTCCGGAGCACTGCATCCGATCGTTGACCGCATATTTCCTCTCGCGCAAGCGACCGACGCCCACCGCGCGATGGAGGCTTCCGGTAATTTCGGGAAGATCGTTCTCTCCGTGCTTCTCTGAAAATCGTGGCGCGGGCGTCTCGCCCGCGGGGGCGCGGGCATCCTGCCCGCGCGCGGGAGCGGGACGCTCCCGCGACTGCGGGCGGGACGCCCGCACCACACACCTACAGCGCGCAGTCGTCTTAACTATTCCGCAGCGCCACCATGGGGTCGATGCGTGAGGCGCGATACGCGGGCACATATCCGGCCACGAGCGCCACCGCGGCCAACAAACCCGCCATGCCCGCAAAGGTCACGAGGTCGGTCGGGGCGGTTCCGAACAGCAGCGACGCGATCATCCTCGCGACTGCCAATGATCCCACCAGGCCCACTGCAATTCCCGCCAGGGCCAGCCTCAGCGTCCTGCCCAGCACGCCCGCCAGCACGTGTCCCTGAGTTGCTCCCAGCGCCATGCGAATCCCGATCTCCTGCGTCTGGCGCGTGACCGAGTACGAGATCACGCCGTAGATTCCGAGCGAAGCCAGCGCCAGCCCCAGTGCGGCAAAGGCGGCAACCAGCATGGCAAAGAAGCGCCGTGGCGAAACGGCATGATCCACAATCTGCCCCAGAGGGCGAAACTCTGTTGCCGGTTGTCCTGGGTTCAACGTGCGCAAGGTGCGCATCACGCTCGCCGCCAGCGCCTGCGGCGGTAGTTTGCTGCCTACCACCAGTTCCCCGCCTGCCGGCCCGGCTTGCGTTACCGGCAGGTAAATCTCGAACCCCGATGAATCTTCCACACTCGTTTCGCGGACGTTCGCGACGATTCCCACCACCGTCGTGTCCTTTCCGTTGACCTCGGCAATCCGCCCCAACGCCTCCTGTCCCGGCCACAGCCTTTTCGCCGCCGCCTCATTCAGAATCACCACGCCTTCGCTGTCCGGCCGGTCTGACCAGCTCAGGTCTCGCCCTTCGCGCAGGTGCATACCCATGGCCGCGAGGTAGCCCGGCGTGACCACGTAAACGAACCCGTCGGGGTTTTCGCCCTTTCGATAGACCACGCCCTTGGCGCCAAATCCCCAGCTCCGGTTGCGGTCCAGCGGCAGCATATCTGTAACGCCGGCTTCTTCGATGCCCGGAATGGCTTTCACGCGGCGCAGCATCTCCTCGAGAATCGCTCCCCGCTGCGCCGCTTTGCCGCCGTCGTCGTAATCCACGCGCAAGGCAGCAGCGCGATCGGGCTGAAATCCCAGGTCGACATCGAGGACGCGCAGAAAGCTGCGCAAAAGCAGTCCCGCTCCCACCAGCAGCACACAGGCCAGCGCAACTTCCCACACCACCAGCGTCGAGCGCAAGCGGTCGTGCCTGCGGCCCTCGGTGGTTCCATGGCCGGAGTCTTTGAGCGCCTCCTGAATGTTTTTACCTGACATCTTGAAAGCTGGCGCCAGCCCGAAAAGCACAGCGCTGGCCGTCGCCACCAACAGGGTCCATGCGAAGGCCGCGGCGTCCACGCGAAGGCTGCTGAGCAGTGGCAGGGCAATGGAGCCTTGATGGGCCAGGTAATAGGTCATCAAGGCGGCAAAGCCCAAACCCAGAACTGCACCCGCCATCGCAAGCAGCATGCTTTCGGTGAGCAATTGCTGGATCAGCCTTCCCCGTCCCGCCCCCAGCGCATTACGCATCGCAAATTCCTTGCTGCGCGCCGCCGCTCGCGCCAGCGCCAGGTTCGACAGATTCACGCACACGATCAGCAGGATCAGGCCCACCGCGCTCCATAACACGATGAGCGAGCGCCGCAACTTGCCGCTCACATGGTCCTTCAGCGACTCGACCCTGGCCTGGTATCCGCCGCCCCACTCCGGATGCTTAACGTTGAAATTGAGGTGCGGAAATAGCAGGTCCGCCTCGGCCTGCGTTTGCGCCACGCTCATGCCCGGCTTCAGGCGGCCGATGAAGAGAAGGGTGTTCCCCCAGTCTCGCATCTCGTCCATGATCGCCGGCACAAAAATTTCCATTTTTGTGCCGGGCGCAAATACCGATCCGAAGTCGAAACTGGGCGGCAGCACTCCGGCAACCGTCACCGGCGCATTGTTCAGAGTGATCGCTTGTCCCACCAGGGAGGGATCACCGGCAAGCTGCCGCTTCCAGAAGAAGTAATTCAGCAGCACCGCCGGCCTGCCGTTTTTCAAGTATTCTTCCCGGGTGAACAGACGCCCCAAGACGGGCTTCACGCCCAGCGTCTCAAAGAAATCGCTGGCCACCATGACGCCGGTCACCGGCTGCGGTTCGCCGTGTCCCGTCAGCTTGTAGTCGGAAGCGCCGTAGAACGGCATGTACGCCGTCAGCTTGGCGAGCGAATGATTGCGCTGCTCGTACTCCTCGAAGGCATCGGCGGAGTAGGTCACGCACGAGAGGCCGCAGCCCTTGGGCGGCCCTTCAATCCACACCAGCCGCTGCGGATTCCTGAACGGCAAGGGCCGCAGCAGGATGGTATTCACCACGCTGAAAACTGTGCTGTTCGCGCCGATGCCCAGCCCCAGAATCAGTACCGCCATCACCGTAAAAGCGCGGTCCCGCCGCAAAGTGCGAAATGCGTAGCGAAGATCCTGCTTCAAAGTATCCAGCGCCGGCAGTGCCCGCGCCTCAGGTTGCCTTTGTGCCCACATGTCCGGTTAGACGGAAATCCGCGGCCGGGGTTAGCTTGAGCGGGAGGGTGGCGGCAAGGGTGGACATCCTCTGTCAACAAGAGCTTGAGACGGGGGATGGGAAGGCAGTTGACTCCGACCCGATCCGGCCGCAACGAATGTTCCTCGATATACGAACCATGCGGCTGGCGGTGAAAGGGACGGCCTGAATGACCGGCCGGTGCTGCGGTTCTTACGTAATCTTCCGGGTAAACATCTCGACCAACACCGTCGCGACAGTCGCGGCTGCCTTGGGTGAGATCCTGCCCAATTTACGGACCAGTCGTTGCCGGTCGATGGCGCGGAGTTGGTCAAGCGCCACCTGCCCATGCTTGCCCTGGAAGGTGAGCGCCACGCGCGTCGGATAAGGTCTCTCGACGGTAGTCATGGGGGCGACAATGACGGTCCGCAGGTGGCGGTTGCTTTCGTCAGGTGAGACAACCAGGCAAGGGCGGGTTTTCCGGATTTCCGCCCCCTGCGTCGGATCGAGAGTTACCAACCAGACCTCGTCCAAGCGCGGGGAATCGCCTACCATCGCCACTCCTCCCGCTCGAATTGATTGGCGGGGGTGTCGAGGAACAGTTCATCGTGAGCGGAAGAGCCGGCGGCGCGGAATGCTTCCTCCCAGCCCTCGCGCGGCCGGCGGGCCGGTGCGATCACCAGACGATGGTTTTCGACCTGAAGTTCAACCGTGTCCTGGAAGCCGCACTGCTCGAGGATGGGCTTGGGGATTCGGATCCCTCGTGAATTTCCCAGTCGTACAATTTCAACCTTCATGGCCGTTATTGACCTCGTGCTTACATTGTAGTTACACAAAGGGACTTTGGCAAGGCGCAAAGACAGAGCGCGCTGCGGAAGGCATCCGCGGGTAGGGTAGCACGACCACCACTTATGTCCCTCCGTATAGCTACGACTGCGGACCTTCGGACTGCAGCCGCCTGGAATGTAGCAGAGTCCGGTCAGGGAACGCGATAAACCTCATGCGAGCCGCTCGTCAGCAAGCGCGGGGGGGCGTAAAGGCACAGAGGCGCAGAGCCCTTAAGACAAAAAGTTCTCTCTGCCGCTCGGCGGTGAGGCCCGGACTTCTTGTCTCTTGACAAACGCGAAATAATAGGCTAGAGTGGTGAAGCCACGCTGGACTCCTCCCGGTCGCACGAGGGGCAGCGCGGAATGGTTGGCAGCAAGGAAGCCGAGTTTACGCCGAGCGAAAGGCCACATGAAGGTGTGCGCCATTCAGAATTCTCGGAACAAAGCGAGAATGTCTGTGAAAACAAAGGACCGGTGTTGGAAGATTCGTTCAGCCATGCAGGTAGGGGCGGTTCGCGAACCGCCCCTACGCCTACGCCGGTTCCAGAAGGAAGATGGCGGCGTCGGCAGGGCCGACGGTACCAGAATTCTCGGAACAAAGCGAGAATGTCTATGAAAACAAAGAATCGAGCAGTCCAGGAGTCGAAGAGTTGAGGAGTTGGGAACCCAAACTAAGAGGTCGGAGAGAGGATGCCGGCGGTTGCTCGCTCCTCAACCGTTGACTCTCAACTTCTCGACTTAAATTTGGACGAGCGATCCGGGAATGTCTATGAAAACAAATGACGAGGTCAAAATGTCGGAAGTATGTACTTTACGCAAGGCCGGGGGAGGGATTATGATTAGCACACTCCCGAGACCGCATGTCATTATCCCACACCCGAAACCCAAGCGGCCTCATGAAAGGCCGAAGGGTATGACGATAGCCATTGGGATGTTATGTGCGGGAGGGATGATTGTTGCGGCTGACAAAAAAGAGGTCATGACAGACGGATCGACGCGGCAGGCAAACAAGATTTGCATATTTGATGGGAAGGATGTAGCTTTTGCAATTGCCGATGCTTCTGATGATGCGAATGCAGCACAGTCATTGGTTCGGAAGCTTTTCCCTTATCTGACAGGTTCAAAGCCGCAAGGTTTTACAGAGATTGAGGACTCAATCTCAGATGTGATGTCTGCATGGTACGCAGCATTTGTAGAAGCTCCCCAAACGAGTCTAATTGCCGCAATTATATTGAAGGGGTGCGGCGCTCAATTGTATCTCTGCCAGCCACCGAACACTGTACTGCCAAAGCCAGGGGGATATATTGCGGCTGGCATTGGAGCATCGGTAACTGACCCGCTGTTCAAGACACTCTTTAATCCGTGGCCCCAGTTGCGGCATCCACAAACCATTTGCCGTGAAATCGCTTACCTGATGCATCACGCGAAAAAGGACAATGCCTACTGCGGCGGTCCTACGGATGCAGCTTATCTGAATACCTCTAAATCGTCAGCGACATGGCTGCAAGGCACGGATTTCAAGGCCGCAGAAGAATCCTCGTTCCAGCTAGATTTCATACTCAATTTGACAACCACAAACGCACTAGGTATGCCGGATTATCTACTGGAGATCACTAAATCCTCCATCTGTGAGGAGATACTGCGATGCGAAAAACTCCGGGGGACAACGTTTCACGACATTTCAGGGAAAATAATTGGATCAAGTTAATTTAGTACTTGACACAAGTCTTGCGGTAGGTATAGAATTAGCTTATGAAAAACGAAGAGCAGCACAACCTGACAAAATCGGAAATGGTAGAGGCTATACCACTGGCCTGCTCAGACGAAACAGCAGCGGTGGAGCTTTTCGAGGAATTGCGTTGGGGTAAGAATCCCGCGTGCGTCCATTGTGGCAGCGTGGACGTTTACAAGATGACGGACGCCGCGACGGGAAAACGAAATAAGCGTTACCTGTGGCGCTGCCGCGATTGCAAAGAACAATACACGGTTCGAATCGGCACGGTGTATGAGGAGAGCCGCATTGACCTTCGCCACTGGGCTTACGCTTTCTGGCGTGCTTCCACTTCCAAAAAAGGTGTGGCCGCTCTTGAGATCATGCGCCAGTGCCAGATTAGCTATAAGTCGGCGCTCTTTCTCATGAACCGCATCCGGTTCGCGATGGCTCCCGTGAATCCCGAGGCTGATAAGCTGTCGGGAGTAGTTGAGTGTGATGAAACCTTCGTAGGCGGGAAACCCCGTCCAGGGGGAGTGAGAAGGAAAAAGACTCCGGTATTCGCGGCAGTTGAGCGTCAGGGAAGGATTCGACGCAGAGTGGTAGCCGACGTGAGCGGCAAGACATTGAAGGGTGCAATCCGAGAGCTTGTGGCAAAGGACTCCCGCATCATGACGGATGAATCAGCGTCCTACAAGGGAATTGGCTACGAGTTCGACGGCGGTCACCAGTGGGTCACTCACAGCACTGGCGAGTACGCCTACCGGGACATCTACACGAATACGGCGGAGAGTTCCTTCGCCATCCTGAAGCGCGGCATCATGGGGATCTACCACAACGTAAGCAAAGAGCATTTGCACCGCTACCTGTGGCAGTTCGACTTTATGTGGAATCTGCGGAAAGCGAACGATGGTGAACGCACGGCTGCGGCTATAAAATGCGCAGAAGGAAAACGGCTGATGTACAAGAGCCCGGAGGCTGCTTAGGGGAAAAGGAAAAGCCCGCTGGCAGGCGGGCTATCCAGTTCGGACTGACTCTTACATTCTAGCACGGTGCGGGAGTCTGTCCATGAGAATATGCCTAGGAATTACTGTGAAGTTCGAACAGTCTCGGGACAATGGAGGATTTAATATGAATGACTGGGCACGCTCAGAAGCAGAAAAACTCAAGAAGGCCATCGCAGATAAATCGGCAAAGGACGACCTATTTCAAGAGCGGCAAAAAATCAAAAGAGAGCATGGAATAGAAAAATGGGACGAGGTGAAAAAACAACTCTCAGAGCAGTGCGACTCAGTCAACATAGAGATGGGTCAGGCAGTTCTCAAGATTGTTCCAAAAGATAGCAGGAGTGTAGATATTCATGCAAGCGTGAGTCAAATGACTTGGTACTTTCATGTCAACTTTAAGGGAGAAACTGGACCGCTTGAGACAGTCTCTCACAACGGAACTCCAAGCGGAAGTTATGAACTCTGTGTAAATGAGAATGGGCAGGTAGATTTTCACAAAAAAGAGTCTCCTGTCGCATCCAGTCCAGAATCAATAGCCAAAGAAATAATTGGTAAGCTCCTCGACACAATTTCTCGCATCTAGGAACGGAGCGAATTAGTCGGAAATCAACTTACCCGATGGCAAAGAAGTCTAGTCATGGAAATGAAGCTAAAAGCGTGCAACAGAATAGGGCTCGTTCTTGCGGGAGGGTGGATTTTGGGGCTAATCATCTACACAAGTTGGACCCCGTATCCCCTGATAGACTGGATAGTACCATATTTCAAGAGGGTCGCGCTTGTATCAGTCGCGGCCTACGCGCTGCCGTTCGCAGTGCGCTGGATTCTCAAAGGGTTTCATGAAAAAACAAACCAACAAATCTAGGCCAAAAGCGAAGCCCGGCCCGAAGCCAGAAGTTCTCAAACTTCGCGGCAACTGGCAATCGGCGATCAAGAAGTCGCTGAAAAAGACGAAGCCACCGGAGGGTTGGCCGAAGTAAAAAACGCTCTGTGTTATGCTAGGTTGAAAGCCTGCCCACTTGCGTAAAGTACATACTTCCGCAAAATGTCGAGGAGTCCAGGAGTCGAAAGGTGGGACGCTCAAAAGCGGGAGCCGACTCGACGTTCCGGCCACACTTTGGGGCACGCGGGTTCGCTTCTCAACTCCTCAACATCTCGACTCTTCGACTCCGGAATTGAACGAGCGATCCAGGAATGTCTATGAAAACAAAGGAACGCATCTCTGAAAACGCGGCCCTTCTGGCCACCCAGGACCACCACGAGCTTTGCCCTGACAGCACCTGCGCCGTCGCGGTTCCGCCTTCACGCTGGCTGCGGGCGGCGGTGATTCTGATCCTGGCCATTTTGTACCGGCCGGAGCCGGGATTGGCCTGGGGGGATCGCGGTCACAGGCTGGTGAACGCGGCAGCGGTGGACATTTTGCCGGAACCGGTGCGCGCTTACTTCCAGGCACGCAAAGTCTACCTAGTCGAACATGCCTCCGACCCCGACCTGCTGGCTCACGACGACGCCGCGGAACGTCCCCACCACTATACCGACCTGGACGCCGACGACACCTACCCATTCCCCAACCTGAGGCGGCAATTCGTTCTGCAAAGGGCGGCGCCCATGTTCTGGCAGCTTCGCAATGGGGACTCGCTTTGGCAAATCGAGCGCTTCACGCTGCGCCTGGCCGATTCTCTTCAACACCGGCGCTGGCAGGCGGCGGACGAGGACGCGGTTTTTGCTGCGCACTACGCCGCCGACCTTACCCAGCCTCTTCACACCGTCAAGAACTACGACGGCCAATTGACGGGGCAGAAGGGTGTTCACGCTCGCTTCGAGACCGACTTGGTGAACGCCCTGGCGGACACCTGGCAGCTCAAGCCGCAACCGGCGATCTTCTTGCCGGACCTGCGCGGCCGGATTTTCGAGGAGGCGATGGCAAGCTTCAATTGCAGAAACCTGGTCTTCGCCGCCGATCGCATCGCGGTTTCCGGCCGCACCTACCTCGATCCGCAGTACAGTGCGGCCTTCTACAAGCTGGCGGGGCCGTTGGTCGAGAAGCGGCTATCGGCCGCAGCTTCTTTCGTCAGCAGCCTCTGGTATACTGCCTGGGTTCGAGCGGGTAAACCCCCGCTGCCGGGCAAGGCTGGACAGGCGCTGGAGGGGTCTGGGCTTGATGTAGAGGCGGCTTTGCGCCGCCACGTGGCGAGATGAACTCGCCGCTACTTCGTTGAGGGTCTCGCGATGAGCCGAAAGCGGATACTCGTGGCGGGGATTGTGCTGGCGGTCTTCTGCCTGGGGATTTTGGCGGGCCGCCGCGCCGGACGCTCGCCCTCGACGCCCTTCACTTCGCGTGCTCCCTCTGGCGGAGAGGCCACCGGCTGTGTCGATATCCACGATGCGGCGCCCCTGGCAGGCAAGAGAGGATGCGTCTCCGGGCGCGTGCTTAAGGTATTCACGTCGAAGGGCGGCAATACCTTTTTCGATTTCTGCGAGGATTATCACGACTGCCCGTTCAGCAGCGTGATATTTTCCTCTGACAAAAGCAAGTTTGGTGATCTCGAATCCCTGGCAGGGAGGCAAATTGAGATCCGTGGGTCAATTACCGTGTACCAAGGAAGGCCGGAGATCATTATCCGCGATGCCGAGCAGATTCGCGTGGCGCCATGATGGGTTCCCTCCTCGTAGAGGAGGGGGAGCGGCTCGACCCGGTAGGTAGTGGATTGAGAGGCTGTATGCGTTGTTGCGTGGGATTGATGATGGTCGTGATCGGCCTGGTGCCAAGCGAAGCGAAGTCCGCCGTCATATTGAGTGAGACGCCGGCTGCTGTCATCCTGAGCGCAGCGAAGTCCGATTTCGGGTCCGATTGGGATCGGACCATCGGACCCCTGAGATCGGGGGATCTCCGCATTTGCTCTTCGCACAACAGCCAACCACGAACTGCGGAGATGCTTCGCTGCGTTCAGCATGACAGCGCCGCACCACAGCAGACGGCTACACCGGCTTCCCCGCAGCTTTTACCGGGGGTCGCCGAGGCGGTCAACAAGGGATTCGATCTCCTGGCGCGCCGTGACCCGGCAGGCGCGGAAGCGGCGTTTCGCCAAGCCATCGAGCTGCAGCCCGAACTCGAAATGGCGCACCGCGGATTGGGCATGGCTCTGCGGGCTCGGGGCCAGGATGAAGCGGCCGTGCGCGAGCTGGAAGTTGCCACGCGCCTCGACCCTTCGGATGCGGATGCGCACTACGAACTGGCGGCCACGGCTTGGGCTTTGAGCCGGCAGCCGGCTGGTTCGCAGCGCGCTCCGGGAACCGCCGCCCAGGACTATCGCGCTTTGGCCGCCGGCGAGTATAAAAAACTCGCCGCGCTCCGGCCACAAGATGCCGCGCTCCGGCAAATCCTGGCGGAACTCGACCTCGAGGCCGGACGAAAAGAAGAAGCGCTGGCTGAGATGCAAGAGGCGGCCCGCGCCGCTCCGGACGATGCCGCGACGCACGTGGCCCTGGGCCGCGTTTATTTTGCCCAAGCCGAAGAAGAAAAGGCCGCCGCAGAATACCAAAGAGCTTTGCAACTCAACCCCAAGGAGGGCCAAGCGTATCTGGCGCTCGGCCAGATGCGGTTCTTCCAGCGGCGATACGCGCAAGCGGCAGAGAGTCTTCAGCAAGCCATCCAGGTGTCCCCCAACCTCGGCCCGGCCTATGCGGGCATGGCGCAGATCTACATGCAACAAGGACATTCCGCGGAAGCGCGAAAAATGCTGGAAAAGGTCGTGGCGCTGGATCCCGAGGATTGGCAGAGCCAGTTTCAGCTTGCGGTCTTGATGAACTCGGCAGGGGAGGTGGGCGCCGCCACGGAACTGCTCGAGAAGGTCACACGCCAGCACCCGGATTATCTTCCGGCGCAGGAACAGTTGGTGATGGGGCTGGTGCGCCGCGGGGATCTGAGGCAAGCCAGCGCCAAGGCGGATGCGTTGATTGCCGAGCAGCCTCAGGCGGCCGAAGGCCATCGCTTGCGGGCGCTGATCCTCCGCAAGCAGCACGACCTCGAGGGGGCGCTGGCCGAGGCCGCCATGGCGCTGGGGACTGAGCCGGACTCCGCCTCCATGCTGGCGCTCGAATCGATCTCGCTGTGGGAGCTCAAGCGCAAGAAAGACGCCCTGGCTGCTTTTCGCGCTGCGGCCAAGCTCGAGCCCAAGGTTGCCACGGCGGAGGTTTTCTGCCGCCTGCTGGTGTGCGACGCCAATGATATCGGCGCGGTGAGCGATTTCCTTCACCGCAACCGGTGGGTGCTGGCGCCGCCCCAACCATAGGCTTTCATTATAGGCTACATCAATGTGGACTTTCCGTCCCTGCTGACTTCTTGGCGCCTTGCTCCCTCATTTCCGATCCAGACCGGCTTAGGGGGAGTTTGGCCTTTGACAATGCGCTCCGGTGGTGGTAGGGTTGCGCCAATAGTGCGTGTGGTGACTTCACGCGCAGGCCGCGGTGTTTGTCTCGACCCAGCGCGAAGATCCCCATACGCTGTCCGAGGTGGCCATGCAAGGGACTATCAAGCGAATCATCCGTGACCGTGGGTTCGGGTTTATCCGCACTGCCGAGGGCCAGGAAGTATTCTTCCACCGCAGCAGCCTTCAGGGACTCAACTTCGACGCTTTGAAAGAGGGGACAAGCGTTGAACTTGAGGTGGAGAGAGGGGACAAGGGTCCCCGAGCTACGACGGTGCGTTCGAGCGGAGCCTAGCGCCGCGGGAGTTTCTTGGATTCTCCAGCGGTCGCGTTCTTTCGGAGCAATGGCCGGGAATAAGCGGAATGAAGGGATAGCTCTGCCCCGTATCTGATCCAAGCTGTCCGCACCGCTGAGGGGGTCTCCATAATGCTGCCTCGCGCTCTGCGGCGCCGACAGGCATTGGGGCGGCCCTCCGGACCACGATTCGACCACGCGCCGGACATGGACCGCCGCCACAAGGCGGGGCGCTCCGGCTCCCATCCCTGACTATGACCGCTGAGCTGCAGAAAGGCATTGCGTGTGCTGGGAACTGGACCCTTGATCTCGTCAAGGTCATCGACTACTACCCTCCCGAACACTCCATCGCCAACATCACCGCCGAATCTATGGGTGGGGGTGGTTGCGCTTTCAACGTCAGCTTGAACCTGGCTAAATTCGACAGCGAACTTGATCTCTACCCTTTGGGCGTGATTGGAAACGACTCCTACGGAGACTTTCTAATCGACCAGTTTCGCCCCTATCCCCATGTCCACCTCGAGCAGCTCAGGAGGACCAGCCGGGACCGGACGTCATATACGGACGTTTTCAATGTCGCTTCTACCGGCCACAGGACCTTCTTTCACTATCGGGGAGCTAACCGCCTATTCTCGCCGGACGAGGTTGACCTGGAGAAGTTGCCGGTTGACTGGTTTCATTTAGGTTACCTCAATCTGCTGGATGCGATGTATCAAGCGGATGAGCAGTTCGGGACGGTGGCGGCGCGATTCTTGGCTCGAATCTGCGACCGGAACATCAAGACATCCATCGATCTCGTGTCGGAGGACAGTGACCGCTACAAGCAGATTGTTTCTCCGGCGCTGAGGTTCACGTCCTATTGCGTCATCAACGATTTCGAAGCCGAGAGACTCTCGGGAATAGCGATCCGGCGGGAGAAGGCATTGATCCTCGCCAATCTGAAGAGAATTGCCACCGATATTCTGGGCTTAGGCGTCGAGGAGATGGTGGTGATTCACTTTCCGGAAGGAGCTTACGCCTTAGCGAAGGATGGAGGTGAGATTCTGCAACCTTCCTTGGACCTTCCCGCGAGCTATATCGTGGGAAGCACGGGCGCTGGTGACTCGTTCTGTGCGGGCGTGATTTATGGACTCTCGAAGGGATGGAGCCCCGAAAAGACGCTCCGTTTCGCCTCCTGCGCCGGAGCCATGAACCTGAGCGACCTGACCACCACGGGCGGAATAAGGCCCTGGGCGGAAGTCCTCGGGATAGAGGGGAAATTCCCTTACCAGAGACTGCCGTAAAGGCTCGCCGTTCGCCGCCTGTCTCGCGCGGGACAAGCCTTTCCTCCAGCCCTGTCGAAGTTGGACCTCGAAGCCTAAGGGGTTGCTGCACTCCGGGATTCGCTCACTGCACTCGCCGGGCCGGATCAGAGCCAGGAGGCGGAGGAGGCGCTACCATCAAGCCCAGACCTTGCAGCAGCATTACCGTCCGTTGTGCCGCTGCCCTCCAGACGAGTTGGCAGCCTTCTCCCTGACAGTTCTGCACGTAGACGTCGCCGCCGGAATATTCGAGGCTGCAATTCTTAAAGGTGCAGTTGACGAAAACCCCCTCATCCAAGACCAAGTGCTGGTTCTCGAAAATCTTGTTTTCGTGTCGAGTCATGAGAAGACGAGGCTACCACCACCCGGCCGCGGCCGCAAGCTTGGGGTTGATGTATTTTCGGGTTGATTGAACGCGGTCTCCCTGCAGCCCTAACGAGGTCCTCCAGAGGGGGACCGCCGCCGGGTGGCGAGGCAGAGTCGCCTCCACAATTCTTGTCAAGAGGACAAGCCAGAGGGACGTACCATCTGCACCTTGACTCTCCTGGGTGAGGAAAGCGAAGCCTGCACACGCGCCTTGAGTCGTTGCAGCGCCTCAGCGTGAAGCTGTGAAACGCGCGATTCATCCACGGCCAGACGGGAGGCAATCTCTTTCATGGTGAGCTCGTGCTGGTAGTAAAGCGTCATAATAAGCCTCTCCCGTTCGGGCAGGCGCTCCAAAGCGCGGTTCACTAGATCGCGTTGCTCGCGGCGATAACAGAGGTCGAAGGGATCCTCGGTCAGTGGACGGACGGCTGCGCGGCTTTCTTCTCTCACCGGCAGCTTGGCTGCGGCGGCCGCCGTTTCGGAATTCTGCAACGCGTCAAAGCCCAGGGAGTGCACCTCTTGCGCCCAGCGGTGCCACACTTTTAGGCTAATGCCCAACGCCCGCGCGACTTCCTCGCCTTGCACGGGGCGGCCCAGGCGTGCTTCCAACTCACGATAGGTCCTTTCCACTCTTCTTACCCGGCGCCGCATGTCGCGGCTGGCAGGGTCGAGAGTTCGCAGCGCGTCCAGGATGCCTCCACGAATCCTGTGCCGCGCGTAGCTTTCAAGTTTTACCTTCCTGGAAGGATCGAATTTCCGTAGCGCATCCACCAACCCCAGGGTTCCGGCCCCCACCAGGTCGTCCATCTCCACATGCGGCGGCAAGTGCTGACGCATCTCGAATGCCACGCGCTTGACCAATGGCGCCATCGCGAGTAACAGATTCTGACTTTCTACTTCTTCTCTGCCACCGCTTCCCTCCTCCTCTTTTCCCGTGGAAGAAGGGGAGGCAGAAGTAGGGGAAGAACCAGTCTCTTCGCTTTGCACACGCGGCCGGTCGCCGCCTGCGGAAGGGGGGGACAATTCGCTGGCGAGTGAACTTTGAAGGGATGCCGGCTTCGGACGGCGGTCGGCGCTTCCCGTTTCTTCCTGTTGCCTTGCCATGACAAACCTCGCTCGTCAGCTTTGCGCCACGAGAAAGCCTGAGCGGGAGCTACGTGTTGAGCGGCGACGCGGGATTCCGAAGATCGCATCAATTCGGACCCGACACTTCACCACCGGCGCAAGAGTCGGTCTCCTGCGCAACCCTCACGCTGACTAGGTTCGTGAGTCCGTGGCGCTGGCATTGGAAACTGCACCTCTCATGCCAGCCCGCCGGGGATAACCGGAAATCGTTATCGAGCCTTACCTGCCACGCCTCGCCTCAGCCTCATAGCGTAGTCTGTGAGGCTGAGTCGTAGTCTTGAAAGGCGCCCGATTCGAGGTCATAGACCGGCAATTACCATCGAAATTTCAAGGGCATAGCAGACTATGGGGACTGCAAGAAGCAAACCGAAGGAGGGCTCGTTCTAGCCTCAGAACTGCACAGCGGCGTGCCGCGGGGCGGCACTTCGAGGCCCGTTAATTTCTCCTCCGGCAAAACAGGAGATCGCCCGCGCTTCGGCTTCAGTTCCAAATCGGAGTCCATCCGGGCTCGGAAGATCTTCCCTATCTCCTCATCGGCGGGTCAGCGCCTTGTCCTGAGCACAATCGCCGTTTGCGGGATCGTTTAAAGCCTTGCTTCAACCCAGCCGATACTAGTTTTGGTCGTGGGATGAGGCTGGGCGATGCGCAGTGAGTGCGCGCGACAAGTTTGCAGCACCCAGAAGGTGCACGAGATCCACAGTGCGGCTCCAGCCCCCAAAAACTGCAGGCCGGTAGCAAGCGGGAGTCCGAGGGGAAGTGGGTGTGAGGTCGGCCTGAGCGAAAAACGGGATTTGCGCGGAGCGACTTGTCGAACTGCTTATCTACAAATCGGCGGGCGCAGGGGCAGGTTCCAAAATGGGAAGCGATTTCCCGATTTGGAAAAAGCCCGCGCTTTTCTTAGGGGATGATCATGCGGGACCGATGCAGAGCCAAACTAGACAGAAACAAGGAAGAGGACGTTGCGAAACCGCGGTCCCAGGCCGCCGAGAATCCAAGTCCACTTCCCAAAGCGCTCAGTCGTGTGGATGAATCCTCAGTCTCAGCCATGGATCCGGGGGATGTCTTTTTGATTGATGAAATGGGGGCGCTAAGCTCATATTCCGAGCCTGCCTTCCATGCCCTTCTAGCCTGCCCGGTGTGTGGGAACCAAGTGCTGATTTCCACCGCGCAGTATTTAGGGTTCGCTCCGATCCTATGTGCGGCCAAAACCTGCCCAGGCTTTTTCAGAATCGTTGATGACGGACGATTCGTTTACCTGCCCGTGAATTGACCCCCACGAGATTGCAACCTCAGAACCGCCCACGCAACTCAGGCGCCTCACCTTCCGAAACGATCAAGTCGTAAGGGCAGCCCATGTGGCCGCCCCCCTTGCCGCTTTGCTAATTCCTCTCGTAGCGCCGCCCGGGAGGGACGCAATTTGGATGAGCCCGCACGCCGCCCCGTGCCAGCCACTATTCGATCGGAGCGGATTTGGTTTATGCTAGTGCATCACCAACGGAGGTTCACGTGAGTCGATGCCGTTCCGTCGTTCTATGTGTTCTAGCCGCATGCGCGGGGGCGAATTACGCGAGAGCGCAGCAGTACTCGCCGGCGTTATACCAGGAGATGCGCTGGCGACTGATCGGGCCGCACCGCGGCGGCAGGACGCGCGCAGTGGCCGGAGTGCCGAGCCAGCCCAATGTCTTTTACATGGCGCAGGTCAATGGTGGCGTCTGGAAGTCGGACGACTACGGGCGCACCTGGAATCCGATCTTCGACGACCAGCCGACCCAATCGATCGGGGCCATTGCGGTGGCGCTCTCCGATCCCAACATAGTCTACGTAGCGAGCGGAGAGGGTTTGCAGAGGCCGGATCTCTCCATCGGTGACGGTATTTACAGATCCTCGGATGCAGGCAAGACCTGGACCCACCTCGGCTTGCGCGATGGGCAGCAGATTCCCGCGTTGGCCGTGGATCCCCGCGACCCGAATCGTTTGTTTGCGGCGGTACTCGGCCATCCCTATGGCCCCAACCAGGAGCGAGGCATTTTTCGCTCTGCAGACGGCGGCCAGACGTGGCAGAAGGTCCTCTATAAGGATGAGAACACGGGCGGCTCGGACATTGAGATAGACCCCTCGAATCCCGATGTGCTTTACGCGTGCCTGTGGCGCGCGCGCCAAGGACCCTGGGAGGACAGAAACGAATATGGCGGAGCGGGGGGCGGGATATTCAAGTCTACGGATGGGGGCAACACGTGGAATAAGCTCGCCGGGGGCTTGCCCGAGGACTTGGTGCAGGCTTACATCGCGATCGCGCCCAGCGAGCCCAGCCGGCTTTACTCGAGCCTCGCTGATGCCCACGCGACACACATCTACCGCTCCGATGACGCCGGAGAGCATTGGACTCAAACCACCTCCGACTCACGTCCCTCGGTGCGCATTGGCGGCGGCGATTTGGCGATTCCCGCGGTCAACCCGAAAAATCCTGACGTGGTCTACACCGCCAGCATCGTTTGCTGGCGTTCGACGGACGGAGGCAAGACGTGGACGGGGATTCGCGGAGCGCCCGGCGGCGACGACTACCAGAACCTGTGGATCAATCCCAACAACCCCAACACGATTCTGTTGGTGAGCGACCAGGGAGCGATCGTGACGGTGAATGGCGGAGAGACTTGGAGTTCCTGGTACAACCAACCGACGGCGCAACTCTATCACGTCATTGCGGACGATGCGTTTCCCTACCGCGTATACGGAGGACAGCAGGAGAGCGGCTCGGTGGGGATCGCCAGCCGGGGCAACGACGGTGAAATCACCTTCCGCGAGTGGCGCCCGGTGGGCGTTATCGAATATGGTTACGTCGCGCCCGACCCGCTACATCTCAACATTGTGTACGGGGCCGGCCGCAGTTCAGTCTCGAAGTTCGACTGGACCACGGGACAGGTTCAGGACGTGACGCCGATTGTGATCCGTGGCGTGAAGTACCGCACCGATCGCACCGAGCCGATTGTATTCTCGCCTATCGATCCGCACATCCTTTACTACGCGGCCAACGCGCTCTTTGAGACCCGAAACGGCGGCGAGTCGTGGCAGACAATCAGCCCCGATCTCACCCGGCCTCATCCGGGCATCCCGGCAAGCCTGGGCGACCTTGCCGCAAAAGACGAGTACGCAGCCAAAGTGCGGGGCGCCATTTACGCGGTTGCCCCATCGTTCAAGGACCTCAACACGCTCTGGGCCGGGACCGACGACGGGCAGATCTGGATCACTCGCGATGGCGGAAAGAAATGGAGCAACATTACTCCTCCGGAGTTGATTCCGTGGAGCAAGGTAACGCAAATCTCAGCTTCGCACTTCGACAACGAGACTGCCTTTGCCTCCGTCAGCCGCTTCCGGATTGACGATCTGCGGCCCTACATCTACCGCACCCAGGACGGCGGGAAGACCTGGCAGAAGATAATCACGGGCTTGCCGGATGCCGGCCCGGTGGACACGGTGCGCGAGGATCCGGTGGCGAAGGGGTTGCTGTTTGCGGGCACAGAGAATGCGGTCTGGGTATCGTTCGACAACGGTGATCATTGGCAGTCTTTGCAACTGAACCTCCCTCACACCTCGATGCGTGACCTGTGGATTCACAAGGACGATCTCCTGGTGGGTACGCACGGCCGCTCGATGTGGGCGCTCGACGACATTACTCCTCTGCGTCAGATGGCGGCCGCCGCGAACTCTGCCGTTTTCCTCTTCAAACCCGCCCCCGCCTACCGGGTGCGACGCGACACTAACTCGGACACACCCCTGCCTCCTGATGAGCCAGCCGGCCAGAATCCCCCGGACGGGGCGATCATCGACTACGTTCTTGCTGAGGCTGTAACCGGCCCTGTCACGCTCGAGATTCTGGACGCCGCGGGCAAGCCGGTACGCCGCTTCTCGAGCGACGATAAGGCGCCGTTCACGCTCGCAACGCTGCGGCAAACCCTGGGGATCCCCACTTACTGGGTTCGCATGCCCAGGATCCTCTCCAATGCACCCGGCATGCACCGCTTCGTGTGGGACCTGCGCGAGACTCCTCCGCGATCTTCAGAGTACGGCTATCCGATCTCGGCCATCCCTCACGACACACCGCGCGAGCCTTCGGGACCGCTTGTGTTGCCCGGGAGATACACCGTCCGGCTGACTGCCCAGGGCAAGGTTTTGAGCGCGCCTCTGTACGTGATCATGGACCCGCGCGTCTTAACGCCCGTTGCCGGCTTGCGACAGCAATATGAGGTTGAATCCCGTCTCTTGGCGATGATTGACGAGAGTTTCGAAGCGCGCGCCGAGTTGAGCAGTCTTGACCACCAGCTCGAGGCGCTCTCCAAGCAGGCGCAGGGTTCTGTGGCGGAGGCGGTGAGCGGGCTGCGCGCGAAGGTGTCTGCGCTCTTGGGAAGCCGGCCTGGACGCTTCGCGACGGGCCCTTCTGCGGCGACACTCTCGAGTCTGGCAGGTGAAGTCGGAGGGCTATACGGCCAGGTCGGCGGCGCCGATGTGGCGCCGACCTCTACGCAGATGGCGGCGCTGGCTGCGGTCCAGAAAGACTATGGCGAAGTGATGGGGCGTTGGAAGGCGATTAAGTCAACAAACCTCCCCGCACTTAACAGTCAGTTGAGCGCCGGCGGGCTTACCGTCATAAAACTGCAGGCCGAGCCTGAGCCTGCTTCCGAGACCGAAAACGAGG
>CAWJHY010000006.1:0-134738 GCA_963842495.1 uncultured Acidobacteriota bacterium
CAACAGCCTGCGCAAACCAAAACGGCGACCAGGCAAAGACGATTGGCGGCTGAACTCAAAGGGATGCCCCTTTCAAAAGGTGAAGGTTAGAGGGTAAAGGGTAAAGAATAAAGTGTAAAGGCTAAACATGGCGGCCCCCATCCGTCGATAACGGCCCCGTCGTAGGGGGACGGCTTGCCGTCCCCGCATTTCTGCTGGCCCCGACGAGGGTAGGGCAAGCCCTACCCCTACACCGACGTGCGCGAAGAGTTGCGCGCGACCCCGCTGCTTTTAACCTTTACCCTCCACACTTCACCCTTTCCTCGCTTGCAAGATACGGTGCGGCTTCCTATACTAACCGCCGATGGTTCTATGACTTTAAGGAGGCTCTATGGCTTTGATTTCACGTCGGGACGCCGGCAAGCTTTTGGTTGGAGGCTCTGCCGGTTTGTGGGCCGTCAGCCGCAAAGGTTGGAGCGCGCCTTACATTGACTCCGTGGTCCGCGGAGTTCAGATAGGGGCACAGAGTTACTCGTTTCGGGACATGGGTCTCGATGCCTGCCTCGAGGCTTTCAAGACGGTGGGACTGGGGGAATGCGAGCTGTTCGATGGGCACGTGGTGCCGTCCAACATCAAGGAGCAAGAACAAGGGAAATGGTGGGTTTCCGCGCCTGCCAGTGTTTTTCACGAGATCCGCACCAAGTTCGATAATGCCGGCGTGAGGATTTATGCTCTTACTTATGCTTTTCGTAAAGGCGTTACAGACGCCGGAATCGAGGCCGGCTTCAAGGCCGCGCAGGCGCTGGGCGTCAAATACATCACTTCGTCATCCAATGTGAGTGTGGCGCCACGAGTTGACCAGTATGCCCAAAAATACAAGATCATGGTGGGTTTCCACGGCCATGACGATACCCGCGACCCGGATGAATTCTCGACTGCCGAGACGTTTGCTCGCGCCATGAAGGGTGCGTCGCAGTATATCGGCGTCAATCTGGACATCGGCCATTTCGTGGCTGCCAACGGCGACCCTGTTGCCTATATTCGCGAGCACCATCAGAAGATCGTCACGCTGCACATCAAAGACCGCAAGAAGAACCACGGCGCCAACCTGCCCTTTGGCCAGGGTGACACGCCCATTAAAGAGGTTCTCTGCTTGCTTCGCGACAACAAATGGAAAATCCCCGCCAATATCGAGTACGAATACGGCGACGATAAGCACCTGGACACCATCGCGGAAGTTAAGAAGTGCTACGCCTATTGCCGGGAAGCGTTGGAAAGCTAATTCGCGGTTGCGGCGTCCTTCAATTCAAGTCGGCAGCGTGGACCCCCTGACTTTGGGATCCGCGGCTTATTTTGTGTTATCCTCGACATTTTAGAATCACCGCATGCTCTGACGGCGCGGGGGCGGCCGCCATGCAAGTGCAACTTTATTCGGAGCCAAATCATGACCGACAACAAATATCTTCTGCAAGAAAGTGAGATCCCGAAGACTTGGTACAACATCGTTCCTGACCTGCCGGCGCCCTTGCCGCCTCCGCTTCATCCTGGGACGCTGAAGCCCGCGGGACCGGGCGACCTGGAGGCGATATTCCCCTCGCAGTTGATCGAACAGGAGGTTTCGGCTGCTCCGACGATTCCGATTCCGGAGCCCGTGCTCGACATCCTGCGGCTGTGGCGGCCATCGCCGCTGTGCCGGGCGCGCCGGTTGGAGCAAGTCCTGGGAACTCCGGCGAAGATTTTTTACAAGAACGAAGGCGTCTCGCCGGCAGGAAGCCACAAGCTGAACACCTCGACGCCGCAGGCCTACTACAACAAGCTAGCAGGCATAAAGCGCATCTGCACAGAAACTGGGGCGGGCCAATGGGGAAGCGCTCTGGCGTTCGCCTGCAATGTATTCGGCCAGGAGTGCATGGTTTATATGGTAAAGTGCAGCTTCTATCAGAAGCCCCACCGGCGCACCATGATGCAGTGTTGGGGCGCCCAATGCATTCCATCGCCCAGCGACCAGACCGCCGCCGGAAGGCAGGTCCTTGCCGAAGATCCGGACTGTCCGGGCAGCTTAGGCATTGCCATCAGCGAAGCGGTCGAAGATGCGGCGGGGCGCAAAGACACTAATTATTCACTGGGCAGCGTCCTCAATCACGTTCTTTTGCACCAGACCGTCATCGGGCAAGAGGCGATCGCTCAATTGAAGCTGGCCGGGGCCTTCCCGGACGTGGTGATTGGCTGCTGCGGCGGAGGAAGCAACTTTGCCGGCCTGGCTTTTCCCTTCGTGCCCTTCAAGGCGGCTGGAAAGCAAATCCGCCTGGTTGCGGTCGAGCCCGCCGCATGCCCGACCATGACCAAAGGCGTCTATGCTTACGATTTTGGCGACAAGAGCGGGATGACGCCACTGCTGAAAATGGACACTCTGGGGCACGACTTTATTCCGGCGGGCATTCACGCCGGGGGATTGAGGTACCACGGCATGGCCCCGCTGGTCAGCCTTCTGCACCGTCACGGTGTGGTCGAAGCGGTCAATTACCGGCAATTGAAATGCTTCGAAGCGGCTATAACCTTCTCGCGCGCAGAGGGCATTATCGTTGCCCCTGAAACCTCCCACGCGGTCGCTTGTGTGATCGACGAGGCCTTGAAGGCGAAAGAGGAAGGGAAAGAGAAGACCATCCTCTTCAATTTGAGCGGGCACGGCCATTTCGACATGGCCGCTTACGAAAAATACTTCGCCGGCGAACTCACCGATTACGAATACCCGGAAGAAAAGATCAAGGAGTCGCTGGCGCATCTGCCCAAGGCTTCTTGACAATCACTACAGAGGCCACAGCGCGGCGAACCTGCAACCTAAGGTGGCACGGCCATCCTTGGCCGTGCGCACGGGCAGGACGCTCGTGCCACGAAACCTGCGCGGCGCGCGAAGAAAAGCAGATCCTTCGCTTCGCTCAGGATGACACCGGGCCTCAACGAGGGGCCACATCTTGAGAGTTTTTAGAGAATGTGACTGCTAGCTACTCGGACTTCCGAGGGGACCGCCGGGAGCAGGATGCGCAGCACAGTTCCCTCCGGACCGGTACATTCCACTTCGACCTGTCCCTGGTGCTCCTGCACGATCTTGTGGACAGTGGACAATCCGAGTCCGATGCCGTTGTCCTTGCCCGCGGTCACAAAGGGTTGGAAGAGCGTGTCGCGAATCTCAGAGGGAATGCCGCTGCCGTTGTCGGCCACGCGGATCTCAAGCCCTGCCGGAGTCTGCTGCGTCGCCACCCGGACGCGGCCTGACTGAGGCGGCGCGGCCTCACAGGCATTGAGCAGTAAATTGTGAAAAACTCGCTCCAGGCTGGCGGGGTCAAACCAGCCTTCGCTTCCGCCTTCAAATGAGGTCGTCACCTTGATACTGCTGAAGGCCGGGCGCGCCTTGACGCTGTGTAGAGCGCGTTCAATCACCGGCACGATGCTGACGGGCCGGTTCACCATCTTGACCTTCGAGAACTCCAGCAGTGCCCGTAATTGATCCGTCATCTGATTCACTGCTTGCCGTATCTCTTCGTAGTACTCAAGGCGCCGAACCTGCGTGAGCCCTCCTTCGGAGAGAAACTCCGCGTAGGCGAGAATGGTGGTCAACGAATGACGCAGATCGTGGGAGATGGTGCTGGCCATGCGCCCGACAGTGGCTAGCCTTTCCGCGCGCAGCAACTCTTGCTGGGCGCTCCAAAGAGTCCGCCGCATGGTGACAAACGACTGAGTGAGCTCGGCCACTTCATCCCTTCCTTGTGCCTCGAGCGGATAGTTGAAGTTGCCCTCCTCGAGCGCATGCACGCCCCTCACCAGATTGGCGAGGGGACGAGTGAAGGTGTCCGAAATCAGAAATACCAGCAGGCTCCCCGCCAGAATTGCGGTCAAGCCCAGACCGAAAAGCCAGCGGTTGAGACTCTTCAGGAACCGGGCAGCCTGGTCGTAGGATCTGAGGACCGCCAGGCTGGCAGGAAGCGAACTGCTGGGTGGGAGATCAGTGGACATGGCAAGAAATTGTTCGTGGCCGAGTTCCACATCCGCAGGAGCCACGTCCAGCCTGGACGATCCAGCATTGACCTGCGTGGTTGAGGTCCCGGGCTGGAGGGCCAGCTTGCCCAAATCATCTCTTTGCCTGCCCGACAGAGTGCTGACCACGACCGTGGGCCCGTAAAGAAATGCGACTTGGCTGGAAGCCACCTGGCGTATGTCCTCGGCAACCTGCTGATTAATCTCCGAACCCAGTACCAGAACGCCGAGTTCTGTGCCGTTGGCAGGTTCCCCAAAGTAGATCGGCCGCATGAATATGCGAAACAGGCGTCCGCCGCCAAACCACCAGTCGCGCGCCTCTCCGCTGCGGAGCGATCGTTGCAGCATTTCGCCCGCTTGCGCCGGGGTGATGCCGGGATTTACGGCATGGAGCGCCATCAACTGCCCCTTGCGGTCCGCCGGCACGAACAAGTCTCCCCCGGTTTTTCGCCACAGCGCGGCCGAGGCATCTTGAATTGTTGCTGCGTCCCTGGACGTCATCAGGGCTTCGATGACAGGCAGATTAGCCACCATCGCCGCCGAGCCTTCTAGCCCAATCTCGCGCTGCCGTTGAAAGATCTGGAAAGTGACCACAGAATTTTGCAGGTCCTGGCGAATCTCTTCTCGGATCTGTATTTGCAGCCGATGCCGGACTACCAGCAGAGTGGAACAGGTTAAAGAAGCGGAAACGAGAAGCAAGGAGAGCAGAAACTTGGTGCGCAGGCGTCCCCTGCGACTGATTCCTGAATACCAGGCGCGGATTTGGGTTAGGTCACGCATCAACAGAAATCGCCTCACACAGGATCTACGGCTGTCGCGTCATGGGCGTTAACCCAAAACCTCGACCGCTGGCGTGGCAGGTCTGATGACCCACTTGTACAGGCGCGGAGGGCCGACAGAAAGTAGCCCACGGCGCAAGCCGTGGGGTCGAGAGGCTGCCCTGTATTACCTCAGCCCCGGAGGGGCGGCAGAGACTCACCCGGTCTGTCGCCCCATCCGGGGCTGTGACCAGTGACACCACATCGCCTCCCACGGCTCACGCCGTGGGCTACTCTCTTTCGCCGCTCCGCGGCTCTCGGAGTTCCACACCCTAGGTTAATATCTATGCTGCTGTCGCCACGGATTGAATTCTCCCGCCCGCGTCGCTGGCTTTGCTTCTTCAACGATCTTCCGCGCCAGAGCCCCCGCCGGCTTCCGCGGTTTTGAGAAACGGGACAAACTTATAGCCCACTTTGTGAACGGTGCGAAAGTGCAAGGGGTTCACAGGGTCTTTTTCGAGCTTTTGCCGCAGTCTGAGAATGTGATTGTCCACGGTGCGCGTGGAGGGATAGCACTCGTAACCCCAGACCTGGTTGAGCAACTCGTCGCGTGACAGCACCCGTTCGGGGTTCTGGGTGAAATACTTCAGTGTCTTAAACTCATGGGCAGTGAGCGTGACCGGTTTGCCCTCCCGAGTGACTTCCATTCTTGCAAAATCCACAACCACATCCCCAAAACTGTAGGCATCGCTGGGAAGAGTTCTTTCCGCCCTGCGCATCACGGCGCCAACACGCGCCAGCAGTTCCTTGGGGCTGAACGGCTTGGTGACGTAGTCGTCCGCGCCCAGTTCCAGCAGTAAGACCTTGTCAACCTCCTCAGAAACGGCGCTCAGAATGATGACCGGCTGGGATGCTGCTTCTTTCCTGATCTCGCGCAGAACATCACGTCCCGACAGCTTGGGCAACTTAAGATCCAGGATTACCACCGAGGGCTTTGCGCTGCGGAAGGCCTCGACTCCGGAAACCCCGTCCGCGGCCACCTCGAGAGCATAGCCCTCCGATTCAAACAGCACCTTGAGCGTTTTGTGGATCCTTGTGTCGTCCTCGATGAGTAAGACCGATCGCATCAGAAACCTCGCTTCCCTCCAGGAACGATTTAGCCCATGGCGGCAGGCGCCGCTAATTCCCCCAGTTTATCCCTAGGATAATGAGATTGCACTCGGCGTTGCCTTGAAGGGTGGCGCGGGCGTCTCGCCCGCGGTGGCGGGAGCGTCCCCCTCCCGCGCGCGGGCAGAGCCTGTCCTGAGCGCAGCGAAGGGATGCCCTCGCCACGATTCGCGCCAAGGGAGTTCGTTCTATGAAGCTTGCGTCATGGCGCTGCTGTTATTGGCTCTTACTCGTCGGAGCGCTGGCCGCGCACACCGGGTCAGCGGCGCAGGGCCTGACGGTGACGGGCCGCGTCACCCTGCTGGCACCGGCTAGTCGTGGCAAGGCCGTCGACAACTCGAACGTGGTGGTCTTCCTCACTCCCCTTGCCGGCGCCTCCGAGTTTCCTCCTGACCGCCTCGAATCGACGCCGCACAGGTTCCAACTCATCCAAAAGAACAAGCGGTTCGTACCTCATCTCCTCATCGTGCCGGTGGGTGCGGTTGTCGATTTCCCCAACCACGATCCTTTTTTTCACAATGTATTCTCACTTTTTGAAGGCAAGCGATTCGATCTGGGGCTCTATGAGGGCGGCGCCACGCGTGCCATCACCTTCAACAAGCCTGGAGTGAGTTACATCTTCTGTAACATCCATCCTGAAATGAGCGCTGTGATCATCGCGCTCGAGTATCCCTATTACGCCGTCTCCAACGCGGTGGGCGAGGTGACCATAAGCTCCGTTCCCGCCGGCCGATACCAACTCAATGTTTGGCATGAACGCTGCCTCCCTGAAGCCCTCAAGTCTTTGTCACGAGAGGTTGCCTTCTCGCCGGGCGCCACTTCCATCGGGGAGGTTCGCTTGCCGGAGTCCGGCGACCTTCTCACCAAGCACAAGAATATGTACGGCAGAGATTACGAACCGGCTGCCAAGCCCTACCCCGACGGTTATTAGCCCGTCATGCCGATGCGGCAATCCTGGTCGATGCTCGGGCCACCCATGCCATACCAAACCTTCAGGTTATTTTCAGATTTCAGGTGTATGCTTTAAGCCTAAATAACCAAAGGAGGTCCAGCCCCATGCGCAAGACCGTCAGGCTTTTGGCAAGCATCGGTGTGGTTGTCCTGGCAGCAGTCCTCTTTACGGGCGTATGCTCCAGTGCAGCCGGACAATCAGCAGGCGCTTCCGGATATCACGTCATTAAGACTGTTCCTGTGGGTGGCGAGGGTTTCTGGGATTATCTCGCCGTGGATAGTAGTGGACGGCGCCTCTACATCTCGCACGGAACCCACGTCCAGGTCATGGATACCGACTCCTACACACTCGTGGGTGATATTCCTGACACCCAAGGCGTACACGGCATTGCGGCGGCGCCGGAATTAGGACGTGGTTTCACCAGTAACGGCCGCGCCAACACGGTGACCATCTTCGACCTGAAGACCTTGAAAACCCTCGGCACCGCGAGCACCAGCACCGGGCCGGACGGGATTGTCTACGATGCCATTACGAAGCGTGTTTTTACCATGAACGGGCGGAGCAACAACGCGACTGCCATCAATGCCGCCGAGGGAACGGTTGCGGGCACGGTCAACCTGGGGGGCCGGCCGGAATTCCCCGCGGCGGACGGCAAGGGACATATCTACGTCAACATCGAAGACAAGTCCGAAATCGTCGAGTTCGATGCTCAAAACCTGAAGGTGTTGAACCGCTGGCCGCTGGCTCCTTGCGAGTCGCCCTCGGGCCTGGCGATGGACACGCAGAACCGCCGCCTGTTTGCGGGGTGCCACAATCAGATGATGGCGGTTGTGGATGCGGATAGCGGAAAGGTCGTCGCTACGCCGCCCATCGGCCAGGGCGTGGATGCCAACCGTTTCGATCCCGAGACGAAATACGCCTTTGCCTCCAATGGCGACGGGACTCTCACCGTGGTGCATGAAGACTCGCCGAATAAGTTCTCGGTGGTGGAGAACGTTCCGACCAAACGCAGCGCGCGCACCATGGCCCTGGACGAGAAAACTCACAACATTTTCCTGTCGGCGGCGGACTTCGAGCCACCGGCCCCCGGCGAGCGACGGGGTAAAATGAAACCCGACTCGTTTGTCATCCTGGTGGTCGGAAAATAGCCTTGCGTTGCTTCGGGCGTTGACGAAGGAGGAGAACTATGAGTGTGTTTTTCAAAATGACTCTAGGCGCCATCGTATTGACGATTGTATTTGCCAATGCCTTTGCCTCGGACAAGCCAGTTAAGATGAAAGACCTGCCGCCGGCTGTCCAGCGAACTGTTCAGGAACAGAGCAAAGGGGCCACGGTCAGGGGCCTTTCGACGGAAGTCGAACACGGCAGAACGATCTACGAAGTCGAGATGACAGTGAACGGTCGCGGCAAAGACGTGTCCATGGATGCCTCGGGGACGGTCATTGAAGTGGAGGAAGAAGTGGCGCTGGACAGCATCCCTGCCGCTGCGCGGGCGGCCATCGAGAAGGCCGCCGGGGGCGGCAAGATCGCAAAAGTTGAAAAAGTCACCGGGGGAAAGGAAATTGCCTACGAGGCGGCACTTCGCAAAGATGGAAAGAGGTCCGAGGTCAGGGTCAGCACCGAGGGTAGCATGCTTCCTGAAGATTAGTGGCTTGCTGAGGACGACTCGTAAGTTTGTTCAAACGACAATCTAGGTGGAGCCCGAAAAGATTGCGCTATCCTTAATGACCGCATCCGCAAGTTTCCATGGGGCTTTTGAGGGCTCCTTGTGCCGTGTGATGAGGAGATGATTCCGAGAAAACTTCCGGAAATACTTTTCGCATTCTTCTTGGGGATCGGAATAGCGTATCCCCAGCAACCACCCCGCCTAACCCTCCAGGAGGCGCTCGATCTTGCGGACAAGCAAAACCTGGATCTCGCGGCAGCGCGCCGGCAGCGCGCCGTGGCTCTGGCGGGAATCCAGATTGCCAAGGAAAGACCCAATCCCACAGCAAACTTCACTGCTTTACGGGATGAGCCGCACGAAGGCCTCTTTTTTGACCAACCCATTGAGACCGGCGGGAAACGCAGCCACAGGATTGAGGTAGCTCGCCAGGAAGGCGCGCTGACCGAGGTCGAAGTCGCTTCTCTGGCCCGCCAGGTGCGAAAGAACACCCGCGAAGCTTACTATGCGGCGGCCTACGCGCGCGCCGAGTCGGAGAGGCTGTCACGCGTGGTCGCCCTGGCTAAGCGGCTCGAACAGATTGCCAAGGACCGCTTTGCCGCCGGGGATGTGGCGCAACTCGAGGTGCTTCAGAGCGGCCTGGAAGTCTCCCGCGCTGAGGCTGACCTCGAGGTGGCGCGGCAGCGCGAGATCGTTTCTCTCAGCGAACTGAACGCGCTCCTGAACGAACGCGCCACCAAACCCTGGGAGTTGGCGGGGACTCTCGAAGACGCAACCCCCACGCCGCGTTTGGAGGACCTCGTCGGCCGTGCCTACCAATCGAACCCCGACTTGCAGCACCTAGGCGGGGAAAGAAAGGTTGAGGAAAGCCGCCGCTCCCTTTTGAAGGCCGAGCGAATTCCCAACGTTGATTTGGAAGCGGGGATCGATTTCAATTCCCCTCGAGATTTCCGCTACGGGCCACGCGGCCAAATTTCCGTCGGCCTGCCGATTTTCGCTCGCAACCAAGGCGAAATTGCGCAGTCGATTGCGAACTCGCGCCTGTTGGACGCCGAAACTGCCGCCACGGAGCGTTCTGTTTCCGCCCGCGTGGAATCCGCCTTCTATGACCTGGAAGCGCAGCGCACGCAGGTTCGCCTCTATCATGACCGGTTGCTTCCCGTGGCGCGTCAATTGGAGAGCCTGGCGGAGGAAAGCTATCGAGCTGGCAAAACCGGTATTTTGACAGCAATGCAGGCCCAGCAGGATGTGCAGAGCGTGGAGAGTAGTTATCTTCAGAGCCTCGAACAACTGCAGGACCTTTATGCCGGTCTGGAGGAATCCGTGGGAGGAACGGTGGATTAAATGGATTCTCAATGCACACCGGATTCAGGGTCGCGCGACGTCGGGGCGGCCCTCATGGCCGCCCCCGGGCATCCGCAAGAATTGCCCCCGCAGTCTGCGCTCGGGATCAAACCGGCAACCTACTTTCTGACCGTGACGCTTGCCTTATTACTTATGCCGTCTTGTTCGAAGAAATCAGCCGGAGATGAAGATGCGGGCGGCGACGAAGCCGCAGCCAACGTCGTTGCGGAAGTGACCGTAACGCGCGTGCAGCGCGCAGACATTCAATCCACTTTGTCCGTCAGCGGAACCATTTCGGCTCTGCCCAACCAGGACGTTCGCGTCAGTTCACTCGTTCCCGGTCGTGTCGCCCTCATGTTGGTGGCGGAAGGTGATCACATCAGCGAGGGGCAGGTACTGGCGAAGATTGACGACCGGCCGTTTCGCGACCAGGTCCGTCAGGCCCAGGCATCGGTGGATCAAGCCAGAGCCAACGTGGAAAATGCCGAATTGAGCCTGCACCGCAACCAGAAACTGCTGGACCGCGGCATTGCTGCGCAGAAGGATTTTGAGGATGCGCGCACTCAAGCCGCCGTCAACAAGGCCCTCCTTAATCAGGCGGAGGCCGCTCTTTCGCTGGCTCAGTTGAACCTCACGCGCACCGACGTGCGCTCTCCGCTGACGGGGATGGTTGTCAAGCGCCTGCTCAGCGCCGGCGAACAGGTGGACGGCACGGCGGCGCAGCCGATCTTTGAAGTGGCCAACACCGCGGAAGTGGAACTCTACGGGAACGTGCCGGCCCTTTACCTGGACAAGATTCGCGTGGGGCAGGCGCTCAGCATTTCCACCGATGCCTTTCCGGGCAGGGTGTTTCACAGCCACATTGTGGCCATCTCTCCCGCCGTTGATCCCGCCACCAACGTCGGGTTAGTGAGGATCCGAACCATCAATGGTGCGGGACTCCTGCGGCTAGGGATGTTCATCACCGCGCAAGTGCCGCTGGAGACTCACCGCAACACGCTGGTTGCCCCGCTCCAGGCAGTCTACCGCGACTCGGACGGAAATCCGGAAATTTACCGCGTGGAGGGCGGAAAGGCGGGGGCCGTCCCCGTCACACTGGGGCTCGAAACCAAGGACCGCGTCGAGCTGCTTTCCGGCGCGCAAGAGGGGGAGACCATCATCTTGGGTGGAGGCTACGGCCTTCCCGCTCATGCCAAAATCAAGGCCAAATCATGAACGTAGTGCGATTCTTTCGCCAGAACAGCCGCGCCGTGTATCTGCTGACTGGCTTGCTCCTGGCGGCGGGCCTGATTTCGGTCTTTCGCCTGCCCAGCAATATTTATCCCGAGCTTTCCTTCCCGCGCATCGTCATCATCGCGCATTCGGGCGATCTTTCTCCTCAGAACATGCTTCTGACGGTGACGCGGCCTCTCGAGGAGGAGGCCCGGACGGTGCTGGGTGTCTGGCGCGTGCGCTCCCGGACCATTCGGGGAGCCACCGAGATTTCTGTTCTATTCAATCCCGACACGGATATGCAGTATGCCCTCCAGTTAATGCAGGCGGGCATCAGCGACGTCAGAACAGACCTGCCCCCCTCGACGGAAATTGAGGTCGAGCGCATCACACCCACCGCCTGGCCCATCCTGATGTTTGTTCTCAACGGCAACGTCCCGGATTCGGACTTGCGCGACTATGCCTACTACAACCTGCGGCCGCTCTTCAACCGTGTGCCGGGCGTGGCGTTGGTGGAAGTCGAGGCCAGCAACACCCGCGAGGTGTCCGTCATCGTCGACCCTCAGAAAATGCTCGCCCACCGCCTCTCTTTGCCGGACATCGCAGACCGGCTGAAAGCCACCAACGACGTGACTTCCGTGGGACGCCTGGACAAGGACTATTCGCGCTACCTCGTCCTGGCTACGGGCCAGTTTACCAATCTGGACGACGTGCGAAATTCCGTCGTGGCGGTTGACGGCCAAACCCCGATTCGAGTGCGCGATATCGGCGAGGTGCGGGACGGCGTGGAAGATCCCCGCATGCTGGTGTACGGGAACAACCAGCCGGGCGCCCTGATCAGCATCTCGCGCCAGATCGGCGGCAACATTCTGCAAGTGGCCGATCAGGCGAAAGCGCTGGCCATGAACCTCGGCTCGGCGATTCCCAAAACCCTTCACCTTTCCGTGGTCTATGACATGGCGGAATTCGTGCGCGAGGCGGTGGCCAGCATTCGCGACGCGGTCCTCATCGGGTGTTTCCTGGCGGTGGTCATCCTCTTTCTGTTTTTGCGCGAAAGCCGCACCACCATGATCGCGGCCGTTACGCTTCCCATCACGGTCATTGGCGCCTTCTTTTTCATGAACTTGTTCCACAGCACGCTCAACCTGATGTCGCTGGGGGGAATAGCCGTCGCGATTGGGTTGATCATCGATGACGCGGTGGTTATCATCGAGAACATCTACCGCCATCTCGGCCTCGGCGAGCCGCCTACCGAGGCCGCCGAAAAAGGTACGCAGGAGTTGCTGAGCGCGGTGATCGGCTCGACGGCAACCACGGTCGTGGTGTTCTCTCCCTTGAGCTTGCTGAAAGGCGTGGTCGGCGAATTCTTCTCCGCGCTCTGCCTCACCCTCGCCGTGTGTGTGTTGCTTTCACTGGTTTTTGCCCTGACGCTTATCCCTCTCCTCTCCCAACGGTTTCTTACTCCGCAGCGGCACCGTGCGACCTCCGAGAGCTTCATCGGGCCTGTAAATCGCGCCTATGAGAAGGCGGTTCGCTGGTCGCTGCGCAGGCGTTGGGTGGTGGCCGCCGTCACTTTGGCTTCCCTTGCCGCGGCCGTTTTCCTCTACACGCGAACCGAAACCGGCTTCCTTCCTGATATGGACGAGGGTGGTTTCGTCCTCGATATGTGGACCCCGGCAGGGACCTCCCTGGCGGAAACCGATCGCATCTTCCGTTTGGTTGGCGAGCAGGTCCAAAAGGCGCCCGAAAGCGAGGCCTTCCTGCGCCGCACCGGGGCGGAGATGGGGCCGTTCGCGACCACCCAGAACACCGGTGAGATCGTGGTCAAGCTGAAACCACGTTCCCAGCGTGAACGCGGCATCGATGAGATTATGGATGACCTGCGCCAGAAGATTCTCACCAGTATTCCCGGCGTGCGGGTCGAGTTCACGCAAGTGCTCCAGGACATGATCGGCGACATGGAGGGAACCCCCAATCCCATCGAGGTGAAGATCTTCGGCAGCAACATGCCGGAACTGGAGAAACTGGCGGACGAGATCGGGCCGAAAATACAGCAGATTCCCGGCATCGTGGATTTTCAGGGCATCCTGAAGGGCAACCCGGAAATCGTCGTGCACGTTGATCCGGTGCAGGCCGGCCATCTCGGGCTCACGACGGACCAGGTGTCGCAGCAGGTCGGCGCGGGACTGCTGGGTTTGACGGAGACCGACCTGCGCCAGACCGACCGCACCATCGGCATCCGCGTGCGTTTTCCGGATTCGTTCCGGTATAACTACCCGGACGTGCAGCAGTTCCCGATTCTGACGCCCAGCAAGCAGATCGTGCCAGTCTCGGCCTTGGCCAGCATCGAGGCCGTGCAAGGGGAGAGCGAACTGACGCGCGAAAATCAACGCTTGATGGTGGCGCTTTCGGCCCGACTCGAGAATCGAGGCTTGGGCAGCGCCGTGCGGGACGTCAGGAACCTCCTGAGCTCCATCCAGTTTCCCGTGGGGACCAACTACGAAATAGGCGGGCTCTATGAGAGTCAGCAAAGCTCCTTCCGCGACCTGCTCTCCGTGCTCGGCCTGGCGCTGGCGGCGGTCTTCATTGTGCTCGTGATCCAGTTCCGCGCTTTCGCACCCGCCTTGATTATCATGTCGGCAGCCCCGCTTTCGCTGCTGGGGGTCTTCGTGATGCTGTTCGCCACCGGGACGGCGCTGAACGTCTCGTCGTTCATGGGCATCATCCTGATGGTGGGCTTGGTCGTCAAGAACGGCATCATCTTGTTCGAGTACGTGCACAAGTTGTGGGAGGAGCAGGGGATGCCGCTGAGCGAAGCCCTGGTGCAGGCCGGCAAGATTCGCGTGCGTCCAATTCTGATGACGACCTTGTGCACGCTCTTTGGCTTGCTACCGCTCGCTCTGGGCCTGGGAGCGGGGGCGGAATTGCAAAAACCCTTGGCCCTGGCCGTCATCGGCGGCCTCTCCATCTCGACCTTCATCACCTTGCTGGTCATGCCTGTGCTATATTCGCTACTGGAGCAGAAGAGGTCGAGCCAGGGGCTAGGGTTTGGGGGCTAGGGGTTGGGGACGAACAATGACCTTGCCCCCCGCCTTGACGATGGGCGGGCGACAGGTCCATTGGACTGCGATCAGGGAGGATAAATAATGGTCGGCTTGCGCTATCAGGTGATTTCTTGGGAACGCAAGGGCCGTATTTGGTTTCACGTGGTCGATTCGTGGGCTCCACTCAGCGAACAGCCCGCCGTCGAGTATTCTTTCCTCACTCGAGCCGCCTCCGACAATGCCGCGCGGGAACTCAACAGACTCTGGATGGCCAGCCAGCAGCGACGCGCTGAGCCGGGGGAATTCAAGCCAAATTGAGCGGCCGGGACCCTCCGCGGGATCGCGACCGAACGCCAGAGTGCGCACGCACCCATGCCCGAACTCGACCCCCCGACCTACGCATCCTCGGAATGACACACCGCAAGGGTTTTTCAGCATCCTGCTGACAAACACCTCCGCGCTACATTCTGTTTTCCAGTTTCTATTTTCCGTTCTTGCCCGCCAAGGCTGCCCGTGTTGAGCCCATGGTCATTTGGAGTGAATCTTTGGGGATGCCGGTTACGAACGGTTTGATGAGCCAGCCTAATCCTTTGGGAATGTCTCGAGTCAGTGAAATTGACTCGCACTCGATGTACACGCCGCCGTCTTTCTCTTCGAACTTCCAATAAGAATTGATTCTCCAAAGGAATCCTGCGTCGTGTCCGGGGGGTTTTTCACGCTCATTGGGCGTGTTGGCGTTGACCACCTCCGCGATTCGAGTCGAGTAAGACCGGCTGTACCAACGTTTCGAATCTACTGGGAAATAATGGACGTCGTGATTGGTATCGAGCGTAACGGTGATGACCTTCTTTTTCCTCAGGCGGTAGAAGATCTTGAAGTCGTTGTCCTGCCTGCTGAGCAGACGCGACCGCACCACCTCCGGTCTATAAACGTCCTGGTGGTGATTGTAGTTTTCCATCAGCGCCAGGGTCTGTTGAAGCGTAGCGCCGGGAACGAAAACCAAACCCAGCCAATGGTGGATTAGGCCCCCCGGCGCCTCGATGGTCTGACCGGAACTGTCCGTCGTGCGAAGCCGCTCCATGAGCACCTCGCCGCGTTGCAGGGCGGCCAAGGCTTGCGACCGGCTCTCTGGAGGAAGTCGGTCCACATACAGGAACTTTTCAGGCGCCGAGTCTTCTCCTTTGATTCGTGCTTCCGTCAATTGCGCGTAGCGGTTGAAGGCCTGAACTGTCGCCGGCTTCAGCTCGACGTTAGTGACTTCGCCGGGAGGCGCCGCCGGGAGCTGAAGTGCCAGCAGGATCGCGAGCCATTGGCTTGTTAACCCGGGCAGCATCGTCTCCAACGATACCACATCCCGCCGAGACAAGAGGGTTGACTGCGGAGTGAAGCGTGGCCTTGCCGCGCTGTGCAAGAGCTTCTCTTCGCGCTATGCGAAGGTTTCGGGCTCCACACTTCCCTCTCGTTCCACGCTCTTGAATTTAGAATCTGGAATTTCGAATTGCCGCCTACGAAGAAGCTGGCGGGTTGGCCTGGCTACGCGGCACTCGTGCACTCACCACCGGCACCATCCATACCGCATATCCTTTTGGATCGCGGATGTTGGAGATCATCTGATTGAAACACGCCCACACCGAGTCGCGCGCCGAAGGCACCAGCTCTCCGATCGGTCCCGCATAGCCGTCGCGCCAAGCCTCGAGAATGGCGGCGAAGGTCTCCCGCGGCACACGGACGGTGTCGACGATGACGTAGTCCACCGTTATTTCCTCCAGGTTCATCGCCGCTAGGATTCCGTAAGTGTTCCGGCCGATGAAGAGGTCGGTCCCGGTGGCGGCTCCGAAGCGCGCCGGCACCTCGCGCCAGAAGTCTTGCAGATCAGGCGCCCCGCGCTGGAAATGAATCATCCCGTAGTCTTCCGGAATCAGGTGCAGGTAGCCGCCGGGCCGCGTCACTCGCAGCAGCTCGGCGAGCACGCGGTCGGGGTGGGGAATCGAGTGAAGCACGTGACGGCACACCGTGAGGTCGAATGCATGGTCGGCGGCGCCGAGCCCGAACACACTCTGGTGCTCGAACGACAAGCGCGGTGCAAGGCTTTGGTAACGCGACCGCGCGAGGTTCAAGTGGCCGTCGATGATGTCGACCCCCAGCACTCGGGCGCGTGGAAAAAGCTCCGCCAGCCGCCACGAAATCTCGCCCGTCCCGCAGCCGGCATCGAGGATGTAAGGCCCATCCGGCAGCGCATAGCGACGAAATAGCGCGCCTTCCTGCGGCCAGATCGCCCGGGCTTGAGCGTCAAGGTTGCGCACCATCGACTCGTCGGCCATCTGTTTCCCCTGTGGGTTAAGTTCCGTCACATGGCCCTCCGGAATTGAAAATGCCCTAACCGTGCACAGTACATAGATGTAGTGCGGGCGTCTCGCCCGCCGTCGCGGGGGCGTTTCGCCCCCCGCAAGAACTCGCGGGCAGAGCCTGTCCTGAGCGGAGCGAAGGAATGCCCGCGTCACAGCGGGCGATGCTCCCACCCCACCATAGCATAGCGGGCCTGCGGTAGTGGGTTGAAATTGTCCTGTCAACCGGCTAAAATAGCGTCATATTGGCTTCTGACTAGGCTCTCATCCGCGTTTGTTCAGAACGGCTTTAGAGGCTGCCAAACCAATACCGAGGCGGCTTGATCTTTCTGAATCCGTTGCAACAATCGGAATGGTGGCAGCTTCAAGTCGCCGTGAGCGGGTGGAGAAGTAGATGAAGGCCGCAAATAGGGAGGCTTATGATGGCTCGGAAAGCTTGGATCTTAGTATTAGCAATGGGTTTAGCGGTCGTTGCGGCGGCCCAGACCGAAACCTGGCAGCTTGATCCGGCGCACACCGCAGCACAGTTCGCCGTGCGCCATATGGGAATCTCTACGGTTCGCGGGAACTTCACCAGATTGAGCGGCACAGTTCAATACGACGCCTCGGACCCGTCCAAATCCTCGATTGATGCCACGCTTGATGCCGCGTCGGTGGACACCCGCGTTGAAATGCGCGATAAGGATCTGCGCAGCCCGAAATTCTTCGATGTGGCGAAGTTCCCCACAATCACTTTCAAGTCCAAACGGGTCGAACCTGCCGGAGCGGGTAAGCTGAAGGTAACCGGCGACCTCACGATGCACGGCGTGACCAAGGAGGTAGTGCTGGATGTCGAGGGCCCGACCGAGCCTATCAAGGATCCGCGTGGCAATTCGCATATGGGCGCCTCTGCGACCACCACCATTAACCGGCGCGATTTCGGAGTCGGCGCCATTCCCGCCGCCATGGTTTCCGAAAATGTCGCAATCACTCTCGACCTGGAACTGGTCAAACAGGGCGGCGCAAAGCAGTGAACAGCAGGACGTGCGCGGCGCTGGCCCGGACCAGGCCAATAGGGTCGATCACCCGCCACGTGTAGGCTTGCCGGCGGGTGACAAAATGTACGGTGAATTCGATTCCCGTTGCCCCCCTACCCTCCGCCGCCTCAGGCGTTAACAAACCCTCCCATCCCACCAAGCAACCTAAGCGCTTTGCGGGCTTTGCGCACTTTGCGCCTTGGCGTGAAACCGTCCTTTCGCGAATCAGTTCTCCCCGTTCGACCCCGGAAACGATCCCCTTCCACCCTTTTCACTTGACAATCCCCGAGATGCATGATAGCCTATAATTGTTGTTATATTGGGGACACAAAGTCGTAGGCGAGCGAGGGACGCCCGGGTTGGAGAAGCCAAGCCGGGTTGCCCTGGCGAGTGGGGAAAGCCGAGAAGCTACAAAAAATGCAAAATAGTGGAAACGAAGCTAAGAAGTCGTTGAAAAAAAAGGAAGTCACTGTTTTGGATGTGCACAAGAAAGGGGTTTTTGCAGCGCAAGAGAGCTCACTTAGCGCGCTTAACAGTCAAAAATCTACGCATTTTGGCGAATTCGAAGCCAAACTTCCAGCCTCCCGGGCCAGGGTGTGAACGACTAAAAGTCGGCTACATCAACTTCCAATCTGAGGCCCGCCCACCTGCCGCCAGGTGACCGACAATAAGTCCTGGACGCTTCCTCTGACCAGATGTCGGCTATTCGTGTGGGGTCAGTCAAGGGGGTTTGACAAGCGCGGCCAACCCGCGTAAGATTTTCGGTTCGAATCGACTCTGCAACTGAGAACTAAGGGAGGACTATTTATGCCTGTTAAGGTTGGAATTAATGGTTTTGGGCGCATTGGACGCAACCTGTTCCGCGCTGCGCTTGACGATCGGGGGATTGACATTGTGGCGGTCAATGACATCACCGACCCGAAGACCCTTGCCCATTTGTTGAAGTACGACTCGGTGTTCGGAATCTTTTCGGCTGCGGTCGGCTTCGGCGATGACTGCATCACCGTGAATGGCAAGTCGATCCGGGTTTTCAAGACCAAGGATCCCGCCGAACTTGACTGGTCGTCGCTGGGTGTGGAGATTGTGATTGAATCTACCGGCCTTTTCACCAAGGCGGAAGATGCGAAAAAGCACCTGAAGGGCACGGTGAAGAAAGTGATCATCACCGCCCCCGCCAAGGGTGAAGATATCACCATCGTGCTGGGAGTCAACGAGCAGGCCTACGACCCGGCCAAGCACAACATCATCTCCAACGCGTCCTGCACTACGAATTGCCTGGCGCCCCCCGCCAAGGTTCTTAACGATAATTTCAAGATTCTCAAAGGCTCGATGACCACCATCCACGCCTACACCAACGATCAGCGGATTCTGGACCTGCCCCACAAGGACTTGCGCCGGGCTCGCGCCGCCGCCCTCTCCATGATTCCCACAACGACCGGCGCTGCCAAGGCCATCGGGCTTGTGATCCCGGAACTCAAAGGCAAACTGGATGGCTATGCGATGCGCGTTCCCACCCCGGACGTTTCGGTGGTTGACCTGGTCGCGGTCGTTGAGAAGCCGACCACCACGGAAGCTGTGAACGCCGCCCTCAAGAACGCCGCGGAAGGCCCCATGAAGGGCATCCTGCAATTCGTGGAAGAGGAGTTGGTCTCCAAAGACTTCACCGGCAACCCGCACTCGTCCATGGTGGACGCCGGGTTCACCAAAGTCATTGACGGAAACCTGGTGAAAATCGTCGCCTGGTACGACAATGAGTGGGGTTACTCGTGCCGCGTCCGCGACCTGATTGACTTCGTCGCGAGAAGCTTCTGAAGCAAACTGTCCGTAGTCAGTCGTCCGTGGTCCGTTGTCAGTGGCGAACTGCCGCATCCGCTTGGTTTTTACGGCCTAGCCCGTTGTTAGCCTTCCGATCGAGGCTCCGCGCGGGCCTGCACTCAACGGAGACATCGAAGTTATTTCAGTCTGCCACGGACATCGGACCGCGAACAACGGACCACGGACGGCTGACAACTGACCCCTGCCGACTAACCACTACGAAAGGAATTATCCATGTCAAAATTATCCATTCGTGATATAGACGTGAAAGGTAAACGCGTCTTCATGCGCGTGGATTTCAACGTGCCGCTGAGTGACGCTTCCCAGATCGCCGATGACACTCGCATTCGCGCTTCGTTGCCCACCATCCAGTACGCTCTGGGCCAGGGGGCGCGCTTGATTCTGGCTTCGCACCTTGGCAGGCCCAAGGGGAAACTCAATCCAAAGATGAGCCTGAAGCCTGTCGCCGAGCGCCTGTCGGAACTTCTCGGCAAGCCCGTGGTCTTCGCGGCTGACTGTGTGGGCCCGGAAGTGGAGAAGCAGGCCCAGGCGCTGGCCGACGGGGAAGTGTTGCTTCTCGAAAACGTGCGCTTCCACCCGGAAGAGGAAAAGAATGCGGCGGATTTCGCCTTGAAACTCGCGGCCCTGGCCGAGGTCTACGTCAATGACGCTTTCGGCACCGCGCATCGCGCCCATGCTTCCACCGAAGGGATCACGCATTTCCTTTCTCCCTGCGCGGCGGGCATGTTGATGGAGAAGGAGCTTGAATATCTGGGTAAGGCGGTCGAGAACCCGGCGCGCCCCTATGTCGCGATCGTCGGCGGCGCCAAAGTCTCGGATAAGATCGAGCTGCTCGAGAATTTCGCCAAACTCGCGGATACCGTGCTGATCGGCGGGGCCATGGCTTATACCTTCCTCAAGGCCGAGGGCGTGGGAGTGGGCCTGTCCAAGGTGGAAGACGACAAGCTGGACAGCGCCCGCGAACTCCTGAAGTCCGCCAAAAGCAGTGGCAAGAAGTTCCTGCTGCCGATCGACCACGTGGTGGCCGAGAAATTCGACGCCAGCGCACCGGCGGAGATTGTAAGCACGGTGAGCATTCCTGCCGACCGGATCGGGATGGACATCGGGCCCGCCACGCGCGCCCAGTACTCCCAGGAAATCGCGAGGGCAAAGACCATTGTCTGGAACGGTCCCATGGGCGTTTTCGAGATGCCTCAGTTTGCAGAGGGCACCCTGGCTATCGCTAAGGCGGTCGCCGCTTCTTCCGCAGTGTCGATCGTAGGCGGCGGAGATTCGGTGGCGGCAGTAAAGAAGATGGGCGTGGCAGACAAGATCAGCCACATCTCGACCGGCGGCGGCGCCTCGCTCGAGTTCCTCTCCGGGCTCACATTGCCCGGCGTGGCAACCTTAACGGACAAGTAGGCAGTGGGCAGCCGGTAGCTGGCTTCACGGACGGCGGCCGGTGGACTCGACACAACGTGTATCAGTTGGTGCGTCAGAGGGTGGGGACTGCCTACTGCCTACTTTCAAAGGGGGACGGAAAACATGCGCAAACCCGTAATTGCTGGTAACTGGAAAATGTACAAGACTATCGCCGAGGCGGTGGATTTTATTGAGAAGATCAAGCCGGTGGCGGCGCAGGCCGGCCACTGCGAAGTGATCGTGGCGCCACCCTTCACGGCGCTGGCCGCGGCGGCTGCTGCCGCAAAGGGCAGCAAGGTTTCGGTGGCGGCGCAGAACTGCCATTGGGACAAGGAAGGCGCGCACACCGGAGACATCTCGGCGGGGATGCTCTGCGACGCCGGATGCACCCACGTGATCATCGGGCATTCGGAGCGGCGTCATGACTGTGGCGAGACCGACGAGCAGGTGAACAAGAAGGTGAAGGCCGCACTCGCCGCTGGTCTCGCGCCCATCGTCTGTGTGGGCGAGACCCTGGCTGAACGGGAAAGCGCCGATACCGAGAAAGTCCTCGAGAGCCAGTTCGTTCGCGGTACGGCCGGATTGACCCCAGCGGACTTTTCCCGTATCATGATTGCGTACGAACCTGTGTGGGCCATCGGCACTGGACGCACCGCTACGCCTGAGATGGCGGCGGAGGCGCATCGCCTGCTGCGCAGCTTGGCGCGGCGTCAGTTCGGCGAGCAAGCGGCGAACGGCGTCAGGATTCTATACGGCGGCAGCGTCAAACCGGAGAACGTGGGCGCGCTGATGGCGCAGGAAGAAATCGACGGGGCCCTGGTCGGCGGGGCGAGTCTAAAGGTCGATTCCTTTACAGCCCTGGTGAATTACCCGCGCGGCTGAGGCGGCCGGAGAGAGATTTACAAGCATGATTGCGCTTCTTCAGATCATTCACGTCCTGTCCAGCATCCTGCTGATCGTCGTGGTGCTGCTGCAGGGTGGCGAGAACGTTGATATCACTGCTGCTTTCGGCGGTGTGAGCCAGGCAGCTTTCGGGCCCCGCGGTTCCGTGACCCTGCTGGCAAAGATCACCTGGGGTTTGGCCGTAGTTTTTATCGTCACCTCCGTGACCCTGGCGATTCACGCCTCCGGAAGCAGTTCGGGTTCGGTGCTGGAGCACGCGCCCGTTAAGTCGGCGCCCGTGACTCCGGCTTCCCCAGCGCCCGCGAGGCCCGCGCCCGCAGCGCCGGCGAAGAAGTGAGAAGTGCAGTCGTCAGTTATCAGTCATCAGTTATCAGTACAGAGGGACGTGGTGCACGGTTCGAAAGCTCGCGGACGGCAAGCTCCCTGATGGCTGAAAACTGAGAACTGAGAACTGACGACTGAAAACTGCCTCTCGTGCGGAAGTGGCGGAATTGGCAGACGCACCAGCTTGAGGGGCTGACGGTCGCAAGACCGTGGGGGTTCGAGTCCCCCCTTCCGCACCATACCTCAAATTCTCCTCCTATCGAGATCGACAATATGTCGACACACGATTATCGCCTGTTAAGTCGCGGATTGCAGGCGACGGAATGGGAGGCCTCGGCATCAGAAGACTTAGCCGTCCCAGCTTAAGGAGAGTCTATGTGTGCGGGCCTGCACTCGTCTTATTTGCGGGCGCTGTTTTGCACGGCATTCCTTTTGGCAGCGGTATTCACCGCTGCACCTGAAGTCCCCCCGGTCCCAATGTCAAGCGGCCGTCGCGCCGCAGTCAGCGACAGGTACGGAAAGCTCCCGGTGAGCTTTGAGGCTAACCAAGGCCAGACGAATCCGGCCGTGAGATTTCTATCGCGCGGCCGGGGGTACACGCTGTTTCTGACGCGCAGCGAAGCAGTGTTGGCAGCGGATAGGGCGGACCTAACGTCTAGGTCCGTGGCTTGTCAAGCCTCAGTCCTGCGGATGAAGCTGACGGGATTAAGTAGCAAACAGGAGCCGAGGGGTGAAGAGCAATTGCCAGGCACAGCCAATTACTTTATCGGCGGCGATCCCGCCAAATGGCGCACGAGTGTTCCGACTTTTGCCAGGGTGCGTTACACAGGTATTTACCCCGGCATCGATCTGGTCTACTACGGCAATCCGTCGGCTGACGGACAGCTCGAATTCGATTTCGCGCTGGCACCCAACGCCGATCCGGGGTCCATTCGACTGCGATTTGGCGAGCCGAACCGCCTGCATCTGGGGGCGAATGGAGAGCTGGTGGTGGCGACTGCGCGCGGAGTGCTGGCTTTCCACAAGCCCTTGGTTTACCAAATGGTGGACGGGCGTCGCCGTCCGGTGGCAGGAGACTTCGCGCTGCTGGGCAAGCACACCGTGGGATTCCGGCTGGGGAGCTACGACCGCGCCCAGGCGCTGGTGATCGATCCGGCGCTGGCATTCTCGACCTTTCTGGGCGGTAGCGGCAGGGATGCAGGCAACGCGATTGCCGTGGATACTGCAGGCGGCGTGTATGTGACCGGCGAGACGTCCTCCATCGACTTTCCGGTGGCGCAAGGGGCCTACCAGACGACGAACCATGTGGCGAATGGTTCAACTGCATTTGTCACCAAGTTGAGCCCGAGCGGTACCGCGCTGGTTTACTCCACCTACCTGGGTGGTAGCGGCGGGGAGACAGCCAACGCGATTGCCGTGGATAGCACCGGCAATGCGTACGTGGCCGGCAGCACGCTTTCCACGGACTTTCCCGTGACGCAAGGGGCCTTCCAGACCACCAACCACGGCGCGGCAAATGGCGTTCCCAACGGCTTCATCACTAAACTGAATCCCACGGGCACCGCGCTGGCCTATTCTACCTACCTGGGCGGGAGCGGCCTTCCTGCCGAGCCTACGTATTCCGGCGATAAGGCCAATGCCCTTGCGGTCGATGCAGCCGGCGATGCGTACGTGTCCGGGGCGGCCTATTCCGTCGACTTTCCGATAACCTCAGGGGCGTACCAGACAACGAACCACGCCGCGAACGGCGGCAGCAACGCCTTTGTCACCAAGCTTAATCCGGCCGGCACGGCGCTGGTCTACTCGACGTACCTGGGCGGGAGCGGCAGTTCGGTTGGCGACAACGGCGATTTTGCCAATGCGATCGCCCTGGATGCCACCGGCAACGCGTATGTGACCGGCGATGCGTTCTCCACTGACTTTCCTGTAACGCCGGGGGCCTTCCAATCGACGAATCCCGCTGCGGCGAGCGAGAGCCCCGACGCTTTCGTCACCAAGCTGAATGCAAACGGCACGGCGCTGGTTTATTCCACCTACCTGGGTGGGGGCGGCACCTACGCCGGGAATCAAGGCGGCGCGATCGCCGTGGACGCCGCCGGCAACGCGTATGTGGCCGGGCGGACGACCTCCGCCGAATTTCCCGTGACGCAAGGGGCCTTCCAGACGGCGTACCCCTCCTCCAGCGACGGCGGCAGCGCTTTTGTCAGCAAGTTGAACCCGGCCGGCACGGGCTTGGTCTACTCCACCTACCTGGGTGGTGGCGGCGGCGTCGTCAACGTGATGGCCACCCTTGCTTTATTAGGTGGTGACCAGGCGAGCGGCTTGGCGATCGACAGCTCCGGCAATGTCTATCTCACTGGCAGCACCGCCTCCGCCAACTTTCCTGTGACTCCTGGAGCCTTCCAGTCCTCGAATCACGATCAACCTCCTTGTGGAGGTGGATGTATTGGAGGTTACAACGCCTTCATCACCGAACTGAACTCCGCCGGCAGCGCGCTAGTCTACTCCACTTACCTGGGTGGGAATGGGATCAACCCGGACGACTCCGTCGGGATTATAGAATACGGAGACGGCGACCAGGCAAACGCTTTGGCTCTGGACAGCTCCGGCAACGTTTATGTGACGGGATCGGCAGTGGCGTACAATTTTCCGGTGACCGCGGATGCATTCCAAACGACGGTTAGCTCCGGGTCCGGAAATGCCTTTGTCGCCAAGCTGAAGATGAGCGCGACCTCAACCGCCACCACGCCCACGGTGACGGTGACGCCGTCTTCGTCCGCCATCACTTCGGCGCGGCCGCTCGCGGTGACGGTTTCCGTCAGCGGCGGAAGCGGCAACCCGGCGCCAACCGGCACGGTGACGCTGGCTAGCGGCACTTACGCCTCCACCGCAACAACCCTCAGCGACGGCGGTGCGACGTACGATATTCCGGGGGGAGCGTTGCTTGCCGAGCCGGCCGGATATCTCACACCGGACACGCTGATAGCCGAGTATGTACCGGACACGGCAAGCTCGTCTACCTACAACTCTTCTTCGGGAATGGCATCGGTGTACGTGGTTGCGCCCTATATCGCGGTGACGCCATCCTCGACAACCCTGACCTGGGCGCAGTCTCAGTCGCAGGCTCTTTCGGTAGCGATGGCCGCCACCGGGGGAAGCGGCAATCCAGTGCCGACCGGCGCGGTGACGCTCACCACCGGCACCTACAGGTCAGCGGCGGCCGCGCTGTCTGGCGGCGGCGCGGCCATCAGTATTCCCCCCGCAACGTTGACGACAGGCTTTAATATAATCGACGTTAGCTACTCCGGCGACGGCAACTACGCTCCGGTCGCCGTGGCCGGGAGCGCCCTGGTCACTGTGGGCGCGGTCACCGTATCGGTCGTGCCATCCTCATCAACTATCAAATCGACCGAGGCGCTGACGGTAACCATTAGCGTCAGCGCAGGAAGCGGCAGCCCGATGCCCACCGGCACGGTGACGCTGGTCAGCGGCAGTTACATCTCCACCACAACCCCACTTGCGAACGGCAGCGCAACCATCACCATACCGGCTGGAACGTTGCTCCCCGGCGTCGACATTCTGGAGGTCCGCTACGGCAATGGCAACTACGCCGGCGCCTCCGGACAGGCCTCGGTGAACGTATCGGGCACAAGTCCCCCCAGCTTCACCATCACCGGCGCAGCGGTCACTGTCAACCCCGGCCCAGCCGCGATGTCCACGATTACCGTGACCCCGGCTGGAGGCTTCACGGGCAGCGTGACGCTGACGGCCACTCTCACCTCGAGCCCGGTCGGCGCACAGAGCGTGCCCACTCTGAGCTTCAGCGGGAGCCCGGTGAGCATTACCGGCGCCGCCGCTGGGACGGCCACACTCCTCATCGGCACCACACCCGCTAACTGCGCTCCGGGTAATGTCATTAACCTCAGAGTTCGCTGGTACCCCCCAGGCGCCGCGGCTCTGGCCTGCCTCCTGCTCTTTAGCATCCTGAGACGGCGGCGCAGTTGGCGGACGACCCTCGCCATGCTGGCTATCCTCGTTACTCTCGCCGGCGGTGTACTGGCGTGCGGCGGTGCAAGCCTTTCTCGTAATTGCCCCCCCGAGACCACGGCGGGAAACTACATCGTGACCGTAACTGGCACTTCAGGCACGACCACGGCAACGGGCACGATTACCCTCACCGTGCAATAATGTGGCTTGGTGATAGCAGACCTACCCCTGGCTCGTCACTCGTCAGTGGCCTCGGAGGGAAAATGGCAATGAATCGTCGCGAGTTCATGTCGCTGCCTGCGGTGGCAATGGCCACCCGGCAACCCATAGTTCCCTCCGCAGCGAGGCAGGGGTCGGACTACTCCTTAGCAACCTCTTTCTTGGGGACGGGACCAAGTGCCGGTCCGGATCTTCCCTGGCAGCGGAAGATTCGCCGCATCAGTCAATTGAATATGACCGAGCACGACCCGGTGACGCTCGACATCGAGCAATGGGCTGATTACTGGGCCAGCCTGAAGGTGGATGCCGTCCTGGTGAGCGTCACGGGCATCCTGGCGTATTACCAAACCAAGGTGCCGTTTCATCGCAAGGGCAAATATCTCGGTGACCGCGATTTTTTCGGTGATTGCTGCAAAGCGGCGAAGAAACGCGGATTGCACGTGATCGCCCGCCTGAGTCCCGATCTCAATTGGGCAGACGCGGTCGCGGCGCACCCGGAATGGTTCGAGCAGGACGCAGATGGCCGTCCGGTGGTTCACGGCGAGGACCACAGGCTGTTCCGCACGTGCATGTTTTCGACCTACATGACCGATTACATCCCAGCCATCATGCGAGAGATCAACTTGCTCTACGATGTGGACGGCTTATTCACGAACGCCTGGCCGCCGCTGGGAAGTCTGCCGGTATGCCATTGTGCGATCTGCCGCAAGCTGCCGCCGAGCGGGACGGTCGAATACTGGGACAAGTTCAACGAGCGCACAATTTTCCTTTGGAAGCTCTACGATTCGATCGCCAAAGAGAAGCGTGCGGGGAATTTCTATTTCGCCAATCTGGGCGGCGGAATCCGTTGCTCGGCCAACCTGGTGGAATTGGGCGAACTCTGCGAGTGGTTCCAGGCTGACAACCAGGGGCGGGGCGGAGAAGATGCGCCGATTTGGGGATGCGCGATGCAGGGCCGTGTTTGCCGCGCCGTGCAGAAAGGCAAGATGGCGACGAATGTGACCGGAGCGTGGTCAACGGGGCCGGTCCGTTGGCGGGGCGTGGCCAAGTCGCGCGCCGAAGCCCGCATGTGGATGGACGAGACCGTGGCCAGCGGCATGGTGCCTTACCAGCACATCGTGGGCGCCGAGAATGGACTGGGCGAAGACCGGCGCGCGCTGGAACCGGCGCGCGAATTCTTCAACTGGACCGCGCAGCACGACCAGCATTTCACCAACAAACGGTCAATTGGCACGATCGGCGTGGTGATAGGACAGCGCACGCAGTTGTTCTACCAACCTCCCCGGGGAGCTTCGGCCATGCAGTATATGGAGGGCCTGTACTTCGCGCTGCTCGAGGGGCGTTTTCTGTTCGATTTCGTGCACGAGGAGAAGCTGGTGCTCCCGGAGCTCGAAAAGTACACGGCCTTGCTGCTGCCGAATATTGCCCTGCTCAGCGACCTGCAACTACGCCAGTTGCGCGAATATGCGGAGGCGGGCGGCTCACTACTGGCGACCTTTGAGACCGGTTTGTACACGGACAGGAACCAGAAGCGGGCGGACTTTGGTTTGGCGGACGTCTTTGGAATCCGCAAGGCGGGCGAGATCATCGGCACAACCGGCAATGCCTACTCAGCGCGAATCGAGAAGCAGCATGCAATCCTCGCCGGGTTCACCGGCACGAATTGGATTGCGGGCGTTGAGTACCGAGTGCCTGTCGCAGCCATCGAAGGCCCAATCATGACGGTCGTCCCTGGGTCGGTGGCTTATCCTCCGGAGCTTTCCTATCCCGATCCTTCGCACACACGAGAGCCCGCAGTGGTTCTCCGCCAGAAGGGCAAAAGCCGGCTAGTCTACTTCCCTGGAGATGTTGACCGAACCCTGTGGCACTCCGGGCACACCGATCTCAGCCGGCTGCTGCGGAACTCCATTCGGTGGGTGGCGGGTCAGGAGCAGCCGATAACTATTGAGGGAGAGGGCCTGATCGAGCCCTTCGCGTGGGAAACAGAGGCCGGTTACGCCGTCCATGTGCTGAACTACACGAACCCGGCGGTGCACCGCGGCTGGATCCGGGAATTCTATCCCATCGGTGAGCAGCACGTCCGAATCCGACTGCCCGAAGGCCGTCGTGTGTCGCGGGTGGAATTGCTTCAGGCGGCGACGGAGGTCCCTTTTCAAGTGGCCGATGGCGCTGTAACCTTTACCATTCCCCGGGTCGTTGATTACGAAGTGGCGGCAGTGTATTTACCGTGACGGGACGCGGAGGGCAATCCCTATGACTTCTCACTGAGCGGCTGCCGGCTCCGGCGCGGAGTCGAGGAACTCGTAGCGATCGCGATGCTCCTCTGGCAGAGCCTGGCACTGAACATTGAGGTGCATCACCTCATGAGTCTTGCCGAACTGTGGCCAGTTTGCCAGGCCGGGACCGTTGGGATCGCCGGTCCTTATGAAGTTCGCCCAGTAGGCGTTCATCGTCTTGGCCACCGTGTAGTCGTCAGGCTGCCACTCCGCCTTCTTTGAATCGAGCATGGTGAATACATACTCGAGCTCCGCGGCGTGCGGCGACCCGAAGGTCTTCAAACCGGTTCCTTTTTCCGCCTCCGGTATCGGGACGGTTCGGTCGAATTGGTACCGGTAAACCGTGTCTCCGGCTTTTGCCTGCTCGTCGAGCCATTTCCATGTACCGAAGACAATGAACCGGTCGCTGGCCAGATCGCCGGCGGACCGCAGCGCCTCCTCGTCCGTGGATGCGCCGTACACCTTCAGGGCGGCGTCGGCGCGAGGCCCGTATTCACGGCGCATCTGCTCGGCGAAGGTCTTGGCGTTAGGCTTCTCCTTTGCCATCAGGACCTCCATGCGGACCTCGTCCGCGTTCCACCCGGCCAGAAGCGGGACCTGGCTTTGTTTTCCCTGTGCAAAGATGGAGGGCACATCGGAGGGAAGGAAGTATCCATCCACGATGGGCCAAAAGCCGAATCCGTTATCCTTCTTCGAGGCCTCGCGGAGGAGATCCTCGGCCGACATGGCCCGCAACTCAGCCAGGTGTTTGCCGCCTCCGATTTTCGCGGCGAACTCCGCACCCTGCTTTTCAGCTTCCGCCAGTGATGATTGACCGCGCCCGCCCACCGGGCCGAAAAATGCTCCGCTTTCGCCGATTGCCTGCTGGAACAGATCGCGTGAGAGCGGGGAGGCCATGAGCGCACTGACCGAAAGCGATCCGGCCGATTCTCCGCCGATAGTCACCTTTTGGGGGTCACCGCCGAATGCCGCGATGTTTTGCCGCACCCATTCGAGCGCTGCAACCTGATCGAGCAATCCGTAATTGCCGGACGCTTTGTGGGGAGATTCCTCGGTGAGTTCAGGGTGAGCGAAGAAGCCAAATATGCCCAGCCGGTAGTTCGCGTTCACCACCACGATACCATGCTTTGCAAAACTCTCTGCATCGTACCGGGCCTCGTCGTTGGCTCCGGCTGCGAACCCGCCCCCGTAGAACCAAAGGTATACCGGAAGCCTTAGGCTTTTGGATCGGGCGGGAGTCCAGATCGTCAGATTGAGGCAGTCCTCGCTCATCTCTTTGCTGCGAAATACGATGTCGCCAAAGACCCTGGCCTGCATGCAACGCGGACCGAAGTCTACGGCTTTACGCACGCCGCTCCAGCGCTTGACCGGCTGCGGCGGTTGCCAGCGCAGATCGCCCACGGGAGGAGCCGCGAAGGGAACACCTCTAAAAATCCTCAGCGAAGAGTCAGCGTTGACCGCGCCTTCCAGAATGCCGCTTGCGGTCTTCACCCGGGCAGCCGCCGATGCCTTGCTCGCCAGAATACCGACGCCAATTAGAACGCAGCTTGCAACAATGCGATTACAGTTGAGCATATGCTTCTCCGTTTAATCGCCGTCACCGCGCTCGCGTATGGCGTGCGATGTTCACCGGCCACTCGCCGTGCCAGAGGTTATCAAATCCCCCAGGGATTTGCGAGAGTGGAATCGCGGCGCAGGCGTGGCCTCTCCGCCGCACTGGGACATCATTGGAGTTCCCTAACAACAACCTGGGCGGCTCGGTGTATACTGCTGTCGCTTCAATAACTATTGTCATCGGCACCCCGCCAGCCACAAGACGATGGAATTGGGAGTGCATGTCGGACCTATGCCTGAAGCTGATCCTGCGAAGGTCGAGTTCTTCCTCGGCTATTTCAAGAAGTCGTGACCTGTTGCGTCTTCTTATCGCGAAGGGTCACGTTGGCGATCAGGGGTTTAGCCCAGAAGGAGACGCCGAGAACCCACCCAAAGGTCACGTAGAGGAACATCATCCCCGTGCGGAGGCCGAACGCATCGCCGATTCGCCCGATAATCAACGGCACGATCGCTCCCCCCATAATCCCGACACAGAGTATGCCCGCGAGCGGTCCGTGGTATTCGGCCACGGAGTTGAGTCCCAGGGAAATGATAATTGGCCACATCACCGACGCGCAAAAACCCATGGCAGGGAACGCCAGCTTTGCCGCGGGTCCCGGCCCAAACAGGGCCACCGTCAGGCAGGCGAGCGCGCCGAGGCTGAAGCAGAGCAGCACTTTGCGGCTGTCCAACAGCTTAAGCAGCAACATGCCCAGCGCGCAGCCCGCCGTCATCAATCCCCAGAACCAAGCTACCGCCGCAGCCCCCGTGGTGTGCGGATCGTAGCCGTGATAGTGCGCGAGAAATTCGGAGATCCAGTCGGCGGTTCCCTGCTCGGAGCCCACGTACATGAAGATGCTGGCAAAGAACAGGAGGACGACCGGCTTTTTCATCAGATGAGCGTACATCTCGAGGGCGCCGGCCCTCTCCTCTTCGGTGCGCATCACTTGCGGGAAACGGGACGTCCACAGCGCGATCAGCATCAGGGCAATAACCACCGTGAAGATCCAGTACATGGATACCCAGGGCAAACTTGCCGGAACCACTCGGCTCAAAGCTCTCAGCGGGAGGGTTTCCTTTGCCGGGGCTTCGAGGTGCAGGACCACGTAAGAGTAAACCTGCGGGCTGACAAACGATGCGGCGCCGAAGACCAACTGGGCGAACGCCTCGTTGAATGCGAAATGCTCTTCGCCGCCCGCCACGCGCAAGAGAGGGTTGATCGCCACCTGCAGCGCTGCCATGCTTCCGCCGATCAGAAAAAGGGAGATAAGTGAAACTTGATAGACCGGCAAAAGCGCGAAAAACAAGGCGCCGGCCAGCGCTCCCGCAAACGAGGCCAGCATTACCTTCTTTTCTCCCCACGCTTCTACCAGAAATCCGGCGGGAATTGAAAGCACTCCATAGGCAATAAAGAACGAAAACGGCAGCAGGGCTGTGGCGGTGAGGCTGACGTGATAGCTCTTGATAATATCCGGGATAATAGGTCCCAGGATGTTGGTCAGAAAAGAAATAACAAAGAAGGTGGTAAGGACCAGAGCCACCATGTATCTGCTGCGAGTCATGGTTAGATGCAGCCCCCTAACACTGCCCCGGAGCGGTCTGAAGGACCGGCCCGGAAGTTCGCTCCTACTCGGCGACGGTTACCTTGGACCCCAGAGTAAAACGCCCCGCCTCGCGGCCGGCTTGCGCAGCCAATGCCAGAGTGACCATTTCGACGGGCAGGATCTCGAGAATCGGCAACACACTCTGAGGCGCGTCCGGAATGCGCAGCGAAGAGAGTCCCGCATTCGGCCCGACCAATTCCGCTCTGCCGCCGTTTTGGCGGATGTCCTCGACCAGTCTGACGTTCAATGTCCTGGTCTTCGCGTCGCCCTCGAAAACCAGAACTACCGTCTCTTCACTGAGCATCTCGAATGGCCCATGCCGCAGCGCGGCACTGCTCATTCCCTCGGAGTGGCGGTGGGTCAACTCTTTAATGATAAGTCCACCGGTCCCGGCAGCGGCGAGCGAGCCTCCCCGCCCGACCAGGAAGAGGTCGCGAGCGCCTTCCAGACAAGCGGCTAATTCGACGACGTGATCGCGCCAGGATTGCAGGTAGCCTTGAACCGCGGGAACCGCCGGCGCCAGTTCGGCGGTGGTCTCATGGGGACTCGCATCGGTCAGAAGAGATCCCAACTGATGCAGCGCCATCAAAGCCGTCACATAGGTTTTGCAGGAAACCGAGAATTCCTCTCCCGCATTCGTCAAAAAAGCACTATCCGATTGCAAGGCCAGGGGGCTGTCGGCCGTGTTAGTGACCCCGATGATCGCGAAGCGGCGTGCGTTGTCGTTAAGAAGACGAACGGTCTCGGCGCTGCGCCCGGATTGAGAAACCGCGACGACCAGGCTCCGCTCGTCCAACAGGCTTGGAAAATAGTACAGCAGCTCTGAAGTCTCGAGCATCACGGTGGAAAGGCCGGCGGCCGTAAGGCGCGCGTGCAGGGGGTGGAGGGCATAGAAAGACGATCCCATCCCCGTCAGGACAATCCTCCCTATTTCTCCCTTTTCCAATCGCTCGAAAATCTGCGGGAAGCCCTCGGGCACGCCGAGACCGCGGAGCGTCGCCTCCAGCGCCCGAGGCTGGTCCAGGATGTCACGGACGTAGTCGTTTTCAATTATATTGTACTTATTATTATTCGATATCATGTAGTCTCCAAATGAGTACGAGCGCGGCCCCCTCACCCGGCCCGCCTCCCGAGCATGGGCAGCAGGTCTCCTCGTGGCGCTTTGTTGCGCAGAAATGCTACTCTTTTTCGCTTCGATGCGCATCTTTTCTTGGCAAGAGCGAGTCCGTCTTGATTCGACGCAACTCGCTCGCTATGCCGAATGAAGTAGTGGTAAAGTCTGTAGCTGCGACGTTGTCCCGCCGGCGCGTAATCGCGGCTGGGCGGAGCGAAGCCGCTTCTATAATCAGGGAATGGCGGCGTCAAGCCGCCGACACATCAAGGAGGATTCATATGAATCGTCGAGAATTCATCGGGACCGGCGCGGGGGTTGCGGCGCTGGGCTCGGCGGTGAAGACCACACTGCTCTCGCCGCGCCCGCTTCGTGCCGCGGCGCGCGCCGTTCCGCCCAGCGACCGAGTGCGCTTCGCTTCCATTGGGACGGGAGTGGAGGGCTGCACCATCCTGCAGGCGGCGCTGAACTGCCCGGGCACGGAGATTGTCGCCGCCTGCGATCTTTACGACGGCCGTCTGATCGCTGCCAAAGAATATTCCAAGAAAGAGATCTTCACCACCAAGGACTACCGCGCCATCCTGGACCGCAACGACGTGGACGCCGTGCTGATCGCCACGCCGGACCACTGGCACGCCAGGATTACGCAGGACGCCTGCGCGGCGGGCAAAGACGTTTATTGCGAAAAGCCGATGTCCCACACTGTTGATCAGGCGTTCGCCATGGTCAACGCCATGCAGAAACACAACCGTATTGTGCAGGTGGGCAGCCAGTGCCGCAGTTCCATCGTCTTTGCGAAGGGAAAGGAGATTTTCGATAGCGGCGTCCTGGGGCAGGTGACTGCCGTTGAGGCTTGCCTGGATCGCAACGACGCGAGCGGCGCCTGGGTTTACCCCATTCCACCCGACGCCAACGAGCAGACCATTGACTGGAACCGTTTTCTGGGCGACGCGCCCAAACGGCCTTTCGATCCGATTCGCTTCTTCCGCTGGCGCTGCTTCCGGGATTACGGCGAAGGCTTGCCCGGGGATCTCTATGTGCACATGCTGACGGGAATCCACTTTATTGCCGGGATCGCCGCGCCACCGTTGCGCGCCGCCAGCATGGGAGGCATTCTGCGTTGGACTGAAAACCGCGAGGCGCCGGATCTGATCTGGACGCTGTACGAGTATCCCAACTTCCGCCTTGCCATGCGCTGCAACCTGAATAACGAATCACCCTATGTGGTGCGTTACTTCGGCACCAAGGGGACGCTGGAACTCAAGAACAACGTCCTCACCGTCACGCCCCAGAACACGGAGCCGCAACCGGAAGGTTATTCGATTCTGGGTTGGCCGGAAAAACTGCGCGCGCAATATCTGGAGGAGTGGCACAAGGAACATCCGGGGACCTTGCCCGGCAAATACAAGCTGATCCAATCCGCGGAAAGCTTCCAGGCTCCTCCCGATTACGACTACCAGGTCGATCACATGAACAACTTCATGGAGTCGGTGCGCACCCGGCAGCCTTCCGTTGAGGATGCGGTGTACGGCAAAAACACCGCCATCGCTTGCCACATGGCGAATCATTCCTACTTTAACAAGACGATTGCCGTGTGGGATGAAGGGGCGCGGAAGATTCAGGCGGTCTAGCGCAGCTTGGGCCGCGGCACTAAGCTACTTCTTGGAGCACGTCACGGTGTGCCCCTACAAATACTACCGAGGCAGATCATGACCGATTGGATGCGTCGAGTTTTGGAGAGTAAGCGGGCCACGCGGCGACAGCTCATGGCGCTTTCTTTCGCCGAGAAACTTAAGCCGCTCGAAAAACTTCGCGAGCGCAGCTTATGGATCGCTCGAAGCTCTCTCCGCCCGCACGCGAAGAAGAATTCATTCTGAACAAGGAGGTCTGCGCTTCCCTTTCACCCGGACCAGCGCGTGCCCCGCAGGTCCTTCCAGAGGCCGCCATCCTTATAGCGCTCGGGGTGAAGTATCATCGAGCGCGGATCCTCTGCGGTGTCGAGTTGCAGGACCATCCATTTCGGGTAGGGAATGCCCGGATCGGATACGGCGTCCAGCAGGCGCACATCTTCGTCGGAGAGTTGGAGGTCAACGGCGGGGATGTTGTCGTCAAGGTGCTCGGGCTTGCGCGCTGCAATGATCACGCTGCTGATCGCGGGCCGTCCCAGCGTCCATGCGATCGCCACACGCGCCGGGCTGACGCCGTGGCGGGCGGCAACTTCCTTCAAAGCGTCAACCACACGATATCCCATCTCTTTTTCGAAAGGCACGAACTGGCCCGAGTCTCCAAAGCGCGTGCCGCTGGGGGCGGGGTGGGCGCGAGTGTATTTGCCCGAAAGAAATCCGCCGGCCAGGGCGCTCCAGACCAGGATGCCGATGTTGTAATACTCGGCGAACGATAGGAACTCGTGTTCGAGGCCCCGGCCGACAAGGCTGTAATACATCTGGGCGGTTACGTATTTTTCAAGTCCCAGCCGCTCCTGCAGCATTATGGCGGTGGCGGCTTGCCACGACATGAGATTCGAGAGTCCGATATAGCGCACCTTCCCCTGGCGCACCACATCGTTGAGCGTGCGCACGGTTTCCTCGAGGGGCGTGTTGCTGTCCCATCCGTGCACCTGGTACAGATCGATGTAATCGGTCTGGAGCCGCCGCAGGCTGTCCTCGATTTCGCGGAGTATATTCACGCGGGTCGCTCCGCTGCGGTTGAAATTCGCGCCCATGGGAAGGCGGCATTTGGTGGCCAGCACGATCTCGCTGCGGAGGCCTTTCAAGGCGTTGCCGACCAGCGTTTCACTTTCACCGAGGCTGTAGACATCCGCGGTATCGATGAAGTTGATTCCGCTCTCCAGAGCCTGCTTCACCATGCGTGTGGTCTCTTCCTGGCCCAGGTTTCCCACGTTCATCTTGCTGCCGAACTGCATGGTGCCAAGCGCCACTTCGCTGACGATCAATCCCGTGTTCCCGAGCTTTCTGTACTTCATATTGTTTTCTCCGGAAGATCACTTGAGTTTGCGCCAATCTGCGATAGCAGGAGAAACGACGTCACCTGTAACAACACCCTTCCCTCGGAGGAAGTGATAAATCTCCTTAGTGTCCGTGCCGGCGGGGACGAGCTTGGCCACGGGTCTGCCGTGTTTAGTGATCAGCAAGGTCTCTCTCCGAGCGTGAACCTCGTCCATCACTGCAAGGTAATGTGCTTTGAACCAACCTGCTTCTATTTTCTTCATCCGAGACTCCTTATGATAATCAGAATACCACGGTCACACTTCTCCAGAAGGTGCAACCCGCGTCGCAGACTGCCGCGCTTCCGGCTCGTGACTTATGCCATCCTCCATCTCCCGCGCTATACCGCGAATCAGCCGAAGATTAGAAACGATGCTATATTAACCTGCTCCCAAGCAAAGGCGGCAGCTCCACTGCCGCACTCCAAAGCGAGGGTACGAGTCGCGGAGGTTCATAATGCAGCCGGAATACTTATTAGTTCGCGCGAAATTTCGGATTGGAATGGCCGCGCTGGCCGTCTTTTGCCTCAGCCTGGGGATTAGCGCTGCCCAGGCGCAGACGGCGGACTCTTCCGCCATCCCACCTTTGCAGAACGTGCTTTACGGCGCAGCTTATTACCACGAGTACATGCCCTACGATCGGCTGGATAAGGATGTCGCACTCATGAAAGAGGCCGGTCTTAACGTCGTGCGCATGGGGGAATCCACCTGGAGTTTGTGGGAGCCTGCGGACGGCCATTTCGAGTATGCCTGGATGGACCGGGTTGTTGACGCCATGGGCAAAGCGGGAATCAAGGTCATCATGGGAACACCCACTTACTCGATTCCCACCTGGCTCTATCACGAGCACCCGGAAGTACTGGCGCGGCCGTTGGGCGGGGCAAAGACCTTCTACGGCATGCGCCAAAACATGGACACGGATAGTCCCGTTTACCGCTTCTATTGCGAGCGGGTGATTCGCAATATGGTGGGGCACTACAAAGACAATCCCACGGTCATCGGGTGGCAGCTCGACAACGAGACGTCGTCTTATGGCGCCTCCAATCGCGACGTTTTCCTGGGTTTCCTGAACCACCTGCGCGACAAGTTCGGCGATACCGCCAGCATGAACAAGGCGTGGTTCCTCAACTATTGGGGCGAGGACGTCAATGCCTGGGAAGACCTGCCCACCCGCGACGGCGCTCAAAGCACCGGCTACAAACTCGAGTGGTCGCGCTGGTCGCAGATGCGGGTGACCGACTTTCTCGCCTGGCAAGCTGCCCTGGTTCGCCAAAACCGCCGGCCCGATCAATTCGTCACCACCGATTTTGCCGGGGCCTTGCATGCCGATGTGAACGAGCAGGCGATCGCGAACGTTCTGGATATCCCCGCCATCAACGTTTATCACGGCACGCAGGACCACTTCGACGGAGCGGCTCAGTCCCTGAACGAGGACTTTGCCCGGTCCCTGAAGGGATCGAATTTCCTGGTGACGGAGACCAACGCGCAAACCACGGATTGGACCTCCGCCCACCAGTATCCTCCCTACGACGGCCAGATGCGGGAAGATGTTTACACGCACCTCGCCAATGGCGCGAATATGGTGGAGTACTGGCACTGGGCATCCATCCCCGCCAATCAGGAGACCTACTGGAAGGGAGTCCTGTCACACGATTTGGAGCCCAACCGCGCCTATGCCGAAGTTTCGCGCACCGCGCATGAACTCGAAAAGATCGGTCCGCATCTTGTCAACCTGAAAATCACCAACCCCGTTGCCATCTTGTGGAGCCGCGACTCGCTGAATGCGATTAATTTTATGCCTTTCGCTCAGAGCGGGGGGCATTGGTCGTCGATCCCGCCCGAGGCGAACTATGTTTCCCTCGTCCATCAACTTCATAAGGCGCTCTACGACCTGAATGTGGGCGTAGATTTTGTTTTCCCGGAGACCGCGGATATCTCGCGTTACAAATTGCTGTTGGTTCCTGCCCTCTACATTGCCGATGATGCCCTGCTGAATCGCATCGCCGATTATGTGAAGAACGGCGGACACGTGGTCATGACTTTTAAGAGCGGTTTTTGCAATGAGAATTCTGCGGTACGCTGGGTGCGCGCACCCGGACCGTTGCGAGAGGCGGCGGGTTTCAGCTACCAGGAATTTTCCAACCTCGAACAGCCTTTGGCGCTTAAAGGAGATCCTTTCCGCGCTGGCGACGCCAACAAGGTCAGCTACTGGGCCGAGTTTCTCATGCCGGAACATGCCCAGCCGCGTGCCTGGTACGACCATCCCTTCTTCGGGCGCTGGCCGGCCATCACCGAGAATCACTACGGGTCGGGAACGCTGCTCTACGAAGGGACGTATCTTTCCGACATGCTGCAAAAACGCGTGCTGCTCGATGTGCTGAAAGAGGTTGCCCTTGCCGGGCCCGATCAGCAACTTCCCGCCGCGGTCTGGGTCAGGCACGGGGTGAACCGCCTCGGCAAGCGGCTACACTATTATTTCAATTATTCCGGCGACCCCAAATCGCTTGCCTACTCCTACGCGGCGGGGAAAGATCTCCTGTCCGGCAATACGGTCGGCCATTCTCAATCGCTCTCGCTGAAGCCCTGGGACGTGGCGATCGTGGAGGAACAATAGCAGCCGCCTTGCGAGTGGGCTGTGAATTGATATCAGCGGAAGGACCGGTTTCACGCCAAGACGCAAAGCATGCAAAGGCCGCAACGGGAGCCCCGTCAGGGGCGGCATAACGTAGCCCAGGGCGTAAGCCCTGGGTTGGATGGCCCTCACCCCGCCTTCGGCACCCCTCTCCCGCCGGGCGGGAGAGGGGACGGGGGTGAGGGTGGGCTCTCGCGACCCACGGCTTGCGCCGTGGGCTACAGGCTGCCGCCCGCTCCGCGGGCTGAATTCTTCAACTAAGTTCTGACTCAGGACACCACCCTTCCAGCGAGGGTATAATCTCTTTTCATGGCCGGAATACCGGTTGAGGATCCATATGCCGCAGCGTGATCTGAAACGAACTGTCTTAGGCAAGACTTCGCGGCGCGGGTTCCTTAAAGGCGCGGCAGCTTTGGGCGCGGCCGCGCCTTTGCTGGGCCAGGCGCAGCAAACCAAGCCGGGTTCAGGACGCCACAGGATTTTCGCTTACGTCGGGAGTTACAGCCGGCCTCAGGGCCCCGACAATTCTATCGGGCGCGGGCAAGGCATCTACGTGCTTGAAATGAATCCTGCGGATGGCGCTCTGGTTCAGCGCGAGATCATTCGGAGGGACACCAACCCGTCCTTCACGGCTCTTGACTCCTCGCGGAAACACTTGTACTCCGTGGACTGGATCGCGGATTACCAGGGTACGAATTCCGGTTCGGTAAGCGCCTATTCAATTGATCGATCGAGCGGTCACTTGCCCTTGCGCAACACGGTCAGCTCCGAAGGCGCCAGCTTCGCTGCCGCACTCCAAGGCGCCGCCGGCGCAGCCGTGCGCTAGTCGAGGGTTGTTCCAACCCTCAGGTCACGCGAGGAGGCGCCGACGCTCACGGTGCGTTGGCTGACTGCTGTGACCCACTTGCCTTCGGCTGTTGACCAGTATTGCAGTTGGCGTGGCGCCACGTGTAGCGTGACGGTTCTGCTCTGGCCTGCCGGAATGAAGATGCGGTCGAAAGCGGCCAGGATACTCACCGGGAAGTGCACTCCGGCCGGCGCGTCGCTGGGCGCGCCCAGGTACAACTGCGGCACTTCCTCGCTGTCCGCATGGCCCGTGTTGTGGACCGTGACCCGCACGAGCAAGCCGTCATCGGAGGCATGAGTAACCTGGAGGCCGGAGTAAGCGAAGCTGGTGTAGCTCAAGCCGTAGCCGAAGGGAAAAAGCGGCTCGGTCTTTTGCCGGTCAAACCAGCGATAACCCACGTCCACTCCCTCGCTGAAGGTTGTCTTGTGGTCTACTCCCTTCTTGGATCGCTCGGGATAACCTGGGCTGGTGGCGGCGTAGTCCTCCAGACGCCGCGCCCAGGTAACCGGCAGCCGGCCCGCGGGGCTGGCTTTGCCGAGCAGCAGATTGGCCGTCGCCCAACCGCCTTCGTCCCCCGGCCACCACATCTCGAGCACGCCTTTGACCTTGTCCAGCCACGGCAGGGCCACAGGCTGGCTGGTGTTCAGCACCACCACCGTGTGGGGATTGACCGCCGCCACCTCCTCCACCAGTTCATTCTGCTTCCCCGGCAGCCCAAACACGGGACTGAGCCGCGTCCACACGAAGACCACCGCAACCCTGGCGTGGCGTGCCGCGGCGATCGCCGCCTCGTGATCGGCCTTGCGCTGTTGCGGAGTATACCAGTTGAGCCGTAGCTCGACCGGAGCGTTCGAGGTGTCGGGAGTGATCTTAACCTGGATGGCGTGCGGCCCTTCCGCAAGGTCAATGGTCCGGCGGACGTTATCCAAGCCGTCGATGGTGGGCACGGCATCATCCTGATTGGCTTGCAGGATGTCACCGTGCACGCCGCCCTGAAATGCGCCAGTTGCTTCCAGCGGCTTTCCGTCGATGGAAAGGCTGGCGTTCGAACCCAGGGCCTGAAGGAAGAGCCAGTAATTGCCCGCGTGCGGCACGCTCAGCGTGCCCTTCCAGGTCAGGGTCGAGTTGGGAGGTAAGGCGTTGCCGCCTTTGTTTGTGAAGTTAAGCTGAGCATCGGTCTGAACTGCCGTGCCGGTCGCGTTCAGGCGTTCCAGGCCCGGCTTGCCATCGTGGCTAAACGCGGCGGCAGGAACGGCGGCGCCGGTGAAGTCGTCGTCGACGGCCAGGGCAATCTTCGCATTGCCGGAGATCTTTCGCATCGCCTCGAGCGGCCCCACCTGCCGTTCCGGCAAGCCGACGGAGCGTTCCCCGCTTATGCCGATGGCCATCACCTGCCGCGCACCGGGGCCGATCAGCGCAACCTGATCCAGGTCAGCCCCCTTCAGCGGCAGGATTCCGCCGTCGTTCTTAAGCAGCACTGCCGCGTCTTCGGCGGTCTTCTGGATGATCTTCGCGTTCGCGTCGATCGACTGCGCGGTGACCTCGTGCTTCGATTCTCCGTCGAGATAGCCGAACTTGGCGATCTCGTAGAGGACGTGCCCGGCGGCGCGAGTAATCGCAGCCTCGCTCACGCTGCCGTCCTTGAGCGCCTGGGGCATCTTCTTGGTATCGAGCTTAGTCCCGAAGTCTCCAAAGTCGAACTCCGGCGGGGGCGGTTCCTCGGGAAGGTGTCCTCCGAACATGAGTTCAACCACATCGCCAAAATCCTTGGGAGGAGGCGGAGGCGGCATCGAGTCAAAGAAAGACGGGATCGGAAACCCTCCCGGCGCCGGCGGACCGGGCATTTCCATATCCAGCCCCGCGTTGATGAAAGCCACGCCGTGCGTGGCGCCCCAGTCCGATGTGACGAAGCCCTTAAAGCCCACTTCGTCGCGCAGGATGCGGGTCAGAGATGAATCATTCCCGCAGGCAAAGGTCCCGTTCAGCCGGTTGTAAGAACACATCAGCGACGCGACGCCGGCCCCTACCGCCGCTTCGAAGGGCGCGACGTAGACTTCGTGCAGGGTCTGGTCGTCAACCCAGACATTGGTGGCATCGGTGTCGTAGCCAACGTAGTGTTTCACCTGGGCCATCACGTGCTGCGATTGGATGCCGCGGATTTCCGCCGCTCCCATCTCGCCGGTCAGGAAGGGATCCTCACCGAACGTATTGTAGCCGCGCCCGAACTCCAGGTCGCGGTCGATGTTCACGAACGGCTGCAAGGCCACGTCAATGCCCAGGGCGCGAGCTTCGCGGCCGATCACGACGCCGTTCAGTTCCGCGTCCTTGACGCTGAATGTGGCGGCCACGCCCATGGTTGCCGTCTCCGCCTGCGACTGGTGCCGGGTAAGCACGCCGGGTGGCCCGTCGGCAAAGCGCAGGCCGGGGACGCCTAATCTCGGAATCCCTGCCAGGTAGCCCGCTTGGCCCTGATAGACCTTGGGGTCCTCCCACGTGCCGTGAATCAGCGTCAGTTTCTCCTCCAGAGTCATCTGGCTCAAAAGTTTGTCTACGCGTGCGTCGCCGGTCAACACCGGCGCTGGGTTTTGTGCCAACAGTAAACCCGCGCTCATCAGGATCGCCCCGAGCGTGGCGGAAAAGACAACTGCAATTCTCTGATTGGGTTTCATTCCGGCCTCCCGGACCGCGTGTCTCGCAGCCCGCTGTATAAGGTCTCCGGGGCAAGACGCCCCCGAAGTGAATCACCGCCGTGCGCGGCAGGATTATACCCCAATTCCTGCTGTGGTGCGGGCGTCCCGCCCGCGTTGCGTGGGCATTTCTTGGCCGTGCTGAGGACAGGCTCTGCCCGCGTGCGACAGCGGGCGGGACGCCCGCACCACAACCCCAGCCAGGGTACTAGTACTACTCTGGCCTACCCGCAGAAACTATTTGACTTGACAAATTCGCCCTATACTGATAGCCTATAAGTACCCCACCCCGTTCCGGGGGGAGGTTGCTTCCCCCGGCTATCTAATCCTCTGCCCTAGGAGGGCTTATGTCTATCCGCAATTCGCCTCAGCTTTCCTCTCAGTTGCTCGACGCCGCACGCTCGAACGGCCGGCGCTCCCACGGTCCGCGCACCGCGGCCGGAAAGCAGAACTGCAAAATGAACGGCGTCAAACACGGCGAACGTTCCGACCCCGAGAATCACTACGAAGTGATGCGCGCCCTGGGCGAAGACCCGGCCCAGTTCGAAGCCCTGAAGCAGGAGCTCAGCGATTCCTTCGGCCCCGGCGACGCTTTCTTCGACAAGCAGCTCGACGACCTGGCCCGGCTCTACTGGCGGCGCGACCGCCTGGAGCGCTCCCAGACCGGCCTGATGCGGCGCGCCCTCGAGGGAGTCGAAGGGCGGCAATACGAGCTGCGCCGGGCCCTCGCCGCGGTGACTTTCGACTCCTCCCAATCCGCCCTGATGGACCTCGACCTGCCGCTGCCCAACGACCGCTGTGTGCGGCTGCGCCAGTTGCTTTCCCTGCTGGGGGTGATCTCGGAGCAGGTGAAGCGCCAGGTGTTCGTGCCTCGGCAGGCGTCGGTGCTGGCAACGTACTACAAGGGCCAGGTGGGGTGGCGGCCGGCGCGGATTGGCCAGTTGCTGGAGCCCTACATGGCGTGGTTGCAGCACGAGGAGTATCGCCGGGACAAAGCGTACAAGCGCTACATGCTGAATCCCGAGCCGCTCCCGTTGCCGGGGCCGGAGCACCATCAGGAACTGCTGCGCCTGCTCGAGGAGGAGAGGGCGGCGGTGGAAGCAGAGTTCCAGCACGAGGTCGAGGCACGGGAGGAGAAGGCGGCCATCGAGCGCGATGCCTGCCTGGCTCCCTCGGGTGAGGAGTGGAAGCTGATGCTGCGCCGGGAAGAAACCCTGGACCGCTCGATTGATCGCAAGATCAAGCTGCTGCTCAGCCTGAGGAAGGGCGTACCCGCCAAAGACATAGGCGCACCCCCTGTGGGAGCCCAGGGCGGACAAAATGGCCGCGCCGACAGCGAGCCGGTCGTACGCGAGGCAAAAATCGACGACCGATCCGGATATGTTGATGAAAACAAAGCACAGCCCACTGCACCTGCCAGCCAGCGGCAAGATGGCACCCCTGCGGAACAGCCGGTGTGCGCCACACAAGTCGGGGTCATTGCGGCCTGACCGTGTGGTGCGGGCAGCCTGCCCCGACCTGTCGGGGTCCCGCCCGCTGTGGCGTGTGCATTCCGTCGCAGTGCTCAGGACAGGCCCTGCCCGAGCGCGCGAGCGGGACGCTCCCGCGACAGCGGGCGAGACGCCCGCACCACAAGGCCCGGCGCTCGGTACGACAAATCCCATCGGCTGCATTTTGGAGCGGTGTTATCATAAGCAGCGGTCCGCGGCGCCCGGTGATGCCGCTCGCAGCCCACTTGAAAAGGGGAGACCCGATGATTGAACAGAAGTTCACCGAGATTTACGGCAGCGCTCCTGAGGTGGTGGTTCGCGCCCCGGGGCGCGTGAACCTGATCGGCGAGCACACCGATTACAACGGCGGCTTCGTTCTGCCGGTGGCCATTGACCGCAGCATCGACTTCGCCGGCCGCAAGCGCGCCGATCGCATTGTGCGAGTCTATTCTCTCGACTTCGAGGGTTCGGTCGAGTTCAGCCTCGATGACATTCAAAAGGACAACGCGAATCGCTGGAGCAATTATGTTCGCGGAGTCTCAAAACTCCTCGAGGAGGACGGACATCGCCTCTCGGGCGCCGACATTGTTTTCGGCGGCAACGTGCCCCGCGAGGCCGGCCTCAGCTCCTCGGCGGCGGTCGAGGTGGGCACGGCCGCATTTTGGAAAAAGCTTCTCGGGCTCGAGCTCGATCCGGTCTATCTCGTCAAACTTTCCCGCAAGGCGGAGAACCAATTTGTGGGCGTGCCGTGCGGCATCATGGACCAGTTCATTTCCGGCCTGGGACGCGCCAACCACGCGCTCTTTCTTGATTGCCGCGACCTCCACTACCGCCACGTGCCCCTGCGCGACGACGTGAAGATCGTGGTCTGCAACTCCGGCGTGAAGCGCGCCCTGGCTCAGTCGGAATACGAGGTTCGTCTGAAGCAGTGCCGGGAGGCGGTGGCCCGGATTGCATCCACCGGACCGGCCATGACATCGCTGCGGGATGTGAAGCCCGCCGACCTCGAGTCGGCGCGTCCGGTCCTGAGCGACATTCTGTTTCGCCGCGCCCGGCACGTCGTGAGCGAAAACCATCGAGTCCTGGAGGCTATCAAGGTTCTTGAGTCCGGCAACCTCGAGCGCTTTGGCGAGCTCATGAACGCCTCGCACGTCAGCTTGCGCGACGATTATGAGGTCAGCTCGAGAGAGCTGGATGTTCTGGTCGAGATCGCCTGGAAACAGCCGGGCGTTTTGGGGGCTCGCATGACCGGCGCGGGCTTCGGGGGCTGCACCGTGAACCTGGTTCGCCAGGAAGCCGCCGAGCTTTTCGCAGAGGCTATTATTCGGGGCTACAAGGAAGTCCTGGGCTTGAAGGCGGAGATCTATATCTGCAAGGCGTCGGAGGGCGCGCTGAGTTGATTGCCGATGTCATTCCGAGCGTAGCGAGGAATCTCGCTCTGCACCCAGTCGGACGACCCAACTGAGATCAGGGCGAGATTCCTCGCTGCGCTCGGAATGACAGCCTAATTCACAGCAGAAGGCCCTACAGCAGTCCCTTCCACTTAATCTGCAAGTAGTGATTGACGATTTCCGGCGACAATCGGCCGGGGAGAAACTCCATCGCGATCGCTCCCTGTACGCGCATGCGGCGCAGCAGGAGTTCGCGGCGCTGAATGACTTGCTGGGCGGCCACATACTGGTACATCTGCCCCGGCGATTGCGGCCGGCGCGCCACCAGCGCGTGCAGTTCAGGCTCGCCCACCACGGCGAACAACACCAGGTGCCGGGATAGCAGGCGGGAAGCGGCCTCGATGACGTCGGGCGTCGCCGCAGTCTCCGCCAGGTCCGTGAGCCAGACCACCAGGCTTCGCCGCCGGTGGCGCGCCAGCAGGGAATCCGCAGCCAGGGCGTGATCGGCCTCGACCGCCTCACCCGAGACCAGGGCCAACCGCTCCAGGACGTGGCGAAGATGCTCGGCGCCCCGCGCGCAGGGCAAATAGGATTGCAGCTTCCGGCCATAAGTCAGAAGCCCCGTGGTATCGCCCGAATGATGCGCCACGTGAGCCAAAGTCAGCGCCGCGTTGACGGCGTAGTCGAGTTTCGTGAGTGCGGGGAAGGTGGGCAGATGGGCAGGTGGGCAGATGGGCAGGTAGGCAGATGGCGAGGTGGGCAGGTGGGCAGATGGCGAGGTGGGCAGGTAGGCAGATGGCGAGGTGGGCAGGTGGGCAGATCGCGAAGTGGGCAGGTCTTTGTCCTGACTCCTGATTCCTGACTCCTGACTCCTGAATCCTGTCTCCTGACTCCTGGTTCTTGCCAGCATCAATCGGCCGGCATCTACGACCAGCACGACGGATTGGCTTCGTTCCGTCTGATAGACCTTGCTGATCAGCTTGCCGCGGCGCGCCGTGGCGGTCCAGCAGATGTCGCGGCTCTCGTCGGACTCGCGAAACTCGCGCAGGCTCTCGAACTCGCGTCCCCTTCCGACCAGCCGCTTCAGCCTTTTCTCCTGTTCCATTTGGCGGCTGCGGATCAAGTACAGGGTGTAGCGTTGCGGCTCGCGGAGGTTCGGGTAAATGCGCAGCGCCTGGCGGACGTCGACCACCGCCCACTGCTCTGCGAATCCTACCGGGCCGTGATAGCGCAGAAAGATCCGGCCCGTGACTATCTTGCCGCGCGTGGTGGGATGAACCGAGTAGGCGGCCACGGCGCTATCGCGCGCTGGAACAGTCAGAGTGAACTTGGGCAGCGCCGGGCACAACACGGCGGGAACATCATCTTCGATGCTGACCTCCACCTCCCGCGCACCGTGGTTGGCGACGCGCAATTCAACTCGGGAGTCAATGTCCAAGGACAGCGGATCGAGCCATCGGCGGCTCACGACGATTTCCCCGGGCTTGGGCAGGCGCGCCAGATCGATGAGCCAGACCAGCAGCGCCACGCAGTCCCAGAGCAGCAGAGCGTACACGGCACGCTGGTCCCGCCACGCTGGACCAATCCACACCAAGCCCAAGAGCAGGGAAAGGAAGAAACGCCACTGGAACGCGACAGGCCATCGGTGGCCGCTCGCCGCTGGGGCGATCACGGTGGGCGGCAGCAGATGGCCCGCAGTGGTGACGTCTTTTGGGGGCATTGCTGGTGGTTGCCCCTGGGCGGCCGCAACGACCGCCCCTGCGGAGTCGATCATTTGGGAACCTCAACCGCGGCCAGCACTTCGGCCACCACCTGATCGCTGGTGATGCCTTCCAGTTCGGCTTCGGGCTTCACCAGGAGCCTGTGGCGAAGCACCGGGGGCGCCGCGGCCTTGACGTCATCGGGGATCAAGTAATCCCGCCCCTCCATGGCGGCCAGAGCCTTGGCAGCGAACATCAGGGCGACGGTGGCGCGCGGGCTGCCGCCCAGGCTCAGGGCCGGCCAGTCGCGCGTTCTCTGGACAATCGTGGCCATGTAGCGGAAGATTCCCGGCTCGACCGCCAAGGCTGACACCTCGCGGCGCGCGGCAGGCAGCCAATCGGGGTCGACGGGCGAGAGCCCCAGCGCGTCGATGTGGTGCGGGTCAAATCCCTGCTGGTAACGCTCCAGGATCTCGACTTCCTTCTCCGCCGTGGGGTAAGGTACGCGAATCTTGAAAAGGAATCGGTCGAGTTGCGCCTCCGGAAGCGGGTAGGTGCCCTCGAACTCGATGGGGTTCTGGGTGGCGAATACTGTGAAGAACGGCGAGAGCGGATAACCGGCCACGTCGATCGTCACCTGGCGCTCTTCCATCGCTTCGAGCATTGCCGACTGGGTGCGTGGCGGTACGCGATTGACCTCGTCAACCAGCAGTAAGTCCGTGAAGACCGGGCCGCGGTGCAGGGAAAACGTGCTGGTGGAGAGATTAAAGACGTTCGCGCCCAACACGTCCGCGGGCATCAGATCAGGGGTGCATTGAACGCGTTGAAACCTCAGCCGGCAGATATGAGCCAGGGCTTTCACCGCCAGCGTCTTGGCAATACCGGGAACTCCCTCGAGCAGCGCATGTCCGCCACAGAGCAAGACAGCCAGCAATTGGTTGATGGTCTCGTCCTGGCCGACAATCACCTTGCCCAGTTCGGTCCGCGCGTGGGAAATGAACCTCTGAACTTCCGCTGCCATAAGTCTCCCTTCGATCATGAGATCGGGAGAATAACCGTAAGCCGTCAGCTTTCAGCTCTCAGCTATCAGCAAACAGTCCGCAATGACGGTTTCGCTAATGGCCGAACGCTGAAAGCTGACGGCTGAGAGCTGAGAGCTAGTTCACCCGATCTCCCGATTACTCATCCTTCCAATCCGAGCCTGTGAGTGGCGTCATAAAGCTCGCCCACCCACACCAGTGCCTGCGGCTCCTTAACCTGCTGTCGTTTTACGGCGGACTCAATCTGCTCGAGCGTTTCGGCAAACCCTGGGCTCATCCACCCCGGCCTCTCCCGCAGTCTGAGGATCAACTCCGCGGCGGGCGCTGTGGACGGTATTCCCAGGCGCCGGGCCAGCAGGAAATGAAATCGTGCGTAAGCGATTTCGAGCGCTCCGGCCGCCGCGCCCTTTCGCTGGTAGAGGGCGCCTACGGTCTCAATGAACTCCAGCGGTGAAAGGCGCGGCAGGCGCAGAAGAGGGCGCAGTGCGCCGCTGCGCCGCGCGTAGGTGATCACCAAGAAGGCGGCGAGGACGAGAAGTTGCAAGAACGCCCAAGGCAACGGCGTGTTCGACAGGTAATGCCATAATCCCGGGCGCACGCCGTGGAAGTACTCATCCCACAAAATGCGGGTGCCGGGTGCAGAGCCCACGCAATTCAGGAACAAGGCCAGGTTCGATGCCCGGGTGATGCCGAGGTTGGTAAGTGGTGAATCGGACCCCCACCAGATGGTCTCCCCGGAACCGTCGCGCAGCATTGCGACCGTAGCGCCTTGGTCGCTGCCGTAATACCGCACCTGGCCCGCGCCGGAATGAGCCCAATGGGCCGGAGCTTCCATGGAGATCTCCGGGGCATACCGCGTAAGCGGCGAGGGCGCTTCGGCGGAAAAGGTCTGCCAGGTGTCCTGCAGCGGAGGCGGCGGCACGATGTCCTTTGCCCCAATCATCGAGGCCCCTCCCCACCCGGTGATCAGCAAGTGGCCGCCCCCCGCAACGAACTGTTTCAGGCGCCTTACGTCGTCATCCGAGGGTGAAATGACAGGCCCGGCGATGATCAGCACAATGTTCCTCGCAGAGTTCGGCAAATCTTCGGGAGGTCTTTCCCATCTTTCCACCCCATACCCCATCTCCACCAGCAGCGTGTAGGCAGCTTTGGCGCCGTCCGGTGCGGCGGAGTAACTGGAAGGATAACCTCGAGACGAGCCTCGGTTGTTGGGAGAGAACAGCACTGCCAGGAACGTCAGGAAGGCCAGAAGAAAAACGGCGAGGAGCAGCATCTTCTTATCGGCGGAGTCGAGCGGCACACTCATCGCAGCGACTCCAATTCCGCCAGGGCGGCTACATAATCGCTGTCTGATGCCTGACCGCGGCCATACCAGACCCGTTCGAAGCAGTCCGTAAGAGCCATCAGGTGCGGGCGGCGCGCAGAGTCTGCCGGCAGGAGGCGCAAGTATTCCCGATGCGTGCGCGAGCGGTCAACTTGCCACGCGCCCGCCTCACCCAGCGCCAGCACGGCCGCGCCGTAGATCAGACGTATCGCCTCGCGAAATTCGCCTCGCGCGGCAGCGTTGCGAGCCTCTTGCGCCCAGTCGCGCGCAGGCGCCGCGCGGGTGTCGCCCGCCAGGGCAGGGGAGCGCTGGTAGGAAACTCGGGTGAGCGCGTGGGCGAGCCATCCCAAAAGAATCAGGCCAAGTAAAATGACGATTCCCCAGCGCAGGAAGTTCGTCAGCCTGGGGTGAGTCCCGGCGCGATCGAGGAGTCCGGCTACCCACTGCCAGAGCCGATCCAGGAGTTGGTCCCAAAACGTCTCCGAGCCAGCCTCTTCATGCACGTAACGAAACTCGCGCTGCTTCAGGATTTGATCCAACATGGAGCGCTCGGGGGAGTAATTGCGCTTTGAGGTCTGGTATGTGGCCCGCGCGTCCTCGAGCAGCCTTTCGACCCGGCCGGAGATTTCCTGCGCTGACCGCGCGGCAGTGCCGGGGTCGCGAACCATTCGGTCGATCGCTTCTCCTAAAGGGCGCGTCGAAACGCTGAAGCGCTGCTCTTGCACGTCCACCAACCAGGAGTCCGGCAACTGCTTGCGCAGCGCACCCGCCTGCTCGGGATGATCTTCCAGGCGGCTTGCCAACGCCGACCAGCGTTCCAGCTCGGCAATGTAGCCGGGCAAATCGAAGGATTCGGAGGTCCGGTTATTCTCCGGAGTTCTTGTTGCGGCAGCATCCTCGCCGGATAAGAAGCACAGCTTCACCACAGAGGGCACAGAGATCACAGAGAGAGCCGGCACCAGTTCCCTCTGTAGTACTATTCCCCAAATTCTTCGCGGGCCGCGCACATTTCGTGGCACGGGCGTCCCGCCCGTGGGCACGGCCAGGATGGCCGTGCCACGTTTCTGTGGTGAGTCCCTGAAGTTGGACTGCGCCCCGAAGCTGACCTGCGCAAGCAGGAGGAGCGCAAATAGTTGGAGGCGCGTTCGGCTCACGAAATAACCGGTGGAACGGGCATAGCTGAGGCCGGCGTATTCATTTCTTCCCGGCCGCCTGGGCTCGATATGAACAGGTCCAGCATGCTGTTGATTTTGTGTTGAAGATAGAAAATCCCGAAGAAGAACGTACCCATTCGAGAGAACGACTCCTCGTGCTGCATCCGTATGCCTGCTGAGAACATTGCTTCCTGCCGGGGCGCCAAGTGGTCCAGCAGGATGCGACGGACCTTAAAGCATTGCACGATGAGGATGAGTCCTGCAACCAGCAAGATGCCGGGATGCAATAATGGGAAAGCGTTCTCCACTTCGACCCAGGAGCCCCACTTGAGGCTTCCCAGCAGCGGGAGGCAGAGGCTCGCGACGAGCGCAGCCAGAGCGACAGAGACCGGCCACGCCTCCAGCTTTTCCCTGGAATGCAGATTGTTCAAGGCCCTGCGACGGATGAAAAACCAGATCGGGGCGTAGAGCCCGCCGGTGAGCAGGGTCAAGAAACACATCCCAAAGATGCCGGCGTCTGCGAGTGGCGCGTATTCTTTCGACGCCGGCTGAGCGCCGGCGCTCTGCGGTTGGGCTTCATCGAGATTCGACATCATCAGTTGCAGATCAAAGCCCTCTTTGCGGACCCGCAGGTCGTAATAGGCAAGGGCGAAACCAATCATGAACAACGGCGCCGTGGCGGTGGCGCAGGCCCCCCCCACCAGCATGCTGGGAATCGAAAGCCAGATGCTCGGATACCCGCCCTTGACGGTCACCAGCATTGCGGCGATGGCGAATGGTGATTGGCAAAGAAAGACCACCACCATGCGGATGAGCAAGGTCAGCACGCCCACCACCAGCAAGCGCCAAAGGAAACCGCTGGTCAGTGCTACGCTTCGCTTGAGAGCTTGCCGCGCGCTGAGATTTTCGAGCACCAGGGCAGGAACTGCCACGCTGTAACGCACCAGGAAAATGATCAACAGGATTCCGGTAATGAAGAATCCCACCAGGAGCGCGAATCCCAGGAGGAGGGCGACCCATACGAAGGACCTTGGCAAGGAGCCCATGAGGGCCAGGCAGAATGCAAGTAAGACCCCTGCCAGGAGGAAAACACCGAAAGTGCGGATCAGGATGGTCAGGGTCACGTTGATGAGCCGCCCCAACCTGCGTCGCACGGCGCGATAGGACTCGAGAATCGTGGTCGCCCGCCCCAAGTGAATCTCTGAAAGCGCATAGGTGGTGGCGCCCAGGGCGAGCGCATAGACGACGTAATACGCAAGCAAAATGGCCAAAGTGCTCATCCCGGCCCTCGCCACAAAAGCGGCCATTTGGGCGGAGGGCACAACACGAGGGCCGGGAACGAAGCGTGGCGGTCTGAGGAAAATCTGCATCAAGAGATTCAGACCCACCAAGACGGCTTCCGGCGCCACCATGATCCCGGCAAACAGCCAGAAATGCTTGCGCAGGTAGCTGAAGGTTTGGTCCAGCAACTCCCCGAGGCTTAAAGGAGCCAGATTGACGGTGGGCATGAGGTCCTCGTTGGAGGAGACAGTCTATTGCAGTCTGGCATATTCCGCCCTCGCCTGTTTGAGGATGGGTAGATCCTGACCACCGCTCCAGGCCCGGAGCAGTTGCGTGACCTCATTTGGAGCCGGTGGGGTCATAAGACCTCTTCACCTCCACCACCTGCACTCTCCCTGGGTTGGAAGGGGCGTCAAGAGTGGCAGACATCGCCGCCTACGGCTGGGCGCGCCCCTCATGATATCACACCGGATTTTCATCACAATCTCTTTCCTGGACTTTACCTTTTTCAGAAGCCCTTTCCGCATTACAGGGTGAGGGCGAGAAACGAAGGCCCTCAAAATTCAAAAGAGGAGGCTCTACCATGAACGTCAATCGTTACCTCAGGTTTTGCGGGTTTTTTGCTCTCGCGCTGCTGGCCATCTCGACCGTCCCAACCGTCGCGAGCGCTCAATCCTTTCGCGGAAAATTCAGCCTGCCCTTTTCGGCACGTTGGGGCGGATTGGCCCTGCCGGCCGGAGAATACACCTTCACCGCCGGCGGCCTAACCAACGCCAACTTGATCTCCATTGAGCATGACGGGCACAACTTAGGGATCGTCATGGTCGCAGGGGTCTCATACGATACCCTTTACAAGAGCAGCGAACTGGTCGCCGTGCCCACCGGGGACACGCACAGGATCAGCCTGCTGCGTCTGGAAGATCAGTGTGTGATCAGTTTCCCGATACCGAAGAGAGAACGTGAGCAGATGACCGCCCAGAACCGTGAGCCGGTGCTTGCTCGGGTCATCGCGGTCCAGCCAAACGTGGCCTAATACCCCCGGACTGCCCAAGATGGGGGCCAACCTTAACCTCCGGGTTATCCCACTCGGAGAGCGGTTGGCCCCACAGTTCGGTTGTTGACGATAACTTAGGCAGCGCAGGGGATTTTGCTCAGGCTCAGGAGATGCGAGACGTGAAAGGAAAGCACAGGCACGAATGCCTGTGCTGCTTGCTTAGATCGAGGAGGGAAAACGTATGAAGAGGAGAAACGCTGCACTGCTGGTTTCCACGTTGTTCTGCGTCTTGGCTGTGACGCAGTTAGGTGTGTGTGCTGCGACCACCCACAGCGCGCTCAAAGTCAAGTTGAATTACACGGGGGCAGGAACTGTGGATGAAAACCACAAGATCTATGTGCTTCTGTTCGACACCAGTCCTTTCACGGCATCTTCACTTGTGGATTCCACCTCGGAGATGACACCGCCAGCCACCACCGCGGGTGTCAGCCACATTCTCCGGCGTCTCAGTGCCTCCCGAAAAGACGGAACCATCACCTTTGATTTCCTCAGGTCATCGGCGGTTTATGCCGCGGCATTCGTCGATCGGAATGGCAGCTATGACGGACACTCGGACCCGGTCTCTGGGGCGCCGATGGGCCTGTACCGAAAAGCCCCTGACAAGACCCAAGCAATCAGGCCGAAGAGCGGAAAAAGTGTGAAAATTGTCTTGGCCTTCGACGATTCGACAAAGACTCCGTAGTGCGACAAATGGCCCCCGGAAGGGCGAGGCTTCAGCCCCGCCGCCTAGGGGACCAAAGTTGGAAGGGCCTTTAGGCTCTGAAACCAACTCGCTTCAGGGGCTAAAGCCCCGCCCTTCCGCGCAGAGAGGGGCGGTTCGCGAACCGCGGAATTCCGCCGGAATTTGGAACTGCCGAACTTGTTCCAGCGTTTAGGTAGAAGAGAGATCGAAACGACGCGCCGGAGGTCTTCTGCAATGCGAACCCTACTCCAGGACCTGAAATTCGGTTTGAGGATGCTGGCGAAGAACCCTGCGTTTACCGCCGTGGCGGTGTTGACGCTGGCGCTGGGCATCGGCGCAAACACGGCACTCTTCTCAGTGGTGAACGGCGTGCTGCTTGACCCGCTGCCCTATCCTCAGCCCGAGCGGCTCGTGGCTCTCTATTCGCGCACCGCGGCTTCTCCGTGGTGGTCCATTTCTTATCCCAACTTTCTCGACTGGGTGCGCGACAACCGGTCGTTTTCGGGGCTTGCGGGGTACCGTGAAGACGACTTCAGCCTGACGGGAACGGGCGAACCCGAACGCGTCATGGCGGACATGGTCTCGGCGAGTTTCTTTCCGTTATTGGGCGTGCAACCGCGCCTCGGCCGGAATTTCCTGCCTGAAGAGGACCAAGTCGGCGCGGCGCACGTGGTAATGATCAGCAGCGGCCTGTGGAAGCGCAAGTTCGGCTCTGAGCCGAGCGCGGCAGGGAAGAGCCTGACACTCGATGGCAAGTCGTACACGATCGTGGGCGTGGTCCCGGAGGGTTTTAGGTACAGCGGCAACAACTTTGAGACCAACGCCGACGTCTATGTCCCGATTGGGCAATGGGACAATCCCGTTTTTCGCGACCGCAAAATAGGCATGGGCATGGACGCTGTCGGCAGACTTAAGCCCGACGTCAGCTTCGAGCAGGCGCGGGCCGACATGGATGCGCTGGGACAGCACCTGGCGGAGGCATACCCTGACGCCGACAAAGGCACCGGCATCACCATGGTCCCGCTGATGCAGAACATGGTCGGCGAGATCAAGCCGTTTCTGCTGGTACTGTTGGCGGCGGTGGGGTTCGTGCTTCTGATTTCCTGCGTGAACGTCGCGAATCTCTTGTTGGCGCGCTCGACCGCGCGCATTCGTGAATTCGCCATACGCGCCGCCTTAGGCGCGAACCGGGGCCGGGTTATGCGGCAACTCCTGACCGAATGCATCCTGCTGGGCGTGGCCGGCGGGGGCCTGGGCGTGCTGCTGGCCTCTTTCGGCATGCGCTTGGCGCTGAGCGCTCTGCCGCAGGCGTTGCCGCGTGTTGAACAAGTCCGGCTGGACGGCCGCGTGCTGTGGTTCACCCTCGCGACCTCGATCTTATCGAGCGTCTTATTCGGCCTGGCGCCCGGACTGAAGACCTCGCGGACCAACCTTCAAATGACCTTGAAAGAGGGCGGACGAGGATTGAGCGGCGCGCGCCATGGCGCGCAGCGAGTCCTGGTGGCCGCGGAAATGGCCCTGGCGCTGGTGCTCCTGGCCGGCGCTGGGCTGATGATTCGCAGCCTTATTAACCTCTGGAATGTCGATCCCGGCTTCGACCGGCATAACGTCCTGACCTTCCGGTCAGCGCTCCCCCTGGCATCGAGCTCGACTGCGGACAGCGCGCGGGCCACGTGGCGCCGCCTGGAGGAACAACTGAATGCTGTCCCGGGCGTTCAAGCCGCCTCGCTGACCGTCGGCGCGATGCCCATGGCCGGCGATGAAGAATTCCCGTTCTGGGTGGACGGCCAGCCCAAGCCCGCGACTGAGGCGGAAATGAAGCAGACCATCATCTACAACGTCCAACCCGGTTATTTGAAAGTGATGAGGACTCCGCTCCAGCGCGGGCGCTTCCTCTCGCCCGCGGATGACGAGCATTCCCCGCTGGTGGCCGTCATTGATGAGCGCTTTCAGCAGGTGTACTTTGCCAATCAGGATCCCATCGGTCAACGCATCCACTTCGCCCTCATTGATGGAACAGCGGAAATTGTGGGAGTCGTAGGACATGTGAAACAGTGGGGACTTGACTCAGACATGACTTCCAGCCTGCAAGCGCAATGTTATCTTGCCATGGCCCAGATTCCGAGCAAATTTGTGCCCCTGCTGGCGGGCTACACTGGAATCGCGCTTCGAACCGCTGGATCGCCGCTGGCGCAAATCGCTTCCCTTCGTCACGCTCTGCACCAGGTCAACAGCGAGCAGGTGATGTACAACATCCGGACGATGGACGAAATCGTTTCCGGCTCTCTCGCCGCTCGCCGCTTCTCCATGGTGCTTCTGGGAGTATTCGCGGGCCTTGCTTTGGTCATGGCCTGCGTCGGAGTGTACGGCGTCGTTTCCTATATCAACAACCAGCGCACCCACGAATTCGGCATCCGCATGGCTCTGGGAGCGGACCGGATGGCGGTATTGAGGATGGTGCTCGGGGACGGAGTGAAGATGTCGCTGGTGGGTGTTGCGGTCGGCCTGGTCGCCGCATTCGGGCTGACACGCCTCATGGCCAACATGCTCTTCGGAGTGAGCACTCATGATCCCTTGAGTTTTGCGGCGGTCGCGGGCCTCTTGGTTCTGGTTGCGCTGGCGGCCTGCTCGATACCTGCCCGCCGGGCGACTAAGACAGATCCGTTGGTGGCGCTGCGGTATGAGTAGTGCACGGCACAACACGTCAAGGTTCGCTGCGAGGCGCCCTCCTAAGCGGGGCCCTGCTCGAGAGGGAAAACGCCGACTTCCACTTCCACCGACTGCCCGCCACCGCCCAGCGTAAGGCCTTTCATCGGCGTCACGTCACCATAGTCCCGCCCCCACGCCAAGGTGACGTGGGCGTCGGAGGGCATCAAGTTATTTGTGGGATCGAAACTCAGCCATCCGTTAGCCGGATCGAATACCGACACCCAGGCATGCGAGGCCGCGGCTCCCTGAAACTGCGGGCCGCCACGGATGTAGCCACTCACGTATCGCGCCGCCAGGCGGAGCGAACGAAGGACGCCGATCATGAGGTGAGCAAAATCCTGGCAGACGCCCCGGCGGTTATTGAACACCTCGAGGAGCGGCGTATCGATGGATGTGGACTGCGGCTGATACCTGAATTCGTCGTGGATGCGCCCGGTGAGCTCTTGGAGCGCGCTGAACAGAGGGCGGCCGGGCGTGAAAGTGGGGCAAGCATATTCCCGCAACTCGGCGTGGGCGGAAACATAGGGAGAATCGAAGATGAACTCGGACGCGGCGATGGAATCCGCATCGAGCGGCTGAGCCAGCGTCTCGCGCACCGCCTCCCACGCCGGGGAGAAACGAATTCCGCTTCCCTGCGGTCCGACCTCAACCACACTGGAGGCGGCCGCCTCGAATCGCTCATGTCGATCAAAAACTGCAAAGGTGGAAACATCGTTGCCAAAATAGTCTTTATGACTGCTCAGGAAGGCCGGTAGAGGATCAACGTGCAGCCGGTGCTCGAGAACTCGTTGGGAAGGCAGCGTCCGCGGAGTCAGGCGCGCCTCGCTGTAACACTGTGTCACCGGCGACGGGTAAGCGTATCGAGTCGAGTGTGTGATCCGGTAGAGCATTCTGCATCACCAGGACGCGGTCAGGAGCGAGGCCTTGGCCGGGCTCAGGTATTGCGCCGTCAACGCTTCGGAGAATTCGTACAAGTTCGTCTTGAGCTGCCGGAGATACGACTCCAGCGCCATAAACCTTCCTTCACTGTCCCGCTGGGCGAGCGTTGACAGGGAGGCGGCCCGGATTTCACCGAGTGTTCCCCTGACCAACTCCTCCAGCCGGCGGTGCTCGGGGTCGTCACTTCGCCCTAGGGGATGCAACTGATCCGCCAAATCGGCTATTTGGAATCCGATCGAGCGGGGGTTCAACTCATCCACTAACAGAAGTTGCAAGACCAGGTCGGTTCTTAGGATGCTGACATATCGCGCGCGGTAGGTAATGGAACTGTCCGCCACCTGAAGAAGAATGTGAAGGTAGGGCTGGGAGCTGGGCGGAGCCTCCACCACCGCGACGCGCAGCAAATCCGCCAATTGCCAAGCCCTCTCCAGCCGGCGGCCAAGCTGCACGAAGCGCCAGCCCTCGCCGCGGGTGGTGTTTTCCATCAGCAAGCCGGACAAGGCGGAAAGTGTCATGACGGCGCGATCGAGAACGCCAAATTGCGCGATATACCTGTGCTCCTGATTGACGGGCAGGGCGCCGGAGAATTCCGCATCCAGGCGCCGCAGCGCGTGCCAGGTGTCGCCGGAGAGCCGCTCCTTCAATTGCCGGGCGACGCGGTGCATCTGTTTGAGGTTCCATCCCAGGCTGGAAATGCGGGAGGGATCGTAAACGATTTCCGTCAAAAAGCGCTGCACGCGCCAGCGCTGCTCGGCGAGTGACGCGGTGGCGTCTTCGGGCGGCAGAAACCCCAGACCCACGAGAAGCGAGACCGCGGTATCCAGCGTCAAGGCGTGTCCGAAATCTTCTTCTGCGGAAAGCGCGGGTAACAAAGCACGGAAAAGACGAACATGGGCTTCCACGCGTTCGGTGTAGCGGCCCAGCCAATAGAGATTGTCAGCTACCCGGCTGGGCAGCGCACTGCGAAGAGCGGACGCGTCGAGGGGCACAGGAGGCAGGTTGGGCCCCGGCGAAGATTCTCCTCTGCCCCCGAGCACCCAGGTGTCTTTGCTTACACCTCCCAGGCGCAGAGGAAGCTGCCGGGAGGATGATTCCGTGGCAACCCGCGCCAGGCCGCCGGGCATCACGCCATAAGACCGGCCGTCCCAGGACGCAAAGACTCGCAGGACGACGTGGCGAGCGGCCAATCCGCCTTCCGTGCATGAAGGCGCGGTGGAAAGCGCAATCTCTTCCTGCGCCACATATCGGTCAGGGTGCACTTTGATTGCGGCTATCAGCTTTTCCCGCCCTGCGCCGTCCAGAGACGCCGGAAACTCCGGCGGCTGGCCGAAACTGGTCGAGGCAGGCCGGACCACCAGGTCATCGAGGTGTTCCAACACGTATTGGCAAGCTTTCTCCTGGCCGCACCACCAAGTGGCCACCGAAGGCATGCGTAGTTCTTCGCCCAGGAGCAGGCGGCAAAGCCCTGGGAGGAACGCCAGAAAGCCAGCCCCTTCCACCACCCCGCTGCCGAGAGCGTTGTCAATTACCACCCCGCCGCTGCGAGCCGCCTGGACAAGGCCGGGCACGCCCAGCAAGGAATCTCCCCGCAGTTCGAGGGGATCGCAGAAAGCGTCCTCGAAACAGCGCATGATCAAATCCACCGGTTCTAAACCTGCCAAGGTTTTCAAATAGACGCGGCCGTCGCGCACCGTCAGGTCGTCCCCTTGCACCAGGGGCAAGCCCCAATTGCCTGCCAGAAAGGAATGCTCGAAATAAGCGTCGGTGTGCGGCCCTGGAGTAAGGACTACTCCACGAGGATGATTGCTGCGCCGGGCGGCGAGGGAGAACAGGGCGTGGCGGTGGACGTCCAGGAAGCGCGCCAGTTGGCGAACCCGGTGCTGGCTGAAGACGCCCGGCAAAGCGCGCGCGCTGACCAGCCGATTTTCCAGAGTGTAGCCCATTCCGGCCGGCGCCTGGGTGCGCTCAGCAATCACCCACCAGCGGCCGTCCGGTGACCGGGCCAAATCCGCAGCGTAAGTGTGCAAGTACACGCCGGCAGGCGGCGCAAATCCAAAGCAAGGCCGGAGGAACTGGGGATTGTCGAAGACCAGCGCCGGGGGCAGGAAGTGCTCATACAACAGTTTTTGCCCGCCGTAAAGATCGAACAGAATGGCATTCAGCAATTCCGCGCGCTGGATGACGGCCCTTTCAAGGCGGGCCCATTCCTCTTCCGCAATCAGCAAGGGTATGGGATCCAGAGTCAAGGGACGCTCATTGTCCCAAGGATCCCCTGCGAGGCTGTTGGAGACGCCGGTTTCCCGGATCAGTTGTACACCGGATTGCCAGTAACGGTTGAACTGCCGGAACCCTGAGTGGCGAATTGCGGCGGCGAGGCGGCGCCAAGGGCGGCGCGGCAGGCCGGAGGGGAGCACGGCCTCGTCCCAGTAGCCCTTAACGGGAGCATATCGCCACTCCTCCGCCACGGTCTGATTCGCTGCCTGTGAGGTATCGCTCACTTGTAGGCTCTTGATGACGAAACCTCCTCTTCCACGGAGGTTTGAGAATCCGATTCTCCGGCGAAGAAGTCGCGTGTCAGGTTGTCGTGAATGGCGTTCATCCGCGCCTGCAGGCCGTCCAAATACTCGTGCAGCCCATCCTTGACGATTGTGTTCACAGAAATGTAGTCAAGTTCCGCGCGCAGCGGGGCCAGGGAGCATTCCGAGGGGCACTCACAGGACCCCATGGGAGTACCGGTAATCGTGTGCAGCGATTCATCGGCCTCGCGGAGGCAGTGGCGGATGGCGCGGGGAAACTCGCGGTCAAGGATCAGGAACTCCACGATACTGCGCGGGACGATGCGTCCGAACTTCTTACGGTACATCTCGAATCCGCTGACCGATTTCAAGACCGCCGACCAGTGAATGTCATCATAGGGAGTCCCGACAGCATTTGCGGAGGGGAGCAGCATGAAGTACTTCACATCCAAAATGCGCGAGGTCTTGTCGGCCCGCTCGAGCTGCCTTCCCAAGCGAAGGAAATGCCAGGCCTCGTTGTAACTCATCGTGGCGTCGGTGATTCCTTCAAACATGTGGCAGCCCAGGCGGATGCCGCGCAAGAGTTCGGCGAGGCGCTCCGACTCCGCCAGCGACATCTGGGATTGAATCTTCAGGTACAGGCTGTTGACTTGCTCCCACATCTCGGAGGAAATGATCTCGCGAATCGAGCGGGCGTTCTCACGGGCGGCGCGCAGGCAGGAGATGACGGAATTCAGATTGTCGCCATCGAGCACCAGGAACTTGATCACCGACCGCTTTTCCGCGTTGCCGTAGCGCTCGCGAAAGACTGCGGCGTCACCGCTGGTGTCAATCAGGGGTTGCCACTGGTGGGCGGGTTCGAGGGGCAGATCAAGTTGCAGGTGCAGGTTAACATCAATGAAGCGCGCCACGTTTTCCGCCCGCTCGATGTAGCGTGCCATCCAGTAAACGGCGTCGGCCGCCCGGCTCAGGAGCGGCGCGGTTTCACTGCTCATGCGTGGCTCCTTCTGGCAACGGCGCGAGAACCCAGGTGTCCTTGCTCCCGCCGCCTTGCGAGGAATTCACCACCAGCGAGCCCTTGCGCAAGGCCACTCGAGTCAGGCCGCCGGGCAGGACGTAAATCTCCTTGCCGTAGAGAATGTAAGGGCGCAAATCCACATGCCGCCCTTCCAAGTGGTCCTCCACCAGTGTCGGAACGCGCGAGAGGGCCAGCGTCGGCTGCGCAATGTAGTTTCGCGGTGCGGCGTTGATTCGAGCCGCAAACTCCTCGCGCTGCGCCGCGGTGGAGTGCGGGCCGACCAGCATTCCGTATCCGCCCGCTTCATTGGCAGCTTTCACCACAAGCTTGTCCAGGTTCTGGAGCACATGCTGCCGGTCCGCGTCACGCCAACAGACGAAGGTGGGGACGTTGGGCAACATTGGATCAGCGCCTTCGTAGTAGCGGATGATCTCCGGCACGTAGTAATAGACTACTTTATCGTCCGCTACACCGTTTCCGGGGGCGTTGGCCAAAGAAACTCGGCCGGCCCGATAGATATCCATGAGCCCGGGAACCCCCAGCAAGGAGTCGGGTCGAAACGTCTTGGGGTCCAGGAAGTCGTCGTCGATGCGGCGATAAATCACGTCGACGCGCCGAAGACCTTTCGTGGTGCGCATCGAGACCCACCCCTCGTGCACCACCAGGTCGCGGCCCTCGACCATTTGAATCCCCATCCTCTGCGCCAAAAAGCTGTGCTCGTAGTAGGCGGAGTTGTACATGCCTGGGGTGAGCAGCACCACCGTGGGCTTGGCCCCCGCGCGGGGTGGCGCGATGGCCTCCAGGGTTTCCAGCAGTCTGCTCGGGTAATCGTCCACCGGGCGGACGTGCAGGCCCGCGAACACATGCGGAAAAGTTCGCTTCATCATGTCCCGGTTCTCCAGGACGTAGGAAACGCCCGAAGGCACGCGAAGGTTATCCTCCAAGACGTAGATCTGCCCATCGGAGTGGCGAACCAGGTCCGTGCCGGAAATGTGGCACCACACTCGGCCGGGAGGGTTGATGCCACGGCATGGGCGGCGAAAGAACGCGGCGGACTGGATGATCTCCTCAGGGATGACCTTGTCCTTCAGGATTTTTTGATCGTGGTAGATATCGTCAATGAATTCGTTGAGGGCATGGATGCGCTGCTTGAGTCCGCGCTCGACCCAATCCCATTCTTCGGCGCGGACAATGCGCGGAATCAAATCGAAGGGCCAAATGCGTTCCGTCCCCGCCGAATCCCCATAAACATTGAAGGTAATCCCCATTTGCAGGAGAAGAGTTTCGGCCGCTCGCTGGCACCTCAAAAGCTCGCCGTCGGCGAGCGACTCGATGGTTTCCAGCAGCAGGCGAGCTTCCGGACGCGCTTTGCATTCGGCGTCAAATACCTCGTCATAGAAACCGTCCGTCTGATACGAATTGAGCTGCATTCGCACCTTCCTGCCCCCAACACTGGTTGCGCCTTGTGAACCCCAAGGAACTGCTTGTCTCAGTTTAGCAGGTCAACCGCATGGAGGGGATGGCTTTTTTCGCACACCGGGGGGCTTCTGTCCTGCGGATCGAGAGGGTATACTGTCTAGCAGGGAACCTCTTCATCATAATCACGGAGACTAGCAGTCAATCCGGCCCATGCCGCCGTCGCCAGGAACTCTAAGCGGAGATGAGCGGTGAGCAGAGGGAAGAGATCTCGAACAATGGAGAAGGTTGCATGAAGGCCAACACCAAGGCAGCCGCACAAGCCGGCGCTCCACCGGTGCAACAACTGGAAGGATTCATCGACAAGTTTGACTCGAAAAACGCGGCGCTGATTCGTTCCGTACGCCAGGCATTGCGCAAGCGCCTGCCTACCGCCCATGAATTGGTTTACGACAACTACAACTTCTTTGTTATCGGGTACAGTTCAACCGAGCGGCCCTCCGATTGCATCGTCTCCGTTGCCGCCGCCGCAAACGGAGTCGGGCTGGCGTTCTATTATGGAGCTGCTCTACCCGATCCGCACAACTTGCTCCTCGGCAGCGGTTCCCAAAACCGCTTCCTCAGGCTTGAGTCGGCGGCCACGCTCGCGCGTCCGGAAGTCGAGGAACTGATCGCCGCCGCCATTGCCCAGGGCAAGACACCATTGCCCGCGAACGGCAAGGGCAGGCTGATCATCCGGTCGATCTCCGAAAAGCAGAGGCCCCGCCGTAAGATCTAGGAGCGGCGGACGCGCCCGCCGAGCGTGGTGGAAGTGAGCTCGACGTCGTCCTACGGCCTCAGTCAGAGCTTTTGATCAACGAGACGACTTCCTCGGGAGTATCCTTTACCCAACGAGTGTGCCCGTCGGCAAGCTGCAACTCGGTTGCTCTCTGGGCGGCCTCGATTGCGACAATGTGGTCGGTATTAACAAAGAGGACGCCCGCATCCTCTCCTGCCTCATCGGTCTTGTGAAGTTCAATCAGTGCCATATCTGCTCGTCCCCTTTCGCGCAAGGCGCCTGCTTTGAGCCGCACAGGTTGGAAAGTAGGCTCGCGCTAATTATTCGGCTTGCTCAAGCGGCGGAAGTAATCCGCCACCGAGTCCTGATAGCCGTCGGGCACGCGTTGCGCGTCGCCGGTTCGGACTTGTCCCGACTGCTTGTCGTCCATCGCGCGGCGAATCTGCAACTCGAGTTTATCCATGCTGGCCAACACTTGGGCGTGGAGTTCCTGGAGCATGGCGGGGTTGCCAGGGAAGCGCCGCGGGTCCAGGTGGTCGAGTTCGCGCTGCAGATCTTTGATGTCGCCCAGCGGCCCGGGCTCGCCGCGTACCGTCTGTCGCAAGGCATTCAAGTCGTGCAGCGCCTCCTGGTAAGCGCGCTCGATGTCCGCCTGAGTAATGGGCTCAGGTTTGCGCTCCGTACCTTGCGCCCTTGTTAAACTGCCGGGATCATACCCACCGTAGAAGCGCTCGCCGTCCCAGCGGCCGCCATTGGAGTTTCCGCCGGCGACTCCGTTCCGCAAATCTCCACCCGCGGCCCGATCACCGGTTTGCTGTTGCCCGCCCGGTTCGCCACCCTGCCCGCCGCGGCCGCCGGGATTTCGTGTCAGCATATCGATTTGGCTTCGCAGGCGCGCCATGCGTTGCAGCGCCTCTTCCGGATTCTGCTGACCATTGCCAAGCGACTGCCGGGCCTCGCGCAGTTGATCGTTCAGGCGTTCGATCCCGGAGTTGATCGTAGCCTCGCTGGAATTGGCGTTAGGATCCATGCCCCGACGGATCGTCTCCGCACTTCGCTGGAGTTTGGCCTGGAGGTCGGATTGATCCATGCCGGCCAGAGCGTCACGCAGCTTCGAGGCCGCGGCGCGATCTGCGGAGGCGAGGCTGCGTGTGGCGTCCTGCATCCGCTTTTGCAGGTCCGCGAGGTCGTCGGCGAGGCGCTGGCGATCGCCGGCTAGCTTCGCCAATTCCTCCAGCGAGGCTTCGGACGGGCCCTGTGCCGAGCGCCTGGCTGCTTCGGCTGAATCGAACGCGCGCCGCATGCGCTCCACCTGGTCGCGCTGCTCGCCGCTCAATCGCTCGCCCTCGTGAGCCAGCGAATCGAGCTGTTGGGAAGCGTCCTGCCCCCTCAAGCTATTGAGCAGGTCGGATGCTTCACGGAGGCGGTCGGCGGCGCGGCGTGCGTCGGCCCCGTTTTGTCCGGGCGAGGCAGCGCGGCGCATATCGTCGTTGGCCTGTTGCAGGCGTTCAAGCGCTTGCTGCATGCTCGTGTCGGATCCGCTCTGCCCGCCCCTGGAAGATGATCGGCTGGATGATCCTGAGCCGGTCTGCTGGGACCCTGAGTTGCCCTGCTGGGGACCCGAAGCGCTCTGCTGCGAATCGGAAGCGCCCTGTTGCGAACCGTTGCGCGCCATCTGGGCCATCTGCTCTTGCAGCTTTTCCGCTTCGCGGCGCAGCATTTCCTGCTGCCACCGTGACTGGAAATCCTGCGAATTGTGCGGCTGCTGGGCTAACTCCTGCTGGCGCCGCGCTAGTTCATCCAGCTTCTGGAGAGCCTTGTCAATCTGATCGTCGCGCTGATCGGCGGAGTTCGCCGTTTGTTCCGTCTCGTACTGGTTCTTCTCAGTATCCAGTTCGAGATCGAACAGGCTCTGGAGGTCGCGCCCCGAGCCTGCCCCGCCGCCCCCTGCCCCGACGCTGCCAAAGGCCACTTCGATTTGGCGGAAGGTCGCTTCCGCCCGCAGGAGGGATTGCAGGGCCTTCTGCTCCTGGGGCATGGCGTCCCGCCACTTTTGTTGTTGCAGGGCTTTGGCTGCGGGGTCCATCGCCTGGGCGGCGTCGCCCATATCTTTTTGGAAACTGCTGAACTCCGCATTTTCTTCCGTCAGTTCGCGGCGCTCGAGACGCCCCGCGAGCGAGAGCGCCTGGTCACGGAGCTTGGCCTGCACGCCGGAGAGGAATTTAGCCGCTTCCGCGAGGTCCTGCGGTGAGGCGCCTTTATCGAGCTCATGCTTCCAGGTCTCCGCGATGATTTCCTTCTCGCGCTGGGAAATCTGCTCCTGGAAGCTACCCATCCCACCACCCCCGCCACCCATGACTTGAGATTGCGAGTAATCGCGGGAGAACGGCTCAGCCTGGATAAACATCATGTCGGTGCGGGATTCCGCACGCGCGTCCTTGGCACTCGCGTACAAACTCACCAGGTCGCCCGGAACAAGTTTGAAGTCCTCCAGAGAGAGCGTGGTGGAACCCTCCGCCTGTTTCGCGCCCTTCTGCTTCAACAAACTGCTTGTCTGCTCAGGCCCTCCGTTTACCGAATAGTGAAGGGCCAAAGCGTTGAGGCCAAACTCGTCCTCGGCCTGAACCGAGACAGTGACTTCTTCGATCGGGCTGGCGTGGTATTCGCCGGCCGGCCGGGTGATGCGCACCATCGGGGGATTCACCTTGCGCGCTTCGATGAAGAAGTCCTCCGACAGCCGCACCGGCTGACCTTGGTCGAGCGCGGCGACATGATACATTCCATCTTTTTCAATGGTGACTGCGCCGTTATACGAATTGTGGCCGGCGTCGGCGAGGTCAATCTGCTTTCCGCCGTCCAGGGCAAGAAAACCATGCGCCACCGGTTGGCTGAAGAGGATGTTGAGCCTCGCCTCGGTTCCTTCGAGGGCTCGTAGGTCGCCGCCATGCTCTTCCACGGCATCTTTCATTCCTGTCCAGGTGGGATAATGGTAGGTCACGCGGATCTGTTTTACCGCGGGCAGGTCGACAATCCGGAGTTTGAAATTCCGCGAGCGCAGCGGCCCGGCTTCAATGTAGTACTCGACACTCTCGGGAAGCCCCGCGAAAAGGAATTGAAAGCCGTTCCCGGCGGGCTGCCGCTGCATCGTGACTTCTTCCCACTTCGAGGCGCTCTGGTAGCGGGCGTAAAGGCGGGCGCTCTCCACCTGGCGTCCGATCACCTGCGCGGTCACCAACTGGTTGGCGCTGCGGCGCACGACAGCGTTGCCGGGGCTCACTTGAATGTCATAATAGGGAGCGGTGTGTTGCAGCGAGACGGCCCACAGCCGCGCAGCGCCGTAGCCAAGGAAACCGGGCCCCGCAGCGATCATCCACACCAGTACGCCGAGGGACGCTCCCCCGCTCGCAATCCAGGCCAGAAACTTGCGATTTGAAATTAAGTGTGCCGGTTGGGCGGATTTTGCCATCTGAAGTGTGTCCGCAGCCAGCAATTCGAGGAATGGGTCGCGCCCGCCCCGGTCGCGCTCGGCGAAGGTTACCAGGCGCTGATCGAACTGCGGGAAGACAGCTTCTGCTTTACGGGCTGCCCGCCGGTCGTTGAGCGTGCGCCAAGGCAACGCCAGGCCGTAGCCGACCACGATGGCGAGTGCGGTGATGAGCGCAATGCGAGCGGCAAGAAGGCTCGAATCGGAGAAGCCGAATGCATTCGTAATCAGCACCAGGACGAGGGTGGCCGTCAAGGCTACCGCTACCAGCGCCGCCGCACCCCTCAATAACGCGCCCAGGCGCAGTCGTCTTTGCAGCATCCTCAGGTAGGACGCAAGCTGATCTCGAGCACTCATGGTTCCTCCTGCGCCGAGTAACTGACCCCTCACCCGTCACGCTCCGGCTGATGAAAACGCCGGAGCGCGACACCCTCCCCCCAAGAGAGAGGGCGGCTGAGTAAACTAAGCTTCTTCCCGCAGCTTGCCTAGATAGCGATCGCTCACCCATGACTCCACTACTGCCCCGGCCAGAAGCAGCAACATGAAATACCACCAGAGGCTGAACGGCTTCGCCGGTTCTTGGGTCACGCTCGCCGCGGCGGCCGGTTGGGAAGCCGGGCCTTGCTTGCCGCGCCAAAGCGCCAAGACATCCTCGCTGATGACATCGAGGTCGGACTCGCGGCGGTCCGCATTCACACCCACGACCTCATGGCGGCCGTTGGCGAGGCGCATTTCGTAAAACCCTGCCATGCTCAATTGGAATGTTGAAGAAGTGGCGGCCTCATTCAGAGAAAGGGGCCGTCGTCCCTCGGGGTCCACCACCTCCACACCTGCCGCCCGGTCCTTGTCGGAGCGCAACTCGAAGAAGGAATCGACGACGCTCGACCCGATCCTCTGCCGCATCCCGGAAAGATATCGGGCCGTTTGCTCGACAAAGGGGACGAAGATGGGGTGCAATGGAAAGTCGTTCGTGAAATTGTCCAGGCCCGAGGTAAACAGCAATACACGTCCTTCGTTGAGCTTCTTCTCCACCAGCAATGGCGTCCCGTCGGTAAGCCTCGCCGCGACCCGCGCGCCGGTGGTGTCGGCAGCCACGGCAAAATAGAATTCCACATTGGCCCAGCGCTCGGACTTGGCGAGCGAGGGATAGGTGGGGTCGGCATCGCCGACCGTCAGGAAGCGCTGGGAAGAGTCGGTGTAATTGTGGACGGCCTGGATGCTCTCGCCAAGAACCGGAATGCGTGGCCGCCGTGCCGCCGACGTACCCAGTGCGATGAGGACGCTTCCCCCGCCGCGTACGTAGTCGACAAGGCTCTGTTCCAAGGCGGGCGGCAGCGACAGCACGTCAGACAAAACGACGAAAGCGTATTGGGAAGGTTGCGCATTCGATGCCTGTTCCACGCTGCGGCTTTCCAGCGCGAACACTCCCCCCGCCGCCGAGGCCAAGGCCGAGCCAAAGTAGAGCGGAGAACGGGTGTCGTTGCCCTCGTGAATGAACAGAACACGACGCGGGTCAGAACGCTCAACGGAAAACATAAACCGGTCGTCGGCAGGAAGAGCGTCTGCGGAATCGATGCTCACCTGGCAGCGGCTGAAGCCGTAAGGAACATCCAGGGAGTCAAATTCGACGGTAGCACGGCCGTTGGCGGGCACGCTGGCGCTGCGCGTCGCGATGCTCTTGCCGTTAACAACCAGGGAGACCGTGCGGGTTGCCGCGGGCGTGTGGAAACCCGCCACCACGGCTTGCACCCGCGCCTTCTTCGGATCCCACACCTGGGCCGGCGCGCTCACGCTTTCCACTGTCCAGTTGGGCGTCGCGTCCTTGACCACAGGGTGCAACACGAGCGTGGCATTCGGAGGCAGAACCATTTCCTGAAAGCCCGCCGGCATCCCGGATTTCTGTAAATCGCTGAAGAGGTGGACCTCGATGGGGATGGAGACTGCTTCCGCAAGGGAGCGCACTCCGCGCGCGACTTCACCGAAGCCGGCGCGCGAGTCGCTGGGCGCTACACTATTGACTGCCTGGCGAAGTTCACCCGAATCCTGGGTCTGGGCCGTCAGCGCATGAAGCTGTGATCCGAGCGTCATGACTTGCGCGCGCGTCCCCGGATTCCTTGCAGCGAGCACGCCGAGCGCGGCGCGCTTAGCGTCCGCCAGACGTGAGCCGGCCCGCATGCTGAAGGAGTTGTCGATGACCAGCACGAGCAGCTTGTTTCCCATCAGGCCCGCCACCGGCCGGTTAAGAAAGGGGTTTGCGAAGACCAGGGCGAGCAAGAGCAGCACGGCGATGCGCAGCGACAGCAACAGCAGATGGCGCAGACGGCGATGCTTGATGGAACTCTGCGTGCGTCGCTCGAAAAACATCAGCGAACTGAACGGCAGCGCTTCCGACTGGTGGCGGCGCAGCAAGTGAAGGTACAGCGGAAGGCCCACCAGAGCCGCAGCCGCCAAAAACCATGGGGAAAGAAAACCCATTCACGGTCTCCATTTTGGAGTGCGGCAGCTTGCTGCCGCTTTTCTTTCGCGCGAGCTTGCTCGCGTATCTCTCTGCGTTGTGGGTCAGCCCCAATGTGTACGCGGTGCTACCTATGCCCGGCCAGCAAGCTGGCCTGAAGAAAAGCGGCAGCAAGCTGTCGCACTCCAGACAGGATTCACCATTTTCCTTGCCTGATCGCCAGGTATTCCCGCAACGCGCCGTCTAGCGGCCGATCTGTTACCAAAAGGAAGTAGTCCATCCCGGAACCGCGGGCGCCATCGCGCAGCGAGTCGATGTGCGCATCGATCTTCTTCGTGTATTCGAGCCGGGCGTATTCGGGGCTCACCTCGAGCGACTCCTGCGTCTCCATTTCAATCAAGGTGGTGGGCCCGCGAAAATGCGGGCGAACTTCCGCGGGATCGAGGACATGAAACAGGAGCAATTCATTGCCGCGGAAACGCAACGGCTCGAGCGCCCTGATAATCCGCTCCGGGGCTTCGTAAAAGTCCGAAATAACGATGACCACGCCGCGCTTGCGGAAGACTTCGAGAAAGCGCTCGAGGGCTTTGCCGAAGTCGGTCTTCGCGCCGGGTTCGGCCTGCTCGAGGCCGCTCAAGAGCCGGTGGAATTGCCCCTGGCGGTTGGAGGGCCGGATGTAGTTGCGGACCTCATCGTCGAATACGATCAACCCCGCGGCGTCGCGCTGGATCTGGGTGGTGAGATAAAACAGCGCCGCCGCCGTGTAGCGCGCGTACTCGGACTTGCTCACCCCGTGCGAGGAGTACTTCATGGAGTTGCTCGAGTCGAGGAGGACCGTCAGCAGGGTGTTGGTCTCCCCTCGATAGCGCTTTAAGTAGGCGCGCTCGGTGCGGGCGTAAACGTTCCAGTCGATGTGGCGCAAGTCGTCTCCGGCCGTGTAGGCGCGGTACTCCGCAAACTCCTGGCTGAAGCCAAAATTCGGCGAGCGATGCAGTCCGGCGATGAAGCCGTCCACCACCGTCTTGGCGATCAGGTCTAATCCGGAGATGCCGGACAGCACCGCCGGATCGATGAAACGCTGCACGCTCATCCTCCCGCCGGAGGCGGCATCTGCTCGAGCAAGCGGTGAAGTATCTCGTCCGAATCGATGCGGTCCGACTCGGCATGGAAATTCAGAAGGATCCGGTGGCGCAGGACCGGCGTGGCCAGCGCCCGCACGTCCTCGTAGGTCACGTGGTAGCGCCGGTGCGCAAGGGCGCGAGCTTTGGCCGCCAACACGATGAACTGCGCGGCGCGGACGCTGGCCCCGTAGTTAACGTATTTCTTAACGAAGTCCGGCGCGGTTCCGCTCTTGGGGCGCGTGGCGCGCACCAGGCTGACCACATAGCGCGCCAGGGAATCCGCGATGGGCACCATGCGCACCAAGCCCTGAAACTCCAGAATTTCCTCCGCGTTGGTCACCGCCTCCACTTTCGGTACGCGTGTGGTCGTGGTCAGGTCAATGACTTTGGCCTCGTCCTCGGCGCTCAGGTAACCGAGCAGGGTATTGAAGAGAAAACGGTCAAGCTGAGCTTCGGGAAGCGGGTATGTCCCTTCCAGTTCGATGGGGTTTTGAGTAGCCAGAACGAAGAAGGGCAGCGGTAACGAATAGTGGTTGCCGCGCACCGTGCAGGAGAGTTCCTGCATGGCTTCCAGCAGTGCGGCCTGCGTCTTGGGCGGCGTGCGGTTGATTTCATCCGCCAAAACGATGTTTCCGAAGATGGGTCCCTGGACGAACGTCCAGCGCCGGTGGCCGGTGGTCGGATCCTCTTCGATAATATCCGTCCCGGTAATATCCGAAGGCATCAGGTCGGGCGTAAACTGGATGCGCGTAAAGACCAGGCCGAGCGTCCGCGCGATGGTGCGGACCATGAGTGTCTTGGCCGTGCCGGGCAGTCCGGTGATCAGGCAGTGCCCCCCGACGAAGAGGCCGATGAGAATCTGGTCGAGGACTTCTTCCTGCCCGACGATCACTTGCCGGACTTGGGAGAGAATGCTGTCCCGCACAGATTGAAAACGCTCAATGCGGCTCTTGAGTTGAGTCAAGTCAGGTTGTACTTCCGTGATAGTCCCCATGATTCACCTTTTCGTAGAATCCTGAAGTTGCAAGAGTAGTTTCTGCGCGGGGCGGTAGCCCGGCGCCGCCTCCAGCGAGGCCAAGACGTGTTCCTCGGCTTTATCGCGCTGGCCGGCGGCGAAGTAGGCCTGGGCCAGATTGAACTGCGCTGAGGAGGCGTCCAGCGGGTGCATGGCCACAAGCGCGCCGTATTCACGAATCGCGCCGGGATAATTCTCCTGCGCGAGCCAAAGCTTGCCGAGGCGGCGATGCAAGTCCTCGTCCATCGGGTCAATATAGTTAACCCGATCCAGCGTGGCAGCGGCTTCCTTGGGTTCGCCCAGGTCCTCCTCCAGCGAGGCCAACTCTTTAAGCGTCTGCGGGCTGAGGCCCCCCGCCTTTTCATACTCCGTCAGCGCTTCAACGGCGGCCCGTTTCTCGCCTTTGGCAAGGTGCGCCTCCGCAAGGAACTCGTAAGCATTCGCGTCCTCAACATACTGTGGGTACATGCGGCGGACTTCCTCGCCTTGCTTCAGCACCTGGTCGTAATCGCCGGCCTTGGCGGAGGCCACCAGGGCCTTCAGGCTCGCCCGCCAGGCGTCAAAGCCTGCGGCAGTCTTGCCGAGGTCCGCGTAAAGCCACGCCTGAAACTGCGTGTCGAAATCCTGTGGCGAGGCGCCGAGATCCAGTCGGATGGTCTCGGATGTGGTCTTTCGATTAGCGAACGATTGCACCATTTCGAGCAGTTTCCCGTCGCCCCAGCGGCCCTGGATGTAATCGCAGATGCGGCCTGCCTGGAAGTAGGAGACCAGGACCTGGCCGGGATAGTCCGGTCGAACGAAGCCGCGGTCAAGTTGCGCAACCGGAAGTAATTTCTTATCGCGCAAGGCCACCAGGATGTCGGGCGTGACGCGGCTACTCCATTCCGGAGACACGTCCGCCTCTTCGTGGACGGCCAGACCTTCCGTGAACCAGCGCGGGACTCGGCTGCGCGTTGCGGTAAGGATGTAGACGTGGCTCAGCTCATGCCACAGCGTGGCGCCCCAGTGGAAATCACCGGGCTTGCGCGCGGAGGGGCTATCCATGGCGACGACTTCGCCAAACGTAACTCCCTCGGCGCCCAGGCCCGGCATCCCCATGGTCCTAACCGCGAAGTCCTCGTGGTCGGGGTAGGCTTCGACTTGCACGGGACCCGGAAGCGTCATCTTGTATTTCTTCTCGTAGGTCGCCATGGCGCGCTGCAGTAGGGAATTGAAATACGGCCGCAACAGCTCGGCTTCCTTCTTGTGCAACCTCAGAATCGTGGCCCCATCCTTGAAGGTAATAAAGTTCTTGTAGCTGTCCAACAAGCGAAGCGTGTTAACGGTCGCTGCGTCCCGGAAGCCGTTGTCGTAGCAGAGTTCGAGCTGTCGGTGCGCTTCGTCTTCATCTCCCAGGCGCATCAGGTTGACGCCCAGGGCAGAGCGCGCCGACCAAAGCTGCGGATCAAGTTCGACCGCCTTTCGGTAGTAGGCGACGGCATCCTCGAAACGATAGTTCAGCAGCAAGTGGTGGGCAATGATCGCCCAGCCCTCTCCGTAAGTTGGATTGACCTGGCGAATCTTCGCCAGCCAGGGATCAGGCGAGCGATCCTCCAAGACCTCCAAGGCCGCGTGAACGGCCATGGCGTCGAGTGCTTCCGGGGATATTTGCAGGGCGGCGTCGGCCTGCTTTAGCGCTTCCGCCCGATTTGAGTCTTCGAGCGCGAGATTGGCCATCAGTTCGTGCGCTGGCACCAGCTTGGGGTCCAGCGTGAGAGCTTGGGCGGTCCATTTCAGCGCCTTCGAGTCGTACCCATCGGCACTGACAAGTGCCAGGCCCAGATAGGCCTGGGGGTTCTTGGGGTCGCGCTGCAAGGCTTCTTGAAAGAGGTTTTCCGCATCCACGTTATTGAAGCGCTCATGCATCAGACGGCCCCAGCGAACGCGGTAGTTGGCATTGCGGTCGTCCTGGGCCACCGCCTCGCGAAATTCGTCGTTCGCCTCCTGATACATTCCAAGACCCCAGTACCCTTCGGCGCGGAGGTAATGATTGCGCTGCGCCGCAAGCGATTGGTAGCACGCGCGGGCTTCGTCGCGGCGGTCGTGCTTGGTTAGGGCGTGGCACTCATCCGGCGTTGCGGCGCTCGCGACACCGAGACCAAACATTCCCGTTAGGCAGACAACGGTCACCAGTGGCCACGCCCGCCGGCTGTCATCCTGAGCGCAGACTTCATGATCCTTCGGCTTACCAACTTGCGTGAAAATGACTTGTGTGGAGGTAGCTGCGGAATCCTGGAAGGGCGGGGCTTTAGCCCCGCCGTCAGGACCCTCGCCCACCACTTCGTGGTCCCCCCTCTCCCGCTCGCGGGAGAGGGGCCGGGGGTGAGGGAGTTGCCAGTCACGGCGGGGCTGAAGCCCCGCCCTTCCGCCGCCATTTTCATGGCAGCGAAGGATCTCCGCAGTTTGTCGAAACCTGCGACCCAGAGAAGAACTGCAGAGATCCTTCGCTGCGCTCAGGATGACAGTTGGCACGCTCAGGATGACATCAAGCGCTGTAGGGGCTACTCTTCTGGTCGCCCTGTGGTTCTCCGCGTATGTATCAGGGCGGTCACAAGGGCCGCCCCTACGGCCTGAGATCACTTGTCCAACTCCTGCTGGACACGCGCCAGCTCGAGAAGCGCAGCGGTAAGTTGCTTCTTGTAGTCTTCCTCAGACATCGCGGCCTTTTGATACTTCAGGGTATCGATCTGGCGCTCGAGCTCCTCTTTCTTGGCGAGCAGGGCGCGCTTGCCGGGATCGTTGGCGGCGCGTTCCGCGGAGCCGAATCTAACCAGGGTGAAGCTGGAAAGCATCAACCCTTCCCCGGCCTCGCCCGATGCCGCGTGCACCGCCTCGCCTTTGCCCGTGTCCTTGAACATGGCGTGCTCGGTGGCGAGGCGCTTTTCCGATTCGTAGTAGGCTGCGGTCTTACCTGCGGCGTACTGGAACGCTTCCAGCGCACTGATGGCTTCGTTCTTGTCAACATCAGCCTCGGGGTCGTGCAGCGCCTCGACCCAGTAACGGCAGAAGACCGTGGCGTTCTTCTCAGTTCCCGACTTGGTGGCGGCGATGACCGCTCGTCCCGGCCGTTCGAGCGCGGGGACGGCGCCGCCGCTGGCACTGGTGGTGTTGACGATCAATTGCCGCTTGGCGGGTACGCGATCACACAGCCGCGCCAGTTCTTCGGCTGAAACATCCGGGCCCACGAGGTTGAACTTATATTCGACGCCATCGAACGAGCCGTGGCCGATGAGGATCAGCACGAATTCGTCGTCGGGCTTGGCCTGGCTGGAGATGACGCCGAACTTTTCAGTCAGTCGCTGGCGCGTGGCCTCTTTGCCGAACAGCGTTTCGACATGCGCGTCCACGCCCGCGGTCCTCAGCACTTTGTCCAGGTCTTTGGCCAGCCCCGTGAACTGCTGCTCATACTCCGGCTCGCCGCCCAGTCCGGCGACAGTCAGGTAGTACGTCGCGCCTCTCACCGGGAGCGCGGACAAGAGCAGGAGTGCGAGCGGCAAACCCCGGCGCAAAGTCTTCACACGATCCCCCACCTCCGGCGCAGCAGCCATTCGGAGCAACGCAGGAGCAAAAGCAAAATGAAAACAGCCGGCATGTTCCACAGTTCTTTAATCTGGCGGACGGTGATTCCCGCTTCCGAGTAGGGAATGTCGCGGGCAAGCTGGGCAGTCTCAGCGGGCTGCCAATATCGCCCGCCGGTTTGTTTAGCGAGCCTTTCCAGAAGGTCGCGGTTCTGCTCGAGATGAAAGTTCTCCGCAACCCCGTCCATCCTTTCAAAGTCCAGGTTGTCGCTGCCGAGATCGGCGTCCCCGCGCTTGGCTGTCACCAGGACCGAGTACAATTCCGGCCGCTCGGCATTCCACTCTCCCTGAAACGTGCCGGGCGAGGCCGGGTCGGGAGAGAGATCGAGCGTTGCGCTTACGCCTCCCGGTCCAGAGATGTGGGCCTGAACAAGGGCGTCGGGGGCGGGCGTGAAATCCCGACCGCGAACCTCTGCCGAGATTTTTGCCCGTCCTTCGTCAAACAGTATGGGCTTGCTGACGGACGCGACGACGCGACCAGGTGTGTCGGCAACGAGCCAGCGCAGCAGTTGCTGCCAGAAGGCGTCGTGCGTAGGGTCACCGGAGGGCAGAGCCATCTGCCAGCGCCACGTCCCGCCCGTGGCCAGGATGGCGGTCCGTCCGCGCCCATAATTCTCGGTGACCAGCAGCGGCTCCTTTCGTCCCCCGCCGTTCATTTCCACCAGAACTGCCGCGCCGGGTTTGGGCGTGCCGGAGTCCTGATAGTCCTCGAGGTAGGGCAGTTTCTTCCAGCGTGCCAGGTTGCGCGCCGGGTCTTCTACCAATCGGCAGATGACGTTGTCGGCGCCCACGGGCGTCAAGGCGACGGTCGCCGGGTCTCGGTGAAATGTACCTTTCCGAGCAGGCAGAAGCGAGGGGAGAAGGTCGGCAAGGTTGGACGCGCTCCAGCCTCCCTCGGACAAGGCGTAGCGGCCGCCTAGGAGCAATAGCCCGCCGCCACGGCGATCGACGAATTGCTCGATCAAATCGCGCTGGGCAGGAGTGAAGTAGCCCGCTTCGACCGACCCGATAATCAGCCCTTGATAGGCGAAAAGCTCCTCGGCGGAGGCCGGGAAGCCCTGCGCGAGTTCGTTGGGACTGTCGATTCCCTGGCGATAGATTTTGTTCTCGGTCGTGCGCAACATCGAGACGAGCTGAACGATGGAGTCATCGGACTCTGCGCGGCGGATAAACTTGTATTCCCAACGAGGTTCGCCTTCGAGATAAAGAACCCGGCGCCGGCCCGACTCGACATTCACGAGTCGCGTGACGGCATTATTGGAGGGATTCTCTTCGCCGGGCAGCGGGTCGATGGAGAAGCGCAGCGCCTTGGCGCCGGCGCGGCCGGCGTTGAACATCAAATTCTCGGTTTGGGCAGCACCATCGGCGGAGAGGGTGATCTCTCGCGCTGCCAGCGCTGTCGCACCATCGTGAACGCTCAGCGTAGCCTTCCGCCCTGCGTAACCGTGCTGGTGAAAACGGACAATCGCCGACAGGCGCGAGTCCGCCAAGGCGCGCGGTGCAACCATCGCGTCGTCGATCTCTACGTCCTGCACCATGGCAAGGCGCCCGAAGCCGACGGTGTGCACCGGAATCCGGCGTGAGCAAAGAGCCGTGATGGTGTCCAGATCGACGCCGCCGGAGTTGTCGGACCCGTCGCTCAGCAAAACCACAGCCCCAATCGGCAAATCGCTGGTCTCTTCCGCCAATTGTTTCAACCCCGCGCCGAGGTGCGTTACGGGCGCCGAGGCCCGCAATTCCTCCAGGCTCGAAACCCGCGTCGCCTCGCGGTCGAGCCGATAAAAGCGTGTCTGGAATTGCTTCTGGAGACCGGCCAGCACTCCACCTTGCATAACTTTGATGGCGCGTTCCAGGCGGGAGGCGCCGTCCTCCGTAGTCGCCATGCTGCGCGAGTCGTCAACCACGATGGCGATGATGTTCTTTTGGGGTTCGAGTTGCGCAACCACCAGGGCCGGCTGCCAGAGCAGGATCAGCAGAAGCGCCACAAGACACGATTGCAGAAGCCAGATGACCCCGGCCCGCCAGTTCCGCACGCTCGCAGCAGCCTGCGGCAGACGAGCGCGAATCAGCGCCGCCAAAGCGCCCGCTGCCAGCAGCACCAGCAATCCCAGGAGCCACCTCGGCCAACTGCTGAGCAGGACCAGTTCGCCTCTCGCAAATACCAGGCGTGGGTATTTGAAGAAAAACTGAAACATGGAGTACTCGTGGGGACAACACTCGTGGTTGCCCATATGCTCTACGTCAAGAATCTCGAAGCCCTGGTTACCCTGAGTACGATGCCCTGAACTACCCTTTGGATGCAAAAAGATCGCAGCCTGTGCTGTCATCCCGAGCGCAGCCAAGAATCCGGGCAGTTGTTATTCGTTTGCAATAGCTTACGACGAACTGCGTGCTTATTTGCAGAAGCAAGCGTGCTTAATCGTTTGGCGTCGGAAGGGCGGGGCTTCAGCCCCGCCGCAGAGAACCGGCCACTCCTCGGGGCTTTAGCCCCTGAAGCCGCGTTGCTTCAGGGCCTAAAGGCCCCTTCAACCGTGCTCTGCGTACCGGCGGGGCTAAAGCCCCGCCCTTCCAGGACCCAGAATAATTGCGCTTATTAACACAACTAAGCACTGCGGAGATCCTTCTCGGCGCTCAGGATGACAGGCTTGGCTACCACGCTTCACGCATATCGGACCAGCGCCTTAAAGCCGAAGTCCATGTGCTGCTGGTTGTGGCAGTGAAAAAGCGTCAGCCCCGGCTGGTTGGCCAGCAAGTCCACGGAAACCACCCCGTAATTCGGCACTACCACCGTGTCCTTGATTACCCCTGCGGTCTTTTTACCGTTCACATCGACGAGCTCGAACGTGTGTCGATGCATATGCACGGGGTGGGCATCGTCGCTCCGATTGTGAAACACCAGGCGGTAGCGCGCGCCCTCTTTCAGGACGAACTCGCCCTCGTGCGGATATTCCTTGCCGTTGATGAGCCAGTGGTTAAAGTTCCCGGGCCCGCCGGGAATGACCTCGATGACCATGTCAATCGTCTGATCGGGCGCCGGATGGGCGGCGGGCTTGCCGAAGATCGAGTAGTCCCATTGAAGGTTCGTAGGGGCGACCCACTTTGGATCTCCGTGTTGGTTCGCATACTCGACCAGGACACCCATGCCGTCATTGCGGTCGTCGTCCTTGGTGGCGCCCAGAATCCAAATCCCCGGCCGGTTCATCTCCACCACCGCGTCCACGCGTTCGCCCGGACCCATCGCCAGGACTTCGACCGGGCGCGGAGACGGTACGGGGTTTCCATCCAGAGCCAGAACGTTGAACAAATGACCCGCAAAGGCAATGCTGCGGTTTCCTGTAGCGCTGGCGTTGAGCACGTGCACCAGCAGGCGCTGGCCCTGCCGGACTCGAATCGGCTCTCCCGCGCCGAGCGACTTGTCGTTGATCGAGAAGATCCGATAGCCGACCTCCAAACCGTTTTGCCGCTTATCGGGGACTGCGGGCTTTTCGGGCTGCGGTCCCGGCGGCCCCATCTCCATTTCGTCCATATCTTCTGAACTCAGATACGGTTCCCAGTCGCGCAGCGCCAGAAACACTTCCTGGTCGTATTGGCCCGGATTCTCGGCCGGCTCGACGTAGACGAAGCCGAATTGGCCGGTGTAAGTGCCTCGGTGCAAGTCAATCCCCGCCATCGTGTGAGTGTGATACCAGCGCGTGCCCGCAGGGCGTGGCACAAACTGATAGCGCCGCCGGCCATGAGCGGGAACCATCGGCGTGCCTTCTTCTTCCGACCCGTCGACCTCGGGGGGGATGAAGAATCCGTGCCAGTGCACGAGTTCCGGCACGTCCGTGTTATTCAAGACCTCGACCGTGATCGGCTTGCCCTCCCGCATGCGCAAGACCGGACCCGGTGAACACCCGTTGTAGCCAATGGTGCTGATGGCGCGATTGGGATCAAGCTGCACAATCACAGGGGCGATCTTGAGCGTAACATCCGCCCCGCCCGCCTCGGGTGCCGAGGCCTGCGGCATCGGCATCTGCGACCCGAGCCGGCGGGCCGCGCCGAGTCCCGCGGCGCTACCGCATCCGTATTTGAGGAAGTCTCGTCGATTCATTTCGTAGTCGAAAGTCGAGAGTCGAGAGTCGATAGTCGAGAGCCAAAGCTTTCAACTTTCGACTCTCAACTTTCGACTCTCGGCTAGTGCGTCATCCCGTAGATGATGTAGTTGATCCCCAGGCGATAGGCGAGCGAGGAAAACCGTTCCGGGTAGCGCGGATCATCGGCGTGCTCCCAAGCATCTCCCAGATGCATGTTGTGGCAAATGGCGACCATGATTCGGCCCTTGTCGTCCCGGATGGCGCGCCAATGCGGCTCGATACCATCCCGCTCATAAGTTCTGCCCGTCCAGATGTACTGATAACCCGGTATTTGGAAGCGTTCGTCCAGGTCATAGAGCACGTGAAAAATCTCATCGCTGTTCTTCAGGTCCTCGACTTGGCGTTCCGGAAACACTTTGCTCATTCCCTCGAGGAAGGTCTGCCACTCCGCGGCGCCGTGGAAATTGTCGGCCAACAGGAAGCCGCCTCGGAGCAGGTACTCGCGCAGGCGCTGAGACTGTGCCGCGGTGAAGTTCCAGCGGCCGACGTTGACGGCATACAGCCACGGCCAGTTAAAGATCTCGTCGCTGTCCAGGTCCAGAACCTTTTCAGTGCTGCGGGCGTTGAGCCGGGTAAGACGCCGCACACCTTCGGAAAACTGGCGATCGGCCTTGGGGAAATCCTCCGACCAACCGAGGCGACGCCACCCGCCGAAGCTGCTCCCGGTGGTGGCGAATCTCAGGCGTCCAAAAGTGAACTCAGCTTTTTCGTTGGTTTGGGCGGGAGCTTCCTCCATATCCCAGGGCGCCAAGCCGTCCTGTTGAAAGGCCATCAGGACGGTGCTCAGCCCCAGAAGCAGAGACACCAACAGCGTGCGCGGACGGAGCCCCATGGATCACCCTGCCTAAATGGTAACAAAATGTCGCGGTTTTTTCCAGCCTTACGGGCCGGGTGAGGAGGTCTTCTCCGGTTGCTAAGATATGTAGCCTATTTATCGAGAGCCGGTTATGCTTTCGGAGCAGGCCGGCGCCGCGTTTCTCACGGCTGCACGATCTTCCCCAGCACCACGGCGCGGCGCGCGCCGGTGACCCGGGGAAGGTTGCCCGGCAAGCCATGCAGGGTGCGGTCGGCGAGAATGGCGAAGGCGATGGCCTCTTTGGCGTCTACCGGCAGGCCGTAACGGTCGGAGAGTTCAACTGTTAGTGGAGGCAGCAATTCGGCCAGGCGCTTTACGAGCGTACGATTGTGCGCGCCGCCGCCCGATACGATCAGGCGGTCTATCTGGGTTTCCTGAAATACAAAACGAGCCAAGGCGTCAACGATGGTTCGCGCCGTCAGTTCGAGAGAGGTTCGAAGCATGTCCGCAAATCGGGCGCGCCGGCGCGAGAGAAAATATTTCTCTACGAAATCGTGGCCGAACTGTTCGCGCCCGGCACTTTTGGGCGGAGACTGCGAAAAAAAAGGGTAGCGCAGCAGGTCTGCAAGCACCGCTTCGTTCACTCTTCCCCGCGCCGCCACACGCCCGCCGGAGTCGTATTGCTCCCGGCCACGGGTGAAGTGCCACATCAGGGCATCGCTCACCATGTTACCCGGGCCGGTGTCGAAGCCAAAAACATCGGCAGGCTTTGCCTTCGCCGGGATCACAGTTACATTAGCGATGCCGCCGATGTTTAAGGCTACCGTCCCTTTCCGCGCGTCGCGAAGCAAGAGGTAGTCCACCATGGGCACCAGCGGCGCGCCTTGCCCGCCGGCCGCCATGTCGGCGGTGCGGAAATCCGCCACTACCGGGGCGCCCGTTCGTTCGGCGATCACGGCAGGCTCCGCGATCTGGAGCGTGTTTGGTCCCACTCCTGCCTTGAGGTCTGGAATCAGCTCCGGCCTGCCCTGGTGATAAATGGTCTGGCCGTGCGAGCCAATGGCGGAAACACGCCCGGCGGCAATATGACCCGCGCGGCATACACGCAAGGCAGCATTGGCGAAGAGCTCGCCAAGCAAGAAGTTGAGTCGGCTGATTCCCCCTGCTTTGATGTGGACGCCCGCCGCCACGCTCATGATCCGTCGCCGGACTTCAGGAGGGTAGGGCAGTGTGGAGAACGCCAGCAAGCGCACCCGCGGTTGATCCGCAGAGCCAGTTAGGCGAACCAGTGCGGCGTCAATTCCGTCCATCGAGGTGCCGGACATCAGCCCGACGGCAAGGCGGGCTCTGCGATCCTTTGTTTTCATAGACATTCTCGCTTTATTCTCGACAGTTCTGGAGCGACGGATGGCGCAGACCGATGTCCGGGGTCTTCGATGTCCCGAAGGACAGCCAAGGCCGACGGCACACAACCTAACCGGCCTCGCCTTCGAGCGCATCGCGGACATTCAAAGGAAGTCTGAGCCAGCGGTGATTGTTTGAGCTCTTCCTTTGTTTTCATAGACATTCTCGCTTTGTTCTCCCGTTTTTCGATGGCGCAATCACGGTTTCACGCCAAGGTCGCAAAGTCGCGCCAAGCCCGCAACGCCGCCTCGTCCGAGGAGGGGAGCCCGGGAATTCCCCTCCTTGGATAAGGAGGGGTCAGGGGTGGTTGATTCCTGATCCGTTCCTTTGTTTTCATAGACATTCTCGCTTTGTTCTCCCGTTTTTCGATGGCACAAACTCCGGTTTGACGCAAGGTCGCAAAGCCCGCGAAGGTCGCAAGGTCGCAGCACCCCAAACCCCTCCTCATCATAGCCTATCATTATGGGTTTTGTCAAGAGACAAACAGTCCTAGTCGCGATTTTCCGTGGCTGCGAAGGCGGCGGAGAAGGCTGTGAACTGTTTTATAAGGTTTTCCAGCGAGCCGCGCGGCAGCTTATCGACGGGGGGTCGCAGGCACCGTTTCACATGCTGAATGCGCTCGAGAGCTTGTTCGACTCGCACGCGCCGCGAAGTTTCCCTGACTGCAGAGCGGCGCTCAAGGCTGCCTGGACACGCTCGGCGGCTTGCGGCTCTTCCACGAGAAGCATGTCGCATCCCGCGCTCACAGCCTGCACTGCCGCCTCCTCCAAAGTCAGGGTTCCGCGCACGGCCTCCGTTTCGAGCCCGCAGGCGATCGCGACGCCGTCGTAGCCTAGTTTGACACGAAGCAAGCCCTCCACAACCTTCGAAGACAATCCGGCGGATTGCAGCAGATCAAAGTCGTAGGCCTTATAGGCGGCGGTGCTCACCAGATCAAGGGGAAGCCGGGGCAGAAGCGCCCGATAGGGGACCAGATGCTCGCGCCACAACTCGGCCATGGACTTGGAAACCAGTTCGGCCATCGGCGCTCGATGGCGCGTGCGCCGCCATAGCCGGGGAAGTGCTTTCCGCAAGCCAGTAGTTCGTGACGCTCCAGCCCAGTCAGAAATGCTCCGCCAAACTCCGTCGTCTGCTGAGGGTTGGTGCTGAAGGCGCGTGTCTCTGTAGGGGCACGCCATGGCGCGCCCCTGCCCGGAATCAGATTGGGCGACGCCAGATCGAGCAAAGGAGCGAAGTCGGTGTTGAAACCGAGAAGTTTGAGGGCAGAACCCACAAGTTCACCCAGGCGTCGCACCGCCGCAAGGCCTTTCGCGGCGACCGCGCGGGGCGAGGGGAGTGGAGGCAGGAAGGCTTGCAGCGGATCCATCAGTCCGCCTTCTTCTCCGAGGGCAAGGAAGGGAACGGTCGGGATCGAGCCGGCCAACTTGGACAGGAATTCGCGGAGCTTTTCGGCCGCGTTGGGAAGCGGCGCATCGACAAGCACACCGCCTGGGTGCAAACGGCGCAGGGTGTGCTCAAGGGTGGACCCCCAGCGCAGTTCGTCTAGTTTCAGGAACAGCAATTGGCCGAGATCGTTCTCGTGCAACGGACCCCTCACCCGGCCCGCGACGGCTGATGAGAGCGCCATCGTGGGCCACCCTCTCCCCCAAGGGGGCGAGGGCATTTTCACCACAATGCGTATCAGGACTGGATCTGCTTCTTCAGCTCCGCCAACAGGTTCAAGGCTTCAATTGGTTTCAGGTTATCAAGGTCGGCCCTTTCGATGGCATTCACCACATCAGCGTTCAAGGGCGTGAAAATGGTGAGCTGCACGGGTCCGGCTTTCGCCTCGTCCGGCCTGGCGGTCAAACGCTCGCTCAGGGTGTGCTCGGTTTGTTCGTGGCGAGAGAGGATTTCCCGAGCGCGCGCGATCACCTTGCCGGGCAGGCCTGCCAGGCGAGCGACCTCGATGCCGTAGCTCTTGTCGGCGCTACCCTGTTCCACCTTCCGCAGGAAGACGATGTTGGCTCCCGATTCACGCACCGAGACGTGGTAATTGCGCACGCCGGGGAGAAGATCGGCGAGCTCGGTAAGCTCGTGATAGTGAGTGGCGAAGAGGGTCTTGGCCCGAGTGTGGGTTTGTAAGTATTCGACCACGGCCCAGGCAATCGCCAGGCCGTCGAAGGTGGCGGTGCCCCGGCCCACCTCGTCCAACAAGACGAGGCTACTTGGCGTTGCGGTGTTGAGGATGGCCGCCGCCTCCGTCATCTCCACCATAAACGTCGAGCGCCCCCGCGCCAGGTTATCGGAGGCTCCGATGCGAGTGAAGATGCGGTCGAAAATGGGAAGCTGGGCGCGCGTGGCGGGCACAAAGCTCCCCATCTGCGCCACCAGGGCGATCAGGGCCGCTTGGCGAAGGTAAGTCGATTTTCCCCCCATGTTCGGCCCCGTGATGATCAGGATCAGGTCGGTGCCGCCATTCATGTAGAGATCATTGGGAATGAACTTGCCGGATTGGCCTTCCTCGTTGAGTTGCTCAATGACGGGGTGGCGTCCGCGCTGGATGACCAGCTCGCCATCCTGGGAAAACTCGGGACGTTGGTAGTGGCGCTCCGCGGCAAGGTGGGCGAAGCAGGCGAGAACATCCAGTTCCGCCAGCACCGCCGCTGTCTGGCGGATGCGCCGCGCCTCATTCGCCACCTGGCGCCGGGTGGCAAGGAACAGGTCGCGCTCGAGGGTGCGGCTTCTCTCCTCTGCGTCAAGGATCTTCGCCTCCAGCGCCTTCAACTCCGGCGTGGTAAACCTTTCGGCATTCACCAACGTTTGCTTGCGTGCGTAATCCGCAGGAGCAAGGTGCAGATTGGGCTTCGAGACCTCGATGTAATAGCCGAAGATGCTGTTGAAGCGGACCTTCAACGACGCGATGCCGGTGCGCTCGCGTTCACGTGCTTCGATCTGGGCCAGCAACTGTTTGCTGTTCTGGCTCAGGTCGCGGAGTTCGTCGAGCTCCGCATGGTAGCCGGGCCGAATCAATCCGCCCTCGCTGAGAAGCACCGGGGGCTCGGGATGGATCGCCTTCTCGAGCAACTCCCGCACGTCTCGAAGCTCGTCCAGGTTTTCCCGAAGTTTCTTGAGGCGAGCCGCCTGGAAATGGTTCAGATAAACACGAAGATCCGGGAGAACCTCGAGCGAGTGCTTTAAGGCAAGCAGGTCGCGCGCGTGGGCGGTCTCGAGCGTCACTTTGCTCAGCAGGCGCTCGAGGTCTTGTACGCTGCCCATCGCCCGCCGCAACTCCTCCCGCTCAATGGTGGACTTCTGCAACTCCTCGACCACGTCCAGGCGCGCTTCGAGTTCGGCGCGGTCGAGCGAGGGGCGAAGCATCCAGGCCTTCAACTTACGCGCGCCGAGCGAGGTGACGCATTCGTCGAGGATACCCAGGAGCGTGGCGGCGCGAGATTCCCCGAAGGCGGGCTCCACCAGCTCGAGATTGCGCATCGTCGCCGGGTCGAGGATCAGCGAATCCTGCTGCTGGTAGAAGCGGATTCCATCGAGATGGGAAAGCGATCCCCGCTGCGTCTCGCGCACATAATGGAGCGCAGCCCCGGCGGCCGCCACGGCCAGCGCGTGACCCTCGAGGCCGTAGCCGGCCAGCGTCGCCACCCGGAAATGGTCGCGCAAAAGCCGGGCGCCATATTCCTCGGCGAAGACCCAGTCCTCCAGAGGCGTTTGGGTGAGAGAAGCGAGGGGAACGGGGCGCGCCTCCGCCGGGCTGGTGGGGCGGGAGGCCACCAGAAGTTCGCTTGGCCGCATGCGCTCCAATTCCTCTTGCAGGCGCGCCGCCGCCTCCGAGCCTGAAAACTCGGTGGCGCGGAAGTCGCCGGTCGAGAGGTCTACGAAAGCCAGGCCCACACTACCGTCGCGCTCCGCCAGGGCCGCCAGATAGTTATTCTCGCGCGGCTCGAGAATCTGCGAATCGATCGCCGTTCCCGGCGTGACCACGCGGGTGACTTCGCGCTTCACGAGTTTCGTGGCGAAGCGCGGATCCTCCATCTGGTCGCAGATGGCCACCCGAAAGCCGCGACGGACGAGCTTGGCGATATAACCCTCCGCGGCATGATAGGGAACGCCGCACATCGGGATCGCCACGCCCTTCTCCTTGTTGCGGGAGGTCAGGGTGATTTGCAGCTCCTTCGAAGCCACCACGGCGTCTTCAAAGAAGAGCTCGTAGAAATCTCCCAATCGAAACAGCAAGAGTGCGTTGGGGTGGCGCTCCTTAATGGCGCCGTACTGCCGCATCAGGGGTGTGGAGAAATCACTCATGGGCGCGTTCTGGTTCTTGAACCATTATAGCTTCGCTCACGGGCCTTCGCTATGCGCTTCGGGGTGCTAAGGGTTAGCCATTAGCGATGACTGGTACTTTAGTAGTCTTGAGTGTAATGGCGAGAAGCGTTACTAATAAAGCGCTGGCCACGATCTGCTCCGCCGACTCGGATGGGCGAGTGGGGCTCCGGCTCGTTTCGCCAGCCGGCGGCATGCCGCTTCGGGGTGCCCGCGCCTTGCCGCAGGCAAGCTGGTTGACGTGGCACCATTGTTTTTGGAGGTTACTTTGAACTGCCTTCGTTTGGGGATCAGGTTTCCGGTGGAGTTCCCGGTGACGGTGCAATGGAAAACCCGCCCGGGCAAAGTGCGCCGGATACGCGGAAAGATTACGACCATGAGTGGCAACGGAGTTTTTATGCGGCTGCCCTCACAGCTTCGTCCGAACACCAGGGTTGTTTTGACGGTGCGTTTACCTGCCGAGATTACAAAAGTCCCCTTGAAGATTCGCTGCCAGGCTCGTGTGGTCAGCCAGAGGGAAGCCGCCGAAAGCTATCCCTTTGGCATCGGCGCGGTCATTGACGATTATCAAATCCGGACCACCCGCTCGCAGGCGTGAAATCCCCGCAACTTGGCCCCCATTCCAAACGGACCATTCACCAACAAGAGTCCTTCTGCGGGCCACCCACGCCACGATTTTCAGAGCAGCTCAGGATGTCAGGGAGTGATGGGGGACAATAGGGGATCAGGCTGCCGTTACCGGCGGTTGCTGGCGTGCCGTCTCGACGAGGGGCAGGTCGAGCTTGTGGTGAAGGGCGTAGAGCACCAGTTCCAAGCGGTCTGAAACGCCAACCTTATCGAAGATGGAGCGCAGGTGGTTCTTTACGGTCTGTTCCGCTATGGCCAGCCGCTGAGAAATCTCACGGTTGGGGAAGCCCTGCATGAGGCAGGCGATCACATGCTTCTCGCGCAGGGTGAGCGTGTCGACCGGCCGCACCAGGGGCTTTTGTAAGAACTCGACGGCCCTGACGGTGGTGACCGGGATCGCCTTGACTGGAACAACTTTCTGCCGCATCGTTTCTCTGACGCACTTCACGAAGCGCGAGAGCGCAGCGGATCTCGGAATCACATTGGCGGCCCCGGATTCCAGATGACGAGCGGCCGTGTCCCCCACCAGGGTCGTAGCGGTGATCGCCACTTTGCTGAGCGGCGAGACACGCCGGACCTGCTCCATGAAGTTGCCGGGTGGTTCGGCGGCGATCTCTTCTTGAACTAACATGAGGTGCGGCTTGAATCGTTCTGCCAAGCCAATGACCTGCTCGCCGGTTGCCGCTTGCGCTACCACGCGCAGGTCGTCCTCGAGCGAGAAGAGTTGCCTTATTCCAAGGCGAAAAACCTCTTCCCGATCCGCTAAGAGTATACGGATTCTCTTTGGTGTGTGCGCTCGTTTCATTGGACGATTGGAGCGGATAACCATTGTGCCGCTAGGCATGGCGCCGGGATACTAGGCTTTCGCGGACTTTCGTCGCGAAGGCCGGAGTTTGAAATCTTCAATGATCGCTGAGATCCCTTCACTCTTGCCTATGGGGCTCTTGCGGACTACACGCCCCATACAGGTGAGTTTGACAGGGACCTTTGTTAAATCGACGGGTAAATTGATGGTGACGTTGATGGTGGTGCCGATCGGCAGATGCTTGGGAATCAGTACAAGCAGCCCACTCGAACTAATGTCACCAATTTCGCCCTTTATCGGCCCCGCACTCTTGCCCCGGGATGTCCAGCGGACTTCCGCAGGTAGCCTTAGAGGATAACGTATGCCTTGTCGCTGCTCATTCATAGATGAAATTCCGGTTCATATTAGCACAACGAGAGTCCAGCGAATCTAGTTATTTTTCGTGACCAATTCTCCCCTTCTCGCTGGGAGGGTTATCTAGGATGGCCGTTGCCGCCATCCCAGGGTATTTCCGTGCCGGTACCCGGTAATGACTCTTAGAGTATTGAGTACTTTAATATTTCCCTTCAACCCGTATGCTTCTCTTCTTCAGGGCGTAAAAAACTCCATGCTGGCGAAGCTGACCACGGATTGCGGATCGATGTTCCACTGCTCATAACGAAGCAAACGGCCGCGCACTTGGCCGAGCGCGCTTAAAAAGGTGTAGAGAGTTGAATGACCGCACCAGTTCAATTCATCGCCGCCAGCCGATACGAGTTCGAGGAAGCCCCGGCTGTCGCCCGCGCACACCAATTCCAAGCGGCGGCGATCCTGCTCCGCCACCTCCGCCATACGACCTTGATTAGCCAGAGCGGCGAAGGGGCTGCCGTAGCGGCGGCCGAGGTGCGTCAAGTCGATTCCGAGGACCCAGAACAGCCGGTCCTTGTGCTTCTCGGCGAGCTGGGCCAACGCGTCCAAGAAAATCTCCGGACCCTTCTTGCTCTCCGCCGAGGCGGCACTGACCTTCAGGTCGGCGGCGTCCGCCTCTTCCGGAGTAGCGCCGACCTTCAGGTCAGCAGTCTCGGCTGGCGGGCTTTCACCAAGCGGTCCGCACAAAATCGGCACAATCTTCAGATCCGGTCCGAGCGCGTACTGAAGGAACACACACTGAAACTCAATCGAGTGCTCGAAGGCATAGCAATAATCTTCCGAATTGACGGCCTCGGCTGCGTGCTGCTCGAGCCAGCTCACCACCTCGTCGTCCACGCGCAGGGTGCCAAGGGGCGTGACGAACGGCTTATGGGTCAAGCCGAACTTCCCGGCGGTTCCCCAGTGTGAGGTTCCCAGCACCATGAACGTCCGTTCGGCCAGGGAGGGGAACGCGGCCAGCCGCCGGTAGGTCTCGGCATAACAGTTCCGCCCGCCCTCCGGGCTGACATGCGGCGCGGCCACTCCCACGAGGTTGTCGGGCCGGCCGGCGTCAATTCCCACCGAGCTGAAGTATTCTGCGAAAGTCGTGCGGATTTCCGCCGCACTCGCCGGGTACGCCGAGCCCGCATGGGCCGCCGGGTGTTCGAGTAGCGCCAGGAATTCCTTGTGCCGCTGCTCGCGCCGACGCTCAAACTCTTCCGTCTCCAGGAAACCTTCCTGGCGCAAAACGCCGACGAATTCCCGAACTTCATCACTGAACACCAGCCCGCCCGTGGCTCGAGTGAGGAGCTCTTGCACGTCCAGTTCGGTGTGCTCTCCATCCAGGCTGCGCAGCGCCAAAGCCCACGTCGGCGGCACGTACAGAACTGCTTCCGCATAATGGAAGGGATCACGGAGGAGCAGGCCCGGCCGGTCGGCTTGCGGCGAAGGCAGGATGTCAAGCGCGCGGCGGAGAGCTGGAAGCACCTTAGACATGGCCAATTAGCTTACCACGGCCCCGGGATTTCGGTGCCCGCGAGGAAGAGGGATTCCGCTTCAAGAAGCGAGTGTGTATAATATCGGGAGATCGGGTGATCGGGAGATCGGATGAAGCATTTGTGATATGTGATTTCTGATTTGCGATTGGGCCTTTCAATCACCCATTACAAATCGCCAATCACAAATCGTTCACCCGATCTCCCGATCACCCGATTAAGGGGAGGAGGTGCGGAATGCGAAAGGCAATACTTCTGCTCGCGTTGGGGATCATCGCCATAGGATGGTTTGCGGGGCGCGCCCGCCCGCAAGCGCAGCCTGTGGCCGGATTCGATCGCCTGAAGACCCTTGCGGGCACATGGGAAGCTCCGGGGCCGCAAGGCAAACCGCTGACCAACACGATTCGCCTGGTCTCGAATGGGACGGCGCTGGAAGAGACTTCTCAGAGCGCTGAGGCCGATCAGATGGTGACGCTCTACACGCCGAATGGAAAAGGGCTGGCGATGACTCATTACTGCTCGGCGGGCAATCAGCCGCGCATGGAAGCACCTGCCGTCACCGGCGACCAGAAGGAATTCGAGTTCTCGCTTACCGGAATCACCAATCTGGCAAACCCCAGCGCCGGCCACATGCGCCACTTGCTGATCCAAATTGCCGATGAGGATCACTTCACGGAAAAGTGGACCTGGCGCGAGAATGGCAAGGACCAGGCGCATACGATCCATTTCAAACGAACGAAGACGTAACCATTTGCGATTTGTGATTTCTGATTTGCGATTGGGCCTTTCAATCACCAATCACAAAGCGCCAATCACAAATCGTCGCCTGGTCACAGCACCATCCCATCCTTGTCCAGGACTCGCACTTCCGGCAAGCGCCGAAACTGTTGGTTGTAATCCAGGCCGTAGCCCACCACGAAAACATCGGGAATGGGGAAGCCCACGTAGTCGGCCTGAACGGGAACCACGCGCCGGGCGGTCTTATCGAGGAGCGCGACGAGCTTCACGCTGTTAGGTTGATGGGCAGCAAGAACCCCCTGCAAGTATTGATAAGTTCGCCCTGTGTCGAGGATATCCTCAACAACCAGAACGTCGCGGCCCGCGATGCTCGCATCGAGGTCTTTGGTGATTTTCACTTCGCCGGATGAGGTCGCCCCGGCGAGATAGCTTTGGATTCCCAGGAAATCCACGGTCACCTCGATGCTGAGGCTGCGGATGAGGTCCGCCATGAACACCCAGGCGCCCATCAACACGCCCACCAGGTGCGGGGTGCGGCCGCGATAGTCGTGGGAGATCTGCTCGCCCAACTCGCGGATTCGCGAGGCAATCCGGGCCGCATCGATAAGTACTTCCGGATTCGATTTAGAAAGAATATCGCCCATGGTCACCCATTGACGCTCCTCGGAGCGTCTGTTAAATTGAGTGTTAGTATCTTGTACAAAAGGAGATTCTGTGGCAAGTCACAAATCCGCATTAAAGCGCATCAAGCAAACTCAAAAGCGAACTGAGCTGAACCGGGCCCACCTGACCAGACTGCGGCATCAGATCCGGAAATTCCGTGCAGCGCTGAAAGCCAAGGACAAAGCCGCTGCGGAAGCGCTTTTGAAGCCCACGCTGGCGCTCATCGACCATTCCATCCACAAGGGCGTTTTGCACGCCAATACGGCAGCGGCCTACAAGTCGCGGTTGACGCTTGCCTTCAATGCTCTGGCCTAAGAATGACAATGGCGCCGGAGCGATCAGCCTTCCGTGCTGGGAGCGGGGAGGTCCTCACCAATCGTGGGTATGGTTGCGCTTTCCTTGCCGACGATCACCTGCCAAACCAGAAACTCCAAGAGAATTCTTGAATCCTTCCACGAGGATTTGATTCCCAGGTCGGTGCGGCGGACGGCCCGGAGCGCCTGCTGTAGTTCCTCGCGCGAATAATTCCGTTGCACGAGGGGCACGATTTCCCAAGTGGAATAAGGATTGGCGGGACGCGACCAGCCTCCCCGCCCCCCGCCGTACTGGGCCCCGCCTCCCCTGAGCGTCTGGCGAAACAGGTCGCCGATACACCATACAGTCAAGGTTTCGGCGACTTTGCTGGCCAGAAGTTCCCGCAGGAATTCCAACGCCGGGCCACATTTCCGTTCGCCGATGGCGCGCAAAAGCTTACCGATTTCGCGCTCTTCGCGGAAGGCGACGATCAATTCCAAGTCAGCCGCCTCAAGTCGCTTCTTGCCGGGGTTGGCGGTGAGCAGTTTCTCGAGTTCCGTGCGCATCCAGAGAAGGTTCACGCCGGAAGCTTTCGCCTCGGCGCGGGAATCGTTGCTGATCTCGAACTTGCCGGCGATTTCCTCGGCCAATTCCGCCTCGATCTCCACGCCTGCCGCGTGCAGGAAATCGCTGGCCCAGAGCGCGGCCTGGCGGCAATTCAGCGCCCGCATCTCCACCAACTCGGCTTTCTTCTCCAGCAACTGGATGAACTTCCGCCGCCGGTCCGGCTCTGAGGCGGTGAACACCACGGTAGAGAAGGGCGCGGGATGCTCGAGGTAGGCGCGCAACGCCTCGGCGTCCTCGTCGCCCGCGTGTTTGAAATCCTCCGGGTCGGAAAAGAGCAGGAAGTTGTGCCCCCCCAGCATGGGCATCTGCTGCGCGGCCTCCAGATCGTGCCGCAGGCGCTGCGGCTCAAACTCAATCTCCGCCAGGCACCATTGCCGAGCCTCTTCGGGAATCGAGTTCACCACCGCTTTGCGGCATTCTTCCTGGAGAAAGCGGTCAGCACCGCGCAAGAAATAAGCCCCCCCGGCCGGGCCTCTCCGAAATGCGGCGAAGAAATCCGCAGGCTGCATGCAGCAATGCTAACACATAATCCACAGATTACGCAGATTACACGGATTCCTAAGGATCAAATCGCCGCCAGGGCATTCAACAGCTTCACTCCGTCCGGGACGCCCCAGCCGGCGACGGCATCGAATCCCGGTTTGGCCCTGTAACCGCGGCCCGGATGAGGATTGGAAGTGTTGTGTCCGGAAGTAACATCGCGTGTCGAGTGTTGGCCCACGGGCACTCCGCGGTTTCCGTTCTGATAGAGCAGGGGCGTCACAAACCGTTGCTGCTTAGCGGGTGGGAGGGCGGCGTTGATGCGCGCCACGAGCGCCGCCCAGAGCGGGGCCGAGGCACTCGTGCCGCCGTTGGGTTGCGGCTTCCCCATGAACACCAGTTCATAGAGTGGATCTCCCGCCAGAGCGGCTACGTCGGGCACGACACGCCCGTTGATGCTTCGTGGGTTGAGGGACCTCACTTTAACCCCCTGCCAAGCCGGGCGGGTGAAGACGGAACTGACGCCACCCCCGGTCGCGCCTCCGCCCTTGGAAGTCCGGCGGCCTGGCGACTCCCACCAGACAATCTCTCTGACATTGGTGCCGGACTTTTTCAACATCGTTCCCCCAACTGCCAGCGCGCTCGGGCTGGAACCCGGAAAGTCCACATGGGCATGGCCGTCGTTAATCTGGTCTCCCGAGCCGTCGTCCCCAGCCGCGACGCAAGTAGTAATGCCCAACAAGCGCGCCGCATTCAGCCGATCGTCGATGGCCGCCAGCGCATTCTTTGACCAGCCGCGGTCTTCCTCGGCCAGTCCCCAACTGAGCGAAAAAACCACCGGCCTTGCAAGGATCACCTGGTTGAGGAGATCGATCCACCCGCGCTGGTCAAAGGTGCAAAAGTAGACGGAGATATCTGCCTTGGGGCACAAGCCGGCGATGATCTGCACGTCCATCATCACTTCCCCGCTGTCATTCAGGACTTGGTTCCGCGCCCGCGGCGGCAACGCTTGGGCCTCTTGCAGAGTGTAGGCCGGAGCATCGATCGGGACGGCTTTCACGTTGGGCGCCGGAAGAGCGAACTTGGCGCAGTAAGCGGCAGTATCCTCGGCGAAATAACCGCCCCCAAACTCGCCGATTACGATACTCTGACCGGCGCCGTCGCCGGGTGGGAAATTGTAGAGCTGCTCGAGATCGGGCGGCCCTAACGGCGGAAGCTTCGCCTCCCGGGTGGGAGAGCTTTCCGGGCCAGCTTTGCGCCGCGCCATGCGCCGCTGATCTAACCCGTGGACTCCTCTTACAATTCCCTCCAGTTCCGCGGGGATTGAGAGCGTTCCTTGCCGGCCCCGATACTCACCCTCGGTCGGCGAGCGCATCATCACCAGCCCCGGCTTGAAAGCCGCCTCCATCGCCGCTGGTGTCCCGCTCACTTGCATGCTGCGAGTCTCCGGTGAAACTCCGTCCACCTTGAGGCCAAATTTCTTGAGCACCTTTGCAACCTTGTCGGCGTCCCCCTGCTTGGCGCCAAATCTTTCAGCTAGCTCCTGCGGCGTCAGTGTTTGGCCGACAAATTCGTCCGCACTGGGCAGCTTCGGACCTGCCAGGTCGATGGTGAGGACAATCTTCTCTTTGGGATCGACCTTGCCGACCCGAATTGCGTTGGGGTCTTTACCTCTCTTGCTGCCCGGAAGAACTACGTGTGTTTTACTCGCCATAATTGCCCTCCAGTCTTTTCGGTTTGCGCCAGTGAACGCGGTCAGCCTGCTGCTTCGCCCACGCTGTCAAAACGTCCGGCCAAGACTACACCCTATCCGCAAGCGGTCCGCAATCTTACCCTCTGCGGGATCGAAATACGGCCTTCCTGTCAGTTTCTTAGGTCACTTGTTAGGAGAAAGCATTATCTCCCTGATGCCTCCGTTATACAGTCCGCCAATACCCTTGTCAATAGTCACTTTCGACAAGGCGGACTTCGGCGAGCCGAGAAGGGATCTGTGCACCAAAGGTACCACCTGACTCTTCGTCTGAGCCCAGCCGGCAACGAAGTCCTTTGAAGCTGGGATGGACCCCGAGGCTCTCGGGCTGAATCCCGAGCCCCTGAGCCTGCATTTTCTGCTTGACACGCCCCTGGCGACGTAGTAGCCTATAACGGTTGGTCTATGTTGAAGGCGCCCACAAGCCGCGGCGGGTTGATGCTAAATGTCCCTGTCGGCAAATCGGTTCGACGGTGAAGTGCATAAAGAGATTAAAGTAGTACGACCGAAGCCAGTAAGTACTTGAAAACAAAGGAGTGCGCTTTTTCAAGATTGCCACAACGAAGCCAAGAATATGGCATGAATGCCAGTGAAGAGCCTGGGAAACTGGAAAATGGAAACTGGAAACTTGAAAATGGTAAATGGAGAATTGGAAATGAGCACTCGAGGGGTGACGATCTTCCATTTTCCAATTTCCATTTTCCAATTTCCCTTTTTCCTGCAAGCTGTTTGACCCTGCACCGCGCGAATTGCTATATTAGGATGAGGCTGTGGCAAGACTTGGAAGCAAGTGAGGAATGGCAAACGTTCTAATCGAATTCCCTGACAAAACAGCGAAGGAGTTCCCGCAAGGAATAACAGCGCTCGAGGTGGCGAAGTCTATCGGGCCACGCCTGGCGTCGGAGGCATTGGCCGCCAAGCTGGACGGACGCCTGGTGGATCTATCGACTGCCATCGAGCAGAATGCCCCGATCCAGTTCATCACGCCATCCTCGCCCGAGGGTCTGGAGATTTATCGCCATTCCACGGCTCACGTGCTAGCCGCTGCGGTCATCGACCTTTTCCCGGACGCGCACCCGGGAGTCGGTCCCGCCACGGAGACTGGTTTCTATTACGACTTCTATCGCGAGAAGCCCTTCACGGAAGATGACCTCAAGAAGATTGAAGACCGGATGCGCGAGATCATCAAGTCGGACCTCCCGAACGAGCGGGTGCAGTTTCCGAAGGAAGACGGCAAGAAGCTCTTCGCGGACATGGGCGAGTTCTTGAAGTGCGAGCTGATCGAAGAGAAGGCCGAACCCATTTTCAGCGCCTATCGCACGGGCAAGTTCCTCGATTTTTGCCGCGGGCCGCACATTCCCTCCACTGGGCGGATCAAGGCCGTCAAGCTCTTGAGCGTGGCCGGGGCGCACTGGAAGGGCGATGAGAAGTCGCATCCCATGCAGCGCATTTATGGCACCGCCTTCTTCAGCCAGAAGGAGCTGGACGCGTACCTGGCACACCTGGAAGAGGCCAAAAAGCGCGACCACCGTCGTCTGGGCAAAGACCTGGACCTCTTCAGCATTCAGGAGGACGCGGGCCCGGGGCTCGTCTTCTGGCATCCCAAGGGCGGCATTATTCGGCGGGAAATTGAGGACTGGTTATACAAAGAGCTCACGGCACGGGGATACGACCTGGTCTATACACCCCACGCCATGCGGCTGCACCTCTGGGAGATCAGCGGCCACACGGGCTTTTATCGCGAGAACATGTTTGGGGTGATGGACGTTGAGAACGACAAGTACCAGCTCAAGCCCATGAACTGCCCCGGTCACATTCTGATTTACAAGTCGCGCGCACGAAGTTATCGCGAACTGCCCATGCGCCTGGGAGAACTCGGCACGGTATATCGCTACGAACGCTCCGGCGTCACCCACGGGTTGCTGCGCGTGCGGGGGTTCACCCAGGACGACGCGCATATATTCTGCATGCGCGACCAACTGGAGTCCGAGGTTCAGGCTTGCGTGGAGTTTGCCCACCTGGTGCTCAAGACTTTCGGCTTTGATCGATATCAGGTGGAGCTTTCCGCGCGCGACCCGGTCGATGCCGAGCATTACGCGGGCAGTGTCGACGAGTGGAACATGGCGGAAGGCGCGCTGATGAATACCCTGAAGCGCATGGATATTCCGTTCAAATATATGCCCGGTGAAGCGGTGTTCTACGGTCCCAAGATCGACATCAAGATGGTCGATGCCATCGGCCGCCCGTGGCAACTTACCACCGTGCAGTTTGACTTTAACCTGCCCGGTCGCTTCGGATTGGAGTACGTTGGAGCCGACGGGCATCTTCACACGCCAGTGATGGTGCATCGGGCGTTACTCGGCTCCATCGAGCGGTTCTTCGGGGTGCTGATCGAGCACTACGCGGGAGCTTTCCCGGTCTGGTTATCCCCAGTGCAGGCTGTGGTGCTCCCCGTCAGCGACAAGCATTTGGCCTACGCGGGCGAGGTTCACGAGGCACTGCGCCGGGCCAACGTTCGCGCCGGGCTGGACGACCGCAACGAGAAACTGAATGCGCGCATTCGCGACGCGCAGCTTCAAAAGGTGCCTTTCATGCTGGTGGTCGGCGATCGCGAAGCCCAGGGACGCGGCGTCGCCGTGCGGCGCCGGGACACCGGAGATGCCGGCTTCCGCGCCCTGGAGGATTTTATCGGCTGGATTCGGCAGCTTATCGACACCCGAGCCACGAAATGGTAAGCTGGGTGCTCGCCTCGGAATATTTCGGGACGCATGGCCATGCGCCCTGTCGCGACCAATGCAGAAGTTTTCGGGAGTAGGGACGCACGGCCATGCGCCCCTGCTGGGCCAACAGGGCCGGGAGGAAATGCCTATCGCCGACCGATTTGTTCGAGTCAATGAGAGAATTCGAGCCCGGGAAATCCGGGTGATCAATGAAGAGGGCGGACAACTGGGAATCATGCCGCCCTATGAGGCTCTGAAAATCGCGCGAGGCCAAGGTCTTGACCTTGTGGAAGTTGCCCCCACGGCAAACCCGCCTGTATGCCGCATTATCAATTACGGTAAGTACCTTTACCAGCTCAGCAAGCGGCAGCACGAAGCGCGCAAGCATCAGAAGTCGATTGAGCTTAAGGAAGTGAAGATGCGCCCCCGGACGTCCGCGCATGATTTTGAAACCAAGCGGAACAAGGTGATCGAGTTTTTGAAAGAGGGAGCGAAGGTAAAAGTCACAATCATGTTCCGCGGCCGGGAAATGGCTCATCGCGACCTGGGATTCAGAATGATGGAGAAGCTGGCTGAAGAGGTGAGCGAGGTGGGGATGGTGGAGGCGCGGCCGAAGATCGAGGGGCCGAATCTCTCCACGATTATCTCCGCCAAGAAAGCGCCGGGCAAAGGCTCGCCGCCCCAGCCATCACGGCCGGTGGGGACGACATCCCCGGCGCCGGTTCGGAGCTTTCAGCCCAAGCAGGCTGCGGTGCCGGTAGCCGCTGCGCCTGCACAGCCTGCTCCCGCTCCTTCGGCGGGGGACGAGCCTGCGCGATAGGGGCTGGTCCGCAAGCACCCTTTTGACGCTGTCATTCCGAGCGGAGCGAGGAATCATGCTCTGCGTTCTTTCAAGGCCAAGGCGAGATTCCTCGTCGCCTCCGGCTCCTCGGAATGAGAGGCTCGAGGGGGTTTTGCCGCAGTCACCGAAGGCCTGCGCCGCAATACAGAGGAAGGTATACTACCGATTGGAGGGTAGAGTTGCCAAAGCCCAAGAAGATCAAGCTGAAGTTGAAGACCCACCGAGGCGCTCAGAAGCGCTTCAAGATCACGGCCACCGGCAAGGTGGAGCGCCGGCACGCCTTTGCGCGCCACATCCTGACTTCGAAGGCTAGCAAGCGCAAGAGGAGACTGGGTCAATCCACGGTCGTTTCTCCGGCTAATGCTCCCGCCATTCGGGCCATGTTGCCTTACTCGTAGGGATTAGGGGCCAGGGATTAGGGATTAGGGACAAGAGATCTGGGAGGCGGCGAAGGGGAGAAGTGAAGGGGAAGCGGCTCTACAAGGAAGGGAAACATCGGATGTGCTACCGAAATCCCTAGCCTCTAATCCCTAACCCCTAGCCCCTAATCCCTGTTCGCACAGGAGCGGGAAGGCCAGCGGCTGGGTGCCTTCATCCCGCCATGCGGGATCTGCCGCCCTGAACTAAATCGAAAGGAGTAAACCCATGCCTCGCGTCAAACGCGGCACGGTTCGCCGTGCCAATCGGAAGAAACTCGCTAAGCTCACCAAGGGCTATTTTCTCAACAAGAGTAAGCTCTACAAATTCATGAAGGAAGCTGCCGATAAGGCAGGCCGCTACGCCTATCGCGGGCGGCGTCAGCGGAAGCGCGATTTCCGCAGGCTTTGGATTATCCGCATCGGGGCTGCGGCGCGCTCGCACGAGCTTACTTACAGCCAATTCATCCATGGGTTGAAAGCGCTCGGCATCGAACTCGATCGCAAGATGCTGGCCGAGCTGGCCGTGAACGATCAGGCTGGTTTTGCCGAGTTGGCGGGTCGAGTGAAACAGGCTGCCGCAGCCGCTCAGCCCGCAAGCGCCCGGGTATAAGCAAGCAGTCATCCATCGGGCGGCCCTTGTGGCTGCCCTGGGCAACCTCCCGAGTTGCCCGTGCGAATCCTATGACTATTCTCGACAAGGTCAAGAGGACACTTCAACAACTCGGCGTTTCGGACGCGCCAGGAGTGGAGTTCCTCTTCGCTGAATTGCAGAAGGCTGCCGAAAAGGAACGTGCCGAATTGGTTTCGCGCGGCGCCGCCAGCCAGGCTCAGCGCGAGAAGCTCTGCAAAGCGCTCCGCGACCGGTGGCTGGCGCGTAAAGGCGGGATTCTCTCGCAGGTGGATGAGAACTGGTTAAAGCCGGCGGCGAAAGAATTGAAGCCCGCGGTAGGGCGGAAGTTTAACGAGTTGCGCCGATTCACGGGCAATCTGGAATTCGAACCGCTGATTGAGGCGACGCCCCTGCAACCGCCTCGCAGCTTACAGATGGGACTGCCGCTTCCTCCGGAAGCCGGTCCGGCTGTGCCGCGTGACCTTACGCTTCCCGGAATTCACCGGCCGCTTGGGTCAGTTCACCCCGTGATGGGAATGCAGCGCGAAATCGAGGACATCTTTCTACACCTGGGTTTCAGGATTGAGAGCGGCCCGGAGATTGAGAGCACCTATTATAATTTCGACGCCCTCAATATTCCGGAGAGTCATCCGTCGCGGGACGACTGGGACACGCTCTACATTGATGCGAAGACGGTGTTGCGGACTCACACCTCTCCGGTACAGATCCGGTCCATGCAGAAATATGGCGCGCCGCTCTACATCATCATACCCGGCAAGTGCTATCGCCACGATAACCCGGATTCAACACACTCGCCCATGTTTCACCAGATCGAAGGGCTGGCCATTGACGAGGATATTACTTTCGCGGACTTGAAAGGCACACTCGATTTCTTCGCTAAGAAGCTTTTCGGCGAGAAGGTTCGCACGCGCTTCCAGCCGAGTTTTTTCCCGTTCACAGAACCCAGCGGCGAAGTGGCGGTTAGTTGCTTCGTTTGCGACGGGAGAGGTTGCCGGGTGTGCAAAGAGAGCGGATGGATCGAATTGATGGGGTGCGGCATGGTTCACCCACAGGTGCTGCGCAACGGCGGCATTGATCCGGAGAGGTATTCCGGCTGGGCTTTCGGACTCGGTGTGGATCGCTTTGCCATGGTGAAGTACGACATCAACGATATTCAGCTTTTTTTCCAGGGGGACGTGCGCTTCCTGGGGCAGTTCTGAGGACAGTTGACAGTTGACAGTCGACAGTCAACAGTCAAAAGCAGACGACCTCTGGCGAGGTGTGATGGACTCTGCTCGCCGTGGACTCGAGGAACAGCAGGGACGCTTCGTTGCGCACGGCAAGAGAGGTTCTTTCGATCTGTCGACTGTCAACTGTTAACCGTGAACTTCTTATGAAAGTCTCGCTCAACTGGCTTAAAGAATTCGTGGATTTTGCCGCTGAGCCCGGTCAGCTCAAAGCCGACCTGACAATGGCCGGTCTGAACGTCGAGTCGCTGGCGGAGACCGGCGGCGACTGGGTGTTGGACGTGGAGGTCACGACCAACCGGCCGGACTGCCTCAGCCATTACGGAGTGGCGCGCGAAGTGGCCACTGTTTACCGAAAGAATCTGAAGCGGCTGGAGATCTTCGCCAAAGAATCGGGGGTGCGAAGTTCAGAGGAGATCTCCATTCAGATTCTCGATCCCGACCTTTGCGCGCGATATTGCGGGCGGGTGATTCAGAATGTGCGAGTGAAGCCCTCCCCGGACTGGCTGGTCAAGCGCCTGGAGGCGCTGGGCCAGCGGCCTATCAACAACGTGGCGGACGTCACCAATTACGTGCTAATGGAACTGGGGCATCCTCTGCATGCCTTTGACTTGCAGCGGCTCCGAGAGCGAAAGATCATCGTGCGCCGGGCGCTGCCGGGTGAGCAGTTGCGGACCCTGGACGGTACAAATCGCGTTCTTACCCCCGACAACCTGGTCATTGCGGACGCGCAGCGCGCGGTGGCGCTGGCCGGAGTGATGGGCGGAGAAGATTCGCAGATTTTTTCCAGCACGCGCTCCGTGCTGCTGGAGTGCGCCTGGTTTGACCCACTCTCGATCCGGCGCACCTCCAAGGCTCACGGCATGCACACCGAAGCTTCGCACCGCTTCGAGCGCGGCGCGGACATTGATATGGCCCCACTGGCCATCGATCGCGCTGCCCAGTTGATTGCTGAACTGGCGGGAGGTGAAATCCTCCGGGGCCTGGTGGACGTTTACCCGGCTCCCAGGCGGCGAGAGGACCTCGTGCTGCGGCGCAGCGAAATCCGGCGCGTGTTGGGAGCGGACATCCCTTGGGAAGACGTGGAGCGAACGTTGCGCTCGCTGGGGTTCATGACCGAGCGGCGAGGCACCGAAGGCTGGCGGGTGACTCCGCCTTCTTTTCGGCTCGACGTCAACAAGGAGATCGACTTGGTCGAGGAAGTAGCGCGGCAATTTGGCTACGACCGCTTGCCGGCCCGGCTGAGGCCCGCGCCCCCGCGTCCGGAGCGCGATTGGCTGCGCGAAAAGGAAATGACAGTTTCGAATCTGCTTTGCGGCCTTGCGTACTATGAGGCGATCCAGTCTTCACTGGTGGACCCGGAGGAGAATTCGCGCTTCTCTGACCAGACTCCGGTGATTCTGGCTAATCCTCTGAGCCAGGATGCTTCTGCTTTGCGCTCCTCGGCGGCTCCGAGCATGGTTCACGCGTTGCGCTGGAATCTTGATCGGGACCAAAACGACGTACGTCTGTTCGAGTTGGGGAAGACCTATGCGTTGTCGTCGAGCGGAGCACCCGCGGAGCGCCGTGTTCTGAGTCTCGGTCTCACCGGGCACCGGCGTCCGCCCTCCCTCCACGACAGCGAAAGGCCGCTCGACTTCTTCGACCTTAAGGGCGATCTGGAAGTACTGCTGGGATTGTTTGAGATTCCGGGAGTGGAATTTGAAACAGCGGAGTGCGCCCACTACGAGTCGAGCCAGAGTGGCCGATTCTCGTCCCAGGGCCAAAGCCTCGCGATCTTCGGGCGGCTCAGCCGTGAAATCGAGCGCGATTACAAGTTGCGCCAGCCTGCTTGGCTTGCGGAGGTGGACTTTGAGCGCCTCGTCACATTCCCCTTGCACTCCCGAGTCTTTCGCCCCTTCTCGAAATTTCCCGCCGTCGAGCGGGATTTCTCGTTGGTGATCCCCGAACGGGTGACGTTTGCGCGCCTCCACGCTGCTTTGCGAGATCTGGCTTTGGAGGAGATTCAGAGCCTACACCCTGTCAACCTTTTCAGGGGTGGTTCGATACCCGCCGGACATTACAGCCTTCTCTTGCGAATGACATTCCAAAGTCTGGCGCACACGCTGACGAACGAGGAGATTTCGGCGGCAAGTCAAAGGGTAATGGCGGCCCTGGAGCCGCTGGGCATCACGTTGCGGGGCTGAGGGCCAGCGGAATTCTGAAAGATCACGAGGGCATAGCCATGGTAATTCTGGAATGGGGGGGACCGCTTGAGCGAAACTGACGATCCATTACGAAAACTCGAAGAAAGAATTGTGAAGACCTTTGAGCTTGTGAAGCGAACCCAAGACGATAAGCTTGCCTTGCAACAGGAACTCGAGAAGCTCCGGGTGGAGTCCAGGGAACGGGCCAAGGTGATTGACGCTCACGAACGGGAACTCGTCGCACTGCGGCGCGAACGGGAAGAGGTGCGCGCGCGCATCGAGAAGCTCCTCCAGCGCATCGATGCGTTGACCGGCTCCGAGTCCGCGGGATAAGGGCCCAGCAAGCGTGTAGTAGGGGCGGTTCGCGAACCGCCCCTACGTCAAGGTAGGAGCGGATCGGTCACCCGACTGGACAGGAGTCAATGCCAGCGAAGGAGGCTCGTCGCCAACATGGCCAAAGACGCGGACGGGATTCGGGTGGTTATTTTCGACCAGGAATACTTTATCCGGGGCCAGCTTGACGAGGCCTACATCCAAAAACTGGGTGAATTCCTGGATGGGAGAATGCGCGCTATCGCCGGCCGCACGCGGACGGTGGATTCGATGCGCATCGCGGTGCTGGCGGCACTCAATATCGCCGACGAGTTCCACCAGATCAAGGCCCGCTATGAAGAGAAGACCCGGCGCGTCGATGAGAAAGTCGAGGAGTGCGCGCGGCTACTCGATCGATATCTGAAGGAAGCGGATTCCCAGTAAGCATGAAAATCCTGTTCATCGGCGATATCTTCGGCCATCCCGGCCGGCGCATCGTGAAGGAGTTGTTACCCACGCTGGTTGGGGAATACGACCCTGACCTGGTCCTCGCCAACGGCGAAAACGCCGCGGCCGGCTTCGGCATCACGCCTCCCCTTGTCGAAGAGTTGCTCGACGTGGGGATTGCTGTTCTGACCTCCGGAAATCACATCTGGGACAAGAAAGAGATCTACACCTATTTGAATGAGCATGCCGACGGCCGCCTGCTGCGTCCTGCCAACTATCCGCCGGGCGCCCCGGGCCACGGCGTGTACCTGGGCAAAACTCGATCCGGGTTCGACTACGCCGTCCTGAATCTTCAGGGGCGCATTTTTATGAACCCCATCGATTGTCCGTTCAGAACGGCGGACGCCGAGTTGGCGAGGATTCCCCCGCAAGTCAAAGTTCGCATCGTAGACATTCATGCTGAAGCGACCTCCGAAAAGATATCTATGGGTTGGTATCTGGACGGGCGTGTCACCGCTGTGCTGGGCACGCACACGCACATCCCCACGGCGGATGAGACGATCCTTCCCAACGGCGCCGCCTATGTTACCGACCTCGGGATGACAGGCCCTTATGATTCGGTGATCGGCATCGACAAGCAGCCCGTAATTCAAAAGTTCCTCAATCAGCTTCCCACACGGTTTGAAGTCGCCAAAGGCGGCGTGCGCCTTCATGCAGTCCTGATCGAAGCCGACGCCCAAACCGGACACGCCCTGTCTATTCAGCGGATAATGAGGAAGTAGATCGGGGTGACAGGTGAACGATTTGTGATTGGCGATTTGTGATTGGTGATTGAAATGCCCAATCGCAAATCAGAAATCACAAATCGCAAATGGTTCACCCGATCTCCCGATTACTCCGACTGTTTTCTTGCCCCATCCCACGGAATGTGCCAGAATGAAAACGACTCTTCGGACGAGGAGAGAAAGTGCATCCGGACCTCAAGAATGTCATCGAGCTTCAGCAGGTCGATCTGAAGATTGAGGAATTGACCAAGCAGATTGACTCCCTGCCTGCCCAGATTCAATCCCTTCATTCCCGCCTGGATGAGTATATTCACGCCCAGGAAGATCGAAAGAAACGCCTGGCCGCAAATCAACATGCGCGCAAGGAACTGGACGGTGATATCAAAGTCATTCAGGAGAAAATTGCCAAGCACAAGGACCAGCTTTATCAGGTCAAAACCAACGACCAATTCCGGGCCATGACTAAGGAGATTGAGGGCGAAGAAGCGAAAGTGCGGGCGATCGAAGACGAGATTCTGGAGAAGATGCTGGAAGCGGAGGAGATTCAGAAGCAGGTGCAAGAGGCCGCAACGCAATTGGAGAGCCAGCGCACGCTGGTGGCAGCCGAGATCGCGCGACTGGAATCCGAACAGAAGGCCGACGACCAAGAACGCCGCGGTTTGCAAGCCCGCCGCAGTGAAATCCAGTCGAGCTTGAGCGAGGCTACACGAAGCCTCTACGACCGCATCCGCCCGGCGAGGCGCGGCATTGCGGTAGCGGAGGTTCGTGAGGGTCTGTGCACCGCCTGCAATGTTCTGCTGCGCCCCCAGGTTTATAACGAGGTCCGGACCAACGAGATCCTCTTAACCTGCGAGAATTGCGGGCGCATCATCTACTACCCTGAGCCCGCCCCGTTGGCGACAAACGAATCGGATAGTTCCGAGGCCGGCGCAACCGCCTAGCTCGAAAAGCGAAATTCGAAAAACGAAACTGGAAACTGGAAAATGGAAACTCGAAACTGAGACCGAAGCCTGAGTTTCGAGAGTTGAATTTCGGCTTTCCAGTTTCCATTTTCCAGTTTCTAATTTCAGACTCACGCCATGGCCCAATCCCCTCACGTAATTGTGCACATCGACGGCGCCTCACGGGGCAATCCCGGCCCGGCAGCTTATGGCGTGGTGATGGAATCTGCCGACGGCTCCAAGCTGGCTGCGTTTTCAGGGTATCTCGGGAAAACTACCAATAATGTTGCCGAATACCAGGGTCTGCTTGCGGCGCTGGATCATGCGCTCGGCAAGGGTTACCTGCGGGTTCAGGTGCAAACGGACTCGGAGTTGATGGCGATGCAGATCAAGGGCGTTTACAAGGTTAAGAATCCGGGGTTAAAGCCTCTGCGCGAGCAGGCCGAGCGTTTGATCGCGCGCTTCGAATCGTTCTCGATCGAGCATGTACGACGCGAGCGGAATCGCGAAGCCGATCGCCTTGCCAACCTGGCCCTGGACGCGGCCGCCGCGGAGGCTTTCGGTAGGGGCGGTTCGCGAACCGCCCCTACGAGCCCAGAACTGAAATCCGGCCGACCGCTGCGTACTTCCGCTACGTTTCGCCACGGGGTCCTCGAACCTCACTTTGAGCTTTCGCTTTTGGAAGGCGAAGTGGTAGATTTGGAAATCTACCAAAAGGAGTGAACTTCGAATGTCACAACGTATGGTGAAATGTGTGAAGTTGGGCAAAGAGCTTCCGGGCCTCGACGAGCCCCCATGGGGCGGTGAGCTAGGGCAGCGGATCTACGACAATGTCTCGCAAGAAGCCTGGGAGCAATGGCTGAACTATTTAAGGATGCTCATCAATGAGTATCGTTTGGCTCCCGCCAGCAAGGAAGCTCAGGGATTCATCGCTCAGCAGATGGAACGGTTTTTCTTTGGCGAAGGGTCTGCGCCTCCTCCCGGGTACGTTCCGCCCCAACGGTAAAAACCTGTGAGCACATCGACTAATCCCGCCGAGGCTCTGCCTCGCCTCAAACGCGTACTGACGCTGTGGGATCTGATCCTGTACGGCATCGTGCTGATCATGCCCATTGCGCCCGTTCCCCTGTTCGGTGTGGCGCAGAAACTCTCAGATGGCCACGCGGTCACCACGATTCTGCTCTCCATGTTCGCCATGCTGTTGACCGCTTTCAGTTATGGCCGCATGGCCGCCGTTTACCCTTCCGCCGGTTCCGCATACACTTTCGTCGGTTACGGCCTGAACCCGCACCTGGGTTTTCTGGCCGGGTGGGCGATGTTTCTCGATTACCTGATTGTCCCCCTCATCTGCACCGTGTACGGCGCATTGACCGTGCAGCGTCTGGTTCCCGGAGTTCCTTACACGGTCCTGGCCGCGGCTTTCGCAGGCGCCATGACGCTGATCAACTTGCGCGGGATTCGCACCACGGCGCGCACCAATTTTGTGCTGGCAACGATCATGAGCGCCGTCATCCTGGTTTTTATTGCCCTGGCGTTGCGGCTTCTCTTTCACCAGCAGGGCTGGCACGGCGTCTTCTCGACTCAGCCTTTTTACAATCCGGCAACCTTCCGAGTCTCTTCCATAGCTTTGGGGACATCGTTGGCCGCGCTGACCTATATCGGATTTGACGGCATCACGACTCTGGCCGAAGACGCGCTGAACCCACGCCGGAACGTTCTGTTGGCGACCGTGAGCGTCTGTCTGTTCACGGGACTGTTCGGCGGACTGCAGATTTACCTCGCGCAGCGAGTATGGCCTGACTGGCACACTTTCCCGAACCTCGAAACGGCCTTCATGGACGTCACTCAGGTGGTGGGGGGCAAGTTTCTGTTTCAAGCCCTGGCTTTCGTCCTGATCCTTGCCAATCTGGGCTCTGGGCTGAGCGGGCAGGCAGGTCTCTCACGGCTGCTGTTCGGCATGGGCCGCGACAACGTCATCCCTCGACGCTTCTTTGCTTATCTCGACCCCAAGCGTAACACTCCGAGCCTGAATATCATTATGATAGGTGTGATCGCTTTCCTCGGAGCTATCGTTCTGAATTACGAGCGCGCGGCGGAACTGATTAACTTTGGGGCTTTTCTCGCCTTCATGGGCGTCAACGCCGCGGCCTTGCGGGAGTTTTATCTGGCGCCTTCGGCGCGCGCCTCGAGGCGCCTGTTTGGAGACGCAGTTGCGCCCGCTCTGGGCATTATCTTCTGCCTTGCCATCTGGGTGAGCTTGGCGACGCCGGCCAAGATATTGGGCGGCTGTTGGTTTGTTGCGGGCACCATCTACGATGCGGTCAAGACTCGCGGATTCAAAGACAGCCCCGCCCGCATCGATTTTCGAGAGTCCTGATGGTGGATTGAGGCAGCGGCCCCTCTGGCCGCGCCTTGGCAACCGTTCGGCATCTTCCTGATTGGCAGATATGTTAGATTGTTGTTCGTAGGGGCACACCATGGCGTGCCCCTGCAGACGGGAATATGCAGGAGAACTCGGAAGATCCAGCACTCAACGAAATAGTCCGCCGTCTGGTGAAATCCTACGCACCAGTCGAAGTGTACCTATTCGGATCCAAGGCCCGGGGCGATTCAGGTCCGGATAGCGATTACGATTTGTTGGTGGTCGTACCCGACGATGCCCCGCCTGAGCGGAAGCGAAGCCGGTTGGCCTACGAGGCACTGCGGGGAACCGGCTTGGCGGCCGACGTGGTTGTGTGTACCCGGTCCTACTTCGAGCCCCGCCGCACTCTCAAAGCTTCACTCCCCGGAACGGTCTTGCGCGAAGGGAGGCTTTTGCATGGCGCCTGACGACGCGCGCAAGGAGGATGTTCGCGCCTGGTTGCGCAAAGCCGCTCTCGACTTGCGGGCAGGAGAACACGCGATGTCCGACCCCCAGGCGGGCTTGCTTTCAGACGTTGTCTTTCATGCTCAACAGGCAGCGGAGAAGGCTTTCAAGGCGTTCCTAGCCTGGCATGACGCGCCATTTCGAAAGACGCACAACCTCGAAGAGCTTGGCCGAGCGTGTACTTCGATCGACGCCACACTTGGTGCGATCGTCGATCGTGCTGCCTCGCTCACTGAGTATGCCTGGAGATTTCGCTATCCCGGAGAGCCCAACGAGCCGTCGCAGGAGGAGGCGGATGAAGCGCTCAGCACCGCGCGCGAGGTTTTTGACGAGTTGATCAGTCGGCTTCCAAAGAATCTCCAGTCATGAGCTAAGCCAAGCGTTGTGAATCTTATGACTCGCAGACCAAAAAGCAAGTCTGCGCGCTGGCCGAAAGGAATAATTCATGAAGCACCTCGCTGTGATATTCGCCTTGATGTGGTTCTTAGGGGCGGCGGGACTGTCAGCGCAGGAACCCGGCCTCGACACGATGACCGGCAAAACGGTCCTTGTATTCACCCCACATCCGGACGATGAGCTGTTCGGAGCCGGTGGAACCATTGCATTGCTGAATCAACGGCACAACAGAGTTTACATCGTCATTTACACGAATGACGACAAGGGCTCCTACGATCCGGAGATGAGCTCGCAGAGGCTGGCACGCATTCGCAAGGCGGAGGAGGAAGCTGCTGAAACCGTCCTTGGGACCCCGACGGAGAACATCCAGTGGATGGGCTATGACGACGGCATGTTGGAATATGCTCCCCAACCGAAGCTCGTTGAAGAGGCGACGGCGATTATTCGCCGCATTCGCCCCGATGCGCTCTTGACCATCGATCCGGGGAATTGGTACGCCCGCTGGCACAAGACGGACCATCGCATGGCCGCTCTGAACACGCTAGACGCCATTCGCGCCGCGGAGTTCTGGCTCTACTTTCCCAACCAGCGCCTCGAGCAGCACCTCGAGCCCTACGCCGTGCCCATGACCTACTTTTATTACACCGCACCCCAGGAGGCCAATTACTGGGTCAATATCGATTCTGTGGCGCAGTTGAAGCTCGAAGCCGCAAGCAAGCACGTGAGCCAGTTTGAGCCTTCGATCCACAAGTACCGGCCGGACTGGAACCCTTCCGACCTTACCGGACTGAAGGCGGAATTGATGAGCCAGCAGCCGAAGAAAGACGGCCACTACGTGGAGGCATTCCGGAAGACGGCAAGCTTTAATGAGATGTAGAGCGTCCGTTATCGTGGGAGGCACGATCATGCTGCGGAAGCGCCACGTCAGGTCCTTGCTGGTTCTAGCCTTTGTTCTTCTTACCTGCCCAGGCGAGCGTCTTCTGGCGCAGGAACCTCGCCACCAACCGCCGGATCATATCCCCCCCAAACGGTCTTCCCAGATCACTGACGGATTCGGCATCAACTCGGACCTGCCGCGTGAGCCGTATTTGCCGTGGGAACGCTGGTGGTGGGGCCGGATGTTTGACGCCGGGGTGAAGTGGATTCGCATTGGGCAGTACGAGAACAGCTCCGACCTGACGAGCTGGGATTATGTGGAGCAGAAGCGCGGAGTGTTGGCGATTAATCCCTTATTGGACGAATACGTGGATTCACTCCGCGACAATGGCATTCAGATTCAAGTCCAACTCATGTACGGCAACCCGATGTATACGTCGCCATCCGGCAAACTCCCCGATTCCATTGAGCCCAAGCCCGGCTCGTTTCATAACGACGACCGAAGTCTTTATTCCGTTTTTTGGGCGCCGCGCACACCGGCGCAGATCGAGGCATTCATCCGCTACGTCCGCTTCATGGTGGATCATTTCAAGGGCAAGATTCACTACTGGGCCCTCTGGAATGAGGAGGACATCGGCTATTGGAACCCCTGGGGGAATCCGGAAGAATACGGGCATCTGCTGAAAGCAATGGCCAAGGCCGTTCATGAAACCGACCCGGACGCGAAGGTGATTTACGGAGGTCAGGCCGACCCCATCCGCGACTTCGCAAAGCGCGCGCTCGACGCTTGCGGTTGCGCCGCCGACATTGATGTTTTTGCATATCATACCTACCCGGGTTACGGCCAGAACTTCACCCCTGAATCAGAGGATTATGGCGCGTATGGCCCCGAGTCCCCGGCAAAGTTGCGGGACTTGGTGCGCAGCTATCCGGGCATTCGCTCCGACATTCAGTTTTGGGATGACGAGTTTAACTCCATCCCTTCCTGGGAGGGTTCGGATGAGTCCGTGCAGGCCAAGTACATTCCGCGCATGCTGGTGTACAACTGGGCGGCGGGCGTGAAGACCTTTGTCTGGATCATCGCCGCCGGCACTGACGGAAATGAATACGACGATTTCGGCCTGATTCACGGACTGCGCAACGTGGCGGAAGACTTCACGCCCCGGCCGGGATTCTTCTCGTTGCAGAACACCAACGCGCTCTTTTCCGATACTAAGTTCGACCCGTCCATCAATATCGACAGCCCCGGGATCCCTGCTCTCCGCAGGAAATCCGGCTTCCCCTTCTATGCCTACGGCTTCCGCGCCAAGAACGGCAAGGCCGTTGTTGCCTACTGGTTGGGCGCTCACAGCCTGCCGGGAAATGTCTTTCCTCCCTTCTACGAAAGTCTTACCTTGGAGAATACCGGGATTGAGCATCCCGTCTTGATTGACGTCGTTTCGGGCGAGATCAGACCCCTCGAGTGGAAAGAAGGTAGCCGCAATGTGCTCGAGTCCGTCCCGGTTCGCGACAGCGTTTTGGCCATTGCCGATGCGAGCTATTTCGATTGGAACGTGCTGCCGGAGGCGCCAAGCTCTTTGCGCGCCCAGCGTGGGGCGGGGGCAGTAACGCTCACTTGGGAAGTGCACGGCGGGAATCCGACTCAGAGCGCGGTGGAGCGCCGCATCACAGAAGGGAGTTGGCAGAGGATCGAGACCATCCCAGCCACCACGACGGAATTCACCGACTCACAAGCCGGCCGCGGCGTAGTCTTCTATCGGGTCCGCGCACTGAACGATGCGGGCGAGTCGGCTTACTCGAACGTGGTTCGCTTGAAATAGATCGGAGGTAGCACCTCGTGTTCTCTCCGCGATCTCTGCGGCCGACAAAAGACAAAACACAGAGATCACTGAGGCCCTCCGTGCGCTCCGTGTTGAGGCTCTAAGCGCACAGAGGGCACGGAGACGTTTATTTTACTGCGGCCACTGGCCAGCCTTGTAAATTGAATTTCATTTGGAGGTCCTTTTATGGGAAATCTTGCCATCAGGGGTGGAAGACCAATTCGCACCAAGCCGTTTGCTCCCTGGCCGGTTTATGACCGCAAGGAAGAACGGGCCATTCAACAAGTTCTCAAGAGCCGTAATTGGGGCGGGTATCCCTTCCCCAATGCGCACGCCAGCGCCTTCGCGCAGCGCTTTGCGGAGTACCACCGCGCTAAATACGGCATCGCATTAGCCAACGGCACGGTCGCCATCGAGGTTGCTTTGAAGGCGGTGGGGATCCAACCGGGAGATGAGGTTGTCGTTCCCGCCTACACCTGGGAAGGAACCGTGGGCCCGGTGCTCCAGCTCAATGCCGTCCCGGTTTTCGTTGATATCGACCCTGCAACGTATTGCCTGGACGCCGGTCTGATCGAAAAGGTGATTACCAGCAAAACTCGAGTCATTCTGCCGGTCCACCTGGCGATGAGCTTTGCCGACCTGGACGCCATCGGGCGTCTCGCCCGGCAGCACAACTTGGTGGTGATCGAAGATTGCGCCCACGCGCATGGAGGACAGTGGAAAAAGAAGGGCGCGGGTGCCACTGGAGACATGGGCTGCTTCAGCTTCCAGTCGAGCAAGTTGATGACTGCCGGCGAAGGGGGCGCCGTGATCACCAGCAAGCTGGAGCACTTCGAGCGCGCGCAATCCTACGTCAACTGCGGGCGCGCCAGCGAAACCGATAAATTCGGCCACCGGATCATCGGCTTCAACTACCGCATGACGGAATTCCAGGCCGCCATCCTCGAAGTGCAGCTCGATCGTTTGGCGCGGCAGGCCGACACGCGGCAGGGCAACATGGAATACCTCGAGAGCCGCATCACCGGCACGCCCGGGGTTGCCTTCCTGAAGCGGGACCGCCGCATCACTCGCGTGGCGGCCTATCAATACGTCTTTAAATATCTTCCTGAACACTTCGCGGGGATTCCCCGCGCCGCGTTCCTTGGGGCGCTCGAGATGGAAGGGGTTCCTTGCGACGGATTGTTCTACGAGCCGGTATACAAGAGTGCTTTATTCCCTGTGAAGGCAGCGGATTATCCAGCGCTGTCGTGGGGCAGAGAGAACCCCCTCGACCTGCGGAGCCTTTACAATTGTCCTGTTTCTGAACGTGCCGCTTACGAGGAATCCGTCTGGCTGCCCCATCATTTCTTCCTCGGCAGCCGCAAGGATGTGGATGACATCGCGGCGGGCATCCTCAAGGTTTGTGAGAACATCGAGGAGCTTCGAGGGCTCGAGCATCCGGCCATCGAAACCAAACAGATGAGCCGGGCAGAGCGGCCCAAAGTGGAGAAGAGGCAATATTAGTAGCCGCCTTGCTTTGCGGCTACGGCATTTTCCACTCGCCCGCCTCGAATCCACTCCAGGATCGTCCGGTACTGCCAGCTTGATTCGTTCCCCGGCCAGCGCCGGCCGCCGTTATGCGTGGCCAGATAATCGCCCACGTTGCCGGCGCTGTCTGTTGGGCGGGTAGGCTTGATCAGCATGAGACTGTGCCTTGGATCGTTGATGTCCACCACCCGCATCGCATATTTGTAATTCTCTTCACTGTCTTGAGGCGAGAAGACGCCTTGTTCGTTGGGAGGTTGCAGTTTGAAGATCACGTGGCTGGCATGGCAGAACACGCAGGCCTTCCCGTCCGCCCCCGGCGTGGCCAGGATGGGCTCGACCTTCGCGACGAAGTAGTTGAAATCGAGCACCGAGCCGGGCTGCACGTCCTTCAGCGCCTCGCTGAGCTTCTTTCCCTCCAGCACGCTTTCAGCGATGAGCTTCAAGCGCGGGTTGGTGTCTTTCTCCAATTGGCTCAGCGCGGCGCGGAAGTCCGGCCGCTCCTCAATCCCTTTCACTTTGCGTAAAACGTCGAGGGAGCCCGCGCGCACGTTTGGATCGCTGGACCGCAAGCAGCTCAACATCGTGTCGAGAACGATAGGGTTATCCAGCAGGTCCGGCGCCTTCAGGTAGGCAAGGTTTTCGCCCAAGAAGTACTGCTGGTCCTGCGAGACGGCTCCGCCCGCGATCCCCAGATGCCGGCGCATGAATTTCGGATCTCCGACTTCCTCAACCAGGATATTCTGCGCCGAGGGGTTCAAGTTGGCGAAAGCCGTCTTCACCAGGGGAGTGGTCTGAGCATCGTTGAGGAAATGCTCCAAGGCCACCCGCAGGGCAGCGCGTTGCACCTCGGGGTCGTGATCATCCAATCCCGCCAGAACCTGCCGGCGCAGCGGGGGCACTTTCATCAGGGTCTTGAAAGAAGAAGCCGCATTGAGAACCTGCGCATAATTTGCGGGCCGTGGCGTCGCTTCGAGCAGGAAGCCCAACGCGGCCATCACTTTCTCCTGGCGTCCCCAGGGAGAATCGCCGGGCAGTGCCGCAAGCAAGGGAAGGACCACGGCTTGGCTATCCGGGTTGCCATGTTCGAGGATCTCGACAACCTTTGTGACCAGTTGAGGACTCGGTGCGCTCGGCGCGTCGAGGTTAAGGATTCCGCGCTGACCGTCCTCGTAAACATAGCGGACTGTCTTTCGAACATCCTCGCTGGGGTCTTCCGAGAGCTCGAGGGCGGCGAGAGTGAAGCGCTCGTCGCCGGCGCCGCTCAGAGTGCTCCCTGCTTTCAGCACTTCGATCTTCATCGGGTCGTCAGCTCCCTGGAGGCAAGCCAGTAGCGCGTTTTCCAGTTCCGGCCCCGAACTCTTGAAGAAATGGATCAGGTCGCTGTCGTTGCCGATGCGTGTCTGGAAGAAACCGTTGTGAACGTCGTACTTGAAGTTTACGGCCTCGCGATAGGGCGGGTATTCATAGCCTGGAACGTGAAGATCCGGAACGCCCCTAACGTATTGGGTGAGAACCGCGGGCAGGCCAATCGCTACGGTGTTCTCTTTCACGGGCGGCAGAGCGTAGTGCCGAATGTGAAAATCCCACAAGGCATTCAGAATACCTTCGCGGCCCATCGGAGTGCCGTCGCGCAAGACCTTGGCGAGCACCTGGGCTTGATCGCGCACCACGGCTTCGTAACCCTCCCCAATGCGGCGCTTATCCACGTCCTGTGAACTCGCCCGAACCCAGGCGGTGAGGTACCCGGTATTCTCGTCGAGCAGATCGTAAACGCTCTCCTCGAGCCCGCGACGGACCATGGGGTCGGTTTCAGTGTTGAGATGAGTAGCCAGTGCTTCGAGTGTACTGCGGCGCACGGCGGATTCGTCAACCTGCCAGTAGTACCAGCGCCACAGGCCGGAAGCGGCTTCGAAACGCACGAAAGGAACCGGGTCGTCGAGGTCGCGCTCCAGGGCCGCCAGCAACTCATCATCCTCGGTCAGATCCTTGAAGTGTTGGTTGAAAAGGCGTGCGGCGCCCCAGCGGGTGCGCGCGTCCGGCGAGGCGAGTGCTGCTGCCAGCAGTTTGCGCCCTTCCGCCGCGGCGCTCTGCCGCCGTGACAGAATCATGCGCAGCGCGTATGCGGCGCTGGTCTGCACCATCTTGCTGGGATCGCCCAGAGCCTTGATCAAGGCCGGCATCGACCCGGGATCGGCCATATGCCCGATGGCCCGTGCCGCGGCTTCGCGGGCCAGCGGCTGGTCGCTCTCCGTAAGCACTTTGCGGATCTGCTGCAAGACGGGCCCCGGCGCCGGGTCCCAGTATTGGTCAAGCTGGGCCAACAGCAAGGGCAGGTTGTTGGTGGCAAGCTGAGTGGGCGGCGGCGGATAAGCAGCGTCCCAGTTCTTCGCCTTGGTCATCCCCGGGTAGAGGGTTGAAAGCGCCATCACCGCGAATTGTGTGGCGCGGAACGGTGTGTTGAAGCCCTGATAGACGGGGTCACCTTCCCAACTTCCTTCCTGCCGCTGGGCGCCCAGCATTGCCTTCACAGCCCGCTCCATCCTCTCGTCGGACTCAGGGCGGCGCCCTGCCAGCGCCAGCGCATAAACGGCATTGTAGGAGATGAAATCCGCCGGCTTTGCTTTCTTGTCAAACGGATATGGCCAGGCGCCATCCGGAGTTTCGTAGCTATAAAGCTGTTCGATCAACTTATCAATCTGTGGGGCGTACTTCGCCCCGTCTATAGTGGCCAGCAGGATGATCTTCCAATCCAGATCGATCATGTTCTTGGGCTCGGCGGCCACTGCCAGGCGCTCCACCTTGTCGCGTTCAGCCAGCCATTCATCTTCGTGGGTCTGGTTGTAAACCAGATTGAAGGTCTGCCAGCTCTGCGTTCCGATCTCGAAGGGGCTCACGTCAGGCTCGCAGCCGTCGGTTTCGTCACCCGGCATTGTAGTTACGCCCTTGTAATGAATCTTCAGGAATTCGGCGTAGGGCAAGTCGAAGTTCCTGCGCGGCGGGTCGTGGGTTACATTTTCCTCGAACGCGTGCGCGATCAGGGGCAGGCGGCTGGCGACTGTACGCGCCGAGTAGATGACGCGCACCCAGTTGGTGTTGGCCTCGCCATACAACGGCCGGGCATTGTTATAAATGCGATCAGTGAGGAATTCCAGCGCCGCCCGCTGCGTGGGTGGGTAGCCGTTGCGAACCGCGGTCAAATACCCGCGAGTAGAGAACTGCGTGGGGTGGCAGGCGATGCAGAGTTGAGTTTCGGAATGCTGCATGGCTGTGCGCAACGCAATCGCTCCGCGCCGCGGCGTATTGGAAAGCCACGTGTCGCCCATGTTGATGAGGAAGTCCATTCCCGCGCGCACCGCCAGGGGTGGATCGGAGTAAGGCGGAATCGCGTAATTATAAGTACGAAGCTGAAAGGCAGGGTGATTGGCTGCCACGCGCACATAGTATTCCTGGCCCGGGTCCAGAATGCGCGTGCGAAACTTATAGAGCCCCGGGTAGTTCTGAGTCGCCTCGATCTGGTAGACAAACTCGCCCTTGTCGTAAGGAACGACATCGGGCTGTCCGGCGGAATTCTTACCTGCCTGGAAGATGTCTACGTCGAGCGGCACGTCGCGATCCGCAACGTTGAGCACAAAATAGACGAGCCGCGGCGCCTTTCCTCGAAAGGTGAACTTGAACCATTGAAAGCCTTTGAGCATTGCTAGGTAAGCGTCTTCGACTCTGGAAGGTGCGTAGGGTCTTTCGTCATTACTCCCGTAAATCGTCTGCCCGAACTCGAACCGCTGAGCGGCTTGCCAAGTCCCGTTGGGCAATGCGGCGATAAAGCCCGTCCGTAGGTCACCGGTCTGGCTTGAGGTGTGGGCCGGCGCCATGGGGATCCGCTTCAAAGTGGCGCCGATTTCCGGAATGTGGCCGTTCGAGGGAGCGGAGAGACGAACGGAAATCGGGCCGGGCCCGCGGGGCCGGAGGGTAAGATAAAAATCCAGGTCGGCGCTGTGCAGCCACTTGGATTCGACGTCTCCTCGTCCGTCTCTCACCGTGGCCAAAACCGCGCCGTCGCCACGAAGCGTCGCGGGATCTTTCACCCACACCGTCAGCGCGTACAGCGTATCAGGATGAGATCGGCCTAACTGGATCTCACGAACGGGCGGGGCGGTTGTTTGGTCGGCGCGCCCGAAGTGGCCTGTCTGAACCAGCAGGCACATTATCAAGAAGGCGCTCGATAACAGGGTGAATCCCCAACGCAGAGTTCTCCTTTTTACGCGAAGTACCCCCATGGTTTGAACCTCCTGGAGCCCTAACCGGAGTTTCTTGTTAGCACCCTGAGCCTGTTTTAGTATAAGTTTTCATCCAGACTTTTCGCAACCGCAACTTTGCTAACGCCTGTCGTCAAATGAAGCAGGGGGTGGCAAACCCACAGCCCCGAAGGGGCGGCCTAGCAAAGCCCAGGCCAACGGCCTGGGTGGTAGGTAAGAAAATAGTTCATTTCCGATCGCAAGCCCTGAAGGGGCGTGATAGCTGCGCATTCCGTAGTTCGCCCCTTCAGGGCTCGACTCGGAAAACCGGCTTCTCTCCCAGGCCGTTGGCCTGGGCTTTGCTAGGCCGCCCCTTCGGGGCTGAGAGATCATCGACGATGGTCAGCCGCATTTAGAACACAACCCGTAGCCCATGCAGTTTTTTCGGGCTCCTGCTAATATGGGAATGTAACTTCAGGAGGGCCGATCCGGCTCAGCTTCCTGTTAGCTTGCGTCGGCGTCGGCTGGGAACGCATTCCAGGACTCAGGAGACTTATGAAGATCAAACTTGGCTTTGGCTGTACGTGTTTGCTGGTCGGCGTTGGCTTGCTTTTTTCTTCTCTCGCCTTTCACGCCGCAGTTCCTGCCGATAACGGGGATGCGGTTTTCAAGAACAACTGCGTAATGTGCCACGGCGCGGACGGGAAGGGATTCGCCGCGCTCAAGACTCCGGACTTCACCTCGCGGAAGTGGCAGGCGTCGATGACAGACAAGCAGATTAGGGTCGTCATCAAGAACGGGAAGAAGGGGACAGCCATGGCTGCCTTTGGCGACAAGCTTAGTGACGAACAGATCACAGCGGTCGTTACCTATATCCGGTCGCTGAAGAAGAAATAGGAGTCAGGAGTCAGGAGTCAGGAGTGACTCCTGAATCCTGGCTCCTGCCGTTCAGTGCCCTCCTCCCGCCAACTCCCGAACAATGTCGCCCACGAACGCCTTCGCATCTCCAAAGAGCATCAAGGTTCTGTCGAGGTAGTAGAGTGGGTTGGCGATGCCCGCGAACCCGGGGCTCATACTCCTCTTGATCACCATTACGGTTCGGGCTTTGTCCACCTCGAGGATGGGCATGCCGTAGATGGGGCTGCCCTGGTCGGTCTTCGCGGCGGGATTGGTGACGTCGTTAGCGCCGATCACCAAGGCCACGTCGGTCTGAGGGAATTCCGGATTGATCGTGTCCATGTCGGCCAGTTTGTCGTAAGGAATGTCAGCCTCGGCCAGCAAAACGTTCATGTGGCCGGGCATGCGGCCTGCCACAGGGTGGATGCCGAACTTCACATCCACTCCTTTCTTGGTAAGCGTATCGTAGAGCTCCCGGACTTTATGCTGCGCCTGGGCCACGGCCATTCCATAGCCGGGAACGATGACGACGCTGTTGGCATTGCCGAGGATCGCAGCGGCTTCTTCCGCGCTGGCGCTACGCACCGTCCGCTCTTCCTTCTCCGCGCGGGCCGAAACCTGAACCTGACCGAAAGCCCCGAACATTACGTTGGTAAAGGACCGGTTCATCGCTTTACACATGATCACCGAGAGGATGAAGCCGGAGGAGCCGTCCAGGGCGCCGGCGACGACCAGCGCCTTGTTGTTAAGCACAAAACCGAGGAGTGCGGCCGAAAGTCCGGCGTAAGAATTCAGGAGCGAGATGACCGTGGGCATGTCTGCGCCGCCGATGGGCGTCACCAGCATCACGCCGAAGATCAGCGAGATTCCGACCATGACCGGAAATAGCCGCGACTGCTCGGGATGGAAGATCAACCACAGCGCCAGGAGCACGGCCGCTCCCAGTACGGACAGGCTGACGAAGTTCTGCCCTTTGTAAGTAATGGGACGCTGCGGCAGGATTTCCTGGAGTTTCCCAGCGGCAATCAAGCTGCCCGTGACGGTGAGCGAGCCGATGATCACCTCCAAGGAGATCTCCACCATCTCAAACTTGTTCACGTGAGGCAGGCGCACGTAATACTCGGCAATCCCGATCATGGCCGCGGCAAGAGCCCCAAAAGCGTGGCTCAAGGCGGTCCGCTGGGGCACGGCGGTCATGTGAACCAGGCCCAGGGGGACGCCCACCACCGCTCCTACCACCAAGGCCACCGTGATCCATTTGTAGTCGATGATCTCGTAGTTGCAAAGTGTGGCGACCACCGCCAGGGCCGCTCCGATTTCTCCCGCCAGGACGCCGCGCTTCGCACTCGCCGGCGAACTCAACCACCTGAGGGCCAAAATGAACAAGGCGACGGCGATAATGTAGGCAAGGTCGATGAGTTGTTGCGCAGTGAGAGGGTTCATGGTTTTTTCGTCCTGGTGGTTTTGAACATTCGCAACATGCGGTCCGTAATGACAAAGCCGCCTACCATATTGCTGAACGAGGCGGCCACGGCGATCGCTCCAAGCACCGTAGAAAGGGTGCTCTTGTGCCGTCCGCAAATGATGATCGCGGCGACCACCACGATGGCGTCCAGCGCGTTGGTGAGCGACATCAGCGGCGTATGAAGCAGCGGCGAGACGCGCCGGATCACCTCAAATCCGATGAAAGCCGCCAGCACAAAAACCCAAAGGTTGCTGATCAGATCAAAGGTCATGTTGTTCTCCTGCTCTGAAAACTGTGGTGCGGGCGTCCCGCCCGCTGTCGCGCGGGCGTTCCTTCGCTCCGCTCAGGACAGGCTCTGCCCGCGCGCGGGAGCGGGACGCTCCCGCGACCGCGGGCGAGACGCCCGCGCCACATCCATCCACCGTCGGCCCATTTTCATGGTTTCCGGGTGCCCGTGAACGACCCCGGCGAAGCAGCCTTGCCGTCCAGCCCAAAGAACTCCCTTACACGCGTGTTGACGACCTTCCCGCCCTGTGTGATCAGCGTTTCACGTGTGATCTCGTCACTGGTATCGATGACGATCTTACGGTCTTTGGTCAGGTGAGTAAGAAACGATGCGACGTTTCGCGCGTACATCTGGCTGGCATGATAAGGAACGGTACTCGCCAGGTTGATATAACCCATAATGGTAACATCGTGCTCGACAACAAGTTTGCCGGCCTGAGTCAGTTCGCAATTCCCTCCGCGCTCCGCCGCGACATCCACGATAACCGAACCTGGGGCCATCTTCTCCACCATGTCGTGCGTGATCAGCAGCGGCGCGCGCTTGCCCGGGATGACCGCCGCGGTGATCACCACGTCGCTCTCCGCCACCACGCGGCCGAGCAGTTCGCGCTGGCGCTGGTAGAACGACTCGTCTTGGGCGCGCGCATAGCCACGCGCATCCTGGGCATCCTGGGCCTCGACCGGCAGTTCGACGAAGCGCCCCCCCAGGCTTTGCACCTGTTCCTTGGCCGCCGGCCGCATGTCGTAAGCAGAAGCTATGGCTCCTAACCTTCGCGCCGTCGCGATGGCCTGAAGCCCCACCACCCCGGCGCCGATAATGAAGACGTGCGCCGGAGTGATGGTTCCTGCGGCCGTGGTCAGCATGGGGAACATGCGCGGCAGCCGGTCCGCAGCCAGCAGCACTGCTTTGTAACCGCAGATCGTGGCCATCGAGGACAGCGCGTCCATGCTCTGGGCGCGCGTGGTGCGCGGCATGAGTTCAATGGAAAACGACGACACTCCCGTCGCGGCGATTTCCTGAACCGTTTCGACGGAGCCCAGAGGGCGCAAGAAACCGATCAGCACTTGACCGGGTCGAAGCAGAGGCAGGTCAGCCTTGCCGGTCGCGTCGTTCGATCCGTAACAGAGGACTTGAAGCACCACATCGGCGGCTTTGAACACCTCGGCGCGCTGCGGCAGAATCTTGCCTCCCTTGCCTGCGTATTCCGCATCCGGATAGCCGGCCGCAGCCCCCGCCCCCGCCTCAACCACCACTTCGAACCCCACCTTGAGCAAACTCGGAATTACTGCCGGCGCCAACGCCACACGCCGCTCCCCCGGAAAGCTCTCCTTAGGAATTCCAACGATCATGCCGCTTCCTCCCCGGTCATCTTTTCAACTTGATCTTTGCTAGCTTCTTGCTTGCGCGACTTCTCCCCGGACTTTTATCTCTCTTTATAATTCTCAAACATTTTCTAGTTCCGCTGCAAGGGTATTTCTCAAGGCGTCTCAGGCCGCAGCCGCGCTATAGTTGTTATTTCAGCCCGCGGAGCGGGCGGCAGCCTGTAGCCCACGGCCCAAGCCGTGGGTCGCGGGGTCCCGGCCCTCACCCCCGTCCCCTCTCCCGCCGGGCGGGAGAGGGGTGCCGGAGGCGGGGTGAGGGTCCACCAACCCACGGCTTGCGCCGTGGGCTACTCTATGCCGCCCCTGACGGGGCTCTAAAAAACGCGGGTGGCGGCGACATGGCTTTTCATGTCGCTGACCCCAGCATGCCACCCTCGACACACGGTTCGATATCCCTGCCCGTCGGATGGTGAATGAAAGTATGTCCGAATCGAGCCATTTCGGACGTTAAGTCCACCCGTTTGCCTCAGGATCATAGGACGTGGGCGGGGACGAATGGTATACTGACCGGCATGCCTAATATACGTTTCAGCGATTTCAAATTTTTTCGAATGTGGCCTCGCGACCTGTTCAAGAAGAAGGATGATAAGGGCCGCTTGCTAATCAAGCGCGAAGTTCCGGAGCTGCAGCACCCTGGGGTTTACGTGCTGTACAAAGGTGACGAACTCTATTACGTGGGTAAGGCCGCCAAACTTTTTAGCCGCCTACACGATCACTCAAATAAGATAACGGATGACTACTATGCTCACTGGGATTACTTTTCCGCGTTTGCGCTGGCGGATACGGGCAACGAGTCTCGTGACAAGTTGGAGGAGCTCGAAGCAATCCTAATCGCAGCCATGCCGCGTGCGATAAATAAGTCTACGCCTCGGTTTGAGCGGGTTAAGATTCCAAAATCGCTCCGCGGATCGACTGACGTCTAATTCCCAAGAAATTCAAATTGACCCACCCGCGAACCGTCTGCCTCAGGATCATAGGGTGTATTCGGGGAAGCTCATAGAAGGCATGAACTTACAAGGCAGCGGGTGCAAGGCGTGTCCAGGAGAGGGGTCGGGCACCCGCGTAATCATTCGAGTTTCTGAGACCACGCGTCGCCAGTCATGCTATTAACAAATGACATTCGCTTGAAGCCCATGCCCCTCAGCCTTCCCGGTACCTCACTATTCGCGAACTGGTGGACCCATAGAGCACCCATGAGAGGGCCGGAAAACTGAATTGTCTCTTTATTCGGACCCGTGGCTTTGACGTAAACTTCCTCGCCTGCATCAAACATAGATTTTTGCATCCCTGCGGCCAGTTCATCGGCCATTTGGGACGTGCTCTGATTAATCAATTGCCGCGCTTGACGCGCGTATTTCGGGTCCGTTAAGAGAGGTTTGACGAGGTCGGCAACTTTCTCGGGTTGGCCGGATGACAAGAGTTCCTTCGCAGCCACAAGTGTCTCTTTCGCCGTTCTGGGCTTCGTTGGCGGCTGGGCTGGTTGGACCGTCTGCTGAGAGGTATTACCCTTGTGATCTTCAAAGAGTGAAGTAACAACCCCGAAGATAATCAACAAAGCAAGCAGACCAACGAAAGTGCCGAGGCAGCCAACCGCCAGTGCATTTGTCCCCTGTTTCTTTCCGCACTGCGGACACACCTTGGCATCGGTGCTTATTTGACGACCACATTCCTTACAGGAGCGCAATGGCATGGACGTCCTCCTAAACGGAAGGCCACGTTTGACTTTGCGGGCCGCACTTCGAGTGCCTGAGGAAAGCCGACTACTCGCGGGCACCCCACAAAAAGGTCCGTCGTACGGGCGCCTTCATGGCACGTACGGAGTCGGTCCGTTGGGGCGGATTCTACTCCCGATCCACCCTCGTACGCAAGCGGCCGAATCGAGACATGCTAAATGTTACTAATGGGGTGTCGTCAAGCCATTTAGAAATGTTACCCGCTGAGCCGTCAAGCCATCAGCAAAGTAACCCAGGGAAGCGACGGGAGGAGGGTTGCGATGGGACGGCAAAGCAGGTGGGATTATCTCCGGGCGGTGTACGCCCGTTATCATCGGGCCGATCGGCGGACCAAGCAGAAGATGCTGGACGAGTTTTGTGCCAATACACGCTATCACCGCAAGCATGCTCTGCGCTTGCTGAATGGGCCGCCACCGAGCCGAGAGCGGCCTCGCCCGGCCTCTCCGCCGCAGCGTCGGCCTACCTATGGCAGGGCGCTGGTGTCGGTGCTGAAGGCAATCTGGCGCACGGCGGGCTACCCCTGGTCGGTGCGCCTGAAGGCCTTGATCCCGCTCTGGATGCCCTGGGTGCGGAAACATTTTCGGCTGAGCGCCGAGCTGGAGCGACAGTTGCTCGGGATCAGCGCCCGCCAGATCGACCGCCGGCTGAGAGGCTACAAAGTAGCCGACAAGAAACGCATCTACGGAGGCACCCGGCCGGGTCGCTTGCTGAAGCATCACATCCCCCTCAAGGTCGACCGTTGGGATGCGCGACTCCCCGGTTTCACCGAGGTGGACCTGGTGGCGCACTCGGGCAACTCCGGGGAAGGAGAATTCGCCTACACGCTCAATGTCACTGATGTTTACAGCGGTTGGACGGAATCGCGGGCCGTGTTGGGACGCGGCCAAAAGGGAGTGGCCGTGGCGCTGGAGGAGATTGCCCAAACCTTGCCCTTTCGTTTGCTGGGCATCGATACCGATAACGGCTCGGAGTTTCTCAACTGGCACGTGGGCCGCTGGTGCGCCAGTCGGCAGATCCAGTTCACGCGCGGACGACCCTACAAGAAAGACGACAACGCCCACATCGAACAAAAGAACTGGACGCACGTCCGCAAGTTGCTGGGCTGGGAGCGCTATGATACGGCACGAGCGGTGAAGGCCATGAACGATCTGTACGGCCAGGAATGGCGTCTCTGGATGAATGTGTTTCAGCCCTCGGTGAAGTTGCTGCGCAAGGTGCGCGTGGGGGCGCGCGTGCGCAGGGTCTATGACGCGGCACGGAGCCCGCTGGAACGAGTGCAGCAGTCCGGCGAAGGAGAGGTCAAGGCGCTGGCCCAATTGCACGCTCAGCAGGCGAATCTCGACCCCTTCGACTTGAACCGACGTATCGAGGAGAAACTGGCAGCGATTTACGAACTGGCGCACCACAATCTGAGTCCCTCTCGGTCTCCGTTTCCGATCGCGGCAGGACGCAAAAAACCATGAGGCGTCGAGTAACATTTCTGATGGCTTGACGGCTCAGGCGAAAGTAACATTCTCAAATGGCTTGACACGGCGGCCCGCATAAGTACGGCGGGCACTAGCACGCCGGAAGAGCGGTCCAATTCTCAGAGCCGCTCCGGTATAATAAGATTGAGGCCGAACAATGAAGACCCTGGCAAAACTCACCGCCCTCGCAGTAGCGCCCACAATGGTATTTATCGAATGTCCTGAGGTCCCCCACATCACGCACTGTCAACACTGGGCCCAAACTGCGGACGGGAACCTTGGTAAGGAGAATGTTCACGTCGAGCCAAACCTCTATTCGCCCTTGCCAACGATTGACGTGAGCAACGGCGAGGTTGCGTCTGCGTCGGTAAGCTTACCTGACTCAGCATATACTCTGCACAGAATGGAACGGGAGGCGCGATGGCCCCGAGAACCTCAGCGACTTCGGTTCCCCGCACGTCATTTCATCGCAAACGCCCAGAAGAATGTTAGAAGCCTTTTGAATACTAATTGTGCCATGCCCCCAAGAAAGCGCCCATGGCCAAAAGCACGCACGAACTGTGACTGAGCGTAGAACACGCACCTTGCTCGCTGACTGGCGCGGATTCACGTTTTACGGCGGTCTGCCCGACCTTTGATACTACCGATTCCTTCCTTTGCGGCCGGTTTTTTTCGCACGTGACAGACGCCTGTAAGCTACCGAATCAAACAGGCGTGTCGCCCATAGTTGTTTTATTAGTGGGACTTGCCGTAGGCCGGGTGCGAGTTAGGCCTTAGTCAGTGGAAGTGTCGGGCGAATGCCGCGGCCGACCTTACGCCGCCGTTTGGCGAGGCAAACTCGCCGCTACAACCTCGAACTTTACCACTTCGCGTTTTTTCGCTTGACAAACCCAGCCCGGCGTGATAGCCTATAGTTGTGGTCATTTTGTGGACATATTGTCGTAGCCGAGCGCCGGAGGTGGGACGCGCTTTTCCAAGAAACGGAATACCCCGGCCCCCGGGGAGAAGATAGCACTGAAACAAACAAAAAATAATACGAACGAAGCCAGTATATTTATGAAAACAAAGGATGCACATTTGAAACGAACTCAAAACGAACTCAAAACGAACCCAAACGAACCGTAATTGAGTGTCGAAATGGACGCATTAAAGGCAGAATTCGAGCTTTGTAACAACTTGCACGTCTTGACGCCGGCCTCTAAAGGCGGCCGCGGGCGATCCGGAATCGCCTGGGAGAGGGAAATCCGGCGGACCACGAGAAAATATGAAAATCGTGGGAACGAAGCTAAGAAGTGGTTGAAAACAAACGATATCACTTTTTTCAATACTGCAAATTTTGCGTTTTTTGCGCGCAATTTGAGCGCAATCGAACCCCAAAAGGACCAAACAACGCCAAATTTTGCGAAATCGAGGTCAGGGCTTGCGACGCCAGCGCGATGTTGTGACAGTGACACAAAGTCGGCTAGTGTCGCGCCCCAGAAGTCTGTAGTATATGTCAGCCCTTCAACGATGGGCGTATTTGATTCTTGGTTGGGAATGCTCCGAGCCCCAAAGGGGCGAGCTAACAAAGCCCAGGCCAACGGCCTGGGTCGCGAACGAGACCCCATTTTTCTCTGGGAGCAAGCCCTGCAAGGGCGAAATAACCCGGCGTTGGCCTCCGCGCAGCGTCGCCTCCGACGCCTCGGGCGGCTCGTCACGCCCCTTCAGGGCTGGCCAATTGCGCGGTATGGATTCCTCACCCAGGCCGTTGGCCTGGGCTATGTTAGGCCGCCCCTTTGGGGCTTAAGAATTTCGTCAGCACGGGGGTTCGCGACACACGCCGTGGACTATAGGCTGCCGCCCGTCAGCCGACGGGCTAAATTCCTAAATGAACTTCTGACTCAGGGCACTAGACAACCTCGGGATTCGCATCGGTGCGGACGTGAGATCCTATCGACCGACTGGTGCGCTGGCATCATCCAGACGGAGAATCTCCCCCGAGTCAACAATGTTTGTGATAGGCTTCGCAATTGAGGAAAGCAGCACCCTTCCGGCGGAGGAACGGTAGTCATATGAACATTACGGTTATTGGAGCCGGCTATGTGGGCCTAATCACTGCCTCGGGCCTGGCTGAAACGGGCCACAGGGTTATCTGCGTCGATGACGACCAGGGGAAGATCGATACCCTCAATGCGGGAGGGATGCCCTTCTACGAGCCGGGCTTAGAAGACTTGGTCAAGCGCAACCGGGAGGCGAGGCGGTTGGAGTTCATTTCCCGGATCGAAGACGCGCTGGCGCAATGCGAGGTGATCTTTATCTGCGTGGGTACTCCGCCTCTCGAGAACGGCGAGGCGGACCTTTCCTCGGTGGAACTGGTGGCGCGCAGAATCTCAGCAAGCTCACGAGGCTACCACCTTGTGATCGAGAAGAGCACCGTCCCTGTGCAGACCGGCCGCCGGCTCCAGAAGCACTTCGCCATCTACGGTGACAACGCGCAGTCCCGCTACGATGTCGCCTCCAATCCCGAGTTCTTGCGGGAGGGATCGGGAGTCGAGGACTTTTTCCATCCTGACCGGATCGTGGTTGGGGTCGATTCCGCAAAAGCGGCTGAGCTACTCGAGGAAGTGTATCGGCCGGTGCTGGAGCAGAGTTTCGTCTGCCCCATCCACGAGAATTGCGCTCAGCGCCCGCGCGTGCCTTTTGTGGTGACAGACATCAACAGCGCGGAGCTCATCAAGCATGCGTCGAACTCTTTCCTCGCCATGAAGATTTCCTTCGTCAACATGATTGCCGACCTCTGCGAAGCGGTGGGAGCGGACGCCGGCAAGGTGGCCGAGGCGATCGGCATGGACAGCAGGATCGGCGGTAGCTTTCTCAGGCCGGGCATTGGATTTGGCGGTTCCTGCTTTCCGAAGGACCTTCAAGCCTTCGTCCGCGTCGGCCAAGGCGCCGGTTGCGATTTCACCCTGCTGCGCGAAGTGGAGCGAATCAATCAGAGCCGCATCGACCTGTTCGTCGGCAAAATTAAGAATGAGCTCTGGGTGGTTCGCGGAAAGCGTATCGGAGTTTGGGGGCTCGCTTTCAAGCCCTGCACAGACGATGTGCGATCTGCCCCTGCGCTGGCAATCATCCGACGGTTGCTCGCGGAAGGGGCTATAGTGCGGGCCTACGATCCCCAGGCGATGGAGAAGGCCAAAGCCCAGATCCCTGAAATCGAGTATTGCCCGGACGCTTACTCGGCGGCTCAAGGTGCGGATGCCGTCCTGGCTCTGACCGAGTGGGAGGAACTCCTGCGCCTGGATTTGAACAAGGTTCGCCAGATCATGGCCCGGCCCTTGATCTTCGATGGCCGCAACATGTTCTCCCGCAGCGCCATGATTGAGCATGGATTTGAATACGTGGACGTTGGGAGTGGGGCGCACGCTCGCAAACACGTCCCCGCTGCGGGGTAGCGAAACGACGTGACTTTACGCCGCGAACGTAGCGGCGGCTTTACGCCGCCACCTGGCAAGGCAAACTCGCCGCTTCGAGGAAGGGATTCCGTTGAGGATTGTCATTACCGGCGGGGCAGGTTTTCTGGGAAGCCATCTTTGCGAGCAACTGCTTGCCGCGGGGCACCCGCTTTGCTGCGTGGACAGCCTGATTACCGGCCGCCTGGAAAACCTTGCCGCCTTCTCGAACCATCCCGGGTTCACCTTCGTCCGCCACGATGTGACCAAGCCGATGGAAGTGGAAGGTCCGGTCGATGCGGTGCTCCACTTTGCTTCTCCGGCAAGCCCAGTAGACTACCTCCGTCTGCCCATTCAGACGCTCAAAGTGGGATCGCTCGGGACGCATAATGCCCTGGGACTCGCCAAAGCCCGTGGAGCCCGCTTCCTGTTGGCCAGCACTTCAGAAGTCTATGGGGATCCGGAACTGAGCCCACAATCCGAGGACTACTGGGGGCACGTGAACCCGGTTGGACCGCGCGGGGTTTATGACGAAGCAAAACGCTTCGCCGAGGCTTTGACTCTGGCGTATCATCGCTATCACCAACTGGATACGCGCATCGTCCGCATCTTCAATACCTATGGCCCTCGCATGCGCCCTCACGACGGCCGCGTCATTTCAAATTTCATCGTTCAGGCTCTGGAGGGCAAAGACCTCACGATCTATGGGGAAGGGACTCAGACCCGCAGTTTTTGCTACGTCTCCGACCTCGTGGACGGCATTCTCCGGCTGCTCTTTCACGACCCCGCAGAGGGTGAAGCTCCGCCTGCTGGCGCGGAGGACGTTCACCTGCCTGTCAACCTGGGAAATCCCACCGAACTTCCCATCGTCGAAATCGCCACGCTGATCGCCCGGCTTACTGGCAGTTCCAGTCGCATGGTCCGCCACCCTTTGCCGGTGGACGATCCCAAATGCCGCCGGCCGGATATCTCCCGCGCTCGACGCCTCCTGGGCTGGCAGCCCCACATCGGTCTGGAAGAAGGCCTGCACCGGACCATTGACTATTTTCGCAATCTGTAAGGCAGCCTGAAAGAGGTGGCGCTGTCATTCTGAGCGAAGCGAAGGATCTGCTTTTCTTCGCGCCGCGAAGTAGCTCGAATGACACTGAGTAGTAAATGGGATTCTTCGCGTCACTCAGATGCCACGCCTCGCCCTCCCCCGATCGGGGTTTCAAATTCAGAACAATCTGAAACCACCAGTTCGGTTGGTAATTGATCTGCACCGGAACTCCTCGCAACTCGCCCGTGGTTCCAAGCAAAACACTGAAATTGGTTTTGGCGCCGGACTCCCCGTTGCGAATCTGGAATTGTGATTCCTCGAGGTCCCGGTACGATCGGCGGGTTTTCTGCCCTCGGTCGTGAAGAGTGATTTCGACATCCTTGCTGGGCATTCGAATCACCCGTTGCAGCGTCAGAGTGTACGGACGGGCGTTATACACGTAACATAAAGAGACGGGAGTTTTCTCCCCGGTCAGGGACCGCTCCAGCAATTCTTCCGTTGTAGACAGGAATCCCCCGCGGCGATCGCACGCGCCGTGCTCCGGGCCGTCTAAACGGCGGAACTTCCGCGCCCGGTCATCCCCTAATTGGTCCAAGGCCATTGTTTGCGCGGCGGCAAGCTGGCTCATGTCGTAATCCTTGTCGCTGTAGAACGGTACGGTGGTGGAGATGGCCCGGGCGCCGTCCACTCGGCTGATGATGGCTTCAAAACGATGCTTTCGCGCGGTGCTCTCATGGGCTAACTCCCGCCGCATAGCGGACGCCGACTCGCCTTGCGAAGACTTCATGAAGCCTACAAACACGCTGGACACCGGGGTCTCACTCGTATTCAGTCTGTCGACTTCGGTGCCCGCACCCCAGCGATTGATGGCCCGTGGAGTCTTGGCGGGATCGGAGCCAAAAAGCAGTTGGATCATCCGTAGGCTCGAATCATCCGCCGCCTGGCCGGCCTTAATATAGCCACCTCCCAGGTCATCCCAGACGACCCAGAAGATCAGCAGCCTGAGGCGGCAGGTGAGGATGTATTGGTATTCGGCGCGAAGGCTGGGAGGCGCCTGAATCCATCGCACTGCCTCCCTCATTGCCGCTCCGTCGGAGGCGCTGGGGTCCGAGGGCAGGGCAAAGCTATTCCCGGCCAGGAGCAGGAAGCAGGCCAACGAACGCCAATAATTCACACAAACCTCCCAGGAAACTATCATAAGTAACTTGTCCGGGAATTGGTACCGCTGCGTGCAGGCTTACGAACAAATCAATACGCATGGGGGGGCCTCGCCAGGCACTTCCGAGCACGCGGGCGATCCTTCTGCGTTCTGAAGCATAGGCTGGACTACATGGTCCCGGAGCGAATTGGAAGGATCAACCGGGCACGTCATCCCGAGGCCGCCGTAAGGCGGTGTCAATCGTCAATCGATAATCGTCAATCGTCAATCGACCATCAACTGACGGCCGCGCTCGTCTCGCAGTCTATTTTCTCCCCGGCCGCCGTCAATTCGAAGAAGTGGTGGCCCATAATGGCGAGGGTGATGGCCTTGCTGAAATGGTGACGATGCCGGCGAAGGGTCTGCGCGAGGAACTTCCAATACTCTTTGCGGTAATTGTGGACAAATCCCTGCCGCCAAAGCGACCTGCCCAGTGCCATGATGTCGGAGAACACCACCGGCGGGCGGGCCGCCTCCCCGAGCTGCGAAAGGAAGGCGGAAGCCCGTTCGAAATACTCCTTGGGGCTGTAAATCGTCCGCAAGATTCGCTGGTACCCATCGAGGAGTTGCTGCTTATCCATCTTGGGAATGAAGTTCAGGTCCAGGAGCGTGTTGTTGCCGAGGCTCTCTTTGATGAGCCGCCCTTCGGTCTTCAGCCGCCGCCACAATTGGGTGTTGGGCAACGCGGTGAGTAGGCCGACCATGGAGAGGGGGATAGCGGCCTCGCGAATGAATTGAATCTGCCGCTCGAAAACATTCGCCGGATCATTGTCGAACCCTACGATGAAACCTGCCATCACCTCGATGCCGTAAGACTGGATCAGTCTTACGCTCTCGCGCAGATCTTTGCGCAGGTTTTGGAATTTAGTCGTCTCTTTAAGACTCTCGGCCACCGGCGTCTCAATTCCCAGGAAGACCCGGCTGAAGCGAGCCTCGCGCAGCAGGCGCAGCAACTCCTCGTCCTCGGCCAGGTTTACCGAAGCCTCGGTGTAAAGCGAGAAGGGGAATTTGCGGTCGTGCATCCACTTCACCAGTTGCGGCAGCAACACCTTCACGTTCTTCTTGTTGCCGATAAAGTTATCGTCCACCAGGAACACCGGTCCCCGCCACCCGCCGGCGTAGAGCTGCTCGAGTTCGGCGCAGAGCTGGTCCGGAGTTTTAGTGCGCGGGCGGCGCCCGTAGATCTCGATGATGTCGCAAAACTCACAGGTGAACGGGCAACCGCGCGAGTATTGTATAGCCATCGAGCTGTACCGCCGAAGCTGGGCTAACTGCAAATCGGGCAGCGGCACACGCGTGACGTCGGGAAGCTGGGGTCTGAGATAATGCGCGCGCGCCGCGCCGGCTTCGAGGTCCGCCGCCAGTTCGGGGATGATCTCCTCCGCTTCTCCTTCCACCACGTGATCCGCTTCCGCGATGGCGCTGTCCTTGGCGCTGGCGATGGGGCCGCCCACCACGGTGCGCAACCCGCGAGCTTTGCAGCGTTCAATCTGCGCTTTCATCGAAGGGCCCTGCACCAGCATACCGCTGAAGAAAACCACGTCGGCCCAGTTAAGATCGGAGTCATTCAGCCGCCTGACATTCATATCCACGAGACGCTTTTGCCAGCGGCCGGGAAGAAGCGATGAGACCGTCAACAAGCCAAGGGGCGGGTACGCCGACCTCTTCCCCTGGAAGGGCAGAGCGTGTTTAAAGCTCCAGAAAGTGTCTGGAAACTCGGGATAAACCATCAGGACCTTCATGTTATGGAACTCTCCTTTTTTGGCTGCTGACCTTCCTTGCAGCTTTCCCGTATGCGGCAAGGTGCATGCGTTCATCCCCGCCCAAGAAATCGGACTCTTCACGGACGAACTTTTCGCCAGAGCCTATCAGTTCGAAACGCCCTGAGGTGCCACTAATCTACCACGTTCAATCCAGGGACGCTACTAGGAAATACTTAAGGGTTGGCATACTGAGATTTTCGCGTGCGACTCAACCCCCGAAAGCGCGATTCCATCGTCCCGTGTCCGGAGTTTATTTATCAGCCCCTAAGATCTGGAATGTAGTATAAATCTTCGTTCTTATGAGGGATTGCACGACCGCGGGAGGACAGCAAGCATGATCAAGGTTAAGCCGCATATTCTGTTGTTATGTTTTCTTGTAACCATCCCATGGCTCCGGGCGCGTGCAGCGAAGCCCGCCGCCGAGCAACCAGGCTCAGAAACCATGCGGGTAAGTCTCGACGGCAAATGGAAGCTTTTCTATTTTCCCCAAGGCAAATATCAGATCACCCATCCTGACCAGCTCCGGACCCAAGGACTAACCTCGATCGAAGCCACCGTGCCCGGCAACGTCGAACTCGACCTGTCGGCGAAGGGTGAATTACCCCCCGACCTGTTCTTCGCCGACAACCTCGCCAAGCTGAAGCCCTACGAACTCTACGAGTGGTGGTATCAGCGTGGGTTTCCAACCCCAGCGGGCGCTTCCGGCCGCCGGGTGGAATTGCTCTTCCGCGGCGTGGATTGTCTTGCCACGTACTGGCTCAACGGGAAGGAACTGGGTGGCACCGCCGACGCCCTCATCGAGCAGCGTTTCGACGTGACCGGCAAATTGAACCCTGCCGGGCCAAACACCCTGACAGTGAGATTAAGGTCACCCATCATCGAGGCCGCCTCGAAGCGGTACGACCCGGCTTACACCATCAGCGCGGGAAAGACCAACCAGGAGGCAGTCTGGATCAGGAAGCCCGCGCACTCTTACGGCTGGGACATCATGCCACGGGCGGTCTCGGCCGGCATCTGGCGCCCGGTGGAGCTCATCGTTCACGCCCGGCACGAACTCGAGGACATGTATTTCACCACGCTGTCCGTTGATCCGGGAGAGGCGACGCTGGCTGTCTCCTACGAACTTAGCACGGACCTGGCGCTGCTTCCCAAACTCCGGCTGCGAGTCGAGGGCCATTGCGGCGAATCCACCTTCGCGCAGGTTCACAAGCTGGAATTCAGCGCCGGCAGGTTTGAAATCCGGGTCCGCAACCCCCGCTTGTGGTGGCCCAGGGGCTACGGCAATCCCAACCTCTATAAGGTGACGACCCAACTCTTGCAGGACGAAAAAGTGCTGGCGTCGCGCGAGGACTCAGGTGGGAATCCGCAAAATCGAGTTGATTCGCACCGAGATCACCAGCATCGAAAAGCCCGGCCAGTTCCTTTTCAGGGTCAACGGCGTGCCCATCCTGGTGAAAGGCTCCAATTGGGTGCCCGCGGATGCTTTTCACAGCCGCGACGCCGGACGTTACGAGAAGATTCTCGCGCTCTTTATCGACCTCGGTTGCAACATGCTCCGAAGCTGGGGGGGCAACGTCTACGAAGACGACGCCTTCTTTGATATATGCGACCGCAACGGAATCATGGTGTGGCAGGACTTCTCTATGGCCTGCGCGATCTACCCGCAGGCGCCCGAATTCCTCGAGGTTATGAGAAACGAAGCCATCTCGGTAGTGAGAAAACTGCGCAACCATCCTTCTCTCGCCCTTTGGTCGGGCGACAACGAAGTGGACCAGTCTTATTTTTTCTCCGGCCTTGATCCCGCCCACAACAAGATCACGCGGGAGGTCTTGCCGCAGGTGGTCTTCCAGTGCGATCCTTACCGGCCGTATCTTCCCAGCTCTCCCTACATGGCTCCGGAAGTCATTGCCACCGCGAAAACGGAGCTCATGCCTGAGGACCACCTGTGGGGCCCGCGCGACTACTTCAAGAGCACTTATTACACCCAGCACACCGCGCACTTTGTGAGCGAGATCGGCTACCACGGCTGCCCCGGGCTTTCCTCCATCCAGCGCTTCGTGGACGAACACCACGTGTGGCCGTGGAAAGACAATCCCCAGTGGGTCTTTCATTCCACCGACATGTCGGGAAACCCGTACCGCATCAATCTGATGGCTAACCAGGTGAAGGAATTGTTCGGTGAGATTCCGGACAACATACAGGACTTCATTTTGGCCTCGCAGGTTTCCCAGGCCGAGGCAAAAAAGTTCTTCGTGGAGATGACCCGCCTGAAGAAGTGGCGCAGCACCGGCCTGATCTGGTGGAATGTCATGGACGGCTGGCCGCAGTTCTCCGATGCCGTCGTGGACTACTACTTCAACAAGAAGCTTGCTTACTACTACATTCGCCGTGTGCAGCAACCTGTCTGCCTCATGGTGGATGAGCCCCAGGACTGGCGCGTCCGCGTGGTGGTCGGCAATGATTCAAGGGAAGACGCCCACGGCCATTACCGCGTCTGGGATGCGGACTCGGGTGAGACTCTGCTGGAAGGCGACTACGCGTCGAAGGCGAACGAGAACCTTGAGGTGGGCAGCATCCCGGTGTTCCATTCCGGCAAGCGGCTCTTCCTGATGGAGTGGACTGCGAACGGACACCGCTACGTCAATCACTATCTCCAGGGCCTGCCGCCCTTCTCACTCGCTCAGTACAAATCCTGGCTCTCTAAAATCGCCGCCCTGCAAAACGATTTCGACCAGCGAATGTGGGGAGATAACGAATGATGAATAGCCCTCGTCCCTTGGAGTCTGTGGGGAAACGCCCCGACTCTGTCATTCCGAGCCCTTCGCTGTCATCCTGAGCGAAGCGAAGGATCTCGCTCTGGGTGCTCGGGGTAAACTCCGCGAGGAATCTCGCTCTGAGTCTATCAAGGCAGTGCGAGATTCCTCGTCGCCTGCGGCTTTTCGGAATGACAAACAAAGCGAGTTCTCGCACAGACTCCAGGGGTCTCGTCCGCTTCGGTCGAGTGTGACGTTGACCCTCGCTCACGCCCCGCCGTACCTCGGCGCCTCATCCCCCGAAGGCCCGTAGATCGAGGGCACCTTCCCGCCGGCCAGGCGCAAATAAACAGTCAGTTGCCCCCGGTGATGTGCCTCGTCCATCAGGTTTCCCCAGAAGGCTTCGGGTTGAGGCATCTTCCATTCCCCTCCCGGCAGGACGCATGAGACAGTTCGGTTGAACTCATCTTCCGAGAACCGGCTCACTTTCGCGACCGCCTTCGCATGCGCATTCTCGTATGCAGCGACAATCTCCTCCATCGTCTGAGGTGGCGGCGGACCGGCGGGAACGTTCCTGAGGTCGTTCCGGGCTTCGGTGCTTGCGATCACTCCCTCATCAATCACACATTGCCAGGCCAGATCGCGCACCGACCGAGACCGTTCGTGCGCCTTGAATTCGAGTTGATCCGCGGAAAAGGCCTCGAAAACCCTGACCGTAGTCTGAAACTCCCGCTCCCAGATTCGTAGAAAGATTTCCTTCGAATCCATCCAGCCTCCCTGTCAACTCGTATGCGCAGCGCTGCAGGCGCCTTGGAGTGCGGCAGCTTCCTGTCGCTTTGTTGTAGGCCATGATGCCTGCCCTGAGGAGTTGCCGATGTCGTCCGCTGGGTTGCGAGCCAGCTTGCTCAGGGAAAGCAGCAGCAAGCTGCCGCGCCTCAAAACCGGGAGTCGCGCCACCACTACACTGCGAGTTTTTCGGACACTACTTTGGCCTGAGTGAAGAGCAGCAGGTAGTCACGGCCGCCGGCTTTGGAATCTGTGCCGGACATGTTAAAGCCGCCGAAGGGGTGGCCACCCACCAGGGCGCCGGTACATTTGCGGTTGAAGTAGAGGTTTCCGACGAAGAACTCCTCAGCCGCCTTGTCCAGTTTCTGGCGGTTCTTGGTGTAGACAGCGCCGGTCAGGCCGTACTCGGTGTTGTTGGCGATCTCCAGGGCATCTTCGAAGTTTTTGGCCTTGAGGACCGCCAGCACCGGACCGAAGATTTCTTCTTGTGCAAGGCGTGCCTTGGGGGCGACATCCGCAATCACCGTGGGTTGGATGAAGTGGCCCGGTCCGTGATCTTCACCCCCGCCGGCAATGAGACGTCCCTCCTTCTTGCCGATCGCGATGTACTCAAGGATGGACTGCTTTGCCCGGGCGTTAATCACCGGACCCATGTAGCTGTCGGGCCGGGTGGCCGGGCCGACTTTAATCTGCGCCACGCGGCGCTCAAGCTTATCGAGGAAAGCTTCATAAACCGACTCGACGACGATGGCCCGCGAGCACGCCGAGCATTTCTGGCCCTGGTATCCGAAGGCGGACGCCGTGACGCCTTCCACCGCCGCTTCCAAATCCGCCTCGCTATCCACCACGATGGAGTTTTTGCCGCCCATTTCCGCAATTACGCGTTTCACCCAAATCTGCCCCGGCGCTGTCTTGGCCGCAACATTATTGACCTGAAGCCCCACTTCCTTGGAACCCGTAAACGCCACAAAGCGCGTTCGCGGGTGTCCCACGAGCGAGTCTCCGACCGCGCCGCCGGGGCCGGGGAGGTAATTCACCACTCCGGCGGGCATTCCCGCCTCCTCCAAGGCCTCAAACAGCTTGTACGCGATCACCGGGGAGTCGCTCGAAGGTTTCAGGACCACGGTGTTTCCCGCCACCACGGAGGCCAATGTCATGCCGGTGGTGATGGCGAGAGGGAAGTTCCAGGGCGGAATTACGACCCCTAGTCCCAATGGAACGTAACGCAGGAAGTTCCGTTCGCCGTGAACCGGAGTGAGAGGTTGGGGCGGATCAAGCCGGAGGATTTCGCGGGCGTAGAACTCTGCAAAGTCGATGGCCTCGGCGACGTCCGCGTCGGCCTCCGCCCAGGTTTTGCCTACCTCGTAACACATCCATGCCATGTAGTGGTACTTGCGTTCCCTTATGATCCGGGCGGTTTCGAGCGCCAGTTCCGCGCGCCGCTCTACGGGTGTGCGGCTCCAAGCCTTGAAGGCTTCATCCGCGCCGCGAATGGCGCGCTCCGCCAGGCCGGCGTCGGCTTTGGAGATTACCCCAACGGCCTGATCTTTCTGGCCAGGGTTAGTTGAGGAAAACTTATCCTGAGTCTTGATCCGTTCCCCATTGATCACCAGCTCGTATTCCCGTCCCAACTGCGCTTCGACTTCCGCCAGAGCCGCTTTCATCCGCAGTTCGTGA
>CAWJHY010000007.1:0-38515 GCA_963842495.1 uncultured Acidobacteriota bacterium
GCGGGTTGTGAGGCCCGTCACGGGTGAGGATTCTTTCGACTCCAGGCGGCGAACAAGCTTGAGGGGATCGCCTTCGACGGCGAAATCTAAATCACGTACTACCTGCTGGCCGTAGGTCAGATCTCGGACCGCGCCTCCCACCAGATACAAGTTGAATCCTTGCTCGAAGGCCGCGCGGCTGATCAGGCTTAGCACGCCGTCTTGCTCTGGGGAGAGCTTGCTTTCCATTAGAAAGTTATAGTCGCTCATGGGTATGCGGCGTCCGTTTCGTTGAAAACCCAGGGGCCTGAAGCTCAGGCTCGAGGATGGTGGCTCTGATAAACCTGCTTCAACCTTTGCTTCAAAACGTGCGTATAGACTTGCGTGGTCGAAATATCACTGTGCCCGAGCATAAGCTGGATGGAGCGCAAATCAGCTCCCCGTTCCAGAAGATGCGTGGCAAAAGAGTGCCGGACCAGATGCGGCGACAAGGGAGTCGAAATGCCTGCCTGACGCCCGTAGCCGCCCAGGATCTTCCAAAACCCTACGCGCGTCAGGGGTTTTCCCTGGCGGTTGAGAAACAGGAAGGGCTCGTTCCCGTTCTTGCACAAGCTCGAGCGGCCGCCTTGCCGATAGGCTTCCACGGCTCGCAGAGCTGACTTGCCCACCGGAATCAGCCTCACCTTGTTTCCTTTTCCCAGGCAGCGAATCACGCCCAAATCCGGTTCAAGATCGGCGCAGCGCACCTGCACCAACTCGGAAACCCTCATGCCGGTCGCGTATAAAACCTCCAGCATCGCTTTGTCTCGGAGGCCTCGAGGTGTGGAAACATCGGGTCTTGCCAGAAGCGATTCAACCTCGCCGGCGCTGAGATACCTCGGTAGCCTTTGTCCCAGTCTGGGCGCCTCGACATCCAACGTCGGATCAACTTTGATCCTGCCTTCTTCCGCCAGAAATCCGAATAAATTTCGAAGGGAAATCAAATGACGAGCCGCACTTTGCGCGCTCATGCCCCGCTCATAAAGGGTGGCCAGAAAGGCACGGACATCATCACGGACGGCGTCCGCAACAGTCTTCCCGCGGCCAGCCAGGAAGCTGCAAAACTGCAGCAGGTCCCGCCGGTAATTCGAAATACTGTTGGCGGCAAGGCCCTTCTCGACACGGGCGTAATCAAGATAGTCAGTAACTTCAGCCACGCCGCGCGCAGTGCCAACTAAGCCCTTAGTTTTCAATAGATTATGAGCTTTCTTCAAGCGTCTGTACTCCGACTATGCGCCGGGTAGTGCCCAAATCTCACTGGTGGCGCCCCGACCTGTCGGGGCGCTACATTAGAATTCTGGCACTACTTTGCGCCGAAAGACCTTGACAGACTTAGCTCCGACCCTATACTAGCACAAGCGGTTAGCCGTGTCCAAGCTGCATTTCAGCGCAGCCGATTCCTCACGGACCGCCCCTTACGTGACCGACAGACCCAAATCGACCTACAAGAAAGTGGTAGTCCGTAGACTCGATCATGAACTAATCAAAGGCTTTGTTAACAGCGCGAGCTATCTGAAACCCAGCGCCATCGAGATGCTGGACCGGGAAGGCCGGGCTCTGACCGTTTCTCTGGCGGAGATTAAGGGCGTCTTTTTCGTGCGAGAATTCGACGGCAATTCCCAGCGGTCCGAACGTAAGCTCTTCCAGAGCCGTCCCCGCATGGCAGGCCTTTGGGTTCAAATGACCTTCAAAGATCAAGAAATACTTGAAGGACTTCTTCCTGGCAACTTGATCGAATTTAGCCCGGAAGGATTTCTGCTTACGCCCGCAGATCTTTACTCCAACAACCTCAAAATCTTCGTTCCTCGCAGCGCATTGAGCGATATCACTGTCCTTGGAGTGATACCTGATCGGCGCGTGAGAGAGCTTTCGCAAAGAAGGGGTGTGCGGGCGCGCGAGACGGCAGCTTCTGATCGCCAGATCGGTCTTTTCCCTGCCCAAGAAGAGAAAAAGCTGTAGCTGCCCATTACCGCGTCCTTGCTGCCCCAAACCGGAGCCCACACCACTCTTCCCCTTTGTGAATAGCAAGCTCTCTCTTGGGGAGAGGGCCGTTCGTCGTCCCATAAAGTCCAGGCCGGGGAGAAAACTACAGGGAACTCGGGACGCGATCTGTGCTTGCGGACTTCAGCGAGGTGACTCGGCGGGCTTTGAATTGTCCGCGGACTCGGCAGGCCCCACCGGGGGAAGCAGCAACTTCTGATGGATGGCGTAAAGCACCAGTTCCAGCCGGTCCGAAACGCCCACTTTGTCGTAGATGGATCTCAGGTGGTTTTTGACGGTCTGTTCGGTGATGTTCAGATGCTCGGCAATTTCGCGGTTTCGCCATCCTTGCATCAGATAGCTGATGATAGTCTTCTCGCGTTGCGTCAAGGTGTCGACAGGCCGCAAGGGCTGGGCGGCGGTAGTCTCGACGAACTTCGCCATGGTGGCCACCTGTTTGTGCGGCAGCCAAACCTCGTCGTCCCACACCACCTTGCGCGCACACCGGACGAACAACGACGGTTCAACCGATTTCAGGATGATTCCCGAAGCGCCCAACTGGACGTACCGAATGCCCTGCTCTTCGCTCGGTATCGAGGAGAAGGTGACCACAATCTTGCACTTGGGAGCTTGATTGCGAAGCTCTGAAAACAGATTGCCGCCTGCTTCCGTTACGATTTCCGATTGAACGAAGAGCAAATGCGGACGTAAGGATTTGGTCAGTTCGAGGACTTGCGCCGGGCTGTGGGCTTGCGCGACGACGCGCAAGTCGTCCTCGACCGCGAAGAGCTCTTTCAACCCAAACCTGAAGATACCTTCACGGTCTGCTATGAGGACTCGGATCTTCTTCTTCGCGCTCTTGCGCAAGCTCATCCGGAATCACGTCCCAGCGCCACTGGTTCGTTCGTCCCACCAGCCTCTCCCCATGGGCCGGCGCCGAGGTCATCGATTGATTTTTGGAAATTTGCTTCCATTGAACTGCGCCGTGCCTGAAGGCCGAACAGGCTGGAATCCGGCACCTTCGGTTCAGACAGCGTCCAACGGCTTACGTGCGAGCGGGCCGGAATTCGTACTCGTCAATCGTCGCCCCCATTCCCCTTGCTTCGCCGGAGCCATTCCATCGGATGACCCGGCCGTTGCAGAGCAATTCGACGGGTACGGGGGTGATGTTCTCAGGCAGGAGTACTCTCACCGTCACCGTGGTCTTGCAAGGAGGGCGGACGGGAATACACGTGAACAACCCATTCCCACTGATGTTCTCGGTCTTTCCCGCCACGCGGCGAAAGCGTCCCCCACGACTCTTCCAGTGCACTTCGACTGGCAACACAACCGGAATTCGTATCCCGGAGCGCTGATTTTCATTCATAGAATCTCCTGGAACAGAACCAGATCCCCACCAAAGGTTATCTCGTTTCTGCCACCGTGGCAAGAGGAAAGTCCCGGAAATTCTGCAAAATCGGGGGAATAATTAGAACCACAAGACGAAGTGACATATTGCCTAATCTGCCCACCGCTGCTAACCTTGCCTGCGTCGGCTGAGCGTATCACTCGGCGCCGGCGATGGAAAGGAAAAAACGATGAGACTCGCTGATATTGCAGCCCGGCTTCAATGCCGTCTGGAAGGTCCTGAAGAACTCGAAATCGCGGGCGTGGCGGGCATGGACGAAGCCGGACCCGCCGAGCTGACTTTCCTTGCTAATCCCAAGTATCTTCGCAAGCTCGCGACCACCCGCGCGGCCGCCATCATTGCCAATCCGGGTGAGGACCTGGGGGGCCGGCCGGCGCTGCGCTCGGCGAATCCCTACCTTGCTTTTGCCAAGGCCTTGGAGCTTTTCCATGCTCCCTACCGGCCTCCCGCGGGCATTCACCCCACCGCCGTCGTCTCGCCGGACGTCAAACTTGGGCGGAATGCCTCCGTCGGGCCCTACGTGGTGATCGAAGAAGGCGTGGAGATCGGCGATGATTGCGTGCTGAAGAGCCACGTGGTGGTTTATCGTGGGGCTAAAATCGGGCATCGCTTCTTCGCTCATTCCCACGCCGTGGTGCGCGAATTCGTTCGCATCGGCGACGACGTCATCTTGCAGAATGGCGCGGCCATCGGAACCGATGGCTACGGCTTCGCCCGCCAGGACGATGGCTCCTATTACAAGATCATGCAGACGGGGACCACCGTGATCGAGGATGGCGTCGAGATTCAAGCTTACGCGTGTATCGACCGGGCCGCGGTGGGAGAAACGCGCGTGCACCGCGGCGTCAAGATCGACAACCTCGCGCAAGTCGGTCACGGCTGCGAGATTGGCGACAATTCCCTTCTCTGCGGCCAAGTGGGCCTCGCCGGCACAACCAAAGTGGGCCGCAACGTTATCCTCACCGGCCAGGTTGGAGTCGCGGGCCACGTAACGATCGGCGATGGTGTTGTCGTCTCCGCCCAGTCCGGGATTCACAGCGACGTCGAGCCGGGCCGCATCATGTCCGGTTCTCCCGCCCTTGATAACGCCCAGTGGATGAAATGCGTCGCGGCCTACGCGCGCCTCCCACAGATGTACGCGACCTATCGCAAAGTTCGAGAGTTGCTCGAGAAGTCCAGCCACGCTGAATAGCGTGTCCGGGGTGTTGCGCGCGGCTACTTACTGGTTGCCCCAGCGGGGCTGAGGGTTTACCGCTTGCGAAGCCTCAACGCTGCGAGGCGGTGTTGGCGGGTGGCATGACACCCGTGCCCGTCAGGGAAATCGTCTGCGGGCTGTTAGTTGTGTACTCGGTGAGAGTCAGCGCGCCGTTCACCCGTCCGGAAGAGACGGGCTGGAAGTTGACCTTCACTGTGCAACTCCCCTTCTGGGGAACGGAAGGGAGGCAGTTGTTGCTCTGCGTCCAACCGTTCGAGATATTCAGGCCAGTAAAGGTCAGAGCGAGGGCACCAGTATTGGTAAAGGTCACCGTTTGCGAGGCGCTCGCTGTCCCCACCGATTGCTCGCCAAAGCTCAGCTTCGACGGAGATATATCGGGCGCGGTGAGAACCCCAATTCCGTCCACTTTGTAGACATGAGGGGGGCCGGCGGCGTTGCTGCTGACGGTGATCGCGCCGGTGAGAGGTCCGGTGGCCGTCGGGCTGAAGGTTACTTGAACCGTGCAGTGTTTCCCTACGGGCACGGAGGGCCGGCAGTCGTCCGTCTCAGCGAAGTTTGCCGAAGCCTGAATGTCTTTGATGATAAGCCGGATCTTGCCTGTGTTCTGAAGATGAATGGGTTGCGCCTCGCTGCGAGTTCCTACTTGCTGATCGCCAAAAGATAAAGTGCTGGCGTTGTCCGAACCGGCCGGAGCTTGCCCAAGAGCCTTGCCGGCGCCACCACCGAGCAGGGCGAACATAAGAAAAACCGCCCAGGCACGCCGTCCTGAAAGGACAAGGCACACGCCGCTCCCCTTGCCGTTACAACCCATAATCACCTCGTGCCCTGATTTGAGGAATGTCTCACTAAGCATCACTCACGCTGTGGGCGATGTCAAGGTGAAGGCCATTCGTCCTTTGCGAGGCCTGTGAGGATGGCCTGACGAACGCGCTCGATAATGATATCCCGATCCTCAATGGTAAGACCCTCGGTGGCGACACTATCTTGGAAAGTGATGCGGACGCGTCCCGGCCGCATCACGAACTTGCCTTTGGGCATGATCTTGTTGCTGCCGGAGACTGAGATGGGAACGATGGGCGCGCCGGCTTTGACAGCCATGACGAAGACGCCCTTCTTAAATCTCTGGAGTCTGCCGTCGGGACTTCGAGTGCCCTCGGGATAAACCAGGAAGGACTTCCCCGCCTCCAGCGCCAGTACGCCCCTTTCAACCGCCTCGAGCGCCTGCTCTCGGTTCTTCCTGTCCACACGGATGAAGCCCACCAACCTCATGGCGGTGCCCATAATCGGGACGCGGAAAAACTCCTTCTTTACCAGCACCAGCACGTTCGGCAAGACGGCCAGCAGGGCGGCAGGATCGCAGTTGCTTTGATGATTGGCCATGAAGACGGCCGGCCGCCCGCGCGGAATCCGGTCGCGTCCCTGTACTTCCAGTTGCACGCCCGCCAGCCAGAGAGCCATTCGCGCGCCCCGCACGCCGGTTCTGTAAATGGGATCGCTGTTGCCGCAGAGCAGGCCATAAATCAGCACCGGCGGCCCGAAGACCAAAACGTAAGCGAAGGTAATAAAAGTAACGAGGAAGGCGCGAAGCATAAGAATTATAAAGTGTAAATTATAAAGTGTAAATTACTATTGTACCCATGATACCTATTATGTATGGCTAATCACGGAATACTATTGAGTGTAATATACAGACTTCATACTTTACACTTTATAATTCATACTTCACCATTCACTATTCGCCGTTCGTCCTGCCGCGCAGCCAACCTTCCCGGATTCGGACCTGTTCAGCCGAAGGGTTCGAGATCTCCTGCACGCGGAAAGTGGTCCCGGCAGTGGCTTCCAGGCGATATTCAACCTCGTGGGGAGCCCCATCGCGCTGCACCTCGAACTTGATCCCTTCTCCCGGCTTGAGTTGGGAAAGCAAGTCGGCGGGCGAGTCGTGCAAAGGCTGGCCATTCATTTTTTCGAGGATGTCACCTTGCGCCAGTCCCGCCTGTGCCGCGGCGCTGCGCCGTTCGACGTAATCCACTCGAACTTCCCCCGTCGAATTCACGCTGGCCGTGAATCCCAGGCGGGCCGAGCCGGGACCTTGACTCTCCAGTTTCAGGCCGGCGGAGCCCAGGTAAACCGGGTAGTCCAGTTCGCGCGTGCCCCTGACGTAGTCTGCAAAAAAGGCCTCCAATCCCGAATACCCCGGGGCAGCCTGCGCCATCACGCGCTGCAAGTCAGAATCGGTGTAGAAGCGGCCGCGGCGGGCGAATTCTTCGTTCAGCCGGCGCATCACATCATCCAGCCCGGCGGCGTTGCCGGTGGCGTGACGGATCGCCAGGTCGAGCAGGAAACCCAGCAATTCGCCCTTGTTGTAGTAGGAGATGCTGCGCTCGGGACGGAAGTAGTCGCTATATCTCTCGAACCAGGCCTCCAGGCCGGACTCCTCGACGCTTTGGAAGAAACGGGCGGGCCGGGATTGGAGCTCGGTAATCTGATAGGCCAGGTGGGCGTAAAAAGTCTTGCGTGAGATCAACCCCGCCCGCAACAAGGCCAGTTCGCCATAGGTGCTGGTCAGTCCTTCACAAAACCACAGGTCGCGAGTGTCGTTGCCGTGCACGTAGTCGATGGGCTCGAGCAGTTGCGGCCGGAGGCGCTTCACGTTCCACAAATGAAAGAACTCGTGCGCCGCGACGCTTTCCACATTCTCCCAGCGCTCGCGGACTTCCCTCGCCCGCACCGTAATCGCCGTGCCGTTGCGGTGCTCCATGCCGCCCCCCCCGGGCGTATCTTCCGGAAAGTGGAAGATAAAAGTATAGCGGGAAAAGGGCACGTCGCGCATCAGTGCGGTTTCAGTGGCCGTGATCTTGCCCAGTGACGCCAGCAGGCGCTCGGGAGAATAATCCTTGGGGTCCGCGTGCACGATGACGCGGTAAGTGGCTCCGCCTTGCGTGTAGCTGTATTCCTGGAACTGGCCGGCTTCCGCCGGGCTATCGATCAGCAGGTCGTAATTCGGCGCGGAAAATCCGTTGGCGTCCTCTTCCAGCAGGCTCGCCGCCTTCCACCCCTCGGGCAGAAGCAGCTTGACGTGCACAGCTCGTTCGCGCTCCTTGGGCAGATAGAAAAGCATAGTGGCGAAATTGAGAAAAGCGTGCGCGCCATCGACATCGCTGGAAAACGGCGTCGGCCCCGACACATACGCGCTGTAGCGCACCGTGAGCCTGGCGCAGGGTTTGGACTCCGACCGCCAGGTGTCGAGGTCAACTCGCGCCAGCGTTTCCGCGCGCCCATCGCATTCCGCAGTCACGTCACTGACGGTGCGCGCGAAGTCGCGGATCTGGTAGAGATTGTTCCAGGCCGGGATCTGGAACTCCGTGGCAGGCGAGGCCCCGGAGACCGTCATCTCAATTTCCACCTGGTGCGAGGCGGGGTTGCGTAAATCGAGCTGGTATTGGATCGGCTCCGACACGCCAAGCGCGGAGGCCGCAAACCCGAGAAGCATAACAAGGCCTGCCAGCACCTGGGGATTGACGATTGACGATGGTCGATTGACGATTGTTGATGGTCGATTGATCATTGCGGAAGTTCCCGACGCGCGACTGCTGCGCCCCCCGAAAATCACCCCCCGCCGCCACTCCAGGGGCACGCCATGGCCTGCCCGTACGCGGGGATGGCGTGCGGATTCTCATTCACGCGGGTGGGCTACAAGCCCATGGGTACTCCTCGGAATGACAGCCTAACCGAGTTCTCACATAGACTCTCCGGCCCTGGGCTACAACTGACTACTGACTTCCTCCTTCCAGAAAACTCTTGCCCTGCGCTGCCGGGCTTTCTAATATAGCATCTTGTGGGTCAGGGACAAGCAAACAAGCTATTGAAGGCGGATATGCACTGTCACAGCCTGCACTCGGGGCGGGCCAAGCACCTCCGCTTCCTGCGCTGCCGGGATTGCTATTCCCGGCCCCTGGATGTCTATGCGAGGGCCAAGCAGCGCGGCATGGACTTCGTCACCATCACCGACCACGATTCGATCGACGGCTGCCTGGAACTGCTCGACCGCCTGGGCGAGCGCCAGGATTTCATCACTGGCGAAGAAGTCAGCGCCACTTTTCCGGAATTCAACCACACCGTTCATATCGGAGTTTACGGGTTGAACGAGGCGCAGCATCGTGAAATCCAGCGTCTGCGCTCCAACGCCGAAGAACTCGTTCTTTATCTCCGCCAACAAAACCTGCTGTTTGACCTGAACCACTTTTTCCACGACTTTGCGGACTTGGCGCGCGTGCAGGGTTTCACCGAGCGCATGTCGGAACTGTTTGACGTGTTCGAGGTCCGAAACGGCACCCAGGAGCGCGACCACAACACATTAATCTCCCGCCTGGTGGACAGCCTCCGGCAGGGCGGGCGCACCGTCGGGATTATCGGCGGCAGCGACTCGCATACGCTGCGCCGCCTGGGGCGGACTTACACGGCTTGCCCCGCTGCCAACCGCCAGGAATTCTTGCAGGCCATCCGCAACGGCCGCAGCCAGGTCTGCGGCGCGCATTCCACCCACCTTTCGCTGGCAGCCGACATTTACGGCGTGGTGCTGCGCTACTACCCCGCCGTCTTTGGCCTCGGCAACGGAGAACTTCCCGCGGGCATCCGGGTGAGGAATATCTTCCTCAGCATTCTGGCCGCGCCTTTTCTGTTTATTCCCTACGTTAGCGCCGCGCGCCATAGCTCCCTCGAGCACGCCCGCGTCAACCGCTACGCGCGCGTGCTGAGCAATCAGGCAGCTTCGCCACCAGTGGCTTGTGAATCAGAGTAAACGAGTTGCAGTCTGACTTCGATTTGTTTTCGCACTACAAGGAACGTCTGTGAGGGTGTTGTGATTGTTTCGCGCAAGCGCAACAAGGATGTCGCACTCGTGCCCACCATGCAATTGAAGAGTCTGATGGAAACCACTCATCTGCTTCGTTCGCCGAAAAACGCCCGGCGGCTGCTCGCCGCCGTGAGGCGAGCACAAGGCCGCAGAGGAAAGCCCGAATCTATCGAGAAACTCCGCCAGGAGATGGGGCTCCCGGAATCCGGCAAGCAAGGCACGAAACGCACGCCGTAACCGGAAGGTTTATCGATTCCCTTCAGGCGCGCTGACGAGTGGGCGAACTGAAGCGGGCGGTCTCTCACACCGCCACCACCCACCCGATTCCGATCCCCGCGACAGTCCTCAGCCGATCGATCAGTTGTCCAGCGTGATGCTGGATGTGCCGGATGTTGTAGAGTTGCAGTTCCAGCTTGTTGAATGGAAGCCAGTAGAAACCGGAGGGCGCGTTGAAATCCAGGCCCGGCACTTTGGCGTCAATCTCTTGCCAGCAAACCTCGAAGTACTCGAGGACTTCCTCTTTGCCGTAAGGCTCGCCGATCTTGGGCTCGTCGTGGGGCGGCCAGGGAAGTCGGCCCAGCCACTGGTAATTCTCGCGGTGCTTTTCCCATGGGGTGAAGGCTTCAAGGGAGTTCTGCAGATACACGTGGGTGCAATAAAGCACGTGGTAGGCGATATGCCAGGATTTGTTCGGAAATTCGGGAGCAAGCCAGAGTGATTCCGGACACTTGGTGATAGCGTCCTTCAGCATCGCCATCGAAGCGCGATATTGTTTCGAGAGTATCTCGTGCACGTTTGTTTCAGCCATGATGATTCTCCACAAAGATCGCACCACAGAGATCACAGAGAGCGCGGAGAAAACAGTCTTTGCCTGCTCCGTGTCCTCTGCGCCCTCTGTGCTGAAACTCACGCCGCACTTCGACGGCGGAAAAACCAGCGATAGGCGAGCATTCCGGCCGCCAGCGTCAGCAATCCCAAGCCGGACTCCTTCGGCCGCAGCGCCATCGTGTAGCAGAGCATCCAGGCGCTGGCGCCGACAAAAACCGCGGGAACCAGCGGATATCCCCAGCTTGCCGCTCGAAGCCGTTTCCAACCCGGCCGCTTGCGCAGGCGCACCATGCCCACTACCGCCAAGGCAGCAAACAGAACCAGTGCGAAGCCGATGTAGTAGAGCAGGCTCTCGAAGCTTCCCGTGAGGATCATCAGGGCAGTGGCCAGAGACTGCCAGAGAATGGCCTGGACCGGCGTTCCCCAGCGTGCATGGACGCGCGCCGCCCCGGAAAAAAAACAGCCGTCCTGCGCCATGGCGTAATAAACGCGCGGCCCCACGATCATCATGGCGCTTACCGTGGAGAGCAAACCGACCGACATCACGGCGCTGAAGAAGTCTCCTCCCTTCCCTCCGAACAGCGCCGCCGCTGCCGCCCCGCCAATGCGCTCGACGCCCTTCATGGCTTCCAGAGGCAGGGCATAGATGAACGCGACATTCAAGGCAAGATAGAACGCCGCCACAATCAAAGTTCCGGCCACCAGGGAGGCGGGCAGCGTGCGCTCCGGCGACTTCATCTCCTCCGCCACGTAAGCTGCGGCGTTCCATCCGCTGTAGGCGAACATCACGAAGATGAGTGAAACCGCGAATTGCGCGCCCAGAGTGTGGTGGGAGGTGCGGACTGCCAGCGCCGAAAAATGGGATGCGCTTCCCTTTCCTAGCAGGAAGGCGAGCGCCAGGAAAGCGCCCAGGATTCCGATCTTCAACCCGGTGAGAAGATTCTGGACTTTGCCCGCGAAACGCACCCCAACGATATTGACAACCGCGAATACCGCGACCACACCTATCGCCAGCAGGTTCCCATTGCCGGTGTGAATCCCCGAAAGCGTCAATCCCGTTGCCGAGCTTGGCGAGAGTGCGGGGTAGAAGTGCGCCAGATACTCAGAAAAGAGCAGGGCTGCGGCGGCGATGGGCGCCGCAAAACCCGCGAAGAACGAAATCCAGCCGCTCAGGAACCCCCACGCCGGTCCCCAAGCCTCGCGCAGATAAACGTACTCGCCTCCCGATCGGGGAAGATTGACGGCCAACTCGGAATAACAGAGACACCCCGCCAAGGCGACCACTGCGCCCGCCAGCCAGATGCCAAGCACCAAGTATGGCTTGCCGAGATCGCCGGCCAGAAAGCCGGTGATGCCGAAGATACCTGACCCGATCATGTTCGCCACCACGATGGCCGTGCCGTTGGTGAGGGTCAGTTCGCGACGCAGAGGGCGGTCGAGAGTCGAGAGTCGAGAGTCGATAGTTCGCTTGGCGTTGGTGGGTTGTTTCATTGTTCGCAGCGCATGGAGAAGGAGCAGTCAGCCCTCTCCCTTGGGGTCTGCTTGAAAATGCCTCGACTCTGTCATTCCGAGCCCTTCGCTGTCATCCTGAGCCCTTCGCTGTCATCCTGAGCGAAGCGAAGGATCTCGCTCTGAATGTTTTCGAGCCAGGGCCAGATTCCATGCTGCGCTCGGAATGACAGGAACCTTGGCTTCCCCCTCGACAAGAATAATTGCAACTCCTAGAATTATCCTATGAGACGAGTTTCTTACCCCATCGACCTGATCCGTGGCTGCGGTTGGTTCGCGATCTTTGTTCCTGCCTTGCTGTTTTTCTGCCAGCCGGCTACAGGCCAATCCGTACCTCTTGAGCCTTCTGAGACCGATGCCGGCAAGTATCTGGAGCACATTGTTCCCTACGTCCCTACTCCGATGCTGGTGGCCCAGAAGATGCTGGAACTCGCCAAGGTCGTGCCCGACGACGTGGTCTACGACCTGGGATCGGGTGACGGCCGCATCGTCATCATGGCGGCGCAGAAATTCGGCGCGCACGCCGTAGGGGTGGAACTTGATTCCGACCTCTTCCAGAAATCCTCGGAGCGCATCCGAAAACTCGGCTTACAGGACCGCGCCCAGATCGTCCACGAAAACATGTTCGAGGTCAATGTCCGCCACGCCACCGTGGTGACGCTTTATCTCCTGACCGTCGTGAATGAACGCCTGCGCCCGAAGCTCGAGCGGGAGCTTCGCTCCGGGGCGCGTATCGTCTCGCACGACTTTCAGGTTCCCGGCTGGCAACCGGCGCAGACCGTTGAGGTGAATTCCGAGAACCAGGTGGCGAGCAAGATTTACCTCTACGTTCGGCCGTAGGCAGTCGAGAGTCAAGAGTCGAGAGTCAAAAGTCTAAAGGCTGGAAGAACCGCGCGAAACTGTTGCTCGTCTTTCCTTCGGAAACGGGAATGACGCGGCGTTGTTACTGTCAACTCTCGACCGTCGACTGTCAACTCTCGACTTTCGACTCTCGACTTTTGACTCTCGACTACGCCCTGATCGCCTCGAACATGGCCACGACGTTCCGTGGCGGGACGTAGGCGAGGATATTGTGGACTTGCTGGAAGACAAAGCCGCCGCCCGGGCTTAGGATTCGAACTTGTTCCTTGACGTGACGGCGCACTTCCTCGGGCGCCGCGTTGGGCAGGAGAGTCTGGGTATCGCAACCGCCGCCCCAGAACACCATCTCTTTTCCGAATTCAGCCTTGAGTTCCGCGGCGTCCATCCCGGCGCAGGAAATCTGAACCGGATTAATGGCGTCGAGCCCGGCGTCGATCAGATCGGGCAGCAGTTCCCTCACCCCGCCGCAACAGTGCAGCATGACGACGACGTTGGCGAGCTGTTTGGCGCGACTCCACATCAGTTGGTGGCGGGGCTTGAAAAACTCGCGATACATCTTGGGCGAAACCTGCGGGCCGCTTTGCATTCCCAAATCGTCGCCAAACTTGATGATGTCGATCCAGTCTCCCACCGCGCCCAGGTATTCCTCCAGGTTGGCGAGGTGAATCTCGACAAGATCGTCGAGGAACTTGTGCGCCTTCGCGGGTTCGCCCGCCAGGAGCATAAAGAAGTTGTCGTTGCGATACAGGAACTGCCCGGTTTCGAGCAGATTGCCGCCGAAGCCGCCCAGGATGGCCTTGTCCGTCTTTTGCCGCAGCCGCTTGGCGCCCTCGCGCAACTGTTCCTGATTCACCCAGGGGCCGGGAGGACCTCCGATGGCGTTCCACATCGACTCCTGCATGGCCTCGCGGATGGTGGTTGGCCCTTTTTCGTCTGTGAAGGGGAAATACGTTTGTTCGAAATAGAGCGCGCCCTCCGGCATGTGAGCAATCACCCGGCCGCTTGTTGAACGGAACACCCAGCGTCCGTCGGCCTTTTCAGGCAGCGCCCACGCCGGCATTTTGCAAGGCGTGCCGTCAGGCAGAATCCAGTCTGCCCAGGATGTTTCGTCCAGCGCGAAGCCTCGCCCGAGATCCAGGACGTCGATTCCGAATTTCTCCAGTACGTCTTCGTCCACAATGGCCAGTTGCTGGATCGGATCGTAAACGCGGATGGTTTTCTTGGGAAGTCCGAGGTAGTCGCGCAGCCTGGCGTAGGCGATCGCAGCGATGCCTGAGGACGGATGGCCTGAAAAATCAATCGGCACTTGATCCGGCTGGCGATGTTGGCAAGCAGTGAGAACTCGTTCTCGTGAGGTCATGGCTGATCTCCATAATCGTAGGTGCCTCGGCCGACTCTCTCAACTGGTCCGGTCAGGGTGACTTCTCCATTTTCCGGCCAAGCCACGTCCAGCGTCCCGGCTTCGGTCCGCACGCGCACGCGCCTCTCGGTCAGGCCATTCAAGATGCTCGCCACGGCCGCAGCGCAGGAGCCGGTGCCTGAGGACAGGGTATGGCCCACGCCGCGTTCCCAGAAACGCACGGCGATTTCTCTTCGCGAGATCACCTTCACAAACTCCACGTTAGTCCGGTTCGGAAAGAGCGAATTCGTCTCAATTTCGCGCCCCAGCGCCTCCCAGCCGTCAGGCGGGTCATCCACGAAAATCGAACAGTGCGGATTGCCCATCGACGTTACCGTCACCGGCAGCAGGCCTCGTTGAGTGCGCAGCTCATAGCGTGTGACGGGCGCTGGGGCGGCTTCGCCTTTGAACGGTATTTTCTCGGGCGCCAAGACCGGCGCTCCCATTCCGGCGCGAAACAGCCACCTGCGCTCCCCCCCTTTGACCTTCTCGAGAGATTTCAGACCTGCCGCCGTTTCGATCAGAAAAGTGCGTTGGCCCGGCAAGAGTTCCGCCAGAAACGCGCCGGCGCAGCGAATGCCGTTTCCGGACATCTCGGCTTCGCTGCCATCGGCATTGAAGAAGCGCAGGCGCGCCGTATGTCTCGATTCACGGGGCGGCATCATCACCAGCAGCCCATCCGCGCCGATGCCCGCGTGCCGGTCCAGAATCGCCTTCGAAAACTTCCCCAAGGAGCGTGGAAGGCCTTCCGCCCCGGCGACCAGCCAGTCGTTCCCGAGTCCGTGAAACTTGGCGAATGGCACATTCATGTTTTTCATCATTGCGCTGGGTCTAATTATAAATTGTAAATTATGAGAATGGCCACGGGCCGATGTGCTTCACTGCGAGCGCTTGCTCGACGGCCATGTTTCTACAGTACATAATCCTAAAACAGATAATTTACACTTTATAATTTATAATTCAGCGCCTACGGTAGATTGCAACGCTTCCCTCCTTCGAGAACGAATCTTTCTCCAAAAGCTCGAATTTTGCAAACGCCTGCGGGTAAGCTCGCATCAATTCATCCACCGGGTCGCCGTCGCCGCGAATAATCCATTCCACCCAATGGCCGGCGTCGGTGCGAAGTTGGCGCCAGTATTCGCGGTTAGCGTCCGAGATCGTGTTGCGGAAATGAATTCCGACTTCCGGCATGACGCAGGGCCACTTCCCTCCCGCCACCAGGACACGTCCGCCGTCGTAGTGCTGGCGGAGGAAGCGAATGATAGCCTGTTGCCGCTCGGATCGGCAAGGCGTATTCAGTATGCCCTCCCGGACGACCGCCAGCCGCCCGGCGCCCCCCCAAGAAAGCGCACCGCACTGCAAAAGCAAGCCGGCCACAAAGAACGCCAGCAGGCGGTAACGCCAGGGGCGAGGGAGAGTTCGCGAGAGAACAAAGCCCGCGAATACCGCCAGCGCGGGGATCATCTCGGCGCCGTACCGCAGATTGTAATAAGTGTACGGGAACTTCGTCGGCACATACAGAGGAATCGCCGCGTAAGCCAGCGCGTTCACATAAAACGGCAAAGGGACCAGGAACAGACATGCCGAGCTACCCCTGGCCCAGACCGACCGACGGAGTAGATAGGCCATCAGCCCAAGGACCGCCAACTCCAGCGGCCACGCTCCGAAGACGAGCTTGAGGTCCTCCACATAGTACCGTGCGGAGAGCAGCAGCTTCCCGTCCGTGGGATAGGGAAATGCCGTGGTGGCGAGTTGATGCGCGTAAATTGCCTGGGCCGAGAATGCTCCGTTGTAGAACTCCAAGGGATTCGAGAAGCGGTACGCGTTGTGAAGCAACCAGAGAGTGGGGCCGGCCCCCGCGATCAGCGAGAAAATCAAGGCGTGCCGGATGCGCATTGGCCAGGATTGGCGCCGCGCCAGCAGCACAAACAAAGCCGCAAAGGGCAGAACGTACCACTCCTCGTAGCGGGTTAGCGTCCCTAGAAACGCTGCACCCGCGGCCGCCCATAAATTCCCAACCCCGCCGCTTTGCTGGTAGCGGAAAAGTTCGTACACCACCAGAACTGACCAGAAAATCGCCAGCGGCTCCGTCAGCGGCGTACTGGCGAGATAGAGCAGGTTGGGGCTCAGCAGAAACACCGCTAGCGACAGCAAGCCTGCGGCTCGACCCGCATTGACCGCCGTCCCGAAGCGGTAGAGGATCCAGGCGGTGCCCGCAAAAGCTGCGCAGGACACGACACTTCCCGCTAATCCCGTCCGCCACAGAAAGTCGTTGGTTGCCAGGGGTGCTACGAGCAGGTGAAAGAGGGGAAGCCAGACGGTGCCAATCTCGCTGTAGCCGGGAGTCAGGGAGTCGAAGATCCGCCGCGCCCCCTCCATGTGCGCGATGGCGTCGCCGTAAATGTTCGTCAGGCCGCGCGAATAGAAAAAATATAAGGCTGCCAGAGTGACCGCGGCGATGCACAGGGCGACAGCGCCGTCGATCCGGAAGGAGAATGCGGGTAGTTGGCCGGGCTGAGGCTGGTCATTACTCTTGTCGTTTGCTGGACTCTCGAGATCCATGTGAGGAACGCCCTCAGCCCCGAAGGGGCGAGCTATCACAGCCCAGGCCAACGGCCTGGGTGAAAGTTCGCGCGCAGGCATTTGTAAGCCCTGAAAGGGCGTGATAAGCCCGTCGGCCAAGACGACGCAACCGTTTGCGCATGTCCGACGATACTATATCGCCCTTTCAGGGCTTCCCGGGCAAAAATGGGGTGCGTCCTGCCCCAGGCCGTTGGCCTGGGCTGAGCTAGGTCGCCCCGTTGGGGCTCACTCTAGCTTCCACAGCGAGGGATCACACATCAAATTGGGTCAGCTTCTTGAACTCGCGGTAGCGCGTCTCAATATCTTTCGGGGTCAGCCGGAGCAAGCGCGAAAGTCCGAACTCTTCGACAGCATAGCTGGCCATCACCGAGCCGTAAATCACCGCGCGGCGAAGCTGGCCATCGGAGAACTCGCCGGCCTTCGCCAGGTACCCCATGAAGCCGCCTGCAAAGCTGTCTCCGGCGCCGGTGGGATCCTGGACCTCATCGAGGGGAAAAGCCGGCGCCGAGAAGATTCCTCCCTCAGAGAAGAGCAAGACCCCGTGTTCTCCGCGCTTGATCACCAGGGTGCGGGGCCCCATCTTGCGGATGGCGTCCGCTGCCCTCTTCAGGTTGGCGATGCCGGAGAGCATTCGCGCTTCGGCCTCGTTGATCACCAGGATGTGAATCTCAGCCAGCGCCTTCTTCAATTCCTCGGGCGTTCCCTTGATCCAATAATTCATGGAATCCAAGCCTACCAGGCGGGCCTGAGGCAACTGCCGGCGGACGTGGATTTGCAATGTTGGATCGATGTTGCCCAGGAATAAGAACTCTGTATCGAGGTAAGAAGCGGGCAGCGTGGGCGAGAATTGCTCGAAGACGTTGAGTTGCGTTTCCAGCGTCCGCGCCTCACTCATGTCGCCGGTATATTCACCCGACCAGCGAAACGTCTTTCCGCGGGCGCGCACCAGGCCCGTGATGTCGATGCCGCGATCGCGAAATACGCGCAGGTGCTCTTCCCCGAGATCGTCGCCGATTACCGTCACAACCCGCACAGGTGCAAACCAACTGGCGGTGACCGCCAGATAGGTCGCGGCCCCGCCGAGAATGCTATCGGCCACCCCGTACGGGGTTCGGACGCAATCGAACGCCACGGCGCCGACCACCAGCAAAGGGGCTGGGGAGATTTTGGATTTTGGATTGCCTCTATTAGATTTGGCCTTTTGCATTACTCTCTCTTTCACGCTGCCTCTAGGTTGCAGGCGCGGCTGTCAACTGCAGGGATCCTTCGCTGCGCTCAGGATGACACCACAAGGGCCACCCCGGAGCTGCCATTCACGTGCGTCTTCGGCCTTCTGCTTTTCCCTAGTCCCTAGCCCCCAGTCCCTAGCCCCTAGCTCAAATACTTTCCCACCAGCAGCGCGAGTTTCTTCTTGGCCCTATGCGAAATCCGCTTGCGGTCTGTCAGGATGGCGTGGGCCAGTGCCGAGGCGCAAGGGCAATTTCGTTCTCGGGGCAGAGCGCGAATGGCTTTCAGCAGGATGTTCTGGGAGTTCGCAACGTTCTTCGCAAGATACCCCAGCACCACGTTGATGGTTACGGTGTCATGCTCGGGATGCCAGCAATCATAGTCCGTCACCATCGCCAGTGTGGCGTAACAGATCTCCGCTTCGCGCGCCAGCTTGGCCTCCGGCAGGCTGGTCATGCCGATCAGGTCCATGCCCCACGACCGGTAAACATTGGACTCGGCTCGGGTGGAAAACGCCGGTCCCTCCATGCACACGTAAGTGCCGCCCTGGTGGCAGGGTACGCCAGCCTCTTGGCACGCCGCAGCCAGCGTCTCAACGACCGTAGGACACACCGGCTTGTCAAAACTGATGTGCGCCACCAGGCCCTCGCCAAAGAAGGTTGAAGGGCGCTGCCGGGTGCGATCGAAAAACTGCGCGGGCAACGCCATGTCCGTGGGCCGGTACTCCTCTTTCAGAGAGCCTACGGCGCTCACCGAGATGATCCGCTGCGCGCCGAGTTTCTTGAACCCGAAAATATTGGCGCGCGAATTCACTTCCGTGGGCAAAAGAGTGTGGCCGCGCCCATGCCGCGACAGAAATGCAACCTTGCGTCCCTCCAGTTCTCCCAGCACATAGGCGTCCGAGGGCCTGCCAAAGGGTGTCGCGAGGCGGACTTCCCGCACGCGCTCGATCCCCGGCAGATTATACAGACCGCTTCCTCCGATGATTCCAATCTCCGCTTGTGGCAAAGGTCCCTCCGTTCTCCATATGTCACGTGACCGGCACCACCGTAATCTTGCCCTCTCTCTCGGCCAAACGCAACCATGGCGCGCTCATCTCATGAGGAAAAATCACGATGGCCTGCTGACGAGCCAATTCCGGCAGCAGCCGCTTCTTGCTGGCGAGGGTCTGCATCGGATAGAGGTCAAAACTCATGATCCACGGATAAGCGAGATGCGCCGCCATGGGCACGGTGTCGGAGATGAAGTAGGCGCACTCGCCCTCCGATTCGATGCGCACGCACTGCAAGTGGCGAGTGTGGCCGGGCACAACCTCTACCCGAAGGCCTGGGGCTACCTCCGTATCTCCATCCAGAAAATCCGTCTGCGCTTCGGCGGGCCGGAAGAACTCCTCGATATAGCTCGCCCGTTCTCGTTCGCTGGGATCGAGCGCGCTCTCCCACTCGCCGCGTTGGATTAAATAACGAGCGCGGGGAAAAGTGGGAACCGTCTTTCCCGCGAATCGCCGGGTGTTCCAACCGCAGTGGTCGAAGTGCAGGTGGGTGTTGATTACAATGTGAACATCCTCCGGCTTGACCCCCGCGTTTTCCAGTGACGCCAGCAGAGTTGGGGGATGCCGGACGTCATAGATGTCCCCGAACTTTGCGTCGAACTTGTCGCCAATTCCGGTTTCCACCAGAATATTCAGCCGCCCGGCGCGAATCAGCAGGCACGTCAAGGAAAGCTGAATCCGGTTGCGTTCATCCGCAGGCGCCTTTCGCTCCCACAAGGGTTTCGGCACTACGCCGAACATCTGTCCGCCGTCCAGAGCAAAGGTCCCGTCGCTGATGGCGAGCAGTTCAAATTCTCCTAGCTGCATGAGTCCTCTGCACAATGATGTGGCGCGGGCGTCTCGCCCGCGGTGGCACGGGCATTCCTTCGCAGTGCTCAGGACAGGCCCTGCCCGTGCGCGGGAGCGGGACGCTCCCGCGACAGCGGGCGAGACGCCCGCGCCACATCACTTCTCTTCGACCAATTCGATAAGCACACCCGATGTGCCGGCGGGATGCAGAAAAGCCACGAGCTCGTTCCCCGCCCCGCGACGAGGCTCCCGATCGATCAGCTTGACTCCCGCGTTTTCCAATTCGCGCAGCGTGCCCGCCAACTCCTCGACCGCCAGCGCGATATGATGCAGGCCCTGCCCGCGCTTGGCGATGGAACGAGCCAGTGGCGAATCCTCACTCGTGGCCTCGAGCAACTCCAGGCGGCTCTCGCCGACCTGGAATATTGCCACGCGCACCTTCTGCTCTTCGACCACTTCTTCCGAATCCGGCAGCTTCCCTAGCAGCTTCTCGAAGACAGGCCGCGCCGCTTGGAGCGAGCCAACCGCGATGCCGATGTGATGGATTTTCATGGCCAGTTGTCAGTAGTCAGTTGTCAGTGACTCCGCCACGATTTTCTCAACCAGTGAGTACGGGTCCGCGCGATGCTCGAGCAGGTCTTCAACGAGGTGGTCGAGGCAATCGTCGCCCAGGCGTTCGCGGACAACTCTCTCAAAGAGATTCCGCCGCAGCATTTCAAGCAGACGTCCGCGCCAGTAATTCCTCCGGCGCTTCTCGCGCCCGGCGCTCTGTCCCTGGAAGCGCTGAAACTGTTCCAGCGCCTCACGCACTTCGCTTACGCCCGAACCTGTGGTGGCGATCGCCCTGACAATGGGCGGCCGCCATCCATCCGCGCGCGAAGCCAGGGAAAGCATCGCCTCGATTTCCTGCTCGAGGCGCTCTGCGCCGGGGAGGTCGGCCTTGTTGAGCACGTAGAGGTCGGCGATTTCCATGACACCGGCCTTGAACGTTTGCACGTCATCGCCCATGCCCGGCACCAGGAGCAGGGCGGTGGCATCGGCCAAGCGAGCGACTTCGACTTCGTCCTGTCCGACGCCCACGGTTTCGATCAACACGACGTCGCAGCCCGCCGCATCCAGCACGGTGACCACGTCGTGGGTAGCCGGGGCCAGGCCTCCCAACTGGCCGCGCGTTGCCATACTGCGGATATAGATCTCTTTATCGCCCGCCAGGTTCTGCATGCGAATGCGGTCGCCCAGCAAGGCGCCGCCGGAGAACGGGCTCGTCGGGTCAACGGCGATGATGCCCACCCGTGCGCCGGCGCTCCGATACACGCCCGCCAACTTCTCCACCAGGGTGCTTTTCCCCGCTCCGGGGGAACCCGTTACCCCGATGACCTGCGCTTTTCCAGAGGCCGGGAAAAGGCGCTTCAGCAGAGCCGTGCCCTGCGCATCGCCCGACTCGACCGCAGAGATGGCGCGAGCCATGGCGCGCCGGTCTCGCGCGAGCACTCTTGCTACCCAGGTCTCGATTGAATCCGCCATCTGGAGGCAGGGCCCGTCCTGATTCCTGCAAGGCATCTCGCGGGCGATCAAGGTGCGTGGGAGATCGTTCCTTGCTTTGCTGCATCTCCCAATGTCAAGGCTATACCACAAGCCCCATAGCGTCAAGAAACCAGGGGCGTCCACAAACTGTGGCGCGGGCATTCCTTCGCTCCGCTCAGGACAGGCCCTGCCCGTGCGCGGGAGCGGGACGCTCCCGCGACAGCGGGCGAGACGCCCGCGCCACGAAGGCTTGCCGATCAGTGAAGTTATGGTTTAAGTTACAAGAGAAGCATGAATTGAATTCCGGCAATGACCTCACGCTTTGATTTCACTTTCGCGCTCTTGCTGCTCGCGGGCGGTTTTCGCCCCGCTTGGGCTGCGGACAAGCCGCGCCCGCCCGCCTTGCCTCAGGTAACAGTGCGCGCGCCCGGCCCGGGCTGCCAGGTTGACATCGACGGCCGCGCCGCCGGCAAAACGGATGGCCATGGCATGCTCGTGGTTCCGGAGGTCCAACCCGGGGACCACTACCTTCACCTCCGCTGCCCCAATGCACAGGAAAAGACCTTCTTCATTTCGCCCCTGCCCGGCAAGGACCTGGCCCTCGACGAGAACCAGCCTTCAGAGTCTTCGACTGCGCAAGCCGATACCGGCGCGAGGTCCGCTGAGACGGAGATTCAGCTTCGCCAGTTGGTTCAACAAGCCCAACAAATGCGGGCGCAAGGCAGGCTGGATGAGGCAGTGGAACGGCTGCGGGCTGCGGTCAAGCTCGATCCCGCGAACTCGGACCTGCACCGCGAGCTGGGAATCTCCTTCCTGCTGGGCAAAGAGTGGAAACGCGCCCGCGTGGAGATGCTGGAGGCCATCCGCAATGATCCCACGGATGCCGACGCCCATAACGGCCTAGGCTATGCGCTCGAAAAAATGGGAGAACCGAGCGAAGCTCTGAAGCAATATCGCATGGCCACCCGCCTCGATCCCGCCGACCCCACCTACCGCACCCACTATTTCGATATGCTCTCCAAATTGTCCCAGGAGAATGCCAAAAAGAAATAGGGGCTGGGGGCTAGGGATTAGGGATTAGGGAAAGCCAGAAGGCCGTCCAGCATAACCGTCGGCCGACGGGCAGCCGGCCACCCTAAAATGTCATTCCGAGCGAAGCGAGGAATCTCGCTCTGCGCTTTGTCGGACGACCCAACTGAGATGAGGGCGAGACTGCCTACTGCCCACTGCCCACTGCCTTCCCCTTCTCGCTGGCCACGATGTCGCGCAAGGCGCACAGGGCGCGCTCGCACCCCGCCCTCTCCACATCGAGGTGAGTCACCATGCGAATCAGTTTCGCGTCGTAGGGATTCGCCAGGACGTTATTGGCCTTCAGCCGCTGCGACACCTCCGGGGCGGTCAGACCGGTGCCCGAAACGTCGAAGAACAGGATGTTGGTGACCACCTTCTCCGTTTCGACCTCGATCCCCGGAATCTCCGCCAGGCCGCGCGCCAGAAACTTGGCGTTTTCGTGGTCGAGATGAAGCCGCTTGGGGCCTTCCTCGAGGGCGAGCAGGCCCGCCGCGGCCAGGATACCCGCCTGCCGCATCCCGCCGCCCAGCATTTTGCGCGCGATGCGCGCTTCTTCGATGAATTCCTTGCTGCCCACGAGCATCGAGCCCACGGGCGCACCCAGTCCCTTCGACAAGCAAAACATGATGGAATCAGCCTTCCTGGTCAACTCCGTTACAGGCCGCCCCAGCGCCACGCTGGCATTGAAAATCCGCGCGCCATCCAGATGCACCGGCAAACCCGCGGCGTGGGCATGGTCGGCTATCTCGTCGAACACCTCGGGAGGGTAGACCGAGCCCCCGGCAATATTCGAGGTATTCTCCATTTCGATGAGCGCCGTGCGGGCCCGATGATCGCCGCGGCCGCGTACGAAGGGAGCGATCAGTTCCCAGGTCAGGATTCCGTCCTTTGCCCAGAGGGTCCGCGGCACCAGCCCGGCAAAGGCCGCCACGGTCCCCATCTCGAAGTTGTAGATGTGCGCCCGCGCTTCGCAAATTACTTCCTGGCCGGGCTTGCCGTGGACCTTCAGCGCCGCCTGGTTGCCCATGGTTCCGGAAGCAACGAAGAGCCCTGCCTCGCGAGCAAAGACCTCGGCCGCGCGTTCCTGTAGGCGATTCAGCGTGGGGTCTTCGCGGTAAACATCGTCCCCCACTTCCGCTTCGTACATGGCGCGCCGCATGGCGGCCGAGGGCTTGGTGACGGTGTCGCTGCGTAAATCAATAATGGCTGTGTTCATGAGTCTTGTTACTCCATTCGATTCTGTCCGTTGTCAGTTGTCCGTTGTCAGTTGCCACATGAAATTGGTCGTGCCGCAACCGACCACGGACGACGGATCACTGACCACGGACAACTGACCACGGACGTCACTAAACAAATTCCTGAAAAACCTCGTTGGAAACCAGGTAAGCCGTTTCCGCCAGCCGGAAGTTATCTCCGCGGGCTGTCAGCAGGCCATCGCGGGCCAGGGTTTCAATTCTTCCTCGCCACCGGCTCAGCGCGTCCTCCCCCCACTGTTTCCGGGCGGCTTCCAGGCTGACGCCTTCCGCATGCCGCAGCCCGAGGAAGAAGAACTCTTCCACCTGCTCCTGCGGCGAAAGTCTGCGGACGTCCGCGATCGGCGTACGCTCGTTTGCCAACTCCTCCATGTAGGACTCGGCGGCGTCCAGGTTGGCCCAGCGGCTGGTGCCGTCGAACGAATGGGCGCCCGCGCCCAGCCCCAGGTAGGGAGCTAGCCGCCAGTACTTCAAGTTGTGCCGGGATTCATAGCCGGGCCGGGCGAAGTTGGATATTTCGTACTGAACGTATCCCTCGCGGCCGAGCGCCTCGCGCCCGCTCTCATAAGCGTCGGCCATGAACTCCTCGCCTGGAACGGTGGACGCATGATAGCGCGAACCGCCCTGCATCACTTCCCTGCCCAGGCGGCTCTTCTCGTCGATCTCGAAGAGGTAAAGCGAGATGTGCTGGGGCGCAAGCCGCAGCACGGCTTCCAAATTGCCCCGCCACGACTGCCAGGTCTGGTGAGGCAAACCGGCCACCAAGTCGATGCTCAGGTTGGTGAAGCCCGCGCGGCGCGCGGTTTGCACAAGCTCCTGCGTGTCCGAGGCGGAATGCAGCCGGCCCACGGCGCGCAATTCCTGGTCCTGGAAAGTTTGCGCCCCAATGCTCAAGCGATTTATGCCCATGCCCAGAGCGCGCGCCAGGAACTGACGATGCGCCGAGCCCGGCGTGACCTCGACCGTGAATTCGACCGCGCCGGCCATTTCAAAGCGCCTCTCGAGAGCGCCAACGATCTTCTCCAGTTTCTCCGCCCCCAATATCGGCGGGGTTCCGCCGCCGAAGTAGACCGTATCCACGGGAAGCGTCAAAACCCTCTCGCCCAGCCCTCGAGCCTCATAATCAACAGGCAACCGGTCAATCTCCTGCTCGACCGCATCGCGGTATCGGCCGAAGAGGCTGGAGGGCTCCACCCGCGAGCTGAAATTGCAGAAGCTGCACTTCGAGGCGCAGAAGGGGATCTGAACGTAGATGCCGAGAGAATGCATCGAGAGCCATCATAACCCAACTTTGCCCCGAAGTGGCCAACGCTGAAAGAGTCTGCTCTGAAAATCGTGGTGCGGGCGTCCCGCCCGCTGTCGCGCGGGCATTCCTTCGCTCCGCTCAGGACAGGCTCTGCCCGCGCGCGGGAGCGGAACGCTCCCGCGACCGCGGGCGAGACGCCCGCGCCACATCCGTCCGCCGCCGGGCGATTTTCATGGTTTCTGGGTGCCCGTCAGCGGACAGGCATGCCTTTTCAGGAATTATGGCATACTATGGAAGGTGCGGCAGGTTGCCGGCTCCGTCAGGAATAATCCCCATGCCTAACCCCTTATCGCGCGCCAAGCACAACGCTTCCATTAATCCCCAATTCAACCCTTCGATCAACCCCAAGATCACGGCTGTGATTAACCCCAACTTCAATCCCTGGATCAATCCGAACCGGAATTCCCGCATCAATCCCAACTTCAACCAATCCTTGAACCCTCTGGTTACAGCCTCGCTGAATCCCACCCGCAACTCCCGGCTCGACCTCAAACTGACTCACAAGTATTCCGGCCTTCGCCGGCTGAATCCCCAGGCGGAGTTAGTAGGCTACGTCGTGAGGACCAGCCACAAGGCGGTGCTGCTCTTTTTCGACAAAGACCTGAACTGGACGTCTTACCTCGTGGATAACAGCCGGCAAGGCTACAACGTTTTCGACCTGGAGGGAACCTGGCAAGGCTACGTGCTCAAAAACCAGGCCCGCGGATGGAACGAGTTTAACCTCGAAGGCGACTGGCTGGGTTTCATTGCGCCCTAGTCCGGGCAAACCCCCTAAGACGACACCTTTCAGGCCGGAACTGCATCTATAATAGAGGGAAATTGGCGGGCAGTTTTCACCTCTATCACGAAAGGAGGAACAGCCTATGCGCAAATTGTTTGGACTCGCCACCATCGTGCTCTTGGCCACGGCGCTCGCGCTGGCTGATTCGCAAAAGCAGCACAATGACGCCTTCAACGCCGGTCCTCCGGACGAATCTCAGTTGGCCCGGAAGGTACGCCACGAGCTCCTGACGCTGCCCTACTACTCGATTTTCACCGACCTCGCCTTTCAGGTGAATGGCAGCGTGGTCACGCTGGAGGGTGCGTGCCCTCCCGAACCTCCCTGGGATATCAAGAAAGACGCGGAAAATGTGGTGAAGCGCATCCCGGGCGTAACCCAGGTCAACAACCAGATCAAGGAATTGCCCCTCTCGGACATGGATTGGCAGATCCGCCGGGCTACGGCCAAAGCCATTTACGGCGATCCGCAGATCGGAACGCGTTACGGGTATCAGGCTTTACCATCCATCCATATCATCGTGGACAACGGCCACGTGACGCTGGAGGGAGTGGTCGATAACCAGCTCGATGACACAATCATCCGCATGCGCGCCAACCAGGTGCCCAACGTCTTTTCGGTGACGGATAACCTGGTGGTCTTGAACCAGCCCAAGAAGAAGAAATAAAAACAGACCCGCGTGATCTCGTAGGGGGACGGCTTGCCGTCCCCGCGGTTCGATGAAATTAGAACTGCTTTGAAAACTGTGGTGCGGGCGTCCCGCCCGCTGTCGCGCGGGCATTCCTTCGCTCCGCTCAGGACAGGCTCTGCCCGCGCGCGGGAGCGAGACGCTCCCGCGACCGCGGGCGAGACGCCCGCGCCACATCCGTCCACTGTCCGGGCCATTTTCATGGTTTCGGGTGCCCGTCAGCGACGGGCCATCCGTGCAACGCCAACCCGTTCCGCAATCACCCCATCGCTCGCCGTTGTCGCTCTTGCCTCCTGGGCATATAATCTGCTCTGGCGGCTCGGCGGTCGCGCTGTCCTATCCAAATGTATCTGATTTACAGTTTGCTGTTCACGCTCGGGGCACTCGTCACAGCCCCGTATTACCTTTGGAAACGGCGCGACGAGCTGTCCGGAGCACGCTGGCGGGAGCGATTCGGGAAGTTGCCGCAATCATTCCAGCAACCGGAGCGGGGCGCCCTCTGGATTCACGCCGTTTCGGTCGGCGAGACCTTGGCCGTCGAGAGGTTGACGCGCGAGATGCAAGCGGTGTTTCCTGGCCGGAAGATTTTCATGAGCAGCGTTACCCCGGCGGGGCGCGCGGCCGGAGAAGGCCGAATCCCCGCCGTGGCCGGCAGATTCTACCTGCCCCTGGATTGGCGGCGGGCGGTGCGGTCGACGCTGGATAGAATTCAGCCGTCCTTGCTGGTGATTGTCGAGACGGAGTTGTGGCCTAACCTTCTACGCGCCGCGCACGATTCCGGAACGCGGATTATTCTTGTCAACGCGCGCCTCTCGACGCGCTCCTTCGGGCGCTACCGCCTGCTGCGCCCGTTCATGTGTCGCGTGCTCGAGGATGTGGATATGATCTGTGCGCAATCGGAGGCCGATGCCGAACGCTTCCGGCAGTTGGGTGCGCTGCCGGAGCGCGTTGTTTTATCGGGAAATTTGAAATTCGATTCGGAGCCGCCCCGCTCGGCGTCATTTCCCCGGATCCTCGAGAAAGCCATCTCCGCAACGGGACGCGCCCCGATCCTGATTGCGGCGAGCACGATGGCAGGCGAGGAGCCGATGGTTCTGGAAGCCTGGAGCAAGGTGCGCGCGCCATACCCGAAAGCCCTCCTGATCCTTGCTCCGCGGCACCCCGCGCGGTTCGACGAGGTTGCTCAGCTCCTCACGGCCGGCGGCCACAGCTTCCTCCGCCGCACTCATCGGGCGTCGCCAGACACGGAGAATCTCAGCCAGATGGCCGCCGCGGAAGTCCTCTTACTCGACAGCATCGGAGAATTGGCAGGCGTGCTGGAATTGGCAGACGTGGTGTTCATGGGAGGGAGCCTGGTTCCGACCGGCGGACACAATATTCTCGAAGCCGCACACTGGTCGAAGCCCGTGCTGTTCGGCCCGCACATGGAGAATTTCCGCGACATCGCCCGGCTTTTCCTCGACGCCCAGGCTGGCCTCCAGGTTCGGGACGGGAACGAACTGGTTGACTCGGTGCTGAGGTTGTTTGCGGATCGCACAGCCGCCCGGGAACTGGGCGAGCGAGGCAAGCGGGTCCTGGCACAACACGCGGGGGCCACGGCTCGAGTGCTGGAGCAGATTCAACGCTTATTGGAAGCGCCGGTAAGCCCCAAAGGGGCGATCTAACGTAGCCCAGGCCAGCGGCCTGGGTCAGCGATGCCGGCCCCTTTAGATCGGGTCAGCCCTGAAAGGGCGGAATAGGGCGGGAGATTTATTTCGCCCCTTCAGGGCTAGGAGTTTGAAGGCGCGACGTTGACCCAGGCCGCTGGCCTGGGCTGCGTTAGATCGCCCCTTTGGGGCTTAAGGCGGGCGCAAAGACAATGAATGCGTTACTTAAACTCATATCATATATCTTCTTGACCGGCGTTAAGTTGCGCCGCTCTGCCTACCGCAACGGTTGGCTCAAAACACGCCGCCTGAACCGCCCGGTGATCAGCGTCGGCAACCTGAGCGTGGGAGGAACCGGCAAGACTCCTATGGTGATTCTGATGGCCGGGATTTTGCTTGCGGCCGGCCGGCGCCCGTGCATCCTTACGCGCGGCTACGGACGGCGGCGGGGAAGAGGTCCGACACTTTTGGACCCGGAGGAGCGGCTTGTCTATGATCCGCGACAAGTAGGCGACGAACCCGCCGAGCTGGCCAAGGCTCTGCCCGATGTCCCCATGGTCGTTGCCTCCGACCGTTTCCGCGGCGGCACGATTGCCGAGCGAACTTTTCGGCCGGGCGTGTTCCTTCTGGACGATGGATTTCAGCACTTGGCGCTTTATCGCGATCTCGATGTGGTCTTGCTCGACGTCACGACCCCGGCGCCGGACCTCGCGCTGCTTCCCGCCGGCCGGCTGCGCGAGGCATTCCAGGCTCTCCAGCGTGCCCATTGGGTGATTCTCACGCGAACCGAGCTGGGCGATGCCGGCGGCATGCAAGCACGAGTTCAAGCCGCGAATCCGCAAGCCCGCATTTTTCACTGCTCGACGAAACTGGCCGGATGGGTCGAGGCGCGCAGCGGCCTGCCCGAACCGCCCCAGAGCCTGCTCGGCAAGAAGCTCGCGGCCTTCTGCGGGATTGGAAACTCCGGCGCATTTTTCGCCGACTTGCGGAGTTGGGGCTTTGACGTGGCGGCGGAGCGGGCGTTTCACGACCACCACCTCTACCAGCATCGCGACCTGGAGAACCTTTTCGCGCTGGCGCGAGTCGCAGGGGCAGAAGCCGTTATCACCACCGAGAAGGACCTCATGAATCTGCCGCCGCGTTGGGACGCTGCGCTGCCGCTGTTTGCCTCTTGCATTCGGCTGGAGATCGAGAACAAGATGGAATTTGAGCGAGCCTTGCTGGCAGAAGTAGAGGCGGCTTTACGCCGCCAGGTGGCGAGGTAAACTCGCCGCTACGAAATCAAACGGAGACAGTACGCGTGGAGGGCCCCTTGAAAAACCACGAGCTTCCCTCCTGGAATCCCAAGAAAATCATGGTCCGGGCTACCAACTGGATTGGCGATGCGGTGATGTCTCTCCCGGCCATCGAGGCGCTGCACGCGCGCTTCCCGGAGGCGGAGATCGTTGTGGTCGCCAAACCTTGGGTGAGCGAACTCTACCAGCATCATCCCGCCGTCAGCCGGCAAATCGTTTACGATGCGGAGGGCGAGCACCGGGGAATGGGAGGCTTCTGGAAGTTGGTCCAGGCGCTGCGCGAGGAAGGCTTCGACGCCGCGATTCTCTTTCAAAACGCTTTTCAGGCCGCCTGGATGGCCTGGTGCGCCCGCATCGCCGTGCGCATCGGATATGCGCGGGACGGGCGGAGTTCGCTGCTGAACGAAGCTGTCGAGGTCATAGCTCCTGCCGCTTGCGGGCATCAAGCTTACTATTACCTGCAATTGCTATTTCGATCGGGGTTAATCGACAAGCCCGAACCGGTCGGGGAAGTTCACCTCCACCTGGCGGACTCGGAACGAAGATGGGCGGCCCGGCAGCTTCAAACCTTGGGCCTGGGCGGCAAGCGCTACCTGGTGGGTATTTGCCCGGGTGCGTCCTTCGGCCCGGCCAAGCGCTGGCTGCCGGACCGGTTTGCCAGCCTGGCGGATCGCTTGATTGATGCCTTGGGCGCCGATGTGCTAATCTTTGGCTCCCCCGCCGAGAGCGCCCTCGCCGAAGAAGTGGCGCAGGTCATGGAACACACCCCGGTGCTGGTGGCGGGAAAAACCACCTTGCGGGAATTCATGGCCTTGCTGGCGAGGTGCCAACTGGTCATCACGAACGACTCCGGCCCCATGCACCTGGCAGCAGCCTTGCATTTGCCGCTTCTGGCCATCTTCGGCTCCACGAACGAGCGCGAGACGGGACCCATAGGCCATCGCTTGCGCATTATCAAGCATCCTGTCGAGTGCAGTCCCTGCGGCCTGCGCGAGTGCCCGATTGATTTCCGGTGCATGACGGGAGTCTCCGTCAACACGGTTTACAAGACGGCTCTCGAGGCGGTCAAGGAATGGGGGATCGGGCCGTGAGGGGCAGATAGGCAGGTCGGCAGATAGGCAGATCGGGTGAACAGGAAGCTGTCAGCTTTCAGCTATCAGCAGGCAACACGCCCAAATACGTAACTGATCGCCCGGGCCATCGAAGCCGCTCTGCGGTTAGGCCTGTACCCTGGACGAGTCGTTTGCTGAGAGCTGATAGCTGATGGCTGACAGCTTGATGTTCACCCGATCTCCCGATACTGTTATGAAGATCAACGCTCAAGATCGCGCCACTCTGCTGGCGGTGGTCGAGGGATTTCCTCGTCAGCGCATCGTCATGTTGGGTGACCTGGTGGCGGACGAATATGTTTATGGGGAGATCGCCCGGGTCTCTCGCGAAGCCCCGGTACTGATTCTGAAGCAGCGAGAGAAGCAGGTAACACCCGGCGGGGGAGCGAACGCCGCGAACAACCTCGCCGACCTCGGCGCCCGGGTCAGCCTGGCGGGCGTGGTCGGCGATGACGAGGCCGGGGAGGCGCTGCTCCGCCACTTTCAGCAGAAGGGTGTATCCACGCGCCATGTGGTGCGCCTTACCGGCTGCCCTACCCCCACGAAGTCGCGCATCCTGGGTGCGCTCAGCCACTGGCAACCCCAGCAGATTGTTCGCGTCGACCGTGAACCTGCGCAGCGCTGGCCGAGGGAGATCCGAAGGCGGTTAACTCGCCGTGTTCTGTCACAGGCGCGGCACGCTTCGGCGCTTCTGGTGTCGGACTACGGCTACGGCGCCACGGATGCCCGCGAGGTCGCATATATCATTCGCCAGAGGGGAAGGGGCTCATGGCCGGTGGCGGTTGACTCGCGCTACGACTTGTTGACATTCAAGCATGTGACCACGGCAACGCCCAATGAGCCGGAAGTGGAGGCCGCTTTCGGCCGGACCATCGGCCACGACTTGGACCGCCTTCATGACCTGGGAAGAAAGCTGCTGCGCCGGCAGGGATTTCAGGCTCTCCTGGTGACGCGAGGGCGCGACGGCATGGTGCTTTTTGAGCCGCGCCGCCCGCCCCGCCATCTGCCGATCTTCGGTTCCGACCAGGCGCTTGATGTGACCGGCGCCGGGGACACGGTGATTGCCGCGTATACGCTGGCGTTAGGCGCAGGAGCAAGCTTCCTGCACGCCGCCATGATCGCGAACTGCGCCGGCGGCCTGGTGGTGATGAAACGCGGCACCGCGACGGTCACGGCGGCGGAGATCAAGGAAGCCATCCGAAACGCATGAACGCTCCGATCATACCGCGCGAAGGAGTAACGGAACTGGGCGCCCAACTGCGTCGTGCGGGGCGCCGTGTGGCGTTTGCCAACGGGTGTTTCGACGTGCTGCACGCGGGCCACGTACGCTATCTTCAAGCGGCGAAGCAGCAGGGCGATGTCCTAGTGGTGGGAGTTAACAGCGACCGATCGGTTTTGACGCTGAAGGGGCCGGGAAGGCCGCTGCTCCCCGCTGCAGCGCGCGCAGAATTGGTCGCCGCGCTCGAGCCGGTCGATTACGTTCTCATTTTCGAGGAATTGAACGTGCAGGCCATTTTAAGCGAGCTTCGCCCCGACGTGCATTGCAAGGGGCCGGACTACACCGCGGAAACCGTTCCCGAAGCCGGGCTGGCCAGAGAGCTCGGGATTGCCGTGGCCATCGTGGGCGACCCGAAAGACCACTCGACGCGGGGCATGCTGGCGGAGATCGCGCGGCGCTATCGAAAGCCCTAGACGCGGCCGTTGTGGTGCGGGCATCCTGCCCGCGTGCAGGAGCGGGACGCTCCTGCCACTGCGGGCGGGATGCCCGCACCACAAGTCCGGGCAGACGCCCGCGACTTTTATTGGGCCTGAGCAGCGAATGGGGACGCCACTGATTTGGAACTGACCGAATCCATGCCGGAGCCATCAGGGACGCAATCCCGCCTGCTGGTCATTCGCTTGAGTTCAATCGGCGATATCGTGCATGCGCTGCCGGCCGTGGCGGCGCTCGGGGAGTCCTTCCCGCAGCTTGAAATCCACTGGCTCATTGAAACGCGCTATGCCTCGCTCCTGGCGGGAAACCCCTACGTACGGCGAATTCTGCCGCTCGATACGCTCAGTTGGCGGGGCGGCCTTCCACCGCTTGCGGTGCTCGGGGACGTGGCGGGCACTTTGAGGGGACTGCGGGGAAGCGCTTACCAGACCGCGGTGGATTTCCAAGGCCTGTGGAAGTCGGCGCTGCTTGCCTTCTTGACAGGTGCGCAGCAGAGAGTGGGCTTGGCGGAGCCCTGGATGCGCGAGCCGAGCGCTGCGGTTCTCTACACGCAACGGGTCGCCGCGGCGGGGCGGAAGCACGTGGTCGAAGAGAGCCTCGCCCTGGTCGAACATCTTGGAGCGCGCGTTGGCCGCTGGCAATTCCCTTTGCCGCGCACCGCCGCGGACGACCAGTACGTGGACGATCAGCTAGCTAGCCTCGGCGCGCCGGACTTTATCATCATCAACCCCGGCGGGGGCTGGAAAGCGAAGCGCTGGGCGCCGCAGAATTACGCTCGACTGCTCCATCATCTGGAGGGCCGGCTGGGTTGCAAGTTTCTGCTCACAGGGTCGCCTGATGAGGCTCGGTCGATCGCAGAGATCATCAGGAGCGCGGAGGCAAAACGCGCCGTTTACTTTCCCTCGAGCGTGGTGCAGTTCATCGCGCTGGCGAGGCGCGCTCGATTGTTCCTGGGCGGCGACACAGGACCCATGCACTTGGCGGCGGCCGTGGGAACGCCGCTGGTGGCCATCCACGGCCCCACCGACCCGGCCCGGAACGGGCCGTTCCATGCTGCCGACATCGCCCTTTACAATCATGCGCCCGTAAACCACACACGCCGGAGTCCGAAGGCCAACTACATCGAGGGGATCTCGGTCGAGCGCGTGGCGGCGGCCATCGAGGAACGCCTGGCGAGGGCCAATGCCTAAAGACTACGCCACGTGGGCCAGCCGCTGGCGCGTGCCGCTGGGTTTCGGACTGGCTGTTTGCTATTTGCTGCTTGCGCGGCCCGCGCCGAAACTGCTACTCTGCGGTGCCGCCCTGGCGTTGGCCGGCCTGTTGTTGCGGGCCTGGGCGGCAGGCCACCTCGCCAAGAACCAGCGCCTCGCCACCGGCGGCCCCTATGCCTACACTCGGAACCCGCTTTACCTGGGCAGTGCGGTCATGGGACTGGGCGGCGCGTTGGCCGGGCGCTCTTGGCTGATCGGCGGAGCCTTCGTGATCCTCTTCGTTCTGGTCTACTGGCCGGTCATGCAGCGCGAATCACGCTTTCTGCAAAAGGAATTTCCGGAGACTTTCGAATCGTATGCCGGCCGGGTGCCGTTGTTTTTCCCCAGGCTGTCTCCTTGGCAAGGCGAGGGCGAGAGATTCCAGTGGAGGCTTTATCTTCGCAACCGCGAGTATGAAGCTGCGGCGGGTTATGCGGGCGTGATGGTTTTTCTGGCTTTGAGGATGTGGTTGAGTTAAATTCGAAGAGGCTACCTTTACCCAACCATGAACGTCCAACGAAATAGAGTGCGTGGCTCTCTGCTTAAACTCGGCGGCTTGGCGGTGTTGGTTGCGGCGCCGGCGAACCCCTTTCTTCTCGGGCAAACCAAACCCGCGCCTTTCCAGCCGGGCGAACGCTTGACCTACGATGTGAGCTGGTCGGTCTTCCAGGCGGGGACCGTCGCCGCTGCCTTGCAGCGCACGCTGGACGGAACCAAGGAAAAATACACCGTCGTCACCACCGCCCACTCGCAAGGCTTCGTCTCTCTGCTCTTTAATGTCGATAACGAATTCCGATCCGTCCTCAATCCCCAGACCCTGTGCTCCGAGAAGATTTCCAAGAAGATCATCGAAGGGCGGCGCCGCAAGGAGACGCAGATTGTCTTTGATGCTGAGCGGAAGTTGGCGATTCTCGACGAACGCGACTTGACCCGGCCCCATGACCCGCCCAAGCACGCCGAGAGCGAAATCCCCAGTTGCGTCGAGGATGTGGTGGCTGCCTTCTACTATCTGCGCAACCAGGATATGCAAGTCGGCAAGCCCCTGCACGTGGCGGTGAACGACGGCTCGAGGACTTACGATGTGACGCTCGATGTTCAGGCTCAGGAGACGATTCAAACTCCCCTGGGCCAGCGCGCCGCCATCCGCGTCGAACCCAAGGTTTTCAGCGGCCTCTTCAAAAGAAAAGGACGGATGCTGATCTGGTTCAGCAATGATGAGCAACATCTGCCGTTGCGCATCAAGTTCATCATTGCCGTCGGACCTATCACCGCCGCGCATTTCTCACCAGTTCCTCGCGAGCGGCTTTGAGAGTGCGAAGAACGACGAGCGAGTGTTATTCTTGAACAATCTTGAGCGGGAACGTCGGAAATGGGCCTGTGGATAACTGCGCTCAACCAAAGGAGCTTTTTGGTCTTTACGCGCGTTGGAAACAAAGTGTTTGCAGGCGAGAATCAGCCTCTCTCCCCCTGCCCGTATCGTTGCTGCACAAAGGTCCAGCGGGTGGGGTTCAACCCCACACGGGAAGCTGCTGGAGTTGCCTCCAAATCCTCGCCCACTGTGCAGCGTAGGGGTAGCCGGCCGCCAGCGCAACCCAAATCTTTCGCGCCGTCACCCGGATCAGGGCCCCGATCTTCAGCACCTTCAGCCGAATGGTCGAGGCTTGTGCATGGGCCAACTCGGTCCCTTGCAAGCCCAGTCGGCGCAGCGCCTCGATCAACAGATACGCGATGGAGGAGAAGTAGAGCCGAACCTGGTTGCTACGCAGGAAGGCCGTGCTGGTCCGGTCCGCAAACAACATCAACTGTTCTTTAATCCGGTTCTCCATCTCTCCCCGCGCGCAATAGAGCTCTTCGTACAACGCTCGTGCTTCCCAGATCTCCTGCCCGAACGAGGTCACCACAAAGCGCGGGTTGGCGCCCTTCTCCAAATGCTCCGCCTTGGCCACCACCCGCCGCGCCCGCGACCAACTGTCCCGCGTCTGATAGCTGAACTCCTTGAACCGCCGCGCCGCTTTCCCCGTCTGCTGATACGCGGCGGCCGCTTCTTCCTGTTCGCGCACGATCTCCGCCTTCAGTCGGTCGTTCTTCGCTAACCCCAGCACATAATCGATCCCCTCCTCTTCGCACCACTTCATCAGCTCCTCCCGGCAAAACCCCGAGTCGCCGCGCAGCGTGATCTTCACCTCTGGCCACGCCGCTCGAATCTGCTTCACGATCCGCTGCAATTCCTCCACGCACCCCGCCGAGGCGTCGATATTCGATACCCGCAGGCGCGCACACAACAGCGCCTGGCCGCAGAAAATATACAGGGGCAGATAGCAATAATCCCCGTAGTAACCATGAAAGAACCGCCCTTCCTGTCGCCCATACAGAGGATCGTCGGTGGCGTCCAGATCCAGCACAATCTCCTGCGGCGCTTCCGCGTAGGAGTGCAGAAACACCGCCACCAGCAACCGGTCCACCGCCGCCTGGTCCAGGGCGATCTTCTTGTATCGCTCCTTTTCCCCCACCTTCTCTTTCGTCAGCTCCAAACGATTCAGGGTGCTCTTACCCGCCAGCGCTTTGCCACGATCCCGCGCCCGCACCCGGTCCTCTCCCGTCGGATCTTCCTTCTCCACCAGCACCGCCAGCAGCAGGTCCACCCGCAACTCGTCGTGATCGTTCAAATCCTCGTACCCCAACGCCAACCCGTACACCCGTTGCGCCACCAATTCCTGCACCGTGTGCTCGACCCGCTCCGCCTCCCGGTGGTCCCTGAAGCAGGCTGCAAACCGCTCCACAATACCGGTGCGCTTCTCGACCTCGCGCAGCAGCAACCCACCTCCGTCGCTCGTGATCGACCCACCCTCAAACCCTACTCGAACCTCCCGCCTACCGAGGGGGTGAAATTGAAGGAGTTTTCCACTACACTCTGTAGTCATAAGGCTGCCTCCGTTCCCTGGCGCAAGTTTTTCTCAACAAAATGCTTATGCCAGAAGAGACAGCCTTTTTCAATTCTTCAGTGAGAAATCCGGGCTAGTGGTGGCGAGGCCCTCACCGGGCGGGGAAGCGCAGGCAGGTAAAAGGACACCCCGGCCCTTCAAGCGGGGCCGGGGTCATGGATGGACAATAAAGGAAGAGCTTCGGGAACCAAGCTGAAATGCTACGATCCGCTAGCCTTTCTCAAGGCGAGTGCTTTGTCGACCCAATCTTCAGCTTGTTTCAAGTCCGCTGCACGTGCCGATGCGTCGGCCTCCAGGTCGGCCTTTTGCCGATACACCAGGTTCAAGTAAACCATGGCCTCGGAGTCATTCGGCTTAAGCTGAACCGCCTTCTCGAGGACCTCCACGCCTTCCTTAACCAGCGGGCCATTTTGTTCTTCCAACTGGGCCCGAGCCTTGGCTGGAAACGGCGGCAGGCTGCTGGGATCCTTGGGGTCCTTCGGATAATCGATCTTCAGATCCCTCCTCATCTGCACAAATCGCGGATAACTGGTTGCCCAATCCAGCACGCCTATCCAGTAATACGGAACGGGATTATTCGGATCGGCTTGCAGCAGGCGCCGCTGGTACTCCTTGGCCTTATCGAAGTTCTTCTCGTAGTAGTAAATTTGAGCAATACTGGCGATGGCATTAGCGTTGTTCGGATCCGACTTCAGAACATCCTCATAGGCATCGATGGCCTGCGCGGCGATCTTCAGGTTCTCCGGTGATTCTCCGCTGGGGATATACTGGTTGAAGTATGCAGTGGCAAGGTAAAGCCTGGCATTTAAGAGGGTCGGGTCCAACCCCACGGCAGTCTTGAAGTGCATGATTGCGGCCTGGAACTGCGCATTGCGAAAGGCTGCGACGCCCTTGTTAAGCTGGTCTCGCGCCCTGAGTTTCTGGCATCCGCTGCTGAAAGGCAGCGACAGCAACACTGCCCCCAGCAGGAAGAACTTGTATACCTTCATTGGAAATCCTCCCTCAACGTGAGCATAGGTGGGGGACTACTGGCCTTCTTCCAAGGCCTTGGTCACGAGCCCGATTTTGTCAACGCCAGCGCCTTTCGAGACGTCGATGACCTCCGCGATAGCCTCAAACGGCAACGTCGGATCGCCCTTGACAAACATCACCCGGTCGCTGCGCATCTTGAAAATGTCCTCGAGGCGCGAGCCGAGCTCGCGAATGTCGACGGGATCCTGATTGATCTTGACGTGACGGCTGGCGTCTACACTCACCACAATGGTATGGGCGAGGACCTCCGGATCGACCTTGGCGTCCTTGGGACCTGGCTGCGGTACAATCGCGTCCAGGCCTTTGGGTGTCAACGGTGTGATCACCATAAAGACGATGAGCAGCACCAGTAAAACGTCAATCAGCGGAGTCACGTTCATGTCCACCATGGGACCTTTCTTACTTCCCCCTACGGCCATAGCCATAGTGCTACCCTCCTGCTTCTCTAATGAACTACCTTCGACGTTACGGGGTTACTTCCCCCCCCCGCTGCGGCAGCCCGTCGACTCTGGACCTTTTCGGTCAAGAGCCCGATGGCATCTACGCCTGCTGCGCGCACCGCGTCCACCACTGAGACCACGTCACCGTACTTGGCCCGGGCATCGCTCTTGACATACACGGTCTTGTCGAGCTTGTCCTGGACCCGGTCTTTGACCGCTGTGGTAATCTTGTCCAGGGCGGTCTTGTCCGAGTTCAGATAGAATGTACCGTCCCGCGTGATCGCCACAGTCGTGGCGTCTTCCTTCTCAGCGGCCTGCATCGTACGCGGGTTGTTAACCCGGGCCAGGTCGACGCTGACGCCTTTTTGCAACATGGGAGTGATCACCATAAAGACGATCAGCAGCACGAGCATCACGTCGACCAGTGGCGTCACATTGATGTCCGAAACAGCTCCTGGTGCTTCCCGTTTGGCCATTATTTCTTCCCCCGCGAAGATCTCTTGATGAAATAGTCAATCAACTCGGAAGAGGAGTTGTCCATCTCCACGTCGAAAGACTCGATTTTTCCGGCGAAGTAGTTGTACGCCCATACGGCAGGCACGGCCACAAACAGACCGACGGCGGTGGTGACCAGGGCTTCAGAAATACCGCCCGCCACTGCGGCCAGACCAGTGGATTTGGCTCCGGCGATGCCTCGGAACGCGTTGATGATGCCCAGCACGGTGCCGAACAGCCCGACGAAGGGC
>CAWJHY010000008.1:0-80158 GCA_963842495.1 uncultured Acidobacteriota bacterium
CCCAAGGGGAGAGGGTGGGCCGCGCCGGCGTTCTCATCAGCCGGGGCGGGCCGGGTGAGGGGTTACTTGCGCCGCCGTGCGCAAAAGCCGCAGAACGTGGCTACCCCCTCGACAAGGCTTCTCGCTCTCCATAGAATTGTCGTATGAAACAAGCTTCTTACTCGATCGACCTGATCCGTGTTTGCGGCTGGTTCGCGGTCTGTGTTTCTGCCCTACTGTTTTTCTGCCAGCCGGCTACAGCCCAATCCGTACCTCTTGAGCCTTCCGAGACCGATTCCGGCAAGTATCTGGAGCACATTGTTCCCTACGTTCCTACTCCGATGTTGGTGGCCCAGAAGATGCTGGAAGTCGCCAAGGTTGTGCCGGACGACGTGGTCTACGACCTGGGGTCGGGTGACGGCCGCATCGTCATCATGGCGGCGCAGAAATTCGGCGCGCACGCCGTAGGGGTGGAACTTGATTCCGACCTCTACCAGAAATCCTCGGAGCGCATTAAGAAACTCGGCTTGCAGGACCGCGCCCAGATCGTCCACGAAAATATGTTCGAGGTCAATGTCCGCCACGCCACCGTGGTGACGCTTTACCTCCTGACCGCCGTGAATGAGCGCCTGCGCCCGAAGCTCGAGCGCGAGCTTCGCTCCGGGGCGCGTATCGTCTCGCACGACTTTCAAGTTCCCGGCTGGCAACCGGCGCAGACCGTTGAGGTGAATTCCGAGAACCAGGTGGCGAGCAAGATTTACCTCTACATTCGGCCGTAGGCAGTCGAGAGTCGAGAGTCAAAAGTCGAAAGCGCCGAGTGTGGGCGTCCTCCTCCGCTGTAGCACTAAGGGTGAGCTTCTTCGCAGCGCGCGAGGAAAAGCAGATCCTTCGCTTCGCTCAGAGCGTGTGACTTTTTTGAATTTAACTGAAAAGTGGCACTGATAACAAAAGAGTTAAGTGCCCTTAAACGGCCAAAAAACCAAAAAAGTCACAAGCTCTCAGGATGACATGTCATTCTGAGCGAAGCGAAGAATCTGCGTTTGGTTGCGGCTCTGCCGCGCTGTAGACTCTCGACTTTCAACTCTCGACTTTCGACTAGGCCCTGATCGCCTCGAACATGGCCACGACGTTCTGTGGCGGGACGTAGGCGAGGATATTGTGGACCTGCTGGAAGACAAACCCGCCGCCAGGGCTTAGGATTTGCACTTGTTCCTTGACGTGACGGCGCACTTCCTCGGGCGTCGCGTTGGGCAGGATAGTCTGGGTATCGCAACCGCCGCCCCAGAACACCATCTCTTTCCCGAATTCTGCCTTGAGTTCCGCGGCGTCCATCCCGGCGCAGGAAATCTGAACCGGATTAATGGCGTCGAGCCCGGCGTCGATCAGATCGGGCAGCAGTTCCCTCACCCCGCCGCAACAATGCAGCATAACGACGACGTTGGCAAGCTGTTTGGCGCGAGTCCACATCAGTTTGTGGCGGGGCTTGAAAAACTCGCGATACATCCTGGGCGAAACCTGCGGGCCGCTCTGCATTCCCAAATCGTCGCCAAACTTGATGATGTCGATCGAGTCTCCCACCGCGCCCAGGTATTTCTCCAGGTTGGCGAGGTGAATCTCGACAAGATCGTCGAGGAACTTGTGCGCCTTCGCGGGTTCGCCCGCCAGGAGCATAAAGAAGTTGTCGTTGCGATACAGGAACTGCCCGGTCTCGAGCAGATTGCCGCCGAAGCCGCCCAGGATGGCCTTGTCCGTCTTTTGTCGCAGCCGCTTTGCGCCCTCTCGCAACTGTTCATGATTCACCCAGGGGCCGGGAGGACCTCCAATGACGTTCCACATTGACTCCCGCATTGCTTCGCGGATGGTGGTTGGCCCTTTTTCGCCTGTGAAGGGGAAATACGTTTGTTCGAAATAGAGCGCCCCCTCCGGCATGTGAGCAATCACCCGGCCGCTTTTTGAGCGGAACACCCAACGTCCGTCGGCCCTTTCAGGCACCGCCCACGCCGGCATTTTGCAAGGCGTGCCGTCGGGCAGAACCCAGTCCGCCCAGGATGTTTCGTCAAGCGCGAAGCCTCGCCCGAAATCCAGGACGTCGATTCCGAATTTCTCCAGAACGTCTTCGTCCACAATGGCCAGTTGCTGGATCGGATCGTAAACGCGGAGGGTTTTCTTGGGAAGTCCGAGGTAGTCGCGCAGTCTGGCGTAAGCGATCGCAGCGATGCCTGAGGACGGATGGCCTGAAAAATCAATCGGCACTTGATCGGGCTGGCGATGTTGGCAAGTGGTGAGAACTCGTTCTCGTGAGGTCATTCTACACACCGTCCACTTAAGGAAATTCAAAATTCAAATGGCAAAAGGCAAATGGCAAATGTTCTGGTCCTCTGCGCAGGCTATTGCCAATCTCCGCAAGAATCCCGGATGCCGCAGGCGCGGTACGGACGTCCGCGCGAACCGGTTAGGTAGCCTCACATTTGCCATTTGACCTTTGGCCTTTGCCATTCGACCTGTTCGTCCCAGAAATAGAGGGTCCAAAGCGCGTTTAGTAAGTGTATGTTCCCTGGGCAATTCTCTCAACCGGTCCTGTCAGGGTGACTTCTCCATCCGCTGGCCAAGCCACGCCAAGCGCCCCGGCTTCGGTGCGCACGCGAACCCGCCTCTCGGTCAGGCCATTCAAGATGCTCGCCACGGCCGCAGCGCAGGAGCCGGTGCCTGAGGACAGGGTATGGCCCACGCCGCGTTCCCAGAAACGCACGGAGATTTCTCTTCGCGAGATCACCTTCACAAACTCCACGTTGGTCCGGTTCGGAAAAAGCGAATTCGTCTCAATCTCGCACCCCAGCGCCTCCCAGTCGTCAGGCAGGTCGCCCACCAGAATTGAGCAGTGAGGATTCCCCATCGAGGTCACGGTTACCAATAGTGGGCCTCGTTGAGTGCGCAGCTCATAATCTGTGACGGGCGCCGTGGCGAATTCGCCTTTGAATGGTATTTTCTCGGGCTCAAGGACCGGCGCTCCCATACCGGCGCGAAACAGCCACCTGCCCTCCCCCCCTTTGACCTTCTCGAGAGATTTTAAACCTGCCGCCGTTTCGATCAGAAAAGTCCCTTGGTCCGGCACGAGTTCCGCCAGCAACGCGCCGGCGCAGCGAATGCCGTTCCCGGACATCTCGGCTTCGCTGCCATCGGCATTGAAGAAGCGCAGGCGCGCCGTATGTCTCGATTCACGGGGCGGCATCATCACCAGCAGCCCATCCGCGCCAATGCCCGCGTGCCGGTCCAAAATCGCCTTCGAGAACTTCCCTAAGGAGCGTGGAAGGCCTTCCGCCCCGACGACCAGCCAGTCGTTCCCGAGTCCGTGAAACTTGGCAAATGGGATGCTACTTCGATTTGTGATTTGCGATTTGTGAATCGTAGACGCCATGCTTCATTCCGCTTTCTTCTGTCTTTTGACTGCTGCCTTTCCGCTCGTCACTTGTCACTTCTTTTGCGGTAGATTTCTACGCTCCCCTCCTTCGAAAACGAGTCTTTTTCGAGGAGCTCGAATTTTGCAAACGCCTGCGGGTAGGCTCGCATCAATTCATCCACCGGGTCGCCGTCGCCGCGAATGATCCATTCCACCCAGTTGGCGGCGTCGGTGCGAAGTTGGCGCCAGTATTCGCGGTTAGCGTCCGAGATCGTGTTGCGGAAGCTGAATCCCGACTTCCGGCATGACGCAAGGCCACTTCCCGCCCGCCACCAGGACACGTCCGCCGTCGTAGTGCTGGCGGAGGAAGCGCATGATAGCCTGTTGCCGCTCGGATCGGCAAGGCGTATTCAGTATGCCCTCCCGGGCGACCACCAGCCGCTCGGCGCCCCCCGAAAGAAGCGCACCGCACTGCAAAACCAGGCCGGCCACAAAGAACGCCAGCAGGCCGTAGCGCCAGGGGCGAGGGAGAGTTGGCGGGAGAACAAATCCCGCGAAAACCGCCAGCGCAGGGATCATCTCGGCGCCGTACCGCAGATTATAGTAAGTGAACGGGAACAGGGTCGGCACATACAGAGGAATTGCCGCGTAAGCAAGCGCATTCACATAAAACGGTAAAGGGACCAGGAACAGAAATGCCGCGCTACCCCTGGCCCAGACCGGCCGATGGACTATATAGGCCATCAACCCGAGCACCGCCAACTCCAGCGGCCACGCTCCGAAGACGAGCTTGAGGTCCTCAACATAGTACTGTGCGGAGAGCAGAAGTTTCCCGTCCGTGGGATAGGGAAATGCCGTGGTGGCGAGTTGATGCGCGTAGATTGCCTGGGCGGAGAATGCTCCGTTGTAGAACTCCAAGGGATTCGAGAAGCGGTACGCGTTGTGAAGCAGCCAAAGCGTGGGGCCTGCCCCCGCGATCAGCGAGAAAATCAAGGCGTGCCAGATGCGCATTTGCCATGATTGGCGCCGCGCCAGCAACACAAACAAAGCCGCAAACGGCAGAACGTACCACTGTTCGTAGCGGGTTAGCGTCCCTAGAAACGCTGCACCCGCGGCCGCCCATAAATTCCCAACTCCGCCGCTCTGCTGGTAACGGAAGAGTTCGTACACCACCAGGACTGACCAGAAAATAGCCAACGGCTCCGTCAGCGGCGTACTGGCGAGATAAAGCAGGTTGGGGCTTAGCAGAAACACGGCGAGCGCCAGCAAGCCTGCGGCTCGACCCGCATGGACTGCCGTCCCGAAGCGGTAGAGGATCCAGGCGGTGCCCGCAAAAGCCGTGCAGGACACGACGCCGCCCGCTAATCCCGTACGCCACAGGAAGTCATTGGTTGCCAAGGGCGCGGCGAGCAGGTGAAACAGGGGGAGCCAAACGGTGCCAATCTCGCTGTAGCCGGGAGTCAGGGAGTCGAAGATCCGCCGCGCCCCTTCCATGTGCGCGATGGCGTCGCCGTAAATGTTGATCAGGCCGCGCGAATAGAAAAAACATAGGGCCGCCAGGGTGACCGCGGCGATGCACAGGGCTACGGCGCCATCGATACGCAAGGAAAAGGAGGGTGGGGAGTCCGATTCCGGGCTATCCCTGGAATTACCGCCGGGTGTGTCATTCCGAGTGTTCATGGGCCTGCGGCCCACCCATGGGGATGAAAGTCCCTGTCATCCTGAGCGAAGCGAAGGATCTGCAGTTCCGGTCCGAGGCGAACTAATGCAGATTCTTCGCTTCGCTCAGCATGACACCTTTGGGTGACGTACATTTTGCGGATTCCACGGCACACTCGTTCACACATCAAAATGGGTCAGCTTCTTGAACTCGCGATAGCGCGTCTCAATATCTTTCGGGGTCAGCCGGAGCAAGCGCGAAAGTCCGAACTCTTCGACCGCATAGCTGGCCATCACCGAGCCGTAAATCACTGCGCGGCGAAGCTGGCAATCGGAGAATTCGCCGGCCTTCGCCAGGTACCCCATGAAGCCGCCTGCAAAGCTGTCTCCAGCGCCGGTGGGATCGTGGACCTCATCGAGGGGAAAAGCCGGTGCGGAGAAGATTCCTCTCTCCGAGAAGAGCAAGACCCCGTGTTCTCCGCGCTTGATCACCAGGATGCGGGGCCCCATCTTGCGGATCGCTTCGGCTGCGCTCTTGAGGTTGGAGATGCCGGAGAGCATTCGCGCTTCGGTCTCGTTGATCACCAGGATGTGAATCTCAGCCAGCGCCTTCTTCAATTCCTCGGGGGTTCCCTTGATCCAATAATTCATGGAATCCAGGCCTACCAGGCGGGCCTGAGGCAACTGCCGGCGGACGTGGATTTGCAATGTTGGATCGATGTTGCCCAGAAATACGAACTCCGTATCGAGGTAAGAAGCGGGAAGCACGGGCGAGAATTGCTCGAAGACGTTGAGTTGCGTTTCCAGCGTCCGCGCCTCATTCATGTCGCCGGTGTATTCACCCGACCAGCGAAACGTCTTTCCGCGGGCGCGCACCAGGCCCGTGATGTCGATGCCGCGATCGCGAAAAACGCGCAGGTGCTCTTCCTCGAGATCGTCGCCGATTACCGCGACAACCCGCACAGGTGCAAACCAGCTTGCGGTGACTGCCAGATAGGTCGCGGCCCCGCCTAGAATGTTATCGGCCACCCCGTAGGGGGTTCGGACGGAATCGAACGCCACGGCGCCGACCACCAGCAGAGGGGCTGGGGACTGGGGGCTAGGGGCTGGGGAGATTTTGGATTTTGGATTGTGGATTCTGGATTTGAGTTTTTGCATTACTCTCTCTTTCGTGCTCGCTTGACGTTGCACCCTGCCTCTACATTGCACGCGTGCCTGTCATCCTGAGCGAAGCGAAGGATCTCCGCAGTTGCCTGCGCGTGGACAGCTTTCGAACAACTGCAGACATCCTTCGCTTCGCTCAGGATGACACCACAAAGGCCCCCCCGGGAGCTGCCATTCACGTGTGTCTTCGGCCTTCCGCTTTTCCCTAGCCCCTCGTCCCCAGCCCCTACCTCAAATACTTTCCCACCAGCAGCGCGAGTTTCTTCCTGGCCTTCTGTGAAATGCTCTTGCGATCTGTCAGGATGGCGTGGGCCAGTGCCGAGGCGCAAGGGCAATTTCGTTCTCGGGGCAGAGCGCGAATGGCCTTCAGCAGGATGTTCTGGGAGTTCGCAACGTTCTTCGTCAGATACCCCAGCACCACGTTGATGGTTACGCTGTCATGCTCGGGATGCCAGCAGTCATAGTCCGTCACCATCGCCAGTATGGCGTAACAGATCTCCGCTTCGCGCGCCAGCTTGGCCTCCGGCAGGCTGGTCATGCCGATCAGGTCCATGCCCCACGACCGGTAAACGTTGGACTCGGCTCGGGTGGAAAACGCCGGTCCCTCCATGCAAACGTACGTGCCGCCCTGGTGGCAGGGTACGCCAACCTCTTGGCACGCCGCAGCCAGCGTCCCCACGACCGTCGAACACACCGGCTTGTCAAAACTGATGTGCGCCACCAGGCCCTCGCCAAAGAAGCTGGAAGGGCGCTGCCGGGTCCGATCGAAGAATTGCGCGGGCAACGCCATGTCCGTGGGCTGGTATTCCTCTTTCAGAGAGCCTACGGCGCTCACCGAAATGATCCGCTGCACGCCGAGCTTTTTGAACCCGAAAATATTGGCGCGCGAATTCACTTCCGTGGGCAAAAGGATGTGGCCGCGCCCGTGCCGCGACAGAAATGCAACCTTGCGTCCCTCCAGTTCTCCCAGCACATAGGCGTCTGAGGGCCTGCCAAAGGGTGTCGCGAGGCGGACTTCCCGTACGCGCTCGATCCCCGGCAGATTATACAGGCCGCTTCCTCCGATGATTCCAATCTCCGCTTGTGGCAAAGGTCCCTCCAGTCTCTTGGGCGCACAACTCCACGTGCCCTTGGTTTTCGCGGTGCTGCATGTTAGCCGACCGGCTCCGTTAGAATCTTGCCCTCTCTCTCCACCAAACGCAACCATGGCGCGCTCATCTCGTGAGGAAAAATCACGAGGGCCTGCTTACCAGCCAATTCCGGCAGCAGTCGCTTCTTGCTGGCGAGGGTCTGCATAGGATAGAGGTCGAAGCTCATGATCCATGGATAAGCGAGATGCGCCGCCATGGGAACGGTGTCGGAGATGAAGTAGGCGCACTCGTCCTCCGATTCGATGCGCACACACTGCAAGTGGCGAGTGTGGCCGGGCACAACCTCCACCCGAAGGCCCGGGGCTACATCCGTATCTCCATCCAGAAAATCCGTCTGCGCTTCGGCGGGCCGGAAGAACTCCTCGATATAGCTCGCCCGTTCCCGTTCGCTGGGACCGAGCGCGCTCTCCCACTCGCCGCGTTGGATCAAATAACGAGCGCGGGGAAAAGTGGGAACCGTCTTTCCCCCCAGGCGCCGGGTGTTCCAACCACAGTGGTCGAAGTGCAGGTGGGTGTTGATGACCATGTGAACATCCTCCGGCTTGACCCCCGCGTTTTCCAGTGACGCCAGCAGAGTTGGGGGATGCCGGACGTCATAGATGTCCCTGAACTTTGCGTCGAACTTGTCGCCTATACCGGTTTCCACCAGAATATTCAGCCGCCCGGCTCGAATCAGCAGGCACGTCAGGGAGAGCTGAATCCGGTTGCGTTCATCCGCAGGCGCCTTTCGCTCCCATAAGGGTTTCGGCACCACTCCGAACATCTGTCCGCCGTCCAGAGCAAAGGTCCCGTCGCTGACGATCTGCAAATCGAAATTCCCTAGCTTCATTATTCCTCGGCTCGGCAATGTGGCGCGGGCGTCTCGCCCGCTGTGGCACGGGCATTCCTTCGCTCCGCTCAGGACAGGCTCTGCCCGTGCGCGGGAGCGGGCGCTCCCCGACAAAGTCGGGGCGAGACGCCTGCTCCACATCACTTCTCTTCGACCAATTCGATAAGCACACCCGATGTACCGTCGGGATGCAGAAAAGCCACGAGCTCGTTCCCCGCCCCGCGACGAGGCTCCCGATCGATCAGCTTGACGCCCGCATTTTCCAATGCGCGCAGCGTGCCCGCCAACTCCTCGACCGCCAGCGCGATATGGTGCAGGCCCTGCCCGCGCTTGACGATGGAACGAGCCAGTGGCGAATCCTCACTCGTGGCCTCGAGCAGCTCCAGGCGGCTCTCGCCGACCTGGAACATTGCCACGCGCACCTTCTGCTCTTCGACCACTTCTTCCGAGTCCGGCGGCTTCCCAAGCAGCTTCTCGAAGACCGGCCGCGCCGCCTCGAGCGAGCCCACCGCGATGCCGATGTGATGAAGTTTCATGGCCAGTTGTCAGTAGTCAGTTGTCAGTTGCCAGTGACTCCGCCACGATTTTCTCAACCAGTGAGTACGGGTCCGCGCGGTGTTCGATCAGGTCGTCAACGAGGTGGTCGAGGGAATCGTTGCCCACTCGTTCGCGGACAACTTTCTCAAAGAGACTGCGCCGCAGCATTTCAAGCAGACGTTCGCGCCAATAATTCCTCCGACGCTTCGCGCGGCCAGCGCTCTTCTCCTGAAAGTGTTGAAACTGTTCCAGCGCCTGTCGTACTTCGCCTATGCCTGAACCTGTGGTGGCGATTGCCCTGATGATGGGCGGCCGCCATCCATCCGCGCGCGAAGCCAGGGAGAGCATCGCCTCGATTTCCTGCTCCAGGCGCTCTGCGCCGGGAAGGTCGGCTTTGTTGAGCACGTACAGGTCGGCGATCTCCATCACCCCGGCCTTGAACGTTTGGACCTCATCGCCCATGCCCGGCACCAGGAGCAGGGCGGTGGCGTCTGCAAGTCGAGCGACCTCAACTTCGTCTTGCCCGACGCCGACGGTTTCGATCAACACTACGTCGCAGCCCGCTGCATCAAGGACGGTGACCACGTCGTGGGTCGTCGGCGCCAGGCCTCCCAACTGGCCGCGCGTGGCCATGCTGCGAATGTAAATATCTTTGTCGCCTGCCAGGCTCTGCATGCGAATGCGATCTCCCAGCAAGGCGCCGCCTGAGAATGGGCTGGTCGGGTCCACGGCGATAATGCCCACCCGCGCTCCGGCGCTTCGATAAGCGCCCGCCAACTTCTCCACCAGTGTGCTTTTGCCGGCCCCGGGAGAACCTGTAATGCCGATCACCTGCGCCTTTCCCGAGGCCGGGAACAGGCTCTTCAGTAGCGCCGTGCTCTGCGCATCGGCCGACTCGACCGCAGAGATGGCGCGGGCGATGGCGCGCCGGTCTTGCGCGAGCACTTTTCGAACCCAAGTCTCGATTGAATCCGCCATTTGGAGGCAGGGCCCGTCCTGATTCCTGCGAAGGCATCTCGCGGGCGATCAAGGTGCGTGGGAGATCGATCCCTCGCTTTGCAGCGTCTCCCAATGTCAAGGCTATACCACAAGCCCGATAGCGTCAAGAAACCTGCACGAACTGTGGCGCGGGCGTCCCGGCCGCGGTGGCACGGGCATTCCTTCGCTCCGCTCAGGACAGGCTCTGCCCGTGCGCGAGAGCGGGACGCTCCCGAGACAGCGGGCGAGACGCCCGCACCACAGCGGGCAGGATGCGCATGCGACAGCGGGCGAGACTGTTCCTTGAAGGATAATTTTGCCAATTGGGAAGCATAACTTTGCCACTAAGCCGCTGGTATGTCCTTAATTTGTAACGCGAGCCTCCGGCGCCACCGTCGCGTGGGAAGCATATCCTTGCCAAAAGTTCAGAATGAAAACGAAGGGCTGTCTAACACTTAAAGCATCTGTTGGCCGCCAGTCCCTTTAATCCTGCCTGTGCAACTGGGGGCTGCCGAAGTTTTGGGGCAGTTCGTTGGGCTGTGGTCCAAAAAGCCAAGAAAGACGTTGCAAAACAGTTGAATGTGCGTCATGGTGCGCATATGCGCATGGACAAGACCGAGACACCGGAGACCGTCAAGCAGTGGTTCCAGGAAGCCATGCGCCATCTGTGGCCAGTTGCGGAAGGGTCTCTTTCCTTTCGCAAGACCCCTTGCATTCGCAAGAATTGCAAGGTGTGCGCCGGCGGGCAAGGCCATCGTAGCTACATCTTGTATGGCCGCCGAGGGAAAGCGCGTATCTCTCTCTACGTACCTGAAGACTTGGCGCCGGAGGTTGAGAAAGCCCTTGAGAACGGGCGCGAACTGCAGGCCTTAATGAACGAGGCAGGTATGCGCTATTTGCATGCCAGGAAGAGGGAACGGCGTCGGAAAACGGGGAAGAAATAGCGGGGAGGAAGGAGGCCTCCGATCATGCTCAGCGCCGAGGATCTGCGGGACTGGTACGAACGCTTGGGTTTGTCCGAAACGTCTCGTTCGGCGATTGATCATATTCGATCCGCGCCGCCTTCGCGCCGGGTCGGGGGTGGCCGCGAGAATGTCAGCGGGCGATATCCCAGCCGGAAGATGGGCGTCACCGTCCAGTTCGAGAGTCACGGGGTCGAGTTGGCCGGCATTTACGAGATGGAGCATGATGCGGGGTGTCTCGAGTACTACGATCAGCCGCCGCCCTTGAAACTCACCTACAAGAGCGCGAACGGAAGACATCTGACAGACATCCACACGCCAGACTTCTTCGTCCTTCGCCGAGCGGAGGCAGGTTGGGAAGAATGGAAAACGGAAGAAGATCTGGTCAGGTTGGCCGAACACAATTCGCATCGATACTGTCTCGACGCACAAGGCGGGTGGCGCTGCCCGCCAGGGGAAGCCCAAGCAAGCCCTTTGGGTCTTTATTATCGCGTTCGTTCCTCGCGCCAGATCGACTGGACTTACCAGCGGAACATCCAGTTTCTTGAAGATTACCTTCGCGCACATTCACGGACGGTCGATCCTCACGTACAAGAAATTGTGCTCGCTTGGGTTTCGGGGCACCCGGGATCCACTCTCAGTGACCTGTTCCGAGCCACTGAGGGCCTCGCCAGTCGCGATGACCTCTACATGCTCATTGCTTGCGACGCCATTCAGGTCGACCTCTCCTCCGCACCACTGGTCGACCCGCAGCGAGTCTGTGTTTCCGCGAACAACAACCGCAGAGTAGAGCGCCCGGAGTTTCCCTGCCAGCCGACTATCACTTCGGTCGAAGCCTTCACTTCCGTCGAACCCAGCCATGACCAGTCATTCGATATGAGTCCGGGTTAGATGGCAGAAGCCAACCGGCGCCTCGAGCTCATCCGTGTCTATCAGGCAGGTGAACCCTTGGTGGATGGAGTTTCTGGACGTACCGTCCGAAACTGGATGCAGAATTTCCGGCGGGCGGAAGCACTTCGCGAGAAGGGTTATCTCGGCCTGCTGCCCCGATCTCATCAGAGGGGCAACCGCACTCCTAAGCTCCCCGGCAAGACCCGGGCCCTGATGACCCAATTCATCGAAACCCATTACAAAACGCTCAAACAGAAGCGGCGGCTGCACGTCTATGGCGCGTTGGCGCGCGCCTGCGAGTCACACGGAACACCTGCCCCCAGTTACAAGACTTTCTGTTATTCGGTAAGACATCACGATCCTTCCTATGAACAGACGCTGAAGAGAAAAGGACGCAGGGCCGCCTATGGGCTCGAGCCGCCATACTTGGAACTCGAACTTACCACACCGCGTCATGGAGATCGCCCTTTCCACATTTGTCATATCGACCACACGGAGCTCGATATCGAACTGGTCTGCTCTCGCACGCGGCAGAATCTCGGGCGCCCCTGGTACACGATGCTGACAGATGCATTCTCCCGCCGGCTGCCGGCGATTTTTCTCACCTTCGATCCACCGAGCTATCGTTCCTGCATGATGGTGCTTCGCGAGTGTGTTCGCCGCCAAGGGAGGTTTCCCCAAAGCCTGGTCGTGGATGGCAGCAAGGAATTTGGCAGCGTTTATTTCGACACCCTCCTGGACAATTCACCGTGACCGCGAAGAAGCTCGCGGACTTTCTGGCTTCTGCTGAGGGAGAACATGTCCTAAGAATGCAGCGCACCAAGGATCGCGAAGCTAAGGGTGTTGTTACGGCCATCCAAGCAGCGCCGGGCGAACTGCGTTGTGACACTGAGGTTGAGGGAGAAATTCCGACTGGTGACAGGGTGGCAACGCCCCCCGCAGGGGACGCAATGACGAAGACGCTGAGCGCGGATGACCTCATCATGTACGAGGAGTACTGAAGGTGCCTTCAAGGGCTTTCCCTGACGAGCTTTTGCAGCGGTCGTCGAGTGAGCGCCTCGCCTACTTCCGCTCTTACACGGTTGCGCATCCACAGCTGAAGACGGTCAGCGAGGCGCTGCGGCGAGCCATTCAGGAGCCGGGCGGGGCTTCGCTGATTTTCGCCGTTGGGCCAACTGGCGTGGGCAAGACGACCCTTCGGCTGCGGATTGAGCAAGAGATACGACAGCGGTTCCTCCCCGCCAGCGAGCCAGAACCGGGCCGCATTCCTGTAGTCGGGTTCGAGGCTGCCGCGCCGGACTCGGGTAATTTCAACTGGAAAGATTATTATCGCCGGGCTCTGCGTGCGCTCGAAGAACCGCTCATCGATTATAAGCTCGATCGTCGGATGCCTGGGCGGAGCGGGACTGAGGAGTGGACTGCGGCAGCCAGGGTTTGCAGCCCCGAGTTACGCCGAGCATTGGAGCAGGCCCTGCGCCATCGGCGACCGGCGGCGGTACTGATTGACGAGGCCCAGCACTTTACGAAAATTGCGAGTGGGCGCCGTCTTTCCGATCAGTTGGATTGCCTCAAATCCCTGGCCAGCCTGACTGGCTGTGTCCACGTGCTCATTGGAACCTACGAGCTGCTGCCGTGCCGCAATCTTAGTGCGCAGCTGAGTCGCCGCAGTCGCGACATCCATTTCCGTCGATATCGGATCGATAAGCCAGATGATGTCGTCGCCTTTCAACGCGTGATCTTCAGCTTCCAGCGCCACCCGCCGCTGGCTCAGGAACCCGAGTTGTGGCGAGATTGGGAGTTCTGTTACACGCATTCCCTGGGTTGTGTTGGAATCCTCAAAGATTGGTTCACCCGCGCTTTGGCAGACGCTCTTGAACGGGGCGCACCCACGCTGACGCGGGCGGATTTGGAACGTTGTACGTGGTCGCTCGACCAGTGCCTGACCACAGCCCGGGACACCTTGGATGGCGAATCCGTGTTCATTGAGAAATTGGAAACGGCTAATCGTCTCCGGCAACTGCTGGGGTTCAGAACGATAGCAGGCGCGGAAGCGGCAAAGCCAGCCGACAGGGCAACCCGAATGGAGCCACGGCCAGGCGGTGCGCGAGGATTGAAGCGCAGGGGCCGGCGTGTCGGTTTACGCAGGCCGGTACGTGACGAAGTTGGCATTTCCAGGAGCAGGTTAGTTTTCCGCCTTCCTTTATTGATCCCCTCCTTTGACGGGGTACGGACATGGTGCTCCAGGAATACGAAGCCTGGGAAAACAACACACCCCTTATGCCGCCCGTCACGCGCCTCTATCATCTCCCGCCCATCGGATTGGGGACGCCGATGGTCGAGAGTCTGACCGGCTACATCGTCCGGCTGGCGGAGGAACACTGTGTGTCGGCGGGTGTCCTCTATTGGAAAGAGATCAGGAGGTTGGCGGCCAAAGGCAACATTTTTACCTTCCGCGTTACAAACGACGCCGGCTACTCCACCCACACCATCAACGGGTTGGGCTCCCCAGCCGCAGATTTTGTGCGTGCCTTAGAGATCCTCACTGAGCGTCGCGATCTGTCCCGCCTGACACTCCTGGCTTGGCGCCGGGTTCTACCCGGCCATTCGTTGCTTCGCCGCTGCCGGGCCTCGTGCGAGAGTTGTATGTACGCTTGGCGAGAAGCAAACCAACCAATCTACGAGCCTCTTCTCTGGACCCTTCAGGCCGTAACCGTGTGCCCGTACCATCATCGGATTTTGCGCCAAACGTGCCCCCACTTTGAGCGTCAGATTGGCCCTCTGGACTCGCGCTCGTGGCGCGATCGCTGCTCGCGCTGTGGGCAGGCGCTCGTCCCCAAACGAATCGATGCAGCTTTAGATTCTCGGATGATGCCACGCGAGGAGTCGGTGTGGGCCCTATGGGTGGCGAGCGCTCTGGGTGAGTTGCTTGCCGCTGCCCCCCAGATTAGCTGCCCACCGGGGAGGGAGCGCCTAGCGCAGACGGTTCACCTGTGTGTCGAAAGGTTCTGTTCCGGGAATGGGTTCAATCTCGCCGGCTAATGCGTGTCGGCAGAGGGGCCGTCAGCAATTGGCAGAGGGCAAAAACCACACCGGGGCTCCCTCTCCTTTTGAGCATGGCCTACCGCTTGGGAATCTCACTGCTGGACTTGCTGCTTGAAGGCCCAACTTGCCTGACTTCCCGGGGATTCGTCCGAGTCGTACCAGTTGAAGTGAGCGTCCGCAGCCAACAATCAACGATGGCGTTTGGCCGACGCATCCGCCGTGCCGAGGTGTCCCGGCTCCTCCACATCGCGCTCAAGGAAACCCCGCCGCCCTCCGTGGAGCAAGTGATGAGGCGTCTCAGCCATAGCCCGCCAACCATTTACCGGCACTTTCCGGAACTCTGCCGCCAGATCGCGCGGCACTACGCGGAATACCGGGTGAGGCGTGCCATTGCGAGGAAGGTCCAGGCCGCCGAAGAGGTGAGAAGGGTCGCTGCGAGCTTCAGGCCAGAGGGATAGTCTCACCCGCCGGAACCTACGCCCACTCTTGACCAGCTCCGACTACCTCAACCTCGAAGAGGGCCGTAGAGCCCTGCGAGAAGTCCGTGAACAGATGGCTCCCCAGGCCCGCAGTGAATAAGATCCCACGCAGATACGATCACCATCTCTGCAAAGCCCTACTCCTATCCTTACGAATTGGTGCGTACAGGCATCTGCGGCCAACCCATGCTTTAAGGGGCGGTTCCTTTGGCAAAGTTATGCTTCCCAATTGGCAAAATTATCCTTCAAGGAACAGAGACGCCCGCGCCACGAAGGCTTGCCGACCAGTGAAGTTATGGTTTAAGTTACAAGAAGTGCGAATTGAGTTCCGGCAATGACGTCACGCTTTGGTTTCACTTTCGGGCTCTTGCTGCTCGCGGGCGGTTTTCGCCCGGCCTGGGCTGCGGACAAGCCGCGCCCGCCCGCCTTGCCTCAGGTCACAGTGCGACGCGCCTGGCCCGGGCTGCCAGGTTGACATCGACGGCCGCGCCGCCGGCAAAACGGATGGCCATGGCATGCTCGTGGTTCCGGAGGTCGAACCCGGTGACCACTACCTTCATCTCCGCTGCCCCAATGCACAGGAAAAGACCTTCTTCGTTTCGCCCCTGGCCGGCGAGAACCTGACCCTCGACGAGAACAAGCCGTCAGAGGCTTCGAGTCAGCAGGCCGATACCGGCGTGAGGTCCGCTGAGACGCAGATTCAGCTTCGCCAGTTGGTTCAACAAGCCCAACAAATGCGGGCGCAAGGCAGGCTGGACGAGGCGGTCGAACGGCTGCGGGCTGCGGTCAAGCTCGATCCTGCGAATTCGGACCTTCACCGCGAGCTGGGAATCTCCTTCCTGCTGGGCAAAGACTGGAAACGCGCCCGCGTGGAGATGCTGGAGGCCATCCGCAATGATCCCACGGATGCCGACGCCTATAACGGACTAGGCTATGCACTCGAAAAAATGGGTGAACTGAGCGAGGCGCTGAAGCAATATCGCATGGCCACCCACCTCGATCCCGCAGACCCCACCTACCGCACCCACTATTTCGATATGCTCTCCAAATTGTCCCAGGAAAATGTCAAGAAAAAATAGGGGCTGGGGGCTATAGGGATTAGGGAAAGGCAGGCGGCCGTCCCGGTTAGCCGTCTGTTGACGGGCACCCAGAAACCATGAAAACGGCTCCCCTCCTCCCGCTGAGGAGGGGAGCCGTTTTCAAACCAGAAGACTGAAGCCGGCCCTGCCCGTCTGCCATTTCGAACTGCCCACTGCCTACTGCCGAGTGCCGACTGCCTTCTCGCTGGCCACGATTTCGCGTAAGGCACACAGGGCGCGCTCGCACCCCGCCCTGTCCACATCGAGGTGAGTCACCATGCGAATCAGCTTCGCGTCGTAGGGATTCGCCAGGACGTTCTTGGCCTTCAGCCGCTGCGACACCTCAGGTGCGGTCAGACCGGTGCCCGAAACGTCGAAGAACAGGATGTTGGTGACCACCTTCTCCGTTTCGACCTTGATCTCCGGAATCTCGGCCAGACCTCGCGCCAGAAACTTGGCGTTCTCGTGGTCGATATGAAGCCGCTTGGGGCCTTCCTCGAGGGCGAGCAGGCCCGCCGCGGCAAGGATACCCGCCTGCCGCATCCCGCCGCCTAGCATTTTTCGTGCGATGCGCGCTTCTTCGATGAATTCCTTGCTGCCCACGAGCATCGAGCCCACGGGCGCACCCAGTCCCTTCGACAAGCAAAACATGACGGAATCTGCCTTCCTGGTCAATTCCGTTACCGGCCGCCCCAGCGCCACGCTGGCATTGAAAATCCGTGCGCCATCCAGATGCACGGGCAAACCCGCGGCGTGGGCATGGTCGGCAATCTCGTCGAACACCTCGGGAGGGTAGACCGAGCCCCCGGCAATATTCGAGGTATTCTCCATTTCGATGAGCGCCGTGCGAGCCCGATGATCGCCCCTGCCGCGTACGAAGGGAGCGATCAGTTCCCAGGTCAGGATTCCGTCCTCTGCCCAGAGGGTGCGCGGCACCAGCCCGGCAAAGGCCGCCACGGTACCCATCTCGAAGTTGTAGATGTGCGCCCGCGCTTCGCAAATCACTTCCTGGCCGGGCTTGCCGTGCACCTTCAGCGCCGCCTGGTTGCCCATGGTTCCGGAAGCAACGAAGAGCCCCGCCTCGCGAGCAAAGACCTCGGCCGCGCGTTCCTGGAGGCGATTCAGCGTGGGGTCTTCGCGGTAAACATCGTCTCCCACTTCCGCTTCGTACATGGCGCGCCGCATGGCGGCGGAGGGCCGGGTTACAGTGTCGCTGCGTAAATCAACAATTGCTGTGTTCATGAGTCTTGTTACTCCGTTCGGTTTTGCCCGTTGTCCGTGGTCCGTTGTCAGTCGCCAGAGGACTTCCGTCTCTTTGCCACGGACAACGGACAACTGACAACGGACGTTCGCTAAACAAATTCCTGAAAAACCTCGTTGGAAACCAGGTAAGCTGCTTCCGCCAGCCGGAAGTTATCTCCGCGGGCTGTCAGCAAGCCATCTCGGGCCAGCGTTTCAATTCTCCCTCGCCACCGGCTCAGCGCGTCCTCCCCCCACTGTTTCCGGGCGGCTTCCAGGCTGACGCCTTCCGCCTGGCGCAGCCCGAGGAAGAAGAACTCTTCCACCTGCTCCTCCGGCGAAAGCCTGCGCACGTCCGCGATCGGCGTGCGCTCGCTTGCCAACTCCTCCATGTACGGCTCGGCGGAGTCCAGGTTGGCCCAGCGGCTGATGCCGTCGAACGAATGGGCGCCCGCGCCCAGTCCGAGGTAGGGACCTAGCCGCCAGTACTTCAAGTTGTGCCGGGATTCATAGCCGGGCCGGGCGAAGTTGGATATTTCGTACTGAACGTATCCTTCGCGGCGCAGCGCCTCGCGCCCGCTCTCATAAGCGTCAGCCATGAACTCCTCGCCGGGAACGGCGTCAGCATGGTAACGCGTTCCGTGGCGCATTACTTCCCTGCCCAGGCGGCTCTTCTCATCGATCTCGAAGAGGTAAATCGAGATGTGCTGGGGCGCCAGCCGCAGCACGGCTTCCAGATTGCCCCGCCACGACTCCCAAGTCTGGTGAGGCAGACCGGCCACCAAGTCGATGCTCAGGTTGGTGAAGCCCGCGCCGCGCGCGGTTTGCACAAGCTCCTGCGTGTCCGAGGCGGAATGCAGCCGGCCCACGGCGCGCAATTCCTGGTCCTGGAAAGTCTGTGCCCCTAGGCTCAAGCGATTCATGCCCATGCCCAGAGCGCGCTCGAGGAACTGCCGATCCGCCGAGCCCGGCGTCACCTCGACCGTGAATTCGACCGCGCCGCACATTTCAAAGCGCCCGCGCACAGCGCCAACGATTTTCTCCAATCTCTCCGCCCCCAACAATGGCGGGGTCCCGCCACCAAAGTAGACCGTATCCACGGGAAGCGTGCAAACCCTGTCGCCCAGCCCCAGAGCCTCATAATGAACAGGCAAGCGGTCAATCTCACGCTCGAGCGCGTCGCAGTACCGGCCGAAGAGGCTGGAGGGCTCCACCCGCGAACTGAAGTTGCAGAAGCTGCACTTCGACGCGCAGAAGGGGACCTGAACGTAGATGCCGAGAGAATGCATCGACAGCCATCATAACCCAACTTTGCCCCGAAGTGGCCGACGCTAAACGCCGGGTAGCCGATCACCGTTGGAGTGTGGCTGATCTTGTGGCACTATGGGAGAGCGAAGAGTGGAGGTTGGAAAGAGCGGCGTGAGAGGATGAATTGAGTAAGCGAAGAAGGATAGGTGTGGCTATAACGGTTGGGATTCCGCTGACTTGGATTGCTACGGGTTGGGCCGACCATACAGGTCTGGCGCCTAACGGGCTTGCTATGTGCCTAATTTCTCCAGGCGAGTTTCTCATTTTGAATGGAATGATTCGTCTCCATGCTCACGGCTTTCTCGACGGTCTAGGAAAGGCTGGAATGGTTATGCTAGTCACGAACTTCCTCTATTACTTTGCACTCGTCTGGGGCCTTCTGACCTGTATCCATGCCCTTGCGCCTCTTCTTCCCAATCGAGGCAAATAAGAGCCTACCGTATCGAGTCGCTACCAGGAGGTGTCTGAACGCCGGGCAACCCCCCCGTGCCTTTTCATGAATTATCGCGTACTATGGAAGGTGCGGCAGGTTGCCGGCTCCGTCAGGAATAATTCCCATGCGAAACCCCTTCGAGCGCGCCAAGCACAACTCTTCCATTAATCCCCAGTTCAACCCTTCGATCAATCCCAAGCTCACGGCTGCGATTAACCCCAACTTCAATCCCTGGATCAATCCCACCCGGAACTCGCGCATCAACCCCGGCTTCAACCACTCCTTGAACCCCCTGGTTACGGCCTATCTGAACCCCACGCGCAATTCGCGGCTTGACCTTAAACTGACTCACAAGTATTCCGGCCTTCGCCGGCTGAATCCCCAGGCGGAGCTGGTAGGCTACGTCGTGCAGACCAACCACAAGTCGGTGCTGCTGTTTTTCGACAAAGACCTGAACTGGACGTCGTACGTCGTGGATAACAGCCAGCAAGGCTACAACGTGTTCGACCTGGAAGGAACCTGGCAAGGCTACGTGCTCAAGAACCAGGCCCGCGGCTGGAACGAGTTTAACCTCCAAGGCGACTGGCTAGGATTCATTGCGCGCTAGTACTCAATGACGGAAACCGCCGTCATAACCGGGCACTTTGGAAGGGCGGGGCTTCAGCCCCGCCGCCTTCGGGAGCCTAACGAGTTGGGCCTTTAGGCCCTGAAGCCAATTTGCTTCAGGGGCTAAAGCCCCCAATGATAAACGGCTCTCCATGGCGGGGCTGAAGCCCCGCCCTTCCGGGCATTCTGCACTATGACGCGGACTTCCGTCAGCGCGACTTAGTCCCGGCAAGCCCCCCAAAAAAACGAAACCTTTCAGCGCAGGACTGCATCCATAATTTGGGGGAATTCGGTGGCAGTTCTCACATCCAACACCAGAGGAGGAACGACCTATGCGCAAGTTGTTTGGACTCGCAACCATCCTGCTCTTGGCCACGGCTTTGGCGCTAGCCGATTCGAAAAATCAGCACAATGACGCCTTCAACGCGGGCCCTCCGGACGAATCCCAGTTGGCCCGCAAGGTGCGCCACGAGCTAGTGACGCTGCCGTACTACTCGATTTTCACCGACCTCGCTTTCCAGTTGAACGGCAGCGTGGTCACGCTGGAGGGTGCATGCCCTCCGGAGCCTCCCTGGGACATCAAGAAAGACGCGGAAAATGTGGTGAAGCGCATCCCGGGCGTAACCCAGGTCGTCAACAATATCAAGGAATTGCCTCTCTCGGACATGGATTGGCAAATTCGCCGGGCCACGGCCAGAGCCATTTACGGCGACCCGCAGATCGGAACGCGTTACGGGTATCAGGCCTTGCCATCGATCCATATCATCGTGGACAACGGCCACGTGACGCTGGAGGGAGTGGTCGACAACCAGATGGATGACACCATCATCCGCATGCGCGCCAACGGGGTGCCGAACGTCTTTTCCGTGACCGATAATCTGGTGATCTTGAACCCGTCCAAGAAGAAAGATAAATAGACCAGTGTCGTCTCGTAGGGGGACGGCTTGCCGTCCCCTCATTTCTACTGGCCCCGACGAACATCCCGCGTAGGGGCACGCCATGGCGTGCCCCTAACCTATGACAGCGCGCGAGGGTTTTTCCGCGTCCTGTCAGTGCAACGCCAACCCGTTCCGCAATCACCCCATGACTCGCCGTTGTCGCCCTTGCCTCCTGGGCATATAATCTGCTCTGGCGGCTCGGCCGTCGCGTGGTCCTATCCAAATGTATCTGATTTACAGCTTGCTGTTCACGCTTGGGGCACTCGTCACAGCGCCTTATTACCTTTGGAAGCGGCGCGACGAGCTCGCCGGAGCACGCTGGCGGGAACGATTCGGGAAGTTGCCGGAATCGTTCCAGCAAGCGGAGCGGGGCGCCATCTGGATTCACGCCGTTTCGGTCGGCGAGACCCTGGCGGTCGAGAGGCTGACGCGCGAAATGCACGTGGTGTTTCCCGGCCGGAAGATTTTCATGAGCAGCGTTACCCCGGCGGGGCGCGCGGCCGGAGAAGGCCGAATCCCCGCCGTGGCCGGCAGGTTCTACCTTCCCCTGGATTGGCGGCGCGCGGTGCGGCGGACGCTGGACAGAATTCGGCCGTCCTTGCTGGTGATCGTAGAGACGGAGTTGTGGCCCAACCTTCTGAGCGCCGCCCACGATTCCGGAACGCGGATTGTTCTTATTAACGCGCGGCTCTCGAGGCGCTCGTTCGGGCGCTACCGCCTCCTGGGCCCGTTCATGCGCCGCGTGCTCAAAGATGTGGATATGATCTGCGCGCAATCGGAGGCCGATGCCGAACGCTTCCGGCAGATGGGTGCGCTGCCGGAGCGCGTGGTTTTATCGGGAAATTTAAAATTCGATTCGGAGCCGCCGCGCTCGGCGTCATTTCCCCGCCTCCTCGAGAAAGCCATCTCCGCAGCGGAACGCGCGCCCATCCTGATTGCGGCGAGCACGATGGCAGGCGAGGAGCCGATTGTTCTGGCAGCCTGGAGCAAGGTTCGCGCGCATTACCCTGAAGCCCTCATGATCCTTGCTCCGCGGCACCCGGCGCGTTTCGACGAGGTTGCTCAGCTACTCACGGCCGGCGGCCACAGCTTCCTTCGCCGCACTCCTCGGGAGTCGCAAGACACGGAAAACTTCAGCCAGGTGGCCGCCTCGGAAATCCTCTTACTCGACAGCATCGGAGAATTGGCAGGCGTGCTGGAATTGGCAGACGTGGTGTTTATGGGAGGGAGCCTGGTTCCGACCGGCGGCCACAATATTCTCGAAGCCGCATACTGGGCGAAGCCCGTGCTGTTCGGCCCGCACATGGAGAATTTCCGCGACATCGCCCGGCTTTTCCTCGACGCGCAGGCTTGCCTCCAGGTTCGGGACGGCAACGAACTGGCCAAGTCGGTGCTGAGGTTGTTTGCGGATCGCACGGCCGCCCGGGAACTGGGCGAGCGAGGCAAGCAGGTCCTGGCACAACACGCGGGGGCCACGGCTCGAGTGCTGGAGCAGATTTGTCGTCTGCCTGGGGAGAGAGACAGTGAATGTGTTACTTAAACTCCTGTCGTCTTTGTTCTTGACCGGCGTTAAGTTGCGCTACGCTGCCTACCGCATCGGTTGGCTCAAAACACGGCGCTTGGACCGCCCGGTGATCAGCGTCGGCAACCTGACCGTGGGAGGAACGGGAAAGACTCCCATGGTGATTCTGATGGCCGGGATTCTGCGGGCGGCCGGTCGGCGCCCGTGCATCCTCACGCGCGGCTACAGACGGCGGCGGGGAAGAGGTCTGACACTTTTGGACCCGGAGGAGCGGCTTGTCTATGATCCGCGAGAAGTGGGTGACGAGCCCGCCGAGCTGGCCAAGGCGCTGCCGGATGTCCCCATGGTTGTCGCCGCCGACCGTTTCCGCGGCGGCACGATTGCCGAGCGAGTTTTTCGGCCCGGCGTGTTCCTTCTGGACGATGGATTTCAGCACTTGGCGCTGCATCGCGATCTCGATGTGGTCTTGCTCGACGTCACCACACCGGCGCCGGACCTCGCGCTGCTTCCCGCCGGCCGGCTGCGCGAGACATTCCAGGCTCTCCAGCGAGCCCATTGGGTGATTCTCACGCGAACCGAGCTGGGCGATGCCAGCGGCATGCAATCACGGGTTCAAGCCGCGAATCCGCAAGCCCGCATTTTTCGCTGCTCGACCAAACTGGCCGGACTGGTCGAGGCGCGCAGCGGCCTGTCTGAACCGCCCGAGAGCCTGCTCGGCAAGAAGGTCGCGGCCTTTTGCGGGATTGGAAACTCCCGCGCATTTTTCGCGGAGTTGCGGAGTTGGGGCTTTAACGTGGCGGCGGAGCGTGCGTTTCCCGACCACCACGTATACCGGCATCGCGACCTGGAAAACCTTTTCGCGCTGGCGCGAGTCGCAGGGGCGGAAGCCGTTCTCACCACCGAGAAGGACCTCATGAATCTGCCGCCGCGTTGGGACGCTGCGCTGCCGCTGTTTGCCTCTTGCATTCGGCTGGAGATCGAGAACAAGATGGAATTTGAGCGAGCGTTGCTGGCTGAGGTGGAATCAGCGGCAGCGCGGAGGGCCCCTTGAAAAACCACGAACTTCCCTCCTGGAATCCCAAGAAAATCATGGTCCGGGCTACCAACTGGATTGGGGATGCGGTGATGTCTCTCCCGGCCATCGAGGCGCTGCACGCGCGCTTCCCGGAGGCAGAGATCGTTGTGGTCGCCAAACCCTGGGTGAGCGAACTCTATCAGCATCATCCCGCCGTCAGCCGGCAAATCGCTTACGATGCGGCCGGCGAGCACCGCGGAACGGGAGGCTTCTTGAAGTTGGTCCAGGCGCTGCGCGAGGAAGGCTTTGACGCTGCCATTCTCTTTCAAAACGCCTTTCAGGCTGCCTTTATGGCCTGGTGCGCCCGCATCGCTGTGCGTATCGGTTACGCGCGGGACGGGCGGAGTTCGCTGCTGAGCGACGCTATGGAGGTCATCTCTCCCGCTGCCTGCGGGCATCAAGTTTACTATTACCTGCAATTGCTATTTCGTTCTGGGTTAATCGACACACCTGAACCGGTCGGAGAAGTTCAACTCCACTTGGCGGACTCGGAACGAAGATGGGCGGCCCGGCAACTTCAAGCCTTGGGCCTGGGCGGCAAGCGCTACCTGGTGGGAATTTGCCCGGGTGCGTCCTTCGGCCCCGCCAAGCGCTGGTTACCGGAGCGGTTTGCCAACCTGGCGGATCGCTTGATTGATGCCTTGGGCGCCGATGTGCTAATCTTTGGCTCCCCCGCCGAACGCGCCCTCGCCGAAGAAGTGGCGCAGGTCATGGAACACACCCCGGCGCTGGTGGCGGGAAAAACCACCTTGCGGGAATTCATGGCGTTGCTGGCGAGGTGCCAACTGGTCATCACGAACGACTCCGGCCCCATGCACCTGGCAGCAGCCTTACATTTGCCGCTTCTGGCCATCTTTGGCTCCACGAACGAGCGCGAGACGGGACCCATAGGCCATCGATTGCGCATCATCAAGCATCCTGTCGAGTGCAGTCCGTGCGGTCTTCGCGAGTGCCCGATTGATTTCCGGTGCATGACGGGAGTCTCCGTCAACGCAGTTTACAAGACGGCTCTCGAGGCGGTTAAGGAATGGGGGATCGAGTAATCGGGTGATCCGGTGATCGGGAGATCGGGTGAGCCCCCGAGAAGCGGAGGTCGCGGAGCAGCAATCAACTGCCGAAACGAATTTCGAGTTTCGAATTTCGAATTTCGGGTTTCTCCGTTCACCCGATCTCCCTATCACCCGATCTCCCGATACTGGTATGAAGATCAACGCTCAAGATCGAGCCGCTCTGCTGGCGGTTGTTGAGGGATTTCCCCGCCAGCGCATCATCATGTTGGGTGACCTGGTGGCGGACGAATATGTTTATGGGGAAATCGCCCGGGTCTCTCGCGAAGCCCCGGTACTGATTCTGAAGCAGCGGGAGAAGCGCGTAACACCCGGCGGGGGAGCGAACGCCGCGAACAACCTCGCCGAACTCGGCGCCCGGGTCAGCCTGGCGGGCGTGGTCGGCGATGACGAGGCCGGGGATGCGCTGCTCCACTACTTTCAGCACAAGGGTGTATCCACGCGCCACGTGGTGCGCCTTACCGGCTGCCCTACCCCCACGAAGTCGCGCATCCTGGGCGCGCTCAGCCACTGGCAACCCCAGCAGGTTGTTCGCATCGACCGTGAACCTGCGCAGCGCTGGTCGAGGGAGATCCGAAGGCGGCTAACTCGCCGGGTTCTATCACAGGCCCGGCACGCTTCGGCGCTTCTGGTCTCCGACTACGGCTACGGCGCCACGGACGCCCGCGAGGTCGCATATATCATTCGCCAGAGGGGGCGCGGCCCCTGGCCGGTGGCGGTTGACTCGCGCTACGACTTGTTGACATTCAAGCGTGTGACCACGGCCACGCCCAATGAGCCGGAAGTGGAGGCCGCTTTCGGCCGCACCATCGGCCACGACTTGGACCGCCTTCATGAGCTGGGAAGAAAGCTGCTGCGCCGGCAGGGATTTCAGGCTCTCCTGGTGACGCGAGGGCGCGACGGCATGGTGCTCTTTGAGCCGCGCCGTCCGCCCCGCCATCTGCCGATCTTCGGTTCCGACCAGGCGCTTGATGTGACCGGGGCCGGGGACACGGTGATTGCCGCGTATACGCTGGCGTTAGGCGCGGGAGCGAGTTTCCTGCACGCCGCCATGATCGCGAACTGCGCGGGCGGCCTGGTGGTGATGAAACGAGGCACCGCGACGGTCACGGCGGCGGAGGTTAAAGAAGCCATCCGAAACGCATGAACGCACCGATCATACCGCGCGAAGGAGTAACGGAACTGGGCGCCCGACTGCGTCGCGCGGGGCGCCACGTGGCGTTTGCCAACGGGTGCTTCGACGTGCTGCATGCGGGCCACGTACGCTATCTTCAGGCGGCGAAGCAGCAGGGCGATGTCCTGGTGGTGGGAGTTAACAGCGACCGGTCGGTTTTGACGCTGAAGGGGCCGGGAAGGCCGCTGCTGCCCGCTGAAGCGCGCGCAGAATTGGTCGCCGCGCTCGAGCCGGTCGATTACGTTGTCATTTTCGAGGAATTGAACGTGCAGGCCATTTTAAGCGAGCTTCGCCCCGACGTGCACTGCAAGGGGCCGGACTACACCGCGGAGACCGTGCCCGAAGCCGCGCTGGCCAGAGAGCTTGGGATTGTCGTGGCCATCGTGGGAGATCCGAAAGACCACTCGACGCGGGGCATGCTGGCGGAGATCGCGCGGCGCCATCGAAAGCCCTAAACGCGGCCGGTGTGGTGCGGGCGAGACGCCCTCGACTTTCATTGAGCCTGAGCAGCGAATGTGGACGCCACTGATTTGGAATTGACCGAATCCATGCCGGAGCCCTCAGGAACGCCATCCCGCCTGCTGGTCATTCGCTTGAGTTCAATCGGCGATATCGTGCACGCGCTGCCGGCCGTGGCGGCGCTCGGGGAGTCTTTCCCGCAGCTTGAAATCCACTGGCTCATTGAAACGCGCTATGCAGCGCTCCTGGCGGGAAACCCCTACGTACGGCGTATTCTGCCGCTCGATACTCTAAGTTGGCGGGGCGGCCTTCCACCGCTTGCGGTGCTCGAGGACATGGCGGGCACTTTGAGGGGACTGCGGGGCAGCGCTTACCAGACCGCGGTGGATTTCCAGGGCCTGTGGAAGTCGGCGTTGCTTGCCTTCCTGGCAGGCGCGCAGCAGAGAGTGGGCCTGGCGGAGCCCTGGATGCGCGAGCCGAGCGCTGCGGTCCTCTACACGCAACGGGTTGCCGCGACGGGGCGGAAGCACGTTGTCGAAGAGAGCCTCGCTCTGGTCGAACATCTTGGAGCGCGCGTTGGCCGCTGGCAATTCCCTTTGCCCAGCACCGCCGCGGACGACCGGTACGTGGACGATCAGCTAGCTAGCCTCGACGCGGCGGAGTTTATCATCATCAATCCCGGCGGGGGCTGGAAAGCAAAGCGCTGGGCGCCGGAGAATTACGCTCGACTGCTCCATCATCTGGAGGGCCGGCTTGCTTGCAAGTTTCTGCTCACCGGGTCGCCTGATGAGGCTCGGTCGATCGCAGAAATCATCAGGAGCGCGGAAGCAAAACGCGCCTTTTACTTCCCCTCGTGCGTGGTGCAGTTCATCGCGCTGGCGAGGCGCGCGCGATTGTTCCTGGGCGGCGACACAGGACCCCTGCACTTGGCGGCGGCTGTGGGAACGCCGCTGGTGGCCATCCACGGCCCCACCGACCCGGCCCGGAACGGGCCGTTCCTTGATGCCGACATCGCCCTTTACAATCATGCGCCCGTAAACCACACACGCCGGAATCCGAACGCCAACTACATCGAGGGGATCTCGGTCGAGCGAGTGGCGGCGGCGATCGAGGAACGCCTGGCGAGGGCCAATGCCTAACGATTACGCCACGTGGGCCAGTCGCTGGCGCGTGCCGCTGGGTTTCGGACTGGCCATTTGCTATTTGCTGCTTGCGCGGCCCGTGCCGAAACTGCTACTCTGCGGTGCCGCCTTGGCGTTGGGCGGCCTGTTGTTGCGGGCCTGGGCGGCAGGCCACCTTGCCAAGAACCAGCGCCTCGCCACCGGCGGCCCCTATGCCTACACTCGGAACCCGCTTTACCTGGGCAGTGCGGTCATGGGACTGGGCGGCGCGTTGGCCGGGCGCTCTTGGCTGATCGGCGGAGCCTTCGTGGTCCTCTTCGTTCTGGTCTACTGGCCGGTCATGCAGCGCGAATCCCGCTTTCTGCGAAAAGGAATTTCCGGAGACTTTTGAATCGTATGCCCGCCAGGTGCCGTTGTTCTTCCCCAGGCTGTCTCCCTGGCAGGGCGAGGGCGAGAGATTCCAGTGGCGGCTGTATCTTCGCAACCGCGAATATGAAGCTGCGGCGGGTTATGCGGGCGTGATGGTTTTTCTGGCTTTGAGGATGTGGTTGAGTTAAATTCGAAGAGGCTACCTTTACCCAACCATGAACGTCCAACGAAATAGAGTGCGCGGCTCTCTACTTAAACTCGGCGGCCTGGCGGTGTCGGTTGCGGCGCTGGCGAATCCCTTTCTTTTCGGGCAAACCAAACCCGCGCCTTTCCAGCCGGGCGAACGCTTGACCTACGATGTGAGCTGGTCGGTCTTCCAGGCGGGGACCGTCGCCGCTACCTTGCAGCGCACGCTGGACGGAACCAAGGAAAAATACACCGTCGTCACCACCGCCCACTCGCAAGGCTTCGTCTCTCTGCTCTTTAATGTCGATAACGAATTCCGATCCGTCCTCAATCCCCAGACCCTGTGCTCCGAGAAGATTTCCAAGAAGATCATCGAAGGGCGGCGCCGCAAGGAGACGCAGATTGTCTTTGATGCTGAGCGGAAGTTGGCGATTCTCGACGAACGCGACTTGACCCGGCCCCATGACCCGCCCAAGCACGCCGAGAGCGAAATCCCCAGTTGCGTCGAGGATGTGGTGGCTGCCTTCTACTATCTGCGCAACCAGGATATGCAAGTCGGCAAGCCCCTGCACGTGGCGGTGAACGACGGCTCGAGGACTTACGATGTGACGCTCGATGTTCAGGCTCAGGAGACGATTCAAACTCCCCTGGGCCAGCGCGCCGCCATCCGCGTCGAACCCAAGGTTTTCAGCGGCCTCTTCAAAAGAAAAGGACGGATGCTGATCTGGTTCAGCAATGATGAGCAACATCTGCCGTTGCGCATCAAGTTCATCATTGCCGTCGGACCTATCACCGCCGCGCTGAAATCCGTCACCCACTTGGCAAAGTGAGGGAATAGGGAACAGGGAAGAGGGAAGAGGGAACAGAAAACAGAGAACGTGGAGAACCTTCTTGCTTGTTGCCTCTTCGCTGTTCCCTGTTCCCTATTCCCTGTTCCCTACACGATTCGGTATTTCTCCGCCATTAAGCGCTTGAACTTGGGCTGGTAGATGAGGTCGTAGGCCAATTCCTTGTCGGGGAAAAGGTTCAGAGCAAACTTCCGCGTGTGGGCGACCAGCGCGGAGGCTTCCTCGATGGGAAGGTCGGATTGAGCCACGACGTTGAGGACCAGGTTCACCACGAATTGCAGACGCCTCACCTTGCGGTTCTCCTCGAGGATTTCCTCTTGGCTGGCCATGTCGGCGCCCTCCTCTTTTGGCGGCAGGTTTATCCGCCACACGACGGAGCAAACGGCGAGATCCGCGTCGAATCGGAACGGGTACCGCAGGAAATTGAACCCACAACTCGCCCACCTTCCGCAATTCTAGTATAAGCTAGTAGTTCTGGCCAGTCCTGGCGCGGGCGGGTAGTGTCTCGCTTTGAAGTTGTAGCGGCGAGTTTACCTCGCCACGTGGCGGCGTAAAGCCGCCTCTACGTCAAACTGGGACACTACCCGCGGGGCGCTACTTGAGTCCGGTCGTGAGAAGCCATGTCAAGCGAAATCACGCCGCAAAGAAAACCACTCCTCGCCTGGCGCTGGGAACGAATCCGGGCGGTGCTTCGCGAGGCAGTTGCCAACTTTTTTCGCGAGAACTCCTTCGCCGTCTCCGCTTCCATCGCCTATTACAGCCTCCTCGCACTCTTCCCCATGATGCTTCTACTTCTAGGGGTGAGCGGCGCATTCATCCGCCGCTACGAACTCTCCGGACGCTTGGCTTTGGTCTTGGGACATTACCTGCCCGTCCGGCGAGACTTCATCATGACCAACCTGGTGAGCATCTCGCGGGCCTACGGAAGGGTCAGCATAGTGTCGTTCTTGCTTTTGCTATGGGCTTCGTCGGGCGTTTTCCTCCCCCTCGAACGCGCCTTCAACCAGGCCTGGGAAGTCGAGAAACGCCGGCCCTGGTGGCTGCGGCGGATTCTGGCCTTCGAGATGGCCGCAATCTTCGGCATCCTGGCCTTGCTCTCGACGCTGCTGGTGGGAACCCGGCGGTACGCTGACGCCTGGCTCAAGACTTGGGTTGCAGGCCCGGTCCTCCCCTTGGCGCAACTCCTCTACCGCGGCGTTTTCACGGCGGCGACGTTCGGCATCACGCTCCTGATGTTCCTGGCCATCTTCGAGCGCCTGCCCAGCCGCCGCCTGAGCCTTCGACAGGTTTTCCCCGGGGCGTTGCTGACCGCCCTCTTCTGGCAGGCAGTGCGCTGGCTGTTTTTCCGGCTGCTTCCGATGTTCAATTACCGCCAGGTTTACGGCTCCATCGGGGCGGTCGTGGCCCTGATGACCTGGGTCTATATCTCTTCCGCGATCATGCTCTTCGGCGCCCAGGTATCCCGCTCACTCTACAGGACTTGGCGAGCAAGGGAGCCTAGTGTCGGCGCGGCGACGCCGGCTGCCGGGACGGCGATCCAACCGCCTTGGCGCGAGCCCGAACCCCAGGTTCGCCGGCCTATGCCCGGTTCGGGACCGGACGGGATCGTAGAATAGGCTTTCGCGGGCCTTAGCAGCCGAAATTAGGCCTCCTCGACGAGTGGGTGGGGGGGGTGGATAGGCTTTATTTTACGAAGAGGCCGTTTTTAGCGGGTTTCGTGAAGGACCTCGCGAGAATTGCCCTTTGCCGGCGCGCAAAGGCACCTAGCCGAGTTTTCTGACAATACGTCCCCCCATATCGACCCAGCAAATCGGGTGTACATTGTGTCATGGGGCCGGCGGACGGAATGTCCTCACCCGCAAGCCGCCGCCCATCTCGACCGTGGTTGCGCCGTCAACGTCGGGGCGGAACACACGTATCCCCTGATCGCTCAGGCGCGCCAGGGTTTCGGCGCCGGGCAGGTTGCCGAAATCGTTTGATCCGCCGCTGAGCAAGGCTACGCGCGGATTAACGCGGGCCAGGAATTCCCTGCTGCTGGAAGAATTCGAACCATGGTGGGCCACTTTCAGCACCAGGCTAGCCAGGCCTTGCCGGGAGGCCAGCAGTGCGCGTTCGGCCTTGGCGGTGATGTCGCCTGTTAAAAGCACGCTGCCGCCGGCGTAAGAGACGCGCAGAACCAGGGAATCGTCATTGGAAGGCGAAGCAGCGGGCTGGCTCGAGCGCTCGGGCCACAAGACCTGCACGGCCGCCCCGCCGCGCTCCAGGTCGTCACCCGCCGCCAGCGTACGTTCCGCCACACGCCTGGCGCGCAACGCTTCCAGCAATTCCCAATAAACCTGGGTAGAACCGTTTCGGGCATGCCAGAACTCGCCGATCCGGAAGTTCCTCGCAACCGCCGAGAGTCCGCCCAGGTGGTCCTCGTGAGGAACAGAAAGCACCACGATGTCGAGCTTCTTGATTCCTCGCGACCACAAGTAGGGCGACACGATGTCTTCGCCGGGGTCCCAAAGCCGGCCCTGAAGCGCGCCCTCGCCGGCGCTGCGTTGCCTGCTGCCGGAGCCATCCACCAGCAGGGTGGTTCTGTCCGGCAGCACCACCAAGAGTGACTCGCCTTGGCCGCAGTCAAGCGCCGTGACCTCCAGGATTCCTGTGGGAAGGCGGGGAGGAAACGGGTGAGTGGCGACCAGCGCGGTCATCACTCCCAGACCTGCCAGGGAAAGCCGGAAGGCCCAGTTGTATAGACTGACGTTTGTCACTAGTTGTAGCTTATTAATATGGTCTACACTGTTCCGCTGCGTGCCGAGCGCCAGGGCCGCCGCGAGGATGAACAGCACAAAGCCGCAGCTTACCCAAAGCGGCGGATTGGGCACGCGGAACGAGAGCCAGGGCGGAAGATGCGGGAGCTCCGTCAGGGCAAACAGTCCCGCCATGATCACGGCCAGCGCTTTGGCAGGCCAAACCGCGAGCGCCGGAATCACCGCCCCCACCAGGACGGTCGGAACGGCGAGGGCCAAAAGCAAGGTCATTAAAGGGATCGCCAAGGCGTTGAGGCCGATGCCCGCCACGGCCACCCGGTGGAACGTCGTCGCCATGGGCAACACCAGGCCGACTTGCAGGATTGCCGAAAAAAGCAGGAGGTTCGCCGACCAGAGCAGGACGCGCGCTGGGCCGGTCACCAGCGGGTTTGCCAGCTCACCATGCCGGTCCAGAAGGCGGAAATGCGATTTTAGCCACCCGATGAGGGCGCGCATCTCAAGGCGAAACTGCGCCAGCCGCGGGGTGAGATGCGCATCCAACGCAATCTCGTCCAACCCGCGCAAGGCGCGCCGATAGGGTTCTGTGGTCCGCTCCAGGATGGGCACCGCCAGCCCGACAATCAGCAAGGCGGCTGCGAAGGAAAGCTGAAATCCCGATTCGAAGAGCCAGGCCGGACGCCAGAGCAGCAGGATGAGGGCTGCCAGGCCGATGGCGTTCAGAGTGGAACTGCTGCGGTAAAGCAGCCGGGCCAGCAAATAGAGCCCGATCATCAGCGTTGCCCGCAGGGTGGGCGCACGCTGCTCAACCAGGAAGGCGTAGAAGACCAGGAGCGCAAGGACGGTCAATCGTCGGGCGCGCTGGCCGAGGCGCAGGAAGCGCAGCAGCCAATCCGCCAGCAAGGCGAGCAATCCGACGTGAAGGCCCGCGATGACCAGCAGATGATACAGGCCCGTCTTGCGAAAACTCTCGATGGTCCGCGAGTCCAGCGAGGACCGATCGCCGAGCAGGATTGCCTTGAGCACCGAGCCACACCGCCCCGCCGCGGACCAGCGTGGGTAAAGCTCGTCAATGGAGTGGAGCAACCTGCTCCGAATCTGTTCGGGCAGCGTCGAAATCCCGCGCTGGTCCAATCCTGGAAGCCTTTCCAGCAAACGGGGATCCCGGAGCGTCCCAACCCAGTAAATATCCTCGGTGGATTCCATCCAGCGGCGAAAGTCGAAACTGCCGGGATTCTGGTAAATCCGCGGCTTGCGCAGGCGCACCGTCACTCGGACCGCCTCCCCATATTGAAGGTTCAGTCCGTCCAGGAACGCCCACGATTCTGCGCGCTCTGATCCCTCGAGGCGCAATCTAACCTTCCCGGTCACGTTGTGAGAGACTGCACGGCTTTGGGCGCGCTCCGTTTCAAGATCGAATTGAAGCCCGTAGTCAGTGCGGAGGGGCGTAGAGACAATATGGCCCTTGAGGCGAATCGGCTCTTGCAGGTCAAAGCCCCGGGCAGCGAGTTCGCTGACATGATTGGGCGGGAAGCGGTATGCGAACAAGCAACCCGCGGACGCGCCGGCGCCCAGGAACCCAAGCAGCGCGAGAAGCAGGGAGACTCGTTCCCAGCCGGCGCGTAGAACGAGCAGTCCCGCCAGCAGGCAAGCTCCCGAACAAATTGGGAGCCCGGCGGCTGCCAGGCTGCTGGCGTGAACCGAACCTACCAGAAGTATCCCCAGCGCGAAACTGGCCGTCATGAGGAGCAGGGGACTCCTCATGTGGGCCGTATTACCCTTTGCGGTTTCAGTGGCTAACACTTCTGTTAATTCGGAGCGCGGCAGGAGCTACCCTTGCGGCTGCCCAGGGGAGCCGCGGGGCCGCGCCTACAACGGGTGCCGTGCTGATTCGAACGGAGCGCCGACCTTTAGGCCGGCAGATCCCGGCCTGAAGGGCAGCGTTGTGTTGAAACCAGGACGCTACACTACAACGCGTGCGATTGCCCTTTCAAAGCGTCAAGACGGTGATTGCTACTCCACATACGCCGACTTAACGTAGTCCCGGTTCTTCCCTTCCTTGTGGCAGTTCCAGCAGTCGGTCATGCTCTTCAAAGTGGGTTTGTCATCGTTACCAAGGAAGACTTCAAAGCCCCAGCCGCCGGTGTCGGCATAAAGCTTGGCATTTTTCTTCATGAGGTAGAGGGCTTTGCGTCCCGGGCGAGCCTCGATCGTCCCCATCGTGTTGATGGTGTCATAGAGTTCGAGGGCGAGCATGGAACCGTCCGGGAAGAGTTTGCCCTTCGAGAGCGCCGGCCAGCCGACGTCGTTGACGTAAACGTTGTGGAGGCCGCCAAACCTGTCAAAGAGTTTGTTCTCATGGCTGAAAATCACCATCGTCTTGACATGCCTCCAATGACGGGGATCGTTGGGATAAGCGGGATACGCAATGGGGGGTTTCTTCTGAGCCTGAGCGATCAAAGTCCCCAGGCTCACCACCACCGCGACGACAGCTAAAAGCAGAATCCTGGTGCGGGTTGTCATGGGGAGATACCTCCTGATGCTACGCTCACACGAGTTATCGACCTCGACAAAGACTACGGATTGCTGGCCCACATTCTACTCGAAGCGTTTCGAGTGTCCAGTGGAAAATTCGGCAGCGGAAGAAGGAGATCGCGGGTGGCGCATACGTCCCGACGATGTTTGTCGGGATGTATGCGCTGTTTGGATCAGGCGCAGACATGCCAAAGAGCGGCACGTCTGCGCCACCCCCCACCAAGGTTGCCCCTACAAAACGAGTTTGGCCAGGGCCTCAATGTGGTAGGTCTGGGGGAAGAGGTCGAACAATTCCAGAGACTCGAGGTGGTAGCCGTGCGCGGCGAGGGCCTTGAGGTCGCGAGCCAAGGTTGGTGGGCTACAGGAAAGGAAGTGAATCCGGCGGGGGCGGAGCGCGGCCAGAAGCTCGAGCGAGCCGGCATCCACCCCGGCGCGCGGCGGGTCCAGCACCACCAGATCGGGCTCCGTCTGGGCGAAGCGGCGCAGAAAATCGTAGGCGGTCTCACCAGCGGCAAAGAGGTTCGAGAGGCCGTACGATTCCGCGTTGGCCTTCAGGTCTGAAACCGCGATGGGATTCGCCTCCGCCGCCACCAGGCGCTGGAAGCTCCGCGCCAGGGGCAACGAAAACAGTCCGACTCCCGCATAGAGGTCCAGAGCGAGATCACCCCGCTGATCGCCCGTCACCGACTCGACGAGTGCGGGCGTGAGGTAGCGCGAGACCTGGAAGAATGAGCCCGGGCTGACGCGATACCGAATGTCGCCCACAGTGTAATGCAGCGCGGGCTTGCCCAGGACGCGGGTCCGGCTCGCTGTGGGGCGGGCGTCTCGCCCGCGGTCGTGGGAGCGTCCCGCTCCCGCCCCGCCCGCCTCGAGCGCCACCGAGACGGCGCCGGGGATTCTCTCGAGCAAGTTTCGCGCAAAGTGTTCGGTCACGGTTGCGCCACCCCCAATTTGCAGGGTGATCATCACGTCCTCATCGCGATCGTCAGCCACCACGTCAATTTCCCGAAGGCCCGCAAGCCCGGCAGCCCACTCCGGCCGGCGCAGTTCTTCGAGCACCGCATTCACGCGCGGCGAGACGATCAGGCAAGCGTTGACCGGAAACACTCGGTGCGACTGCGCCTCAAAGAAACCCAATTCGACCCCGCCGCCGGGATGCTGCGCCACCTTGAACTGCGCCTGGTTGCGATAGTTCCAGGGCGGGCCGGAGTGCAGCGGAATGTCTCCCTTCCAGTCGATGCCTCCTAACCGCCGCAGCGTTTCGCGCAGGATTTCCTGCTTGCGGGCGGATTGGAGTTGCGGCTCGAGGTGTTGGTAGTGGCAGCCGCCGCAGCGGCCGAAATAAGGGCAGGGCGGATCGACGCGCTGAGGAGAGGCCTGCAGAATCCGTAGAGGCCGGGCATGGGTGACTCCCTTGGCGGTGCGGACCTCCTCCACTTCGGCGCGTTCACCCGGCAGGACGCGCGGAACCAGAACCGTACGGCCCGCGTGGTGGCCCAGGGCGTCGCCACCGTAGACCAGCTTGGTGGGGGTGAGCTCGAAAAACATGGTCCGTTGTCCGTGGTCCGTTGTCAGTAGTCCGTGGTCAGCTGCTCGCACTCGTCAACTGCCGAGATGCTTCGCTTCGCTCAGAGTTTGTGACTTTTTTGAATTTAACTGAAAAGAGGCACTGATAACAAAAGAGTTAAGTGCCCTTAAACGGCCAAAAAACCAAAAAAGTCACGAACTCTCGGCATGACAATCGATTTGCCTGACATAGGCACTGAACAACGGACAACTGACAACGGACCACTGACGTCCTACATGTAGAACAAACTCAACCTTGGTATCTGGTAATACTCCATCAGGCATCGTTTGCGGAACTGCCGCTCCAGCGATTCGATTTGCGGCCCGGTCATTTTCCGGCGATAAGGCCCCAGGCCGCGTTCAACCTGTTCCTGGATTCCGGCCATGCGTTCCACGGAAGCGGCGCGAGTGAGAGAAGCGGCCAGCTTTTCCTCGAGAGCCGTCAGGCGTATTTCCAGTCCTTCCAGATCGGCAAGCAGCTTGGCGGGGTCCCCGGCGGACAGGGCGTGAAGTTCCGGCGCTAGGGCCGCCAGGTCGTTCGCGAGCACCTGTTGCCCTTCGGCGCGAGCCTTTCTCGAGGCCGCCTCCAAACTCTGCGCGTTGCCGCTCAGGAAACGGACGATTTCTTCCTTGGTAAAAGGAGGAGGCGAATCTTTGCGCCCTACGCTCTGGACTTGGCCCGCCTGCGCCTCCTCGGCGGCGCGCAGAACCTCCTGGGTGCAAAACGCCAGGGCGTTGACCATTCTGTATTTTCGCTGGCGCGCGTGGTACTTTTCGAAAGCGCGCGCGATACCCGTCAGCACTGCCTGGAGCGGAAGGCCGGCGTCTTTCCAGGATTCAATCAAGGCCCAATCGAGTGGCGAGAGGAGTGTGCGCGTGCCACGGCATCTCTGGTAGCACTCTTCGATTTCGGTGAAGTAGTTGAAATAATTCTCCAAGTTTTCAGTTCTCAGTCGTCAGTTTTCAGTTGAAGCTGTCAGCTATCAGCCGTCAGCTTTCAGCTTGCATTTATGATAGACCCCACCCGGTGTGTTTTTGCTGAGGACTGACAACTGACGACTGATAACTGATTACTTCTTTCTGTTTCGTTCGTAGATGATCCGCAAGCCTTCGAGCGTCAGCCAGGGCTCGACGGGCGGCTTGTATTTTGAGGCGCCGGCCACCAGCGACGCCTGGCCGCCGGTAGCGACGACCGTGGTCTTCTTTCCGAGCACCTGGCAGAGGCGGTCGAGGATTCCGTCGACTAAGCCCACCGCGCCATAAAAGAGTCCGGACTGCATGCTCGCCACGGTATTGGTACCGATCACCCGCTGCGGCTCGCGGATTTCCACGCGGGGCAGTTTGGCGGTGTGCTCGAAGAGCGCGTCCGCTGAAACACCCAGGCCGGGCGCGATGGCGCCGCCTAAATACTCCCCTTTCTCGGAGACCACGTCGAAGGTGATGGCGGTGCCGAAGTCCAGCACGATGCACGGGCCGCCGTATTTTTGGAAGGCGGCGACGGCGTCGGCGATGCGGTCCGCGCCCACCTCTTGCGGGTTGTCGTAGTGGATGGCCATTCCGGTGCGTGTGCCGGGAGTCAGGAAGAGGGGCTTGAGGTGGAAGTACTTCGACGCCATTTCCTCCAGCACGCCGTTCAACGTCGGAACCACGCTGGCCGCCATGATGCCTTTGATCTGTTCCGCCTGGATACCCTCCAGCATGAAAAGGTTCCGGGTCAGGATGCCGTATTCATCCGCGGTCTGCGACTTGTCGGTCTTCAGCCGCCACTGGGCGCGCAGGTCTTTTCCCTCGAAGACGCCCAGAACTGTGTTGGTGTTGCCTACGTCGATTACTAGTAAGTTTTCAGTCATCAGTTTTCAGTCGTCAGTTTTCAGTCGTCAGTCAACAGTTCACAGTCGATAGTTCACAGTCGACAGCTCTCAGTTTGACCTTCGGACGCTGTGCTCTTACTGAGAACTGAAAACTGACAACTGATTACTTCACTTCCGCCACCTCTCCCGCCACGAGCGCCTCTTCTCGTCCGTCGTCATAGCGCACCCGAAGCGCCCCCGTGGGGTCGAGGCCAAGGGTGGTGGCCAAGGATTCGGCCTCGCCGTTCACAATCCGGAGGCGCTTCCCGCTGGCATAGGAGGAGGCGGCGGCCCAACGCTCCGCGATGGCCGCGCTTCCCTTCTCCAGCAACAAGTGGTAGTGCCTCTCCAGTTCTTTCAGCAGAGCCACACAGATCTGAACGCGCGACCAGGGCCGCTGGCTTTCGATGCGCAGCGAAGTGGCGATGGGCTTCAATTCAGCGGGCATCTCGCGGTGATTGACGTTGATCCCAATCCCCAGCACCACGGCGTGCAACCGCCCCAGTTCGGCATTCATTTCCGTCAGGATGCCGGCAACTTTTTTCCCATTCACCAGCAAGTCGTTGGGCCAGCGGATGTCTACACTCAGTCCCGTCAGAGCGCTCGCGGCCCGTTGAGCCGCCACGCCGGCCATCAGGGTAAGAATGGGAGCCGCCGCCGGTGAGAAGGGCGGACGAAGTATCACGGAGAGATATATCCCGCTGGATTTTTCCGAGTACCACTCCCGGCCAAAGCGGCCGCGGCCGGCCGTCTGTTCTTCGGCCACCACCACCGTTCCGTGCGCCGCGCCTTCCTGCGCCAGGACCATGGCTGCGGTGTTCGTCGAGTCAATCCGAAAGTGGTGGTCAAGGGCGTGGCCGATCTCACTGCCGCCCAATTCGCCTTGGATCAAGCTGGGCACGAGGATGTCCGGGATCTTCACAAGCTGATAGCCGGCGCCCATGTGGCCCTTGATCTCCACGCCCAGGCCGCGCAGTCTCTTCACCCACTTGCTGACCGCAAAACGCGTCACGCCGACTTGCGACGCGATCTTCGGGCCCGGAACTACCACCGTGGCATTCTTCACCAGCAACTCAATCATCCTGTCGATTTTGTGCTCGGTACGCGGCACAAGCATGGGTGGTTTCTCTAGTTCCGGCCGCTGAGGTTTTCCCTCGTAGCGCTGACCTTTAGGTCAGCATATTCGGTGCCGGCCCTTCGCTTCGCTCAGGGCAGGCTCTGAAGGTCGGCGCCACGCCCGGCGACCTACACAGGGTCGATGCGAAAGTTGATGTCCACGGCGGGAGCGGAGTGCGTCAGCGCTCCCACTGAAATATAGTCGACGCCTGTCTCGGCGTAGGCGCGGATGTTTGTGGCGTCGATTCCCCCCGAGACTTCCAAGCGAATGCGCCCCGCGGCGCGTTCGACGCACTGGCGGACTTCCTCGGGGGTCATGTTATCGAGCAGCACGCCGTCGGCGCCGCACTCGAGCGCTTCTTCCAGTTGCGCAAGGTTGGTTACTTCCACTTCGATATGGTAGCCCGCGGGGCGTTGCCGCCTAGCGTTCGTGACTGCAGCGCGGATTCCGCCGGTCAGTTTGAGGTGATTGTTCTTGATCAGGATTCCGTCATCCAGGCGCAGACGATGGTTTTGGCCGCCTCCCAAGCGCACGGCGTATTTCTGAAGGGTGCGAAGTCCCGGAGTGGTTTTACGCGTATCCAGGAACTCGGCCCGGGTTCCCGCCAGTTCTTCTTTGAGCCGGCGCGCGTAGGTGGCCACGCCGCTCAAATGCTGGAGGAAATTGAGCGCCACGCGCTCCCCGGCCAGCAGCGTGGCGGCGGGCCCGCAAGCGCGCGACAACTCGGTGCCCGGGCGAACTTCCGTGCCGTCCTCGAGCGTGGGAATCCACTCCGCGGGCGGCCGGAGGACTTGAAACACCATGGCGGCGACGGGAAGCCCGGCTACAACCAGGCTCTGCTTGCTGCGGAAAGTCCCGCACGCTAGGGTCTCGGGCGGCACGGTCACCGACGTCGTCAGGTCGCCTTGGCCAAGGTCCTCCGCCAGCGCCCGCTCAACCAGACCGCGCAACTCCGCGGAAGAGAGGTCCAGGGACCCGGAAAGACTGCCCGTGCTCAGAGGATTGAGATAACCCACGCTTCAGCCAAGCCTTTCTAAAGCTTCCACCACTTTCGCGTAGTGGTCCTCCAATTCGGCGCGACGGTGTTCCACACCCCGCACCACTTCCCGCGGCGCGCGGTCGACAAACGCCTGATTTTCGAGTTGCGCCTTAGCTTGTGCCAGCGCCTGCGCAAGTTTCTCCTTTTCCTTTTGCAGGCGAGAGCGCTCCGCCTCGTGATCCACGGGTGTTTCCTGCAAAACACGCAGGTCGAATATTGCTCCCCGGCGCACCTCCGGAATCGCCGCCTCCAAACGCTCGCGAGTGAGAGTGAGAGCCTGGAAAGTGGAAAGGCGCAGAATCGTCTCGAGGTGTGCGCGGAACAGTTCCAGCCAGCGCAAGTCTTCACACCCCACCTGGGCGCTGGGCTTCACCTTTTGCAGGCCCATTTCCGCTTTCGCGTTTCGCAGGGAGATCACCAAATCCTGGATCAATTCGAATTGCTTTTCGGAGACCGGGTCCGCCGCGTGTTGGTTGACTAAGTCGAAAGGCGTTAAAGAAATTGAGACCTCTCGACCCGCCTGCGGCAGCCGTTGCCAGAGTTCCTCGGTGATGAAAGGCATAAAGGGATGGAGCAGGTGGAGCGCGGACTCAAAGACGCGGGCCAGGTTGATCCAGGCCGGAGAAACTTTCGCTCCCTCGGCGGGACGTGTAATTTCCGGTTTGACCCACTCGAGGTACCAGTCGCAAATCTCGTGCCAGAAAAAGTGATAGACCTCGTAGGCGGCCTCGTGGAAGCGGTAATCGGCCAGGGCTTCCTCAATTTTCCGGGTCACTGCCTGGAGGCGCGAAAAGATCCAACGGTCGGCCAGCGCCAAAGACTCGAGCGAATTGACCGGGCTGAAACCCAACTCCGGCACCGGCCGCAACGCCTCCCCAAGCTGGCCGCGCCAGGCCTCCGGCAGCTTCTCGAGGTTCATCAGGGTGAAGCGCCCGGCGTTCCAAATCTTGTTCGCGAAGGCGCGGTAGGACTGAATCTTCTCCACACTGAACGCAATGTCGGTGCCGGGAGCGGCGCTGATGGCCAAGGCGAAGCGCACGGCATCGGTGCCGTACTCTTCCGTGATCTCGAGCGGGTCAATCACGTTGCCTTTCGTCTTGGACATCTTCTGCTTTTCGGCGTCGCGCACCAGGGCATGAATGTAAAGCTCGCGGAAAGGCACGTCGTTCATGAATTTCATGCCCATCATGATCATGCGCGCGCCCCAGAAAAACAGGATGTCGAAGCCCATGATCATCAGGTCGTTGGGATAGAAGCGGACGAGGTCCGGCGTCTGGCGGGGCCAGCCGAGCGTGGCGAAAGGCCAGAGGGCGGAGCTGAACCAGGTGTCCAGGACATCCATCTCGGGCCGCAGGCTCGAGAGCTCGCAATTGGGGCACGCCAACGGCGCCTCGTGCCCCACGATCACTTCGCCGCAGGCGTCGCAATACCAGACGGGAATGCGATGCCCCCACCAAAGCTGCCGTGAAATGCACCAATCGTGGAGATTACCCATCCAGTCAAGGTAAATCTTCTTGTAATTATCCGGTGTAATGCGGATGCGGCCTTCTTCCACGACGCGGATGGCAGGGCCGGCCAGTTCCTGCATCTTCATGAACCACTGCGTGGAGAGCAGCGGCTCGAGCACCGTCTTGCATCGCTGGCAGGTGCCCACGCTGAGCGGGTAGTCTACAATCTTCTCGAGGAAACCCTGCGCGCGCAAATCGTGCACGACCCTTTCCCGCGCCGCGAAGCGGTCCAGGCCTTTGTAGGGGCCGGCTTCGTCGGTCATGAGGGCCGAGGTGCCGATCACCTCGAGGCGCGGCAAGTTGTGACGCAGCGACATGTCGTAGTCGTTGGGATCGTGAGCGGGAGTCACTTTTACGGCGCCGGTGCCGAACTGCGGGTCCACGAAGTCATCCGCGATGACGGGAATCACGCGCTGCAAGAGCGGCAGGAGCAGCTTGCGTCCGACCGCGGACCGGTAGCGCGGGTCGGCGGGATTCACCGCCACCGCCGTATCCCCCAGCATGGTCTCAGGCCGCGTCGTCGCCACGCTGATCGAGCCCGAGCCGTCTTCGAACGGATAGCGGACATACCACAGGTGCCCCGGGCGGTCTTCATGAACGACTTCCAGGTCAGAGACGGCGGTGCCGCAACGCGGGCACCAGTTCACGATGTACTTGCCGCGATAAATCAGCCCTTCCCGGTAAAGCCTGACGAAAACCTCGAGGACGGCGCGCGTGTAGTCCGCATCCATCGTGAAGCGGTCGCGAGTCCAATCGCAGGAGGCGCCCAGCCGCTCCATCTGGCGGCGGATGGTCCCACCGTTCTGCTCCTTCCATTTCCAGCAGAGTTCAAGGAACTTCTCCCGGCCCATCTCGAGGCGCCGGCGCTGCCCTTCCCGGCGCCAGACGGCACGCCCGGCGGAATCGGGTTCGAGATTGGGCAATGCCTGGCGGCCAAGTTCCTGCTCGACGATCAGTTGGGTCGCAATGGAGGCGTGGTCCGTGCCCGGCAGCCAGAGCACGTCCTTGCCGCTCATGCGACGCCAGCGCATCAGGGTATCGATCTCGGTGTGCTCGAGCATGTGGCCCATGTGGAGCATGCCGGTGATGTTGGGCGGCGGAATCGTCAGGCAGAAGCGCGGGCGGGCCGGGTCGTCGGATGGACGGTAGAGCTTTTGGGCAATCCAGGTCCGCGCCCAGTGCGGCTCGATGGTTTCGGGGGAATAAACCTTGGGGATCTCGTGGTCCAATTCTGACCTCTTCCGCGCAACGCCGCAGACCTGAAGAGCAGGCCGGCGCTACCAGTGCTGCACAAGTCTTGTAGTCAGAACTACTAGTAATCGGCTACATGGCGGCAAGGTGAGTCAAACTCGGGCGGCATTCCAAACGTGCGAGTGAGCCGCGAGGTCTAGGGACTAGGGATCGATTTCCATGAGTTGTACGCCCGCTCTTTTGAATTGCGCATCGGGAAGAAGCTGAAGACATTTCGGCCGGTCAAAGTGGAAGTAGGGTATTACCTCATCGCACCCGGCAGAAAGCCCCGCATCGAGTATGGCGTCATGGCCGATGTCGGCCTCCTGGAAGTGGCCAAAGAATACTTTGGCACTTCAAACAAGTTGAAGTAGGGTCGCATCGGGCCGAACCAACACAGCTCAGACGATCGGCCTGGAGCCGATGGGACTACTTTGATCGGCTTGCCGGAAAAGACTCGAACCGGCAGGAGTCAGGCAGGAGTCACGCCTTGGTTCTCAGGCGACCTCGCCCTTCAACATAAACCCGCACACTCTTAGGCCGGCCCTGGTCAACGTGGCGCGTGAGGCTACGTTGCGGATGCCAGTTCGGGCGGCCGGGACCCTGCCGGCGAGATAGCACTCTCGCTTAACCTCTTGCAGCAGGAAGCTTCCAATTCCGCGCCGGCGGCAGTCCTCGCGAACTTCCATGTGCAAATCTGCAAACGGCGGGTTGTAGTGGAGCAGGAAACCGCCGCTGGCGACGACCTCTCCTTTCAACTCCACCACGTAATCCCCCACCGGCTCGGAGGTGTGTCCAAAGATCTGATCGCCGGGTCGCGAGCGGCGGACGATTGCGCCCGGCACACTCAACTTAGTAACCGAGTGATCCTCGAATAACACTACATCGGCGCGCACAGAGGTTGAGAACTCGTAGAGCATGGAAGAGAGCAGCAGGTCGTTGCTTTGGCACTCGATCAACCCCGCACTTGAGGCCAGAAGTAGCTGCCGGAACAGCTCGCTGGCCTTCCTCCTGAACGGCGGAACGACAAAGAACTCGAATACCGTGTCCCGGTCGTCGCGTTCCTGGCCTTTGATGGAGCCATAGCCGACCGTCAGATCATCCATGGCCAAAAGATACGAGTCGGTCCAGCCGCGCTCGTGGCAGGCGTTATACCGAATCTGGAAATTCGTTTCCTGGAGATGCAGGGCACGAAGCGGCTGAATGTTTTCGAGTTCGGTCTTGCAAGCGCTTGCTCTCATTTGGATTCTGCCGTGGTGCGGGCGGCGGGAGAACGTTTGAGAAAAATCACCAAGCCCTGTCATTCCGAGCGCAGTGAGGAATCTCCTGAGCACCCAGAGCGAGATCCTTCGCTTCGCTCAGGATGACAGCGAAGAGCTCGGAATGACCGTCCGAAGGAGGTTTTCACGCAGACGCTTCATGCCGGCGAACCCGAGGGTGTGAAGGCTGAAAAAACTGCGCCCTGCGGATCGGCCAGGATGGACATGCGGCCCACCTTCTCGATATTCATGGGCGGCATGAGCGTCTTTCCGCCCAGTTGGTTGCACTTGGCCGTGGTCTCGTCGCAGTTCGCAACATAGATGTAGACCATCCAGTGCGGCGGAGTGTTAGGAGGGGCGAACTGCGAAGGAGGTATCCCGCCGATGAACTCCTCGCCGTTCTTGATGTGCAGGTAGCCGGAGGGATCATTCTCGCTCTTGCTGATCTTCCAGCCCAGGAGTCCTTCGTAGAACGACTTGGCGCGCTCGGTATCGGGCGTCATCAGATCGGCCCAGCACAGTGTGCCGTAGACGCCGGCGATTCCCAGCCCGCTGTGGGTCTTTTTCTGCCAGAGGTTGAAGAAAGCGCCCGTGGGATCTTGCACCACGGCCATCCGCCCCGCGTCGAAGACGTCAAACGGCCCCGCGATTACCTTGCCCCCAAGCTCCGCAACGCGGTTGGCGGCCTCGTCTACATTGGCCACGGCAATATAGAGCATCCAGTGCGGCGGCACGCCTTGAGCCTTCTGTTCAGGTCTCAGCGTGCACGCGGCGCCGGTGTCGCGTCCCTCGAGTTGAAACATCGTGTAGTAATCGTCTGGACCCATGGGCATATCATTGGCGGTCCAGCCAAATAGTGAGTTGTAAAAGCTCTTGGCGGCGTTCTGATCGGTGGTGTAAAGCTCGAGCCAGCAAAAAGCTCCGGGCGGATGACTGTCGATGATGCGTCGCATATGCGGAAATGCCTCCTGGTTGTTTTGTGTTCTTTCAGTGCCCAATAGTGTCATCTTAACCTCTTGCGGGGCTTTCCGTCTCGCCAAATCGCGCGACTCCAAAGCGTTGGTGACAAGCCCTCTCAACCGATTGCAAGCAGAACCCTCTGTCCACGGGAGAGGGCTATTCAACTGGGGCGAGCGTAGATATTCAGAAACGCCAGCACCAGCGCCCAGGCCTGCCGGGCGGCGTTGGGGTTGTAACTGGAGCGGGCGTCGCAGAAGAATCCGTGATCAGCGTCCGAGAATTCGACATTCACGAATGGCTTACCCGCCGCGCGAATTGCTTCCGTCACCGCGCGCGTCACTTCGGGGCCCAGGTGCTTATCCAAGCCACCCCACAAAAGCATCTGCGGAGCGTGCAAGTCGCCGGCACGATCGAGCAGGCCGGGGCTGAAGGGGTTGGGGGCGATCCCGCCGCCGTAAAAGGAGATGGCCGCACTCACGGGAAGAACCACATTGGTGAGAACCGCCACGCGCCCGCCCATGCAAAAGCCCACGCAGGCGATCTGCCGGCCCTGACTCGCAGGCTGCGCGCGCAGCCATTCGTAAGCGGAGCGGACGTCAGCTTCGAGGTTTTGATGAGTTAATGCGATCACATGAGGCTTAGCTAAATCGAACTGATCGTAGGTTCCTTCGAAGCCGGGTGCGGTACGATGAAACAGGTCCGGGGCAAGCGCGAGGTAACCTTCGCGCGCAAAGCGTTCCGTAACATCCCGGATGTGCGCGTTGACCCCGAAGGCTTCGTGATACACCAGCAAGCCGGGGTAGGGGTTCGCATCTTCAGGACGGGCCACGTAGACGCGCATCGCTGTCCCGTCTCCAACCTTCAGGGTGATCCAATCAGTTTTGATTGCCGCCATTCAATTCTCCTTCCTGGTTGGGGTTCACTGAAACTGCCTGTCCGGTCATTTCTTCGGGCGGATCGCCTCCCGCCATCGACTGGGCCAGGATAAGCCGGCGAGCTTCGCCGCGCATGCCCGGCCACGCCAACGCGAACGCCACACCTCCCGCCAGGCTGACGATTCCGCCCAGCCTGATGGTGAGCGGCGCGCCCACGTGCTGCGCGATCGCTCCCGAAAGCAACGCGCCAAAGGGCGCCATGCCCATGAACATCATCGAGTAGACGGCCATGACGCGGCCGCGCAATTCATCCGGGACCATGGTTTGGATCAAAGTATTCGAGGAGGCCATTTGCAGAATCATGCAAAACCCGGCGGGCATGACGAGCAGCACGGAAAGCCAGAACCTGTGCGAAAAGGAAAAGAGGAAGAGCGAGGCGCCGAATCCCATCGCCGCGAACATGATCCATCGTCCCAGGCCACGCACGCCGTGGCGCGTGGCCAGCGCCATGGTTCCCGCCAGCGCCCCCATTCCCGCAGCGCCCATCAGCAGCCCCAGTCCGCGCGCTCCGCTGTGCAGGATTCGGTCCGCGAAAATCGGCATCAGCACCATGTAAGGCATGCCGGTCAGGCTGACCAGGCCCAGCAGAAGCAGCAGGGCGCGGATGGGCGCGTTGCGAGCCACCCAGTGGAATCCCTCCACAACACTGCGCAGTCCGGAGCGCTGCTTGTCCCGCGGGCGTGGCGTTACGACCATCAGCAACAGCCCGACGATCACCGCAATGTAGCTGACCCCGTTGGCAAAGAAGCACCAGCCTTCCCCGATCGCCGCCACCGTGACTCCCGCCACGGCAGGCCCCAGGATGCGCGCCCCGTTCACCATGGCGGAATTCAGAGCGATGGCGTTGACCAGATCCTTCGGGTTCACCATCTCGACCACGAAGGCCTGGCGGGTGGGAATGTCGAACGCGTTCACCAGGCCAAGGCACGAGGCCAGCACCATGATTTCCCACACCTTGATGTGGCCCAACAGAGTCAGCGCGGCGAGGATCAACGCCAGCAACATGGCGCTGGTCTGCGTGCCGATGACAATCCGATGGCGACTTGTGCGATCTGCCACCATGCCGCCAATCGAAGCCAGGAGAAAAACCGGGATTTGCCCCGCAAAACCTACCAGGCCCAGCAGCAACGAGGAACCCGTCAGGCGGTAAACCAGCCACGATTGCGCCACGGACTGCATCCAGGTGCCGATCAGGGAGATGATTTGGCCGCTGAAGAAGAGCCGGAAATTGCGGTAGCGCAGGGCGCGGAACATCGCCGGGACGCGGCTCTGCGCCTCGCCCGGCGCTGCGTCCTTCGCTTGCGGCGCGGCGATGGCGGAACGCCCCTGCCCATCTTCACTTGCGGTGGCCATGGTCTCATGATACTGGAGGCGGCCAAGGTTGGGCAAAAACTCCTTGTGGGGCGGGCGTCCCGCCTGCTGTCGAGGGAGCGACTGCGGGCGGGACGCCCGCACCACGGCGGGGAGGGACGCTCGCACCACGGTCCCAGGCGTCGATGATTTTTGTTCGCAGGGGAGCGGCTTTGGCATACAATGCTGGCTTTTCCAGCCCTAGGACATATTCAACGGGAGGACAACCGTGTACCACACAACACTCAAAGCCAGATTAACCGCCGCCCTTTGCTTCAGCGCGCTCTTTCTTGGTGCGCTCAGTCTGCGAGCCGACGTGAAGCTGCCCAGTCTCGTCTCGGACGGCATGGTGCTTCAGCAAGGAATGAAAGTAAACATTTGGGGAACCGCTGACCCGGGTGAGCAGGTCACGGTCACTCTAAGAGATCAGCGCCTCAGCGGCACGGCTGACAACGAGGGCCAGTGGCAGGTGAAACTGGGGCCGCTTAACCCCGGCGGGCCTTTCACCATGACCATTGCCGGCAAGAATACCATTACCCTGCACGACGTGCTGGTGGGCGAAGTCTGGGTTTGCTCCGGCCAGTCCAACATGGAAATGCCTGTGCAGGGATGGGGAAGCGGCGTGGTCAACTACCAGGATGAAGTAGCTCATGGCGATCACCCCATGCTCCGCTTGTTTACGGTCCAAAAGGCCGTGGCCGCGAAGCCGCAGCGGGACGTCCAAGGCTATTGGGTGACGGCGCGTCCGCAAACGGTGGCCGACTTCTCAGCCGTCGGGTATTTCTTTGGACGCGAGCTGCTCAGGGTATTGAATGTGCCGGTCGGCCTGATTCACAGTTCCTGGGGCGGGACTCCCGCGGAAGCGTGGACGAGCCGCGGCACGCTCGAATCCGACCCCGCCTACCAATCCATCCTGGAGGCGGGAACAAAGTTGCTTTCGCCTTATCCCAAAGGCTTCCAGGACTACGCAGCACAGCTTGAGCAGTGGAGGAAGGACTCGGACCAGGCCGAATCCACTGGGGCGCCAGTCGCTGCCCCGCCGGCAGTTCCTGATGATCCCCGGCGTAATCCCTGGCGTCCCGCCAGCCTGTTTAACGCCATGCTCATGCCGCTGACCTCGTATGCCATCCGCGGCGCCATCTGGTATCAGGGAGAATCGAATGCCGACCGGCCCGCGCAATATCGCAAGCTCTTTCCGGCCATGATTGGCGACTGGCGGCGCGCCTGGGGAGAGGGCGACTTCCCATTCCTCTTCGTGCAGCTTGCCAACTGGGGAATCTATAGCCCTCACTCGAATTGGCCGGAACTGCGGGAGGCCCAACTCAAGACGCTTTCGCTGCCCAAGACCGGGATGGCGGTCACCATCGACATCGGCGACGGGAGCGATATTCACCCCAAGGATAAGCAAGACGTCGGCTATCGCCTTGCCTTGGCCGCGCAAGCTATCGCTTACGGACGGGACGTGATCTACTCAGGCCCGATCTATGAGACCATGGCTGTAGAGGGTGACAAAATCCGTTTGCGGTTTAAGTACGTCTACGGCGGGCTAGTGACCAGGAACTCGTCGCCTAATGTGAGCGGCTTCGAGATTGCCGGTGACGATCATAAATTCACGGGCGGGCAAGCCAGGATTGACGGCGACACGCTTGTCGTGCGCAGCGAAAAGACGCCGCACCCCGCCGCCGTGCGCTATGCCTGGGGGATGAACCCCTCGTGCAACCTGTACAACCGCGCCGGCCTCCCTGCCTCGCCCTTCAGGACGGATGACTGGGAAGACTAGGGTCTAGGGATTAGGGTCTAGGGACTAGGGATTAGGGGCTAGGGGCGGAGCTCTGATGGACCTTTAGGTGCTCAAGGATTGGGAGGGCGCTGAAAGGGCGTGATCCGATCGCCGGGCAGGCAATGAAGAACACGCGAGACTCGTCCTCCCCAGTCCCTAACCCCTAGCCCCTAATGCCTAGCCCCTAATCCCTATTCTCCTTTGCCCGCGGTCACGGTCTCCGCTTCCTTGCCCGGTGGGGACAGTAAGGCAGAGGTTGTGCGGGTGGCAAGGGCGGCCGCGACCACTGCCGCGGGCGGATCGTCCGGGCCTTTCACCAGCGCGCCCTGTTCTTCTTTAACGAACGACAGTTTGGAGCCGTCCGGCGAACGGTCGACCGTGATCAGGTCGCCCAACTTGATCTGGTGGGTCGCCAGCAGATTGGAAATGGGAAACACCAGAAAGCGCTCAATGGCCCGCTTCAAGTGCCGGGCGCCGAATTTCTGGTCTGTCCCCTCCTGCAAAAGAAAGTCGCGAGCGGCCGGCGTGCAGACAAACACAAAGGGGTTCCCTTCCGTCGCCGCCATGATGCGATCTTGCACTCGCCCCAGCTCGATATCCAGGATCTTTTGCAGGCTGTCGCGATTCAGCACGCGGAAGACAATCACCTTGTCGATGCGGTTCATGAACTCCGGCGAGAATTTCCGCCGCGAAGCCTCCATGGCGGTGTGGTAAATCTTCTGGTCCAATTCCTGTTCGTGGTTGTCCGGACCGGGGGAAAAGCCCATTCCTCCCCTCATCAATCTCATTAATTCCTGTGAGCCCAGGTTGGAGGTGAGGAAGATCATGGAGCGGGAAAAGTCCACTCGCCGGTTATCACCCAGGGTGAGGGTGGCCTTATCCAGGATGCCGAGCAAAAGTTGCCATAAGGCCTCAGAGGCTTTCTCGACTTCGTCGAACAACACCAGCGCCAGCTTGATTCGATCGGAGAAATGGCGTTCCAGAACCTCTTGCGTAATCAGCGGCTGCGTCTCACGGTGCCCGACGTAACCTGGCGGCGAGCCAATCAACTTGGCAACCTCATGACTGTGCTGAAACTCCGCACAATCCACCTTGACCACGGCTTTGGAATCGCCCATGAGCACTTCCGCCGCAGCCTCCACCAGGCGCGTCTTACCCGACCCGGTGGGACCCAGGAAGAGCAGGTTCACCAAGGGCCGCCCGGGCGTCGAGAGCCCCGCCAGGTAGACCTGATAGACGCGTGCCAGCCTGCGCACGGCACGGTCCTGACCTACCACCCGCTCCAGAAGCGCTTTTTCAAATTCCCGCACCTCCGGACTGTTCTGTGTTGGATCGAGCAATACTTGGCGTCCACCCATTTTCGTCCTCCGCGCGCCCTATGGTCGATAGGGCGCCCCCTTGACTCGGCGCAGTTGGTTCAGCTTCACATCCAGCGTTCCACGAAGCAATTTGAGACCCGCAATGAATTCCGACGACAGTCCAGGCTCCTTAGCGAAATCCAGTACTGGCAAGGGCATATCGGCCAAGTCAATATGAAGGTTCCGCACCGCAATGACCAAATCGCGGACATACTGAGAATTGTTCCTCAGCGGCTGCGCCAAGTCACTCAAAGACTTCTCGCTCAAGCGCTTCCAATCAAGCTGCAAAAAGGGGTGCCGGGCGTGAACCCCCTTGATGACCTCCTCGGTAATGCGCGGCCGCCGGCCAAGGCTAGCCAGGTGGAGCTGCTCTACCCGTTGGCCCTTGCGGACGTTATGAACCAGGTAGTACGTCTGGCCGCGTTTGCGCACAAATGCCATCGCGCCCTTCCACCTCTGCAATATCAATCGGCTCAAAGCCCTCCTGAGTTCATCAGCTTCCTCGCAGGATCAGGCCATGGGCTCGTAGTGGAGAATATTCCACCACACACGCTTGGATGGCAAAGTCGAAATTTTTGTTGCTGGAATAAAAGCTGTATATCGGCCGGAAAATGGCTGTATATTCGTAGATGTCAACACCTGAGAAAATCCAGGACCCACCCGGCGCTGCGATGCGAATCGGAGAAGCGGCACCGGAGACTACACAACCAAGGAGCTTACCACTCCCATCGGGAGTCGGAGCTGAGGAGAAATGCCCATGTTTAAAGAGTTCAAAGAATTTGCGATGCGTGGAAACGTGCTCGATATGGCGGTCGGCATTGTGATCGGCGCGGCCTTCGGCGGGATCGTGACCTCGTTCGTCAACGACATGCTGATGCCGCCCATCGGATTGCTTTTGGGCAGGGTCGATTTCTCGAACCTGTTCATCAACCTCAAGGGACACTACCCCAGTGTGGCGGCCGCCAAGGCCGCAGGAGCGGCGACGCTCAACTACGGCATGTTCATGAACACGGTGATTAACTTTCTCATCGTGGCGTTTGCCATTTTCCTGCTGCTGCGCCAAGTCAACAAGCTGTTCCCCAAGCCCAAACCGGGTCCTGCGCCTGCTGTGAAAGATTGCAGGTTCTGCTTCTCGTCGATTCCGGCGCAGGCCACGCGCTGCCCGCATTGCACGTCGGACCTGAAGACAGCGTGAGACAGGTGGCAGGTGCCAGGCTCGAGGGAAGGCGCTGTCAGCCGTCAGCTCTCAGCAGACGTAGGGGTGGCCGTCTGTCGGTAACTGATCGCCGGCAGCCCTCCGTGCTATAATTCAGCAGTTATTGGCCGTCCCCGCTGGTGACTTTGCTGATGGCTGACGGCTGATGGCTGAGAGCTTCCTAGGAGGAAGGAATGGCGATCAAGTCTTTTGACAAAGTCTGGCACAACGGCGAATTCATCCATTGGAACGACGCCACCATCCACGTCGCGTCGCACGTCGTCAGCTATGGTTCCTGCCTTTTTGAAGGCATTCGCTGCTACGACACTCCGGCAGGCCCCGGCATCTTTCGCCTCAAAGAGCATACGGACCGGCTGGTGAATTCCTGCAAGATTTATCGCATGGAGCTCGACTTTACGCGCGATCAGCTTTCCCAGGCGATGGTCGACCTGGTGCAGGTGAACGGCATCAAGCATTGTTACATTCGCCCCGTGATCTTTCGCGGTTTCGGCGAAGTCGGCGTGAATCCCCTGAAGAACCCCATCGAGATTTACCTGCTCGCCTGGGAGTGGGGAAAATACCTGGGCGACGAGGCCCTTCGCCAGGGAGTTGACGTCTGCATCTCCTCCTGGCAACGCATTGCGCCCAACACGCTGCCGGCCATCGCCAAGGCTGCCGCGAATTACATGAACTCCCAACTGATCAAGATGGAGGCGGTCACCAACGGCTATGTGGAAGGCATCTCGCTGGATGCCTCGGGCCAGGTCAGCGAAGGGAGCGGTGAAAACCTCTTCCTGGTGCGGGGCGGGAAAATCGTTACTCCGCCGCTGTCTTCCTCGATCCTTCCCGGCATTACGCGCGATTCCGTCCTCACGCTCGCTCAGGAGCTAGGTTACCCGGTCGTCGAACAGGTCATCTCCCGCGAGATGCTTTACATCGCTGACGAAGTGTTCTTCACCGGCACCGCGGCGGAGATCACTCCGATTCGCTCCGTGGACCGCATCGTGGTGGGCAAGGGTGAGCCGGGCCCGGTTACTCGCAGCCTGCAGGCTCGCTTCCTCTCGATTGTGCAGGGCCAGGCGGAGGACAAGTACGGCTGGCTCACGCTCTGTAACCAGCCCGTTGGCGCGGCGCGGTAGTGCTTGGCAGGAGTACCTAGAGAGTTTGTTTGTTGGAAACGGAAGGGCGGGGCTTTAGCCCCGCCGCTGATCCTGGCAGGTATATAGGGGGCTTTAGCCCCTGAAGAGACGTGGTTTCAGGGCCTAAAGGCCCATTCCACTCCGCGCCCCTGGGCGGCGGGGCTAAAGCCCCGCCCTTCCGAACATCAGCGGAAGAGGGCTCGGCAATCCCTGGCGACAAGGATCCATCATGGCCAGTGAACGAGTGACCGTTGACACGTTACTGCGGGTCGCCTGTGAGGAGGAGGCTTCCGACCTGCACTTGAAGGTGGGGAACTATCCTTACATCCGCGTGGACGGCGATCTCCGCGCCCTCGACCAATACCCGCACATCACTTCTGAAGACATGCTGGACTATGCGTTCAGCATCATGAACGCCCGCCAGAAGGCCAGGTTCAAAGAAAACACTGAAATCGATATGCCCTATGGCATCGCGGGTCTGGCGCGATTCCGGGTGAACATTTTTCAGCAGCGCGGCAACGTCGGCATGATCTTCCGCGTGATTCCCACGGAGATTCGCACCTTCAGCGAACTTTCCCTGCCCAAGGTCATGGAGAAGATCTGCCAGGAAACCCGTGGCCTGGTGCTGGTGGCCGGGACGACCAGTTCCGGCAAGTCAACCACTCTGGCGGCCATGGTCGATTACATCAATTCCACGCGCACCGAGCACATCATTACCATCGAAGACCCCATCGAGTTCCTGCATCGCGATAAGAAAGGACTGGTGAGCCAGCGGGAGGTTGAAGTGGACAGCGCCACTTTCGCCACCGCCCTGCGCTCCGCTCTTCGCCAGGACCCCGACGTGATCCTGGTGGGTGAAATGCGCGATCTGGAAACCATGCAGACGGCGCTGCTGGCGGCGGAAACCGGCCACTTGGTTTTTTCCACTCTGCACACCACCGATGCCACCGAGACGGTGCAGCGCATCATCTCCATCTTTCAGCCGGCCGAGCAGAAGCGAGTGCGCCTGCAATTGGCCAGCACGCTCAAGGCCGTCGTTTGTCAAAGGCTGGTCAGGAAGAGCGACGGCATCGGGCGCGTGCCGGCGGTCGAGGTCCTGCTCTCCACCGAGTACATCCGGGATTGCATTGTCACCCCGGAAAAAACCCGTCTCATCCGGGAAGCCCTGGCTTCCGGCACTTCCCAATACGGGATGCAGACCTTCGACCAGTCACTTTATGAACTCCACTCTCATGGGCTGATCACTCTCCAGGAAGCCCTGGCAAACTCCTCCAATCCCGATGAGTTCAAGCTGCGCATCGCCGGCGTCCGAAGCACCTTGGAGGCCACGCGCGACGCCATGGAAAGGGCCATTGAGGTGGAAAGGTTTGCGCAGAGATAAGGAAGCCCCTCCAGACCCGCTCAACACAGCCCTGCGCATGCTGGCCCGGCGTCCGTACTCCCTGGCCGAAATGCGTCGCGCGCTGGAGCGCAAGTTTCCAGATTCAGACCAGGTCCGCACCGCTATCGCCCGCCTGCGCGAACTTCACTACCTCGACGATCAGAAGTTCGCCGAACAATACGCTTCTTCGCTGGTCCGTAACCGCGCCTTTGGCCGCTGGCGCATCCGCCGCGAACTGAAAGCCAAGCTCGTTGACTACCGCCAGATTGAACCCGCCCTCTCACAGGCCTTCCAAGAGACCAGCGAGCACGATCTGCTGGAACAGACTCTCGACAAGAAGCTCCGCACCCTGCGCCTCCCTTTGACCCGCGCCAAGCTGGCTGCCCTTTGCAATAGCCTCGTGCGCCGCGGCTTCCGTGGCGACCAGATCATGAAGGCAGTTCGCGCGCGGCCGGAACTCGCCCCGGTGGCCGACGAAGCTGAGTTAGTGGAGGATGAATCGCCGGGTAGAGAAGAGTGAATTATAAATTGTAAATTATAAGTTATAGACGGCGAATGGTAGTTATGGATTTAAGATCTCGGATTGTGGCGGAGAAGGACTTAAGAGCGGGAGCGCATCCGCGAGAAATCTTGGCACGGTCTTTCTCCTATGCTTTGCGCGCTATTAGACTTTACCAGTATTTGCAACGGCGGAAAGATGGGGCGGGATGGGTCGTCGGAAAGCAATACCTTCGCGCCGCAACCTCGGTCGGAGCAAATATCGAAGAGGCCCAGGCAGGCGAGAGCCGAGCTGATTTCATCCATAAACTCGGCATCGCTCAGAAGGAAGCGCGAGAAAGCCGGTACTGGCTTCATCTGCTGGCCGAATCCGGGATCGTCGGAAGAGAGAAGCTCGAACCTCTCAGGAGGGAAACCGAGGAACTTATAGGTGTTATCACGGCTATCATCGTGAGTACCAAGAGCCGCGATCGCGCCAAATGACGGCCACGTTGCTACCCGCTTTTATAATTTATAATTTATAATCGACGATTCAAATGAAATCTAACGAGATTAGAACCCTATTCTTGAAATTCTTCGAAGAGCGCGCCCACCGCGTCCTACCTTCGTCGTCGCTTGTGCCCGCGAACGACCCTACGCTGCTCTTCTCGAACGCGGGCATGAACCAGTTCAAGGACGTCTTCCTGGGACGCGAGAAGCGCGACTACTCGCGCGCCACAACGTCCCAGAAGTGCGTGCGCGCGGGCGGCAAGCATAACGACCTCGAGCAGGTCGGCCGCACTACGCGGCATCATACGTTTTTCGAGATGCTGGGAAATTTCTCCTTCGGCGACTACTTCAAGAAGGAAGCTATTCCCTGGTCCTGGGAGCTGGTCACCAAGGGTTATTCCATTCCCAGCGACAAGCTTTACGTAACCGTCTTTCGCGAAGACGATGAGGCGGAGGAAATCTGGGCCAAGGACGTCGGCGTGGCGCGCAACCGCATCTTCCGCATGGACGAGCACGACAATTTCTGGGCCATGGGCGATACCGGCCCCTGCGGGCCGTGCTCGGAGATCCACTACGATCTGGGGCCCGCGGCCAGCAGTCTTGGCCACACGGATTGCGCGTTTCCCTGCCCTCAGGACTGCGGCCGCTACGTCGAACTCTGGAACCTCGTGTTCATGCAGTTCAACCGCGACGAACAGGGCGTCATGACTCCCCTGCCCCGCCCCAGCATCGATACGGGCATGGGACTCGAGCGCCTGGCTTCGGCGCTGCAAGGAAAGCTCTCGAACTTTGATACGGATTTGTTCCGGCCGCTGATCGACGAAGCCGCGGCGCTCGCCAACGTCGAGTACGGCTCGAATCACGACACGGATGTTTCCCTCCGCATCATCGCCGACCACGCTCGCGCCACCACGTTCCTGATTTCCGACGGCGTGCTGCCCTCCAACGAAGGCCGCGGCTATGTGCTGCGCCTTATCATGCGCCGCGCTCTGTACCACGGCCAGACGCTGGGGTTGAATGAGCCGTTCCTCTATAAGATGTCCGGCCACGTCGCGCAGATGATGAAGGACGCTTACCCGGAACTGGTCGAGGCGGAACACCACGTCGCCAAAGCGATCAAGACGGAGGAAAGCCGCTACCACGACACGACCAGGCTAGGGCTGGACCAGCTCGACGTGGTCCCCGTCGTCCTGGCGTCTGGAGCGGAACTTCCGCTGCGCCATCTCCGCGAAGCGGTTCGGCACACCAGCGATGGATCGAATGATGCTGCCATGGGAGCCCTGGAGAAACTGGCTGGAGGAAGGGGGCTGCCACACGCGTTGCTAAGAGTGATGGCGCCCATCGAATACGCGGTCAGACTGAACGCGGCGTTTGGAAAGGCTTTGGAGATTTTGAGTGAGGCCGTGGTACCGAAAGAGACATTGTGGAAGGCTTTGCAGAGCTTGAATGACGTAACCCTTCCAAACGAAGGACTCGAAAAGGCCTTACACGGTTTGAGTGAGCTGACAGTACCGAACGAAGTCGTCGCGAAGGCGGCGCAAGTCCTGATCCAAGTCATGCTGCCCAACGACACGGTAGCAATCGCCCTTGAGAGTCTGCCCGGCGTGACTGGGTCGCACGATTCATTCGTAAAGGCTCTGAAGAAATTGAAGGAAGTTACAGCTCCTAACCTGATATTGGGAAGGGCCATCTCCATACTCGGCCAAGCGACTGCGTGGAACGACTTAATGCAGAAAACTCTGGAGAACCCCAGCAAGACGAGCACGTCTGGAGACGAGGTCGTGGAAGTGTGGAAAGCTTTCGTTGAGGCGGCGCTCGTCAACAACAGAGTGCTTGACTCGCTGAGGGCCGTCGCAGCGAGAATTCCTCCTCCTGAAGTGCCAGCGTGGATAGCTGGGGAAGAGATGTTTAGGCTGCACGACACCTATGGTCTTCGCCCTGACTTTGTGGAAGACCTCGTGAGGAACTACGGCCTCGCTGTGGATCGAAAGGGCTACGAAGCTGAAATGCAGAAACAGCGCGAGCGGGCGCGCGCCAGTTGGAAGGCAGCCGAGAAGGAATTAGCTTCTCCAGTATTTTTGAAGCTGGTGGAAACAGGTAAGACGGTCTTCGACGGCTATAGCCAGACCACTTCAAATGACTGTCGAATCTTGGCACTCATCAAAGATGGTAACAACGTGGAAGCGGTCATGAGCGGCGAGCAAGTCGAAGTAGTTCTCGACCACACGCCTTTCTATGCCGAAGCGGGCGGCCAAGTGGGCGACATTGGGCACTTTCTGGCGCCCTACAGTGATGACAAAGTGGCGCAGGTCACCGACACCTACTACCCCGTGAGCGGATTGATCGTTCACAAGGCTGATACGCGATATCCACTGCGGGTCGGCGATCTAGTGACGGCAAAAGTAGACGTTGAGCGGCGCGATGCCACCCGGCGCAACCATACAGCCACCCACTTGCTTCATGCGGCTTTGCGGCGGACGCTGGGCACGCACGTCAAGCAGGCAGGATCGCTGGTGGCGCCGGACCGCTTGCGGTTCGACTTTAATCATTACGCAGCGCTGGATGAGCAGGACCTGCTCGACATCGAAGACCTGGTGAACGAAGAGATCCTCAAGAACGAAGAGGTTGTCACGAAGGTCATGGACCTTGACGAGGCCGTGAACACCGGCGCCATGGCATTGTTTGGGGAAAAGTATGCCGACCAGGTACGCGTGCTGACCATCGACGACTTCTCGAAGGAGTTGTGCGGCGGCACGCACGTGCGGCGGACGGGCGACATTGGCCTGTTCAAGATCGTTTCGGAAGGCAGCGTGGCGGCGGGAACTCGACGCATTGAAGCGGTGACGGGCGAAGGCGTGCTGAAGCAACTGCGGCAAGCCAGCGAGACGTTGGCGCTGCTGGCCGGCTCGTTGCGTGCCAAGCCCGATGAACTGCTTTCCGCGGTTGAGAAGCTCACCGAGTCCGAGAAGAAGCTCCGCAAGGAACTCGAGGCGCAGCAGATGAAGCGCGCGGCTTCAGAGGCCGGCGACTTGGCGAAAGAAGCGCAGGAAGTAAAGGGCGTGCGGGTGGTCTCGGCGCGCGTCGAGGTGACGGACCGCGCCGCCATGCGTCAGATGGTTGACGACCTGCGTGGGAAACTGCAATCCGGAGTGATCGTGCTGGGCAGCGTTTCCGACGGCAAGGTAAGCCTCATCGCAGCCGTGACGAAAGACCTCACCAACCGGCTCGACGCGGGCAAGATCGTGAAGCAGGCGGCGGCTTTCGTTGAGGGCAGCGGCGGCGGGCGCAAAGACCTCGCCGAGGCCGGCGGCAAGAACCCCGCGAAGCTCGATGAATCGCTTCGGGCTGTTCCGTCCATTATCGAAAGTATGCTCAATTAATGTAGGCTTCTGTCATTCCGATAATGTAGGCTCCTGTCATTCCGAGCGAAGCGAGGAATCTCGCCCTGGCACGGCAGTTCGCCGCACAAAGACTCAGAGCGGGATTCCTCGCTTCGCTCGGAATGACAGGCGGCTTTTCGAGGCCCGCTTGCTCGACGTGGCTCGGCAGACTATCATGTGAGCAGAAGCGGTTTTCAGGAGACTTTTATGGGTTCGGCGAAGAGCCATGACCTTTGAAGAGATCGAAATCGCTCTGAAGCGGGTTGCCGACAACCAGGTTGTGCAAGGGGAGCTACTGGACCGCCTTGACAGGAAGCTCGAACAACTGGCGGACGTGTCGGGGGACCATCAACAAGCCCTGGAACTGCTTGTCAGGGTCTCGGAGAGTCACAGCCAGCAACTGCACCAGTTGAGTGAGGCGAGCCAGACCCACGAGCGACGGTTAGTGGGGGTGGAGGATCAGATCGCCCTCATGGTCAGCACTCTAAACAGCCTCCTTCAGCGCATGGATGCCTTTATCCAGGGTCTCCAAAAAGGTAACGGACACGCCGAAGGAACAACCTAACTTTTCGAGTGATTTCCCCGCAATAATGTTGCGTTCGACATGTCATGGCCACGACGCCAGATAACCAGGAGACGCATTCATGTACAAGGTCGTGTTATTAAGGCACGGAGAGAGCATTTGGAACAAAGAAAACCTGTTCACGGGTTGGACCGATGTTGGGTTGAGTGAGAAGGGGACGCAAGAGGCCATAGACGGTGGCCGGGAAATGAAGAAGCAAGGCTATGTCTTCGACATCGCTTTCACCTCGGTCTTGAAGCGCGCCATTAAAACGCTCTGGCTGGCGCTCGAGGAGTTGGACCAGATGTGGATTCCGGTCCACAACTCCTGGCGGCTCAACGAGCGCCATTATGGCGCGCTGCAGGGGCTGAACAAAGCCCAGACTGCCGAGAAGTTTGGCGAGGCCCAGGTAAAAATCTGGCGGCGAAGCTACGACATTCGACCGCCCGCTCTGACCCCGGATGACGAGCGCTTTCCCGGCAAGGACCCGCGTTACGCAGATTTGAAGCCGGAAGAACTTCCACTCACCGAGTGCCTCAAAGACACCGTGGCGCGCACCCTGCCCTATTGGCACGAAACCATCGCCCCGACGGTGAAGTCCGGCAAGCGAGTGATCGTCTCCGCTCACGGCAACAGCCTGCGGGGACTGGTGAAATATCTCGACAAAGTTTCCGACCAGGAGATTGTGGGATTGAACATCCCCACCGGCATCCCGTTGGTTTACGAGCTTGACGGCGAACTCAAGCCGCTCCGCCATTATTACCTGGGAGACCCGGAAGCCATTGCCAAGGCCGCCCAGGCAGTGGCCGACCAGGCGAAGCGGAAGTGAGGCAGGAGTCAGGAGTCACGGTTCAGAGGCGTGGCCAGGACCCTCATTCGTCACCCCCGCGGAAGCGGGGGTCCATTGATAGTCCAGGAACCAATGGATTCCCGCTTTCGCGGGAATGACGTGACTTTCGACGGAATCCCAAATCCTACATTTATTGCCACTTGACGAAAGTGTTATAATCTCCCTAACCCTCGGGAGAGGTAGTGCGCCGAGGATGAGAAGATCTGGAGGGGATGAGTTCTCACGGGCTGCGGCGGGCGGCTCTGGAGTGATATGCCTAACTGGACCCAGTCCTGCGTGAAGGTTTCGGCTTGCCTGTTTTTGTGGGGCCTGGCGTTTTCTCTGCCGCTGTGGGCGGACGAGATCGTTACGATCACGGATCAAAGCGGCCGCAGAATCTTCATCAACTCGGGCGAGACGCAGGCCAAAGGCAACTGGAAGACCAATGGCTCGCGTGCCAATAGGACTGGCACGGCGACTGCTACCCCTGCCCCCACATCTACGCCTGAAATCAGCAGCCTGGTCGAGCAGACCGCCGACCGCCTCCAAGTTGACCCTCAGCTCGTTGACGCCATTATCAAAGTCGAATCCCAATACGACCCGCTGGCCCTCTCGAACAAGGGCGCGATGGGACTGATGCAACTCATTCCGGAGACGGCTCAGCGATTCGGGGTTGCGAACCCCTTTGATCCAAAGGACAACATTGAAGGTGGCGTAAGCTATTTAAAGCACCTTTTGGACATGTTCGGGGGCGATCTTCCCCGGTCGTTGGCGGCCTACAACGCTGGAGAAGGGGCTGTGCAGCGGTCCGGCGGCATACCTTCGTATACCGAAACTCGAGATTACGTACGAAAGGTCACCCACATTTATCAGTCAGCATCAGGTCAGACGGGGGCGCAAGCTGCCGGGTACAAGGCTCCGGCGGCGCCCATCGTTCGCTATGTCGATGAACGAGGTGTAGTACACTACTCCAATGTGGAATGATTCGGGTTAATCGAAGTTAGCTGTCCATCTTTCGGAGAAATGCATCTTACCGAGGGGGACGGCGATTTGAATGCCACGGAACGGTCTACATTGATCGAACGGCCTAAACGAATCTGCGTCGCACTACTTTTTGCTGGGCTTCTAGCCTTTCCCGAACTTCTTTTCTCTAGCCTCCCGACTTCACGCCAAGAAAAAGCCGTCAGCACGTATGAACGAGCGCTTCGCATGAGGACGACGCTGGAGTCTCTGCCCGAGAGCAAGCGGATCAGAGCCGATTATCAAAAAGTAATCGCCTCATTCCAGGAAGTCGCGCGGCTGGACCCGGCGTACTCGAAGGCTCCTGTTTCGCTGGCCTACGTTGCGGAACTTCAGGACGAGATGGGACGGCTTTTCGGCGCCGACCGCTACTACCTTGATTCCGTTAGGACCTACAACTTCCTCGCCAGGCAGTACCCCGGCAGCCAATTTGCCCGGGAAGCTCTGCTGACCATGGGGGAGATCTACAGGACTGACCTCGAGAACCCCGAGTTGGCCCGCCAGACCTTCCAGGAATATCTCAAGGAGTATCCCAACTCCTCCAAGGCGGAGGAAGCTCGAGCCAAAATTAACGAGATCGACCAGTTGGTCACAAAACGCTCCGCCACGTCTGCGCCTCCCAAGCGCGAAACCGGCGAAAACCACCGCGGCTCGAGACTGCCGGAGGTCAACGACGTACGGCGATGGGTGGGACCGAATTACTCCCGCATCGTCATCGGAGTGGACGGAGAAGTGAAATTCGACACCACGCGGCTTTCCAAGCCGGACCGCATCGTGCTTGACATTCAAGACGCCCGTCTGAGCCCCACGCTGGTCGGTAAGACATTCCCCATCGAGGATGGGTACCTGCATCAAATCCGCCTGGGACAATTCACACCCACGGTAACTCGGGTGGTGCTGGATGTGGAAAAGATCGAAGAATATTCGGTCTTGCCGCTTCCCAATCCGTTTCGCTTAGTGGTGGATATCCGTGGCGTCAGCCAATCCGAGCCGGAGACCGACCGCGGCGCGCAGCCGCCGATTGGCGATTTAGCTGCGACCCGCACTCCCCCGGCCGGCAAACCCCGCGCCGCAACCGAACCGCCCCCGACCGGTGTCGAGTCTGCCCCGCCCCTCGCAACCGCCACGCTCCGAACCAAGCCCCAGCCTGCCGTCAACACACGCGGTAATTCGAAGGTGTCGGAGAAGACGGCGGAAGTGGAAACGGCCTCGGTTAAGCCCCCGCCGGCACCGCCGGCTTCAGACGAAACCGACACGACATCGCTTGAAGCACCCAAGATGGTTCCAGGTCCGCCCAAAGTTGCCGCCCCCACTGAATCGGGTTCACGAACCCTGACACGAGTGCTGGGTCTTAAAATCGGCCGCATTGTCATCGATCCCGGACATGGCGGCCATGATACGGGCACGATAGGACCGACGGGCCTCAGGGAAAAGGACGTCGTGCTGGATGTGGGATTGCGACTGAAAAAGCTTCTGGAGCGCAAGGCCGGATGCGAAGTGGTGATGACTCGCAGCGACGATACCTTCATCCCCCTGGAGGAACGGACTGCCATCGCCAACGCCAAGGCGGCCGACTTGTTTGTTTCAATTCACGCCAACGCTTCGAGCGACCGCAGCGCGCGGGGAATCGAGACCTACTATCTGAATTTCACCTCCAGCCCCGAATCTCTACAGGTTGCTGCGAGAGAAAACGCGACTTCCCAGGAATCGGTGCATCAACTTCAGGACCTGATCAAGAAGATCGCGCTGACGGAGAAAATAGAGGAGTCCGAGGAGTTCGCGCGGCAGGTGCAAAAGGAAGTCCACCGGTACACTGCGCAGTTATCCGGCAATCAACCCGACCGGGGAGTGAAAAAGGCTCCCTTCGTGGTGTTGATCGGCGCCAACATGCCCTCGGTCCTGGCGGAAATCTCCTTCCTCACCAATCCCCGCGATGAGAAGTCGTTGAGACGCGGCGATTACCGGGAAAAGATTGCAGAGGCGCTTTACGACGGGATCCTGGATTATGTGAACCATCTGGGCGGGGTCAAGGTCGTGCAGCGAGCGGAGTCCGACAGAACGGCATCGAAAGCCAGGGCGGAATTCTGATATTCTAGGAAACGATGAAACGTCTCGCCTTAGCCGTCGTGTCAATGACGCTCAGCGCGTTCCTTCCGCTCTTCTGTGCCCAAAATGTTTCTGTTATCCCTCTGGTGCCGGCAGCGAACTGGCAGCTCACCGCGAAGCAGACGCTGGGGGTTGATGAGATCAAGAGCTATGGCGGAGATCCGGCGGTGGAAAGCGAGTACGGCGTCAAGTCGCTCGAAGTGCGAACCTACCAACTTGACAGGGCGAGCGCGCAGGTGGTGGTGGAATCCGCCGCCGACGTGAGTGCCGCGTACGGTCTGCTCACCTATTATCAGAACGAGTCCATGCATCCCGACAAGACCATTGAGCTTGCTGTGACCGGCGCGCAGGGCAGCTTGATGGCGCGTGGACGCAGCTTCATCCGTTTCCTTCGCCCCAAAGGCTCCGAGGTTTCCGAGAACGATTTCCGCGGTTTGTTGATTCTGGTCGGTGGAACGCGCCCGACACGCGATTCTGTAGCGAACTTGCCTTCCTTGCTTCCGGCCTCAGGATTGATACCCGGCAGCACAAAGTACGTTGTCGGTCCAACTACAGCGCAGCGCGTTCTGCCCAACCTCCCCACTGACCTCATCGGGTTCGATCAGGGTGCGGAACTCCAGCTCGGGGAATACCAATTTGGGAATTCTCGATCCACCATCGTGGAGTTGAGCTACCCCACGCCGCAGATCGCCCGCCTCCGGTTCGCAAGACTCAGCGACGCACTCGGACTGAACCAGGATCGCGGAGCGAATTCTCTCTACGGACGGAGGGAAGGGTCGTTCGTCTTCTTGGCTCTCAAAGCGAGCAACAAAGCCGCTGCGTCTGAATTGCTCGACCACTTCAGCGTCAATCAGCAATTAAGCTGGGACCAGATATACCCTGGGGATAAGACAATCGGCCGGCAGTTGTTCGAACTGATTATGGGGAATGTCTTTCTGACCCTGGTTGTGGCGGGAAGTGGGCTCGCTGGAGGTTTGCTAATCGTTCTTTCCAGAAGGGTTACGGCCAAAGTGTTCCCTGCTTGGGAGTGGGGACACCCGGAATCCGACCACCTCATCCGATTGAACCTGGAATAGACTTAAGCACTTCACTGTCAGCATGATACAGCTAAGAATCAACCTCGAAGAGCCTGCCTGCAGAATTCTCTCGATTTGTGTCCTGCGCAAGCCTGCCAGCCTAGCAAGTAATTTATAATCAACAACTTGAGAGCCTAAAAATTTTCTGAGAATTATCTTGACATCACTTCCAGGTTTTTCTTAGACTCGTTTTCGAGTTTAGATGGCGGGGCGCGTCCGCCATTCTATTCTCCTCAACGAATGCTCACCCGCAAGCTTGGCGGAAGTCTTCGCTGCGGCGGGTGAGCATTTTTCTGTGTGCCGGCGTAGCTCAGTCGGTAGAGCATCGGTTTCGTAAACCGAGGGTCACCAGTTCAAGTCTGGTCGCCGGCTCCAGGCTCATCTCATCTTTCCCCGTGCGGCGACGCGCCATGAACCCGCAACTTCCCCATCGCGCAAGGTGAACACTTCATCGTGCATGTTCACGCAAGTACAAACGTGATTGGGAATCACGGTCAGCACTTCACCGACATGAAACTGATGAGTTGATCGAGTGATGTCCAGATGTCCATGCTCCTCGTTCAACTTGATCACGGGCGCGTCGGGCGCTTCGACGACGTACCCATAGCCCGTCTTCGCACCTGAGCCAAGGAGGTCGGAGGAAAGCGTCTTCGAGCCGGAATCGATAATGGCGCGCCCCGGCACGGCCGTCGAGACCACCGTAGTCACCACGCGGGCGGCGCAGTCCTCGATTCGACAGGCGCCCTGGTACAAGGTGTTCAAATCGTTGTAAACGTAGGTTCCCGGCCGGATTTCGGTGAGACCGGGAATCAAGTGAGAAAACTCAGCCGAGGGTGTTGAACCGCCGGAGACGATTTCAACCTTCAGGCCTGAATCGCGAAAGGCCTCCAGAGTTCGTTCGACTTTCTTCGCCACCGCCTCAGCCTCGGCCCGGCGCTGTTCTTTGCTTCCCCAGACGTTCCCGAAGTATGTCATGAGCCCGCGGAAGGCAAGCCCGGGCATCCTCGCGATCTGGTTTGCCATCTCCACGCTGGCCGGCCCAGCCTCCAGGCCGCAACGGTGAAACCCCGCGTCAAACTCCACCAGAACGCCCACCGTGGATCCTTGCTGGGAGGCGGCGCTGGAAAGCTCCTGCGCCGCATCCAGTGAATCCAGCGCCACAATCATGCGCCGCGTACGCGCCAGTTCAACCAGGCGCCGGAGCTTGTCCGCGCCCAGTATGGGATAGGCAATGAGGATGTCGTCCAGACCTGCTGCCGCCATTACTTCGGCTTCTCCAACTTTGGCCACGGTTAATCCCACCGCGCCGTGGTCAAGCTGCCGGCGCGCCACTTCCGGCGTTTTGTGGGTCTTGGTGTGAGGCCGCAGACCCACTCCCTGCTGGCGGCAGGATGCAGCCATCTGTGCAAGATTGCGCTCCATTGCGTCCAGGTCGATCGTCAACGCCGGCGTTGAAAGTTCCTGGTAACGCATCAAGACCTCCGGGATTGCCGATTGTTAACGGTCGATTGTCGATTGAACCTGAATGCTCAGCCGACCGGCAATCGACAATCGTCCTTCGACCATCACTACGGTTTGCTTACCCGTGCGATGCAGTCGATCTCCACCTTGATTTTGGGCAATTGCGCGCCCACCGTGGTGCGCGCGGGTGGGTCCTGCGAGAAGAACTCGCTATAGACGGCATTCATAGCATCAAAATCTTTGATGTCCGCCAGGAAGACCCCCACTCGCACCACGTCGCGAAGTGAGCTGCCGGCGGCTTCGAGGATCGCCCGGATATTCTGAAGCGTGCGCCGGGTTTCCGATGCAATATCGCCTAATTCCAACTGGTTGGTGCTGGGATTGGCTGGCCCCTGTCCGGCCACGAATACAAAACCATTGGCGATAATCGCCTGCGAGTAAGGCCCCCGCGGCTGAGGGCCTTCAGATGTTCTAACGACTTGACGCATCGTGCCTCCTTCCGCAGCTCGTTCAACGAGTCTGCTTTAAGGTCATGGGCAGCGCAGACCGACGCCCATGGCGTCCGCGAATCTTCTTTCCAAGGGGCGGCCGGGATCGCAACCACTGCATCTCGCCACCTTGAAAAAGATTGCTGTGTTTCAGAATAGTCCCTCAGTATAATGTTCGTTACACTTCGGGTAAAGATAATACAAGCAGACTGCGGTCGGGACGCGTCATTCCGAGCCCTTCGCTGTCATCCTTCGCTTCGCTCAGGATGACAGCGAAGGGCTCGGAATGACACGTTACATACGGGTTCAATGAACAACCCAACTCATCCTCAGGAACGCGCGCAGGAACTTCCCCGCGCCCTTGGCTACACCGGCTCGACGGCAATAGTTATCGGCACGATCATCGGTTCCGGCATCTTCCTTGTGCCTCACGATATTGCTTTGCAAGTGGGGTCCGTCAAAACCCTGATGCTGGTCTGGTTGATTGGGGGAGTGCTTTCACTCGCCGGGGCGCTCTCGCTGGCGGAGTTGGGGGCGGCCAACCCCTCTGCGGGCGGTATCTATGTTTATTTGCGCGATGCTTACGGCAGGCTCTTTGCATTCCTCTACGGTTGGGCTCTGCTCCTCGTCATTAACTCCGGTTCCCTCGCCACGCTGGCCGTAGCTTTCGGAATTTACACCACCAGCTTCGTTCCACTCTCCGTGCTCGAGCAGAAGCTCGTGGCAAGCACGGTAATTGCGTTGCTGACGTTGGTCAATATTCTGGGAGTGCGGAGAGCGGCGGCCGTCCAGACATTCTTTAGCGTGGCCAAGTTGGCGGGCTTGGCGACGATCATGGGCGCCGCCTTTTTTTTCTTCCGCGGCACTCCCGCACAGACTGGCCCTGCCGCGCCCCTGCCCCACGCTACGGCGAGTTCCTTCGGCGTCGCCATGATTGCGGTTCTCTGGGCGTATGAAGGCTGGCACATGCTCTCGTTCGCGGCTGGGGAAGTCAAGAACCCCTCCCGAGTGCTTCCGCGCAGCTACCTGGTCGGAACTGTCGTGGTGATAGCGGTTTATTTAGGCGCCAATCTCGCCTACCTGCGGGTGCTGCCGATTCCCGAGATGGCGTTGCACCAGCGCGTCGCGGCGACCACCATGGAACTTCTGGCGGGGCCGCGCGGCGCCACTTTTGTTTCCGCCCTCATCCTCTGCTCCATTTTCGGCGCCATCAATGGGACTGTGCTGGGGGGTCCGCGCGCGTACTTTGCGATGGCCCGCGACGGCGTCTTCTTCCCTTCTGTGGGAAGAGTCCACCCGCGCTATGCAACCCCGGCTGCCGCCTTGTTGATCCAGGGTGTGTGGTCGATTCTGCTGGCCTCCAGCGGCACTTACAAGCAGCTTTATACTTACGTGATCTTCACTGGCTGGCTGTTCTACGCGTCGGCCGCTTTCGCCGTGGTCGTCTTGCGCTACCGGCGCCCCGAGTTGCCGCGGCCTTACCGGGTTTGGGGGTTCCCGGTGGTGCCTTTGGCGTTCAGCGCCGCGGCGCTTATCATTGTTGGCAATGCCTTGATACGCAGCCCACTCGAATCCGGAATCGGGTTGGCCTTGGCCTTGGTAGGAGTACCGATTTTTCGGATCTGGCAGCCGAAAGCAAAAGAGGCGATCAACCGATGAACTCCGAATCATTGCGTGCCTGGCTGGAAAGCTATCGCTTGGCGTGGGAGACGCGTGACCCCGATTTGGTTGTTATGCTATTCGCTCAGGACGCAACTTACCAGGAAACCCCGTTTACCGAAACGATGCGTGGCCGAGAGGCCATCAGACAGTACTGGACCAGGGCTGTTGTCTACTACCAAGAGCAAATACGGTTCGGATATGAGATTCTGGCTGTCACCGAAGCCTCCTCCGTTGCGCACTGGTGGGCCTCGTTTGTACGGATCTCCTCAAAAACGCCGGTATGCCTTGATGGAGTTTTCCTTTTAGCCTTCGATGAAACAGGCCTCTGCCGGGAACTTCGAGAATGGTGGGTGCGAAAGGACCACTAGGCAGTAGGCAGAATGGTAAGGGTGAGGGCTAAAGGGTAAAGGATTAAGACCAAAGGCGATTCTTGGTTTTCGAATTTCCAGTTTCGAAATTCCGTTTTCTGCTTTCTACTTTCTGATTTCTGATTTTACCGTTCGCCTACTTCAGGTTGGCTGGGATCAGATACTCGACCACGACCACATCGTGCCACTGGCCGCCCACCTTGGTGTGTTTGACGTGCTCTCCCACCTCGCGCCATCCGGTCATGCGGCAGAGTCTCCGTCCCGCATCGTTGTGTGCCAGGAAGCGGCCCACAATCTTGAAGTGGCCGGCTGACTCAGCGAGTGTCAGGACCGAGCGCATGAGTTCCCGTCCAACTCCGTGCCGCCGGTAGTCGCGGTCAATATAGATCAGGAGTTCGACGATGCCGTCCATGGCCGGGCGCACGCGGTAGGGACTAAGCGACGCCCAGCCGAGAATCCAATTGTTCAATTCCGCGACCACGAGAGGATATTTGCCGGCATGTTCCTTAACTCAACTCGCGCGCTCCTCCGGTGTGACGAGGAAGTTCTCAAACGTGGCAAGATTGTCTTGCGTCGCCTGAAGATAGATGCGAGCAATGTCCGCTGCGTCGCGGAGTTCGGCGGGGCGCACGTTGAGCCGGAAATGGGGCCGGACGGCGGTGGCTGCGCTTGATGGGTCCATAGAAAAGTAGAAAGCAGAAAGCAGAAGGCAGAAAGCTAAACTTAACAGCCAAAAGTCTCAAGTGTAAAGGCTAAAGTCTGAGTGCTTTCACTTACGAATTTCGCTTTCCAGTTTCCAATTTCCAGTTTCGAGTTTCCGTCTTCTAGAATCGTTTACTGTCCGCCCGGACGCGGTCCACGTACTTGCCCGCGGCCACTTCCACGCGGATCGTCTCACCCGATTTGATGAATTGAGGAACCATGAGTTCGAGGCCGTTCTCCAGCGTCGCGGCCTTAAAGGTGTTGTCCTGCTGCTGGTGGACGGGCTGGGCGGTGGTCTGGACTTTCACCTCCACGATTTCCGGGAAAACGATGCTGACCGGCTGGCCTTCATAGAACTCCACGGGCACCTTCATTTCCGGCTGGAGAAAGGTGGTTGCGGCCCCGATGGCCTCGAGCGGAATAGAGACCTGGTCATAAGTTCGTGGATTCATAAAAGTGGCTGAATCCGCGTCCGAGTACAGGAACTCCATATCCTGCTTTTCGAGTTGCGTTTCTTCTAGCCGCTCTTCCGGCCGAAAGCGCAACTCCTTGAAGGTGCCCTTGAGAACGTTGCGCAGTTTGGCGTGCACGCTGCCGGGCATCTTGCCTTGCCCGACGTGGTATTGCGATTCAACGGTTTTGAAGAGGTCGTTATTGATCTTCAGAACCGTGCCTGGACGGAGTTGGGAGGCGATCACCATGGAAACCTCGAGGGCAGGCGGTTGGCGGCCGCGCCGGGGCAGCTAGGAAAAGCAAAAATCCGTCGCCGCTAAGTTCGTTCAATTAATCTATGCCACCTCTTGCGCAGAGAGTCAAGCCACAACCAGCCAAGCCACAACCAGTTCCAGCGGGCGGTAGTGCCCCGCGCGTTTAAGATCGGGTCGAGGCCCGCCGATAACATGCATGAGAAGGTAAAAACGTATGACGACCATAAAGCCAGAGCGCCCAAAGTCTCAGAATGAGCCGCCTCACTCCTATCCGGTGCTGCAATGGGTAATGTGCCATCCGGGAGTTCTGATGTTCAGTTCTATTGCCGTTGGAACCATGCTGGCGGCGCGACGGGAAGCCAAGCGTCAAAACGCCGCCGAGCGGAGGGTAGAGACGGAAGCGGATATTATTGATGGTGACGTGCCGTTGTTTATCTGAGTTGGAACCTCGGGAACCCGCGGGGCGACTATTCTACCTTCAGCGGCAAGCGGCAGACCTCTGCCGTGGTGACTAACTGTGCTCCTGCGGCTACCATTTCCTCAATCGCTTTTCGTCCCTCCTCTGCGCGGATGGCTTTGATGGCATCCCGCACGACAGCCACGGGCAGGCTGCGTTTGCGCAGCGCCAGCACGCTCGACCGCACACAATACTCCGTCGCCACGCCAAACACCACAAATCGAGGCTGAGCAAGGGAAGCCAGGATGGCTTCGATATTCACGTTTGTGGTGAAGTCATAGACTCGCTTTTCCACGATGATCTGTCCAACCCAGCCCCGGGGCAGATGGAGAGCGGATGGGGAGTTCTCAATCACCACGGCATCAGGGAAGAGCGTCTCGGGAATGTGTTGCTGGCCCGGGGTTCCCGCCACGCAATGGGGCGGCCATTGGGCAAACTCCGGATCGTCCGGCGCATGAGCGTCTGAAGTTGAGACGATGGGAACTTGGTGGGCGTGGGCCCACAACATCAATTCCCTAAGGTTCGGGATGATCTCCTCCGCCTGCGGCACGTAAAGCCTTCCGCCCGGAAGCATGAAGTCAACCTGAGTATCCACATCCACGAATACCAGGTGTTCGTGTTGGGCTGCTTCACTCATCTCAAATCAGAAATCAGAAAGTAGAAAGCAGAAACTGAAAAAACGGAAACTGGAAAACGGAAACTGGAAATTGGAAAATGGAAACTCCCACGCGTTAGCGAGTTTCCATTTTCGAGTTTCCAATTTCCAATTTCGAATTTCCAATTTCCATTTTCTGCCTTGCGAACGTTTGCTCGTGGACCTCCTTAAGAAGGCGCTGGAGCGCCGCGCTTTTCTCCACTGGGTATGCGGGGGCGTTCTGCAAGGCGTGATACGGCTCCGGCAGCAGAGCAAGGCTGCCTAGAACACCGGTTCTCGAGTCGAGAAGCCGGGCACGGGGCTTGACTCGCCGGCCTTGGCGCATCACGGGATAAAGCAAGGGCGTGGCCTCTGGGGGCTTTTCGTGAGCACAGGCGATCAGGTCGTGGTGGAACTGAGCACCTTCAAAGAACCGGAAAACTTGCTTCCGGCCCGGCAAATAGACCTTCTCTTCGCTGAACTTGCTTTTGGACTCGACAATCCCATCGCATTCGGTCTCCACCAGCTTGTAAACCACGCTGAGCGCGGGCACGTCGCGCGACGTGACGAGATCGGTCCCCACGCCGAAGAGGTCAATGGGCGCGCCCTGCGAAAGCAAGGATGCGATCTTGTATTCGTTCAAGTCGCCGCTGGCCACGATCTTCGCCTCCAAGAGGCCGTGGCGATCCAGGATCTTTCTCACCTCGCAGCTCTTCTCGAGCAGGTCGCCGCTGTCGATGCGCACGCCCGGGATCTTCCGTCCCAGCGTGGCAGCAGTTTCAGCCCCGGCGAGCGGATCATAAGTATCAATCAGCAGGATAGCGTCTTCCGGAAAAGTGTCCAGAAGCGCTTGGAAGCTTTGGCGTTCGGTAGGAAAGGCCTGAGTCCAGGAGTGGGCCGCAGTGCCGGCCAGCGGAATGCCGTACCGGAATCCGGCCAGAACGTTCGAGGTGGCAACACACCCGCCCAGGTAGGCGGCGCGCGCGGCGCGAACCCCGGCTTCCGGCCCCTGGGCGCGCCGCGTGCCGAACTCCAGCACTCCACGGCCGCGCGCCGCGCGCACAACACGAGCCGCTTTCGAGGCCACGAGGGTTTCGTAGTTGATCACGGAGAGCAGGTAGGTCTCCACGATCTGGGCCTGTAAAATCGGCGCAGTCACCTGAAGGAGCGCCTCTTCCGCGAAAACCAGCGTGCCTTCTTCGACCGCGTCAACCTCGCCCGCAAAGCGGAACTGGCGAAGATAGTCGAAGAAGCCGGATGAGATATTGCGAAACACCGGCAGGCTGCGGAGGAAACTCAGATCTTCCTCGCGGAATCTCAGGTCCGCGAGGTAATCGAGCGCCTCCTCGATGCCTCCAGCTACGAGGTAAGCGCGCTCCGGGGGCATCTGTCGCACGAAGAGTTCAAACGTCGCGCGGCAGTCCACTTGCTGCTCGAAGTACGCCGCCGCCATAGTTAATTCGTAGAGGTCCACCAGCAAGGCGCGCTGGGACTCGACTTCAAGCATCTTCGCTCCTGCGGGTGGTGGTACAGTTTAATGTTGTAGCGGCGAGTTTAGCTCCCCAAATGGCGGCGTAAAGCCGCCTCTACATCAAACTATACCACTACCTTCCTGCGTCATCGGTCACGGAGATTGGGAAAGCCATGCGGCTTCCCTGCCCCAAAATTCAGTATGTCCCGGAGGTGCGGGAGAGTCAAGGCGCGGGGCGTGAATGGGTGGCGCGGGCGTCTCGCCCCGACTTTGTCGGGGAGCGTCCCGCTCCCGCGCACGGGCAGAGCCTGTCCTGAGCACAGCGAAGGAATGCCCGTGCCACAGCGGGCGAGACGCCCGCGCCACGATTCGCGTCGGTTGAGGCGCCTTTCAATTTTCCAGGAACCTTTCCTGGCTTCCGCGGCAATACTTCGGGAAGACCTGGCGGAGGGGTGGGGTTTTCGTCCTCACTGGCGTCCCTCGGAAAGACAAACCTGCTATTTCGCATGCGGCCACTATCCGAAGGCATCATTGACGAACATCTCAGCATCAGAAGTAGTAATGGCGGAGGAAAGGCCGTACTCGTGTGCCGCAGAGCCGCGAGAGGCGTGATAGTATTAGTAGAGGGCATGGTAACAAGTACGCAACGTCGCAATGCAGGGCGGTGGGTCGAGAAATAGCTGAAGTGCAGCCCCGCTGCATAGTCATGTACCTGCTGAAGGGCATCAAATCCGGATCACGAACGCTTGTTGACATGAGAGGAGACCACTAACGTGAAGCGAATTTACACGTACCTTCCCTTGGTGTTACTGCTTGCCTGTGCGCCTTTGGCGCGCGCGCAGGGGTCTTTCGACTTAGCCTTGGGCTTCGGAACTCAGCACGCCAAGGCCACCGGGACTGGCATCGATGACTCCACTTTCTTACCCTGCCAGACTGCGAGTTCCACCTGCGAATTGACGCCGGCTTTGGGCGGTCTGTTCATGGGTTTCGAGGGAGATGCCATGCTGAATAAGCACATGGGTTTTGGCGGCGAACTCAACTTTCAACCTACGAAGGGCAACTACGGCCCGATTCAATCTCGGGAACTCTTCTACGATTTCAACGCACTCTACGCGCCCATTAACCGCAAAAACGTCCAATTCCGGATCGAGGGCGGAATCGGGGGCGCCCATTTCGGCACCAGTTACACCCAGACTTCATGCGTCGGGTCTGCGGTTTGCCAGTCACAGACAATCCCCTTCGGCAGTTCGAGCCACTTCCAGGTGCACGTCGGAGCAGGCGTGCAATTCTATGTGAAGGATCATATCTTCATCCGCCCCCAGTTTGACTTCCGCGAGGTTCCGGGTCTCTCGGGGACTTACGGCTCAACTTCGGTGTATCAATATGGCAGCAACCAAGTGTTAGGCTTCACAGTATGGGTCGGCTATAACTTCGGCGAGATGTAAGTGCGGTAACGAACGAAGACGTTGGAGAAAAGTTTCACCACTGAGGCCATGGAGACCACAGAGAGCGTAGAGAGACACGCAGCACTCCTTGTGAGTCATCAGTGGCCTCTGTGGTGAGCGAGTTCGCGTTTTCAATTCCTTGCCCTCAGCTTCCCACCCGTATCCCCTTCAATCTTCCTCTGTAACCCACGAAACGTCTATGAGTTGGAGCACAGAATCGCTGTGCGGAAGGCTCGATGCAACCCCGTGGCATCTAACTTAATGGAAGAAGGAGGTGCGCTATGAAAGGCAGAGGGTCGCAGATTTGGCAAGTGGCGTTAGCCCTTCTGACCACGGCGGCGTTCGGCATAGCGGATACTAACTCGCCCCCGCCGGGAACGTTGAACTATGTTGAAGGTCAGGTGTCTGTGCAGGGCCAAGTGCAGACACAGAAGTCAGTTGGCTCCACGTATTTGGAGCCCAATCAGGATTTGGAAACCGGCATAGGCCATGCGGAGATGTTACTCACGCCGGGCGTGTACGTGCGACTGGGCGACAACAGCGACGTGAAAATGATCTCGCCGGGACTGGCCGACACCCAGGTGCAATTGATGAAGGGTTCGGCTTTGCTGGAAGTCGATGAATTGTTCAAAGAGAACAACATGAGTGTCGTGCTGGACGGCACGCGAACGCGACTTGAAAAGAATGGACTCTACGATTTCACCGCCAACCCGGCTTCCGTAAAGGTGCTGGATGGCAAAGCGGTAACCTACGAAGGAGATCAGCACGTCAACCTCAAAAAGGGCCGCGAAGTGTTGTTAGCAGAGGGTCAACCGCTCGATGTGCAGAAGTTCGACAAGAATCAAGTTGAGAATGATCCACTCTATCGCTGGAGCGATTTGCGAAGCGAGTATGCCGCGAACTCGAACGTTCAAGAGGGCAACGCGCTGTGGGGTTACGGTGGTTGGTGGGGTCCCGGTTGGTACTGGGATCCATTCTGGATGGACTTTGCGTGGATGCCCGGCTGGGGGATGGGTTGGGGTGCCTTCGGCTGGCCATTCTTCTCGCCATGGGCTGTGGGATACGCCCCGTACTACGGCTTCGGCGTGGGCGGTCGCTATTACCATTATCCTGTGGCGATGCATGCTGACCCTCGAGCAACTGGGTCGATGCCACGGCTCGCGAATCCGGTCACCAGGGGTGCGCCTGGATTCCGCGCCCTGCCTAGAAGCATGGCCATGAACCGCGGCGGAATGCGCGGCATGGCAATGGGCAGGATGGGTGGCATGAGAGGCGGCGGTTTCGGAGGTTCTGGTGGCTTCCACGGCGGCACGATGGGGCCGCGGCGATAAGCCGTCCCGGCTTTTTCAGATTGCCCACTCTAGGGCAGCGCGGGCGGGACGCCCGCGCTGCCAAGCTCCGCAAGTACCCGCCTATTGATCCCTTCCTGTGTTATAGTTGAACCATCGCAACTGGGGGGCTACCCATGCAAAAAGACGGTTTCACACGACGCGTGTTTTTTCGTAACGTATCCCTGGCTTCAACAGGAGCAGCGCTGGCTTCCCTGCCCGCCAACGCGCGCGCCGCAGGGGGTGAGCCGGCCCCTGTGCCGCCGTGGCCGCTGACCGTCGAATCTTATCCGCTGGTTGAACCCGGCAAGGCCGCCGGCGCGGGGCGCTTCAAGCTGGCGACTCTGGATCAGATGCCGGAAGCCTATCAGGAGAAACTGCGCGCCTATGCTCCGGACATGGATTTCACTCTCTGCCGGGGCGAGGAGCAGTTCCAGAAAGCGGTTGCTGACGCCAACGTGATTTACGGCTGGTTCTCCCGGGAGCACCTCCAGGCAGCCCGCCAATTGCGCTGGATTCAATGGCCTGCGGCGGGCGTAGAAAGCATCCTGCATCCGGAATTGGTGGACAGTCCCATTGTGCTCACCAACATGCAGCGCATGTACTCACCGACTATCTCGGAGACGGCTATCGGGCTGATCCTGACCCTGACACGCGGCCTGAATCGGTACACCAATCAGACTCGCGAGCACGTTTGGAAAGAGGTCGATGGACTTAGCGAAATCAGCGGACTCACCCTGGGTCTGGTGGGCCTGGGCGGCATCGGCACGGACACTGCCTATCGCGCCCACTACGGATTCCACATGAAGGTCCTGGCCGTCGACCCCAAGCCATTGCCAAAGCCTGCTTTCGTGGCCGAGTTGCACTCCCTGGAGTGGCTTCCCAAAATGGCGCCGCAGGTTGATGTGCTGATGAGTGCGGCGCCGCACACGCCGGTGTCTGAGGGCATGTTCAACGAGGCGATTTTCCGCGCCATGAAGCCCAGCGCGTATTTCATCAATGTCTCACGCGGCAAGCTGGTGAACACGCCCGACTTGATTCGCGCCCTCAAAGAAGGCTGGATCGCCGGGGCCGGCCTGGACGTGGCTTACCGGGAACCATTGCCGCCCGATGACCCGTTGTGGACGGCGGGCAACCTGATCATCACGTCGCATTCTTCCGCAGTCTCAAAGGGCTCGCAGCAGCGCTGTTACGATCTGTTTTGTGAAAACGTTCGACGCTATGTGAGCGGCCTGCCGCTGCTCAATGTGGTGGACAAGAAGCGGGGATATTAACCTGACAACCGCGATCCGTGTAGGGGCACGCCATGGCGTGCCCCTACCTCACGCCTGCGCAGGGTCGTCGGGAGCAACTTGGGCCATGGGAATAGGGGCGCGGTATTCCCAGTCCGCGGTTGGCCCTGCCTTGTATCGAAACAACTTACAGACTTCACAGAGCTGGGCGAAGATATAGGGAGTTTTCTGGTTCTGCCACTTGTGCTGGCAGGAGCCCGCCAGAGGTTTGGTTAGAGGCGATTCTCTCATTTCTCAAAGTTGAGGGCGCGATGCCGGGCATCCCTTGCGGCTTCCCGGAACGGAGCCACAAGGGCCGCACCTACAAAAGCGCTCGAAGCACCTTCTCGAAGGCGCGAATAATCTCGTCTTCGTCTTTGGGAGTTAAGCATGAGGGGATGGCAATGAGTATGCTTCGCTCGAAAAGGCTGTCCGCCTTGGGACACGTCCCTTTGGCGTACGCCCCTCCCAAAGAGGCATTTTCCGCCAGTTTCCAGGGAAAACCGTGGCCGTCCACAGAAGCCTTGTTCACTATACTGACATTATTGAAATAGATATGCAGGCCCCAATCTGTCATTACCACATTTGAAACGCCTTGCGGGAAAGTGACAATGCCTTCCGCTCGCAGCGCCCGGTTAACGCCTTGCGCCGTCTCGGCGCCAGCGTACGTGGTGATCAGGAAGCAACCGGTGTCGCCGGCCGGGTTGACGATCTTACGCAACTGCACGCCGGGGAACTTTGCCAGGGCTTCCCGGATACGGTACTTGCTGGCGTGCATGGCGGCGACGATGCGCGGCAACTTCCGCAATTGAACCCGCAGAACGGCCGCGCGAATTTCATCGAGCCGATAGCCCTTGCCCCACAGCGTGAGGTCGGGATCGTTGAAAATCAGCCTTCCTGACTCGTCGCGAGCGTAGCCAAGGTCGTGGCAAGCAAACGCCCGCTGCCAGAGCCGCGGGTTGTTGGTGGCTACGCAGCCCCCTTCTCCTGCGCTCATATTCTTATTCATCTGGAAGCTGAACACGGCCATGTCGCCAAACGTACCCACTCGCTGGCCGCCCACGCTTCCTCCGTTGCACTGGGCGCAATCTTCCAGCAGCCAGAGACCGTGTTTTTTTGCAATCCCCTGCACCGCCTTCACGTCTCCGGGCGAGCCGCTCATGTGAACCATGATGATTCCTTTGGTGTGGGGGGTGATGCGCTTCTCCAGGTCCACCGGGTCCAGGCAAAAGGTTTCGTCAATATCCGCCAGCACCGGGATCGCCCCGTGGTTCACCACCGCCGCCAGCACCGATACCCACATGTAGGCCGGAACGATCACCTCCTGGCCAGGGCCCGCTCCGAGGGCCGAAAGGGCAGTGTGCAGCGCGCCGGTGCCGCTGCTGACTCCGATGGCGTGAGCGACGCCTAGGACTCGAGCAAACTCCGCCTCGAAGGCCTCAACCTCTTTTTGCAAGGCTACCCCGTAGTAGCGAAATAAGGAGCGGCTCCTGAGGAGACGCACCACCGCCTCAACCTCTTCCTCGTCCATAAAGTGGACGCCGGGGAATTCCAGAGGCAAAGGTTCAGTCCGTACGGGCGCCCCGTCGTCGATGGCCAGCTTGTCGTTGAGGACCTGAGTGCTTGGGCTTTGCGGTTTTTCGTTTGGCATTTTGACTTCCGTCCTTTAGTGAAGCTGTAGGGGCAACCCTGGTGGTTGACCGCGGGCGGCCACCAGGGCCGCCCCTACGACTACTCCGTGACCTTCAGAATCCCGTGGACCGGAATATCTTGCGATGACCGTCCCACCATGATCTCAAAGTCGCCCGGGACTACCTGCCAGTGCATGTCGACGTTAAGCAGTTGCAGGTCTTCCGGCGTCAGAGTGAAGGTCACCGTCTTGGTCTGCCCGGCTTCGAGGGCCAGGCGCTCGAATCCGCGCAGGCGCTTGACGGGCGTTGACACCGGGGCGTACGTCTCGTGCACATAGAGCTGCACGGTTTCAGTTCCCGCGAGGCTTCCCACGTTTTTCACATCCACGCTGACCTGGGCATTCCCCGCCGGGTGAATCTGCTCAGGGGTGATGCGCAAGTTGCTATAATCAAAGCTGGTATAGCTCAGCCCATAACCGAAGGGGTATAAAGGAGTGGCGGGCATGTCGGCATAGCCCCTCTTGACGTCCCGCATCCAGAAGCTCTTGGAGGGCTTGTAGTTGTAATAGTCGGGCAACTGCCCGGAGTGGCGCGGAATGGTAATCGCCAGCCGGCCGCTGGGATTATAGTTTCCAAACAGGACATCCGCCACCGCTTCCCCGCCCCGCTCGCCCGGTTCCCAGGCTTCGACGAGGGCCGGCACATGCTCCGCTGTCCAACGGGTGGAGAGCGGCCGGCCGTTGATCAGCACCACAATGGTGGGCGTGCCCGTCTCATAAACAGCCTTGACGAGATCTTCCTGAACTCCGGTCAAGTCCAGGTTGGCAACGTCGTGGCCCTCTCCGTCGGTGCGGTGTTCTAGGCCTTCTTCGCCGCCGGGATCTTCTTGTTGTTCGCCGACCACCACGATGGCCACTCGGGAGTTTTTTACGGCCTGAACGGCTTCCCCAAATCCGCTCTTGTTCGGGCTACGAATCCCACAGCCCTTGGCGTAGGTCACGCGAGTCGAGGCGGGGACCGCCGCCTTGATCCCTTCGCGGATGGTCACCACGCGCTGAAGAACTTCCGAGGGCGAGTAATCCCCCAACTGGTTCCGCACGTTGTCGGCGTTGGGGCCAATGACCGCGATCGAGCCAACGTCCTTCTTTAAAGGCAGGAGGTGGTTGTCGTTCTTCAGCAGGACGATTCCCTCGCGCGCCGTGCGCAGCGCCAGCTCCTGATGCGGCTGAGAATGCACAATATTCACGGCTCGCTCAGGGTCGACCTCGGAATGCTCGAAGAGTCCGAGAGCGAACTTCTGCTCGAGGACCCGCCGCAGCGCGCGGTCCACCAGGGCGATAGGCACTCGTCCTTCTTCGACGTTCTCGATCAAGGGTCCCATGTAAGCGGGTTCATAGGTGATGTTCAGGTCCACGCCGGCTTTCAGCGCCAGCGCCCCAGCTTCCTTTTGAGTGGGAACGATGTGCTCATAAATAAGCGTTCCGAAGCCGCCGCCTTCGCTTTCGACAATGCCCTTGAAGCCGAGTTCCTGCCGAAGCACGTTATTCATCCACTTTTCGGAAGCGTGAGCCGGCACATCTTCAACCTCCGGATAGCCGGCCATCACACCCAATCCACCGGATTTGGTGATTCCGCCAATCCAAGGAAGCAGGACGTTTTCGCGAAGGTAACGATCGGACAATTCGATGGCGCCGCGCTCCAGGCCGCTGGTGGGCTCGCTCTGAGTGGGGAAATCCGTCATGACCGCGATCACCCGATCCGGGGCAGCGAGATTATCGCCCTGAGTGCCCTGGACGATGCTCTCCGCGATGCATTCGTACAGGTAAGGATCCTCGGTATAGGCCTCCTCGTTTCGACCCATGCGCGGATCGCGGTCCTCTTCCAGTACCAGTGTGGACAGCATGTGGATTCCGACCGCCCTGGCTTCGGCGGCCGCGGCCGCGTAAATCGACTTCACGAGATCCATGTCAAACGTGCTGCCGATGGTCAGACCCTCCGGGAAGATCGTGGCGCCGGGCATCATCGTGCCGTGCGTGCCTTCTTCGTCTTCGAGCAGGGGAATCTTCAGCCGGGTCTGGGTGCGGGCGATCTTCTGGAGCTCGTTGAAGTACTCCGCCTGCTGGCGCGCGCCTTTGTGCAGAATCTCGTTGGCCAGCGTGAAGAAGCCGCATCCCGGGCCAATCTCCTGAGTGTAAGTTCCCGCTGCGAACTTGCGGCAGGCCTCGGTCTTGGAGGGAATGTCCCGTCCCAATTCCTCGACATAAACGCAGGGCAGGTTGAGCTGGCCCACTTTCTCTTTCAGCGTCATGCGGCTCATCAGGTCGTTAAGGCGCCGCTCCACGGGCTGGTTAGGATTGAGATAGGCAGGCTCTTCGGCGGCGCGTTGTGCAACGGCCGCCGGGACAAGTCCCAATAATAAGAACCCCGAAAGAAACACCAGAGCCCACTTCTTGTTCGACATTCCTAACCTCCCCACGACACCACGCTTTGGGCGCCAAGCCAGCTCCGCAGCTCCGCAACCTTGGCATTGTACCTGAAGACGCTAATGGCGCTGCTTTGAAAACTGTGGCGCGGGCGTCCCGCCCGCTGTCGCGCGGGCATTCCTTCGCTGCGCTCAGGACAGGCTCTGCCCGCGCACGGGAGCGGGACGCTCCCGCGACCGCGGGCGGGACGCCCGCGCCACATCCGTCCACTGTCGGCCCACTTTCACGGTTTCTGGGCGCCCGCCAGCCGCTGGGTAAAGCGACCACCGCGATCTGTAACTCGTGTAGCCCCCTTCCTGCCGTTTTCCAGCATCACCTTTTCATTCGAAGCTTCGGTTCGTTTTGCACAAGAGGCGTTGTTTTTGCTCTTTTTAGTGCTCAATTTGCGCTAATTTGCGCGCAAAACGCGCATAATTTGCAGCATCATAAAAGTGATTTTCCTTTGTTTTCAGCCACTTCTTAGCTTCGTTCCCACTATTTTCCATTTTTTGAATTTCCCCGCTTTGCTCCTGAGGCCGCGCCAGTCCCGTTTCCCCTTCCCGTCTATGCGTTCCGACTCTCCCCAGGGACAAATCGTCCACAATAGCCATCCTAGTAGGCTATCATAAGCCGACCGGCCTGTCAAGTGAAAAATGCAGATGTC
>CAWJHY010000009.1:0-69839 GCA_963842495.1 uncultured Acidobacteriota bacterium
CCAAAGCGGCTCGCTGGGCACGGTCAGAGAGGCCCCCACCATGATCTCAAAGACTTCTTGGCTCGCCTGCGCCAGTTCCTCGCGCCAATTGTTCTGCGCCACGGATTGCTTGGCGCTGGTGGCTTTATCTACAGCTTGGGCGCCGGGCCCGGCGGCTCGGGCGGAAAGATGGATCCGAACTCGTTCCGGTTCGGCAGCGATCGCCTGATCCATGATTAACCTCGAAGCTGTGGGATAACGCGCTCTTTGATTTGTTCCGGTGTGAAGGGCTTCCGACCCGTTGGAAGCTTCGAGTACCTGGAGCACGTCCAGACCTGCCTGGCGCAGCGAGCGCCCTACAATCTTGCGCATCACGGAGACAATTGTCCACAATCAATACACGTGCTGGTTTCATCCCTGTATTACCCCCACGTCACGGCGATGGGCAGTTCCAATAAATGCATAATCTCGGGAAATTCAAGCTCCAGGACCTTTGCGAGCTCGCTTTTTTCGACGTCGGTCAAGCTCTGAGTGAAGTTATCGAGGAGGCTCTTGTAGACGTTTCGGTCGGCAAGCGCGATCTGAGAAGGCTCTCCGCCAACCCGCACGCCGTGCATCTGGCATACCAGATCGGCAGCGACAACGATCTCCACCAGAGTCCGGTCGCACCGTGCGTCCTGAGGCCGATGGTGATATTCCAGGACCTCGATAATCTGTGGCGCAAAGTTCCAACTAAGACCAATACACTTGCCCACCAGGCAGTGATCAACGCCGCTGAGTTGGCGCTCGAGCTCTACGGATTCTCCCCAGGCGATGGAGCCTGGAGCGAGTTTGGGGTCTCGCGATCCCGCCGAGAGCAGGAGCAGAGGCAGAGCCCCCAAATCGTGGAGGAGCCCGGCCAGATACGCCTGCTCGGTCTCCAGGTAGCGGAGACAGAATGCGCAACGCTCACTCAGGGTCGCGGTCAACAAACTGTGCTGCCAGAAGGACTGCAAATCCGCGGAAGATAAGAAGTTCCCCAAATGCTGGACCAGCGAACAGGTCAGCACCAGGGTCCTCAGCCGCTCCGTCCCCAGGAGTATGACCGCGTTTTTGATGTCCGAGACTCTCCCCCGCAGACCCAACATCGCCGAATTGCACAGGCGGATGACCTGCGCGGCGAGGCTAGGGTCAGTTCGAATAACTCGGCAGACCCGATTCAGGTCCACTGGGACACAACTCAAGAGCGAACTGAGCTCAAAAACATAGGCGGGAAGAGTGGGGATGCCCTCCGCGAGCAGGGCCCAGACCCTCGCCTCTTGACTCTGTTCCTTCTCCAAACGCGCTGATTCCGCTTGGTTGATCTCCGCCGGCATGCCTGCCTCTCTTCTATAACTCCATCGGCAAGCAAAAGCAGGTCTTTAGGGTAGGGGCGCCAGACTGTGGCGGGCTGTCCTCATCGCCTCGGGTGGCTTGACGGCAAACCGTTGTTTCTATTGAATCGGTTGGGGTAAAAAGGAAACCAGTGGAAATTAACCTTGCTGGGTTTTCTCGCCCTGCAAAAGGCGATAGGCTTGGCTGCGAGAGATGCCTCGTGCTTTGGCAGCGGCCTTCAGAGCCGCGCGCTCATCGAGTCCGCGTTCGGCCATCAGCGTTTGGATTTCGGCCTGGATCGGCGATTCGGAAGGCTGGCCCTCTCCCGCCGCGGCGGCAGCCCCCACCAGGAGGGTTATTTCGCCTTTGATGGCTTTGCCTTTCAGCCGCTCTAACAGCACGGAGACCGTACCACGCCAGAATTCTTCGTGGACCTTCGTCACTTCACGCGCCAAAACCACCTCGCGCTCTCCCAGAATGTCCCGAAGATCGCGCAGCATTTCGAGGATGCGGTGGGGGGCCTCATAAAAGACCAGCGTTTTCGTGGCCGTCGTGTGCTCTTCCAAGGTCCGCCGGCGAGCCGCTTTTTTGGGAGGGAGGAAACCGAGAAAACGAAACTTGTCCACTGGCAGCCCCGAGGCAGCAAGAGCCGCCACAAAGGCTGAGGCGCCGGGAACCGGAATCACCGGAATCGCGTGGCGAACCGCCAGGTGAACCAGGCGAAAGCCAGGATCAGACACCACGGGCATTCCCGCGTCGCTGACCAGGGCGATGTTCTCTCCCTCCGCCAACTTGATGACCAGTTCCGGGGCGCGAGTCATCTCATTGTGCTCGTGGTAACTTAAGGTGGGCGTGTGAATCTGATAGTGGTTGAGCAACTGTTGCGTGCGGCGCGTGTCCTCGCAAGCAATCAGGTCCACCTCTTTGAGGATACGGATGGCACGAAGAGTTATGTCCTCCAGATTCCCAATGGGCGTGCCCACTACAAAGAGCTTGCCCTTAGACCCGTTGGTGGGATCCTCCAGAGGATCCATCAGATCCGGCTTGGCGGAATCAGAGGTTTGCGGCATAGGCATCGAGTGTGCTCTATCGGTTCTAGTGTATCAACTCGTTTACACAATGACAACGGAGAGTTGGATGTCGGATTTGGGTAGTGTCTCAGTTTGAATTTGTAGCGGCGAGTTTACCTCGCCACGTGGCGGCGTAAAGCCGCCTCTACGTCAAACTGAGACACTACCCGGCTTTGACGTGGCTGGACGGTGCCGATATAATACTTCAGAAGGGTTTTTGCAAGGAGGTCAATTTGCCGCTTTACGAGTACGAGTGTACGCAGTGCGGAAAGCGCATCGAGAAAATCCAAAAGTTCTCTGATTCCCCCCTGACCACATGCGAGAAGTGCGGAGGCAAGCTGGAAAAGCTCATATCGTCGTCCGCCATCCAGTTTAAGGGGACCGGATGGTATGTGACGGACTATGCTCACAAGTCTTCTACTACCCTTCCCTCGAGCAGCTCCTCAGAATCTGGCAATGGAGGCAAGGGGTCAAGCACGGAAGGCGCAAAGAAGGAAGAGTCGAAGAAATCCCCCGACAAGCCTGCTGCCGGCAAAGAATCCTGAAGAGAAACAAGTCCGTTGTTCCGCCGGCCGCTCCGCCTGATTTCTCTTACGGTTTCAACGCTCTGAGATACTTACGGAACTCTTTCCCCAGGTCCGGGCGATTCAAGGCCAGTTCCACCGTAGCTTGAAGGAAGCCCAGCTTGTCGCCCGCATCGTACCGCTTCCCCTCAAACAGGTAACCGTAAATGGGCTCCTTGGCGAGCAGGCGCCGCAAGCCGTCGGTGAGTTGGATTTCGCCTCCCGACCCTGGCGTGGTGGCCGCCAGCTCACGGAAAATTGCCGGTGTGAGGATGTATCGTCCTATGACGGCCAGATTGGAGGGCGCTTCGCTCGGCGCGGGCTTCTCCACCATGTCGTCGATGCGGAATAGCCGCCCTTGCCATTCCGTGTCGGGCATCCTCCGGCCGCGAATTATGCCGTAACTCCCCACGGCTTTGCGAGGCACCTTCTCGATCGCGATAACGCTTCGACCATAGCGCTCAAAGACGGCCAACATTTGTTTTATACACGGCACGGGATTCGCGATCACGTCATCGGAGAGCAGCACGGCAAACGGCTCCTCGTCCACGACGTCGCGCGCGGTGAGAATGGCGTGCCCGAGGCCTCGCGGGGTCTGCTGGCGAACATACACAAAGCGCATCAGCCCTGAAATCGAGCGCAATTGCTCCAGAAGTTCTTGCTTCCCTTTTCCCGCCAACTCCTGCTCGAGTTCCGCCGACACGTCAAAGTGGTTCTCGATGGCCGTCTTTCCCCTGCCGGTTACGAAGATCACCATGGGAATGCCGGATGCGGAAACTTCCTCGACGGCGTACTGCACCAAAGGCTTGTCCACAATGGGAAGCATCTCCTTGGGTTGCGCCTTCGTGGCGGGCAGAAATCGCGTGCCAAGACCAGCAACCGGTAGAACCGCTTTGCGAATCTTCATGGGCTCCTCAGCACCTCACGGTTTGGCGAGTTTCCCTACAAGCCCAGTGTACCGCCACCCTCCGAACGGAGTCAAAAATCAGAAAAGCAGGGACTAGGGACTGGGGACTAGGGGCTGGGGAAACAAACCTCGGACGGGGTGCGGTAATCCGGAAGTCGACGCTGCACGTTCCTCCGCGCGATGGAGCGATTTGTGTTCTTCCCCAGCCCCTAGCCCCTAGTACCTAGCCCCTTCTCTTCTGACTCCTTGCTTCTACCTGTGTTAGCATTTAGGCATGTTGGTTCTTGGCATTGAATCGAGTTGCGACGAGACGGCGGCGGCGGTGGTCGCGGACGGGGAAGAAATACTGTCCAGCGTTGTTGCGTCGCAGGTGGCAATGCACGCGAAGTATGGCGGAGTTGTGCCGGAATTGGCTTCGCGCGAGCACCTGCGCAAGATCGAGCCGGTGGTTAACGAAGCCTGCGCGCGGGCGCGAGTGAACATAAGCCACGTGGACGGCGTCGCGGTCACCGAGGGACCGGGGCTGATCGGCTCGCTTCTGGTGGGTCTGGTTTACGGCAAGGCGCTGGCCCACGCCCTGGCCAAACCGCTGGTGGGCGTGAACCACCTGGAAGGCCACATCCACGCCGTGCTGCTGGAAAACAAAATGGACCTGCGGGCCGGAAAGGTTGCGGAAGAGGCGCAACTCCCTGCGGTGGTGCTGGTCGTTTCGGGTGGCCACACGAGTCTGTTCCTGGTCGAGGCAGTTAGCCCCTCTGCCCATTCACCTTCGGCTGGCTTCAATTACCGGCGCCTCGGACAAACACGCGACGACGCAGCCGGCGAAGCCTTTGACAAAGTCGCAAGACTGCTCGCTTTGGGGTACCCGGGCGGGCCGCTGATCGATCAACTGGCCCGCTGGGGGAATGCCGAAGCGGTGGATTTTGGCCGCATCAAGATGAAGGGCAACCCGCTGGATTTCAGCTTCTCCGGAGTTAAGACGGCAGTTCTTTACCGCGTCCGCGGCACTCCCCTGGCCCTCGAGGCGGAGGAGCGGCGAGCGTGGCGCCAGACGCGCGACAACGTCTCCATCGAGGAATTGCGGGCCCGCTGCTCGCAGGCCACACTGGACCTTATCGCCAGTTTTCAGAACGCGGTCGTCCGCAACCTCGTGGAGCGCACCTTGGCGGCAGCGGATGCCGCGCACGTCGACTCGGTGTTTCTCTCCGGCGGGGTGGCCTGCAATTCCCTTCTGCGCGCGCGCATTCTGGAGGCTTCTCGAGCCCAGGGAATTCGCGCTCTCTTCCCTTCCCCCGGGTTGTGTACCGATAACGCCGCAATGATTGCGTCGGCGGGCTACTACAAGCTGAAGGCCGGGGAACTTGCCGATGCGACTCTGACCGCACATGCGGCGTTTCCGTTAGGGGCTAGGGGCTAGGGACTAGGGAAGAACAGAACCGGTTCCACCGCGACGGAGCTTAGCGTGGATTGCCAGGATATCACACTCGGCCCGGGGGTTTTGTTCTCCCTAGTCCCTAGCCCCTAGCCCCCAGCCCCTGCTTCTGGACTTACCATGCGCATTGGCGTTGACACGGGCGGAACGTTCACGGACTGCGTGATCCTCCAACGCGGCGAGGTTAAGATCCTCAAGGTGTTTTCGACGCCCGAGGATGCTTCGCGCGGCATCCTCGAGGGCGTGCGCCGCCTGGCGCAGCCGTTTCCGCCTGCTGACTCACTCGACATCATCCATGGCACAACCGTGGGCACCAACAGCTTGCTGGAGCGGCGAGGAGCGCGCGTGGCCCTGGTCACCACCGCAGGTTTCGAGGACCTCTTCGAAATCGGCAGGCAGGCGCGCCCCCGCCTTTATGATCTCGAGGCGCGGCACGCTCCGCCGCTCGTGCCGCGCGATTTGCGCATCGGCATCGAGGAGCGAACCGCGGCGAGCGGGAAGATTCTGCAGCGGCCGTCCGCAGCCGACATCGCCCGGGTGGCCCGACAGCTCAAGCGGTTGCATGCCCATTCCATCGCGCTCTGTTTCCTTTTCTCGTATCTCAATCCTGAGAATGAACGCGTAGTGGCGGCAGCGCTGAGAGCCTTGCAACTGCCCTTGTCAGTCTCCCACGAGATTCTCCCCGAGTTCCGTGAATACGAGCGGTTGGCCACGGTGGTCATCAACGCCTACCTTATCCCAACTATGGGCGAATACCTCAAGCGGCTCGAGCGTGGCTCGGGGGCGGCGGGTCGCGTGTACGTGATGCAATCCAGCGGGGGAATAACCACCGCGCAGCGTGCGGCGCGTGAGCCTGTGCGGACGATCCTCTCCGGGCCTGCCGGAGGCGTTGTGGCGTCCACCTGGCTTGCCCGGCAACTTGGACTGGACCGCGCCATAAGCTTCGATATGGGCGGCACGTCCACGGACGTGTGCCTTATCGACGGTCTGCCCCGTACCACCAATGAAACCACCCTGGGCGGCTTGCCGGTGGCAGTTCCTGTTCTGGATGTTCACTCGGTGGGGGCGGGCGGCGGGTCGCTGGCTCGCCTGGACGCGGGCGGCGCATTGCGCGTGGGCCCGGAAAGCGCCGGCGCAGAACCTGGACCGATCTGTTACCATCGCGGCGGCGTTCAACCAACCGTCACGGACGCAAACCTGTTGCTCGGGCGCCTCGACGCCGGCCTCTTTCTGGGCGGGGAGTTCGACCTGGACCTCGGAGCGGCGGAGCAGGGATTCGCAGAATTCCTCCAACTGCACCGAAGAGAGATTGGCCCGAAGACTTTCCCGCAACTGGCGGCTGATATCGTGGCCGTCTCCAACGCCACGATGGAGAAGGCCTTGAGAGTGATCTCCGTCGAGCGCGGCCACGACCCGAGGGACTTTGCTCTCGTCTGCTTTGGCGGCGGCGGAGGGCTGCACGCCGCGGACCTGGCGCGCGCCCTGCGGCTGCCCAAAGTCGTCGTGCCACGAAACCCCGGAGCTGTCTCCGCACTCGGAATTCTGCTCTCGGATATCGTCCGAGATTCCGTCCAATCGGTCTTCCTTCCCGTACCCTCCGATGGAGGGCTATCCGGCCTCTGGCTCGCACTCGAGAAACGCTTTGCAAGAATGGAGCGCGCCTCACGCACGGAGCTTCAACAGGAAGGCTTTCCCTCCCAGTCGGCACGGGCCGAGCGGCGGCTGGACCTTCGCTACGCCGGTCAGTCCTATGAGCTTTCGGTGCCTTTCAAAAAAGACTTTCGCAGGCTGTTCGATCAGCAACACCTGCGGCTTACGGGTATTCTCATGCGGGGCGGCGGGTCGAGATCGTGAACCTGCGCCTTCGCCTGAGGATTCGAACTCCGAAGCCACGACTGAGTGCCCACAAGATGCGGAATGCCGTCCCTGAGAAGATGAAATCCAAACCGATCTGGTTTGACGGGCGCTTCCGCGCCACTCCCGTCTACGACCGGGAGCGGCTTGCGGCAGGCGCGCGGCTTCAAGGCCCCGCAGTGATTGTCGAATATAGCTCGACCACCGTCGTGCCGCCGGATTTCAGGTGCGAGGTGGACAAGTACCTGAATCTGGTTTTGACGCGCTAAGCGAGTTAGTCCCTGAGCCGACGACGCGGTTTCACGCTAAGCCGCAAAGGACGCAAAGTTCGCAAAGAACAGCAAGGACCTCTCCTTTGCGCTTCTTTGCGCCTCAGCGTCTTGGCGTGAGCTGTTTTGATTTATCTGCGCCTTCCAATTCTGGGAAGAGCGCTGCAAGCACAAAAAAGGGGTACGCCGAGGCGTGCCCCTTTAGAAATCACCGCTCTAAGCTGCCGATCACTTCTTCGCGGTCGGAACACCTTGGGCGGACGCATCCGTATAATCGGTCATGTCGGATCTACCGCCCACCGGCTTACTTCACCGTGAACGTCGCGGTCGCCTTGACCGTCTGTGAACCCGAAACACCGGTGAAGGTGATGATGTAAGTGCCGGGGGTCGAGTTCTTGGGGAACAAGATTCCGGAGACCGCATAATCTGTGCCATTCACTTTGACGGTCATCGGAAAATCGACGCAATAGGAACCTGTCGGGCCGCCTGAGCAGCTCAGCTTCACGTTGGCGTCAAAACCATCCACTGATTGGAGTTTGAGGATGAACCCGCCCACCACGCCTCGGGTCACGTGTTTCTGCCGGTGGTTCCGGAGTGATGGTGAAGGTCGGGGTCTGTCCCGCCGCGGCGATCGTAACGCTTTGGTTTGCGGATCCCGCAAGGAAGTTTGTTGTTGCCGCTGTGCTGGCCTGCACCACGCAGGACCCGACACCGGTGGGACTAAAGGTGCCGCCGCTGACCAGCGTGCACGGTCCGCTCACGTAGCTATAGCTCAGGGCGCCATTCGAGTTGGTAGTGGCGCTAACCACAAAGTTGGAGCCCGGATACGTTGCCGACGGCGCCGCGCCGAAGGTGATGGTCGGCGTCGCCGCCTTGATGGTGACGGTCTGTTGGGCTGAGCCGGCTGTGTAGTTCGTGGTAGCCGCCACGCTGGCCTGCACCACGCACGGTCCAGCTCCGCTGGAGCTGAAGGAGGCGCCGCTGACCAGCGCGCAGGGTCCGCTGACGTAGCTGTAAGTCACCGTGCCCGTCGAGTTCGTGGTGGCGCTGACGGTGAAGTTTCCGCCCAGGTAGGTGGGCGTGGGCGCAGTTGCGAAGGTGACGCTTGTCGTTGCCGGACCGATGGTGACACTTTGCTGGGCTGAGCCGGCTGTGTAGTTCGTGGTAGCCGCCACGCTGGCCTGTACCACGCACGGTCCAGCTCCGCTGGAGCTAAAGGAGGCGCCGCTGACGAACGCGCAGGGCCCGCTGACGTAACTATAGGTCAGTGTGCCCGTTGAGTCGTGCTGGCGCTGACGGTGAGATTCCGGCCCTGAGACGTCGGGGCGGGGGCAGTTCCGAAATTGAGGGGTCGTCGTCGCCGGACTGATGGTGACGGTTTGCTGCGCTGAGCCGGCAGAGTAGGTGCTTGTGGCCGCTGTGTTCGCTTGGACCACGCACATTCCGGCCCCGGTCGAGTTAAATGTGTCGCCACTCACTTGAATACAGGGCCCGCTTACGTAGCTATAGGTGAGGGCGCCGTTGGAGTTCGTAGTCGCACTTACAGCGAAGTTGCCGCCCAGATAGGTCGCCGAGGGTGGTGCACAAAGGTGATCGTGGGCGTGCTCAGCGAACTGCTGGTCACATTAAGCGAAGTCGTCCCGGTGATCGTGCCGATCACGGGGTTGCTGCCGGTCGCTGTGATGGTGTGCGGCCCGGTAGCGGTCGGGGTGCAGGTTGCGCCCGAGCACGAGCCCTCCGGGGAGATGTTGAAGGTCACTGAGCTGTTCACATTGCCGAGACTGGTGCCGAAGGCATCCTGTCCGGTGGCAGTGTAGGGCACGCCGGTGCCGGGCGATGTCGGGACTGTTCGCCGGACTGAGGCTTATCGTGAGCAGCGGACCCGGCGTGGTCCAGGTCACATCGACATCGGCGGGAGTTGACGCCGAAAGGGTTCCAACGCTCGCCGAGAACGAGTCGGTGCCGCCTGTCCCGAGTGTATCGGTGAACGTGAGGGTGGCATTGCCGTTGGAGTCGGTGCCGACCGGGCCGGTGAATCCAGCGTGGGGGCCGCCCGAGCTAATGGCGAAACGCACGATGGCGTTGGGAATGGGATTGTTGGAAGCATCTGTCACGTTGGCGACGATCGTGGCTGTCGAACCTACTGGAATAGAAGGTGTGGTGGTGGAGAGTGCGATGCTGGCGGGCGTGGCCGGGAGGATCACCGCGATGGGTCCCACGATCCCCGCGATGGGGTTGCCCAAGCCGCCGTTCGCCGAGGAGCCGTCAGTGAACATACCAGTAGTCACGTCGGACTGTAGGGTGCTGAGGAAGTCGCCGATCGCGTCCGACTGAGCGCTTACCGCGCCGTTTGAAGCTGCCGTGACGTTAAACAGCACCGTGAAGAGGGCATTCGCAGGAAGGTCGAAGTCCGCGGTGGACACCTCATAGCCGCCGGGACAGGAACCCATACACACCAACGGGAATGGCGGGACGTAGTTCGAATCCCAGGAATCTTCGACATAATTGTAGTTGAAAAGTTGGGTAAGGTCGGTCGCGTAGTAGGACCCTTGCCCCGGATATCCTGGCCCGGCAACCAGATTGGATCCGCCCAGGAGAAATTGGGCGAGGGTGGCGTATGTGCTCGGCACGACAGAGTTGATGTAAGTTGTAAAATACGCCGGGTCGAAAACGTACACGCCCGCCGACACAGTTACGGGTGAGTTCGCGCTGGCGCCGAAAATCGAACCGCTGAGAGCGGCGTTAACCTGGACGCTGGAGATGTCTGCGCCGGTTGTGTTCAGATAGGTGGAAAAAACTATGCCGCGTGCCGCACCGCTAGGCGGTGGTCCCCGTGGCCGAGTAGGCACCGGCTTCCAGTATGTCGCCTTGAGTAGTCTTGGGATTGGCGGTGACCTGTCCCGTAGGCGTTCGCTGACGGCTTCCGGCGCGAAAATGTTCCACTGCAGTATGGTCTCGGCTTGGCCTATGTTCCCGATGGGGCTGAGGTTTTGCGAGAACGGAAACGTATTGAAAAAGGTCCCCTGCGTGATGGTGCGGGCGAACGTCCCGGAAACCATCAGCGGGGCACCGGAAGCCGTCCCCAAATCGTAGCCCGAAATCACGACCGACGGATAATTCGTCGAGTGATTCAGCCCCTCGTTCATGTTGATCCACCTGCCGTTTCCGGGGACATAGAAGGCGTTGTTCGCCTGCGGAGTGGGCGGCGGACCTGCCATGGAACTCTTCAGGGTAGAAGTCGTCGGGGGTTCGAATGCCACCCGAGTATGTGCCTGCCGCGAGGACCGCAAGATAGTCCGAAAAGGTGACCAAGGTGCTGGAGGAGCCTAGGGAGGGGATTGTTTCAGTCTGGGACCAGATGGCCACGCCAGGGGTAGGTAAGGTCGGGTCGGACTCGTTATCGGCGCAGATGACGACGTTCAGACCGCCGCCCGTAGTGAATGCCCCGAAATACCCTCCTATGGAAGTAATCGCCGCAGGATTGGCGAGCGTGAACTGAACGGCGACCCATTGCGTGGGAGTGTTGCCTGACAGCGTCTCACCTGATGCGTTCGTCTGCCGCACCCAGTCAAATCTCGCCGGCGTGGCGATGGTCGTGAGATTATTCTGCGCCAGCGCCGTCGGGCGCCAGGATAACAAAGCCAAGCTCAGTGCAAGGATGTAAGCGTTGCCAAGCCAACGTGTCTTCATATTCTCCTCCCGATCGGTTGTTGAGTTTCGATGCCCTTGTGAGACCAACCCTAACGTACCGGCGAGTTTACCTCGCCATACGTACGCGAGTGCACCTCACCGCGGTGCGGCGCCAGAACGCCGCTACAAATCCTGCTATTGCACACTTCAGCAACAAAAACTGCTGTTTAAATGGCTACGCCCTGTTGCGGCAAGTCAGGTTCGAATGCTACAATTGCCCTTATCGTACAGGCACACGCAACAGCAAACGAACCGGCTTACCGACCTTGGCCATTCTCTACGCGCCGCGGATCAGCGCATGGCCCTTTACTTGGCTATACGCAAAAGCATGGGGAAAACCGTCATGGCGGCGAAAATTTTGGCGAGAGCGATGGTGTAGGCATCGGGCAGGCCGACTCGGCCTCTGAAGATCGGCGTGCTCTGGACCACCTTTTCAGCGTCACCTACGAAGAACTGCGCCGCCTGGCTGCAACTGTGCGGCGCGACCACCCGAATACCACGCTTAACCCCACCGCCCTGGTGAATGAAGCGTGGCTGAAATTATCGAAATCCCGCGAAATTGCCGCCACCTCGCCCGTGCACTTCAAACGCATCGCGGCCCGCGCCATGCGGCAGGTCCTGGTGGAGGCCGCGCGGCGCCGCAGTTCGAACAAGCGCGGCGGCGGGGCGGAGATGACCGTCACTTTTGACGGGCGGTTCAGCGAAAACCCTCCGGCGGAGAACAAATCCTGGCGCTCAACACCGCTTTGGACTCGCTGGCGCGCATGAATCCGCGCCAGGCGGTCATGGTGGAAAGCTCGCTTCTTCGGAGGGTTGGATATCCCTGAGACAGCGACGCTTCTCAACGTCTCCGAAGCCACGGTCCTGCGCGACTGGCGCGCGGCGAAGGCATGGCTGGCGCACGAGCCTCGGCAGGGATCTAAACGGCTCGGAAAAGCGTGTCCATGCTCGTCGGCGGACGCGCACTCAGAAACGACGAAGATGCGCGAAGCCCTTCGAGTGCGGTGGCTTGACACCGCCTTGGGTCTTTGAGGCTGAGAGGGCGCGGCTCAGGACACCCTGGTGACAGCGGTGTGTCAAGGCGGCGTCAAGCCGCCGCACTCCAAGGTGCCTTCGGCACAAGCATTTCAAAGTAGATCGGGGTGCAGCGATGGACAGCGACCGATGGCAGAAAGTCCAGACCCTTTTCCACGAGGCCGTGGAATTGCCCGCGCCGGACCGGCGCGGCTTCCTGGACGCCCAGTGTCAAGATGATCCAGGGCTGGTCGGCGACGTCCTGGTACTTTTGGACGAAGACGGTCGCGGGGATTCGCTGCTGGACCGCGACCTTGCCCAAGCCGCTGACCTCGTCTTCAACCAATCCCACCCAGCATCTCTTCCATTCAAAGAGTTTGGCCCCTATCGGATTGTCCGCGAGCTAGGCGAAGGCGGGATGGGCGTGGTGTACCTGGTCATGCGCGTGGATCTGGGCAATCTGGTGGCGTTGAAGATTCTGCGCGACGCGTGGCCGTCGCCGGCGCGGCGGCAGCGGTTCGAATCGGAACAGCGCACGCTGGCGCAGTTAAATCATCCCTCGATCGCGCGCTTGTACGACGCGGGAACGCTCGCTGACGGAACGCCCTGGTTCGTCATGGAGTACGTGGACGGCGTTCCGCTCACCGAGTATTGCCGCGCGCACGACTGCATGGTCGATGAGCGGCTGAAGCTGTTTCGCGCGGTGTGCGAAGCGGTCGAGTACGCGCATCAGCACGGTGTGATTCACCGGGACCTGAAGCCCTCCAATATTCTGGTACGGACCGACGGGTCGGTGCGCCTCGTCGACTTCGGCATCGCGAAACAGATTGACGGGGGCAATCACGCACCGAATCTTACGCGCACCGGCATGCACCTGCTGACTCCGGCCTACGCGTCGCCCGAGCAAATCCGCGGGCAGGCCGTGGGGGTTGCGAGCGATGTCTACTCATTGGGTGTGATCCTTTATGAGTTGCTGGCGGGGCGGCTGCCGTTCGACATTTCTGAGAAGACCCCGGCCGAGGCGGCGAACCTGATCACGACGGAGGAGCCGGTGAAGCCGTCGGCGATTGTGAGCCGAAGCTCGGGCAAGGGCGCCACGCGCACCGCCTCGTGGGCGGATCTGGATGTTCTGTGCCTGACCGCCATGCATAAGGAGAGGCAGCGCAGATACGCCTCGGTGAAGGCGCTCATCGGCGATGTGGATCATTATTTGAAGCATGAGCCGCTCGATGCGCATCCGGACAGAGCGCTGTACGTTGCCGGGAAATTCCTGCGGCGGCACTGGGCGGCGGCGTCCGTGGCGCCGCTGGTGGCGGGCCTGTTGCTTTTTGCGGGTACGCTCGCGTTGACGCTGCGCAGGAATGGGCCGGCTGTAAACACGCGGCCACGTACGGTGGCGGTTCTTCCCTTCGCGAACTCCGGATCCGACCACAGCATGGATTTTCTGGGAACCGCGATTCCGGAGGAGATCGCGCGCGTGCTGGGGCGTGCGCGTTCGCTCACGGTACGGCCGTTCGATGCGAGCCGCGCTCAAACGGACCCAAGAAAGGCGGCGCGCGAGCTCGGCGTGGCGAGCGTGGTGACGGGCCACTTCTTGAAAGAGGGAGATCAACTGCAAGTCACCATCGAGGCGCTGGATATCGAAACAGGCCATTCGATGTGGCGGGATGCGTTCATCATTCCGGCTGCAAACACAATAAGGCTGGAAGGCGAGATCGCGTCGCGGACGCGGAACGGGCTGGGTCCGAATCTTGGAGCCAGGGAGTTCACTTTAGCTTCTATGCTGCGTAGGGACGTGGCATTAGAAAGCGCCAGGCGGCCGAAGAATCAGCAAGCTTATGACCTGTTTCTTCGGGCGATGGCGATGCCCAACGACCCTGGTGGCGTGAAGCAGCCGCGGGCGATGCTCGAACAGAGCGTTGCGCTCGATCCGGGATACGCACCCGCGTGGTCTGCTCTGGGCACCACGTGTACAGGCGATAGCTGGTATGGCGGTGGCGGGGCGGAAGCGGCGCAGTGCGCCGTGAATGCGATCAAGCGCGCGGCCGCGCTGGATCCTGATAACGTGTGGACCCTGCCTTCGTTCCTTGGGACTGGAACAGAATCAGATAGCGATGGCTTATCGCGGTTCGGTCGATCTGGTGCGGCGACGGCCCGAGAATTCGCAAGCGCATTTTTATCTGAGCTACGCGCTGCGCTACGCCGGATTGCTCGAAGAATCGGAGGTCGAGTGCAACACGGCCTGCTTGCTCGATCCGCAATACCCCGGTCTGCGATCCTGCGCGGTCGCGTTTCTGCTGCACGGAGATTATCAGCGGGCACGCGATTTTCTGCATCTCGATCTGGGATCGCAGTTCGAACAAGCTATCGCGGTGGACGTTCTGCTCCGAGAGGGCAAGGAAAAGGAAGCGTGGGAGGCTCGCCCGGCGACATCGCCCGATTGGGCGGGATTTCCGGTCCTGTTCGCTTCCCTGGAGCACCGCCCTGCCGGCGAGATTACGGTGTTGGCGCGTGCCATGAAACCTATATCCGATCCCGAAATGAACTATTTCTCTGCGGCGCACCTGGCATACGCCGGGCAGCCTGAGACGGCGTTGCACATGCTGCGCGCGGCGATTGCGGCCGGGTATTGCGCTTATCCAGGGATCGAGTCTGACCCGTTGCTCGCGGGAATTCGGTCGAACCCGGATTTTGAAGGAGTCCGCGCGCTCGCCCGGCAATGCAGGGAGCAGTTCATGGCGGCGCGTAAGCAATAGACGAACACGCTGGCACGGCCGCCCCGGATAGAATCAAAAGAGCGGAATCCCTTCTACATCGAGGCCCTTGAGCCCAAGCCAGTCCACTAAGGTATACTAGGAAAGCGATGGACGCAGACTCGAGTGAGGCTCGCATGGAAGCAGCGACCGTCGTTGACAAGGCAACGCTGGACCAACTGGTGGCGAGAATTGTTGAAACCGCGAAACCGCGCCGCATTGTGCTGTTCGGATCGGCGGCGCGCGGCCAGATGGGGCCGCACAGCGACGTCGATTTGCTGGTGATCATGCCGGACGGCGTCCACCGCCGCCGAACGGCCCAGGGCCTGTACATGGCGCTGGCAGGATTAGGCGTCGCGAAGGATATTGTTGTCGTGACGGAAAGCGACGTGAGTGAGTACGGCGACGACCCATCGTTGATCATTCATCCTGCGTTGAAGGAAGGGAGGGAACTCTATCGTGCCTCCTGAAAGGCGCGGCCTAGGTTTGCCCAGTGATTGGTTGCGTCGTGCGCGGAGCGATTTGGCGTTGGCCAAAGCGCCCTTGCCCACCGACGTGCTTTACGCGGATCTCTGTTTTCATGCTCAACAGGCGGCGGAAAAGGCTATTAAAGCGGTCTACCGTGCCAGGAGATACGGATTTCGCTACACTCACGACCTTTCAGAACTGCTGGACGGGCTTGCTCGCCACGGCGTGTTCGTTCCCCAAGAGATCCGAGAGGCAGTCACACTGACGGACTTCGCATGGGAGACGCGCTATCCCGGTCCGGCTGAGCTGGTAACCGAGGACGAGTACCGTCGTGCGGTGACCCTGGCCGAAAAGGTTGTGGAGTGGGCAGCGCAACTGGTCCAGGGGTGACCAGCATAATCGTGATGGGTAGCCACCGGTCCTGGCGACTGATGGCTGAGAATTGCTATCAGTACAGCGCCGCTGCGTCCTGCACATTGCTCTCGCCATTCATCCACACCGCATATTGGAGCCGAGTCGCGGACCTCATGGAGGCCGCTCCAATTTCGCCGCGATTGTTGAGGGCGATCACGCCACAGTCTGAATTCCGGTTCTTCGCGTCTGTCTTCCACATTTGCCGCAGTATTTCCAGGCAGGCGTCTTGCGGAGCCATGCCGGCCTGCATGTAATGAACGATCGAAATGCTGGTGCAGTAGTTGGTCATCAAGTCTCCGTCGCCGGTGGCGGAGGCGGCGCCCACATTGTCGTCGGCATAGACGCCACAACCCACCAGCGGAGAATCTCCCACCCGCCCAGGAATTTTCCACGCCATCCCGGAAGTCGAACAGCCGGAGACGACGTGGCCCTTGCCGTCGGTGGCCACCATCCCGATCGTGTCGTGGTTTTCAGCCGTCACCCAATTCGTCGTGTGCTGCGGGTCGAGTTTCCAATCCATCCATTTCTTAAGGCTCTCTGGGGTGAGAAGTTGCATGGGTTCGAATCCCATCTTGAGCGCAAAGCGGAAAGCGCCTTCCCCCGCCAGCGTGGTATGCCGGGTCTTTTCGATCACCAGGCGCGCCACCGAAATGGGATTCTTGATGTGGTGCAAGTTGCAGATTGAGCCGGCGCGATGCCGAGTGCCATCCATGATGGCGGCGTCGAGTTCCACTTCTCCTTCTTCGTTGGGAAGGCCGCCGTACCCGACGCTCATCACCCTGGGATCGTCTTCGGGAACGTTGATGCCTTTCACAACCGCATCCAGGAGGCTGCCGCCACTCCTGAAGACTTCCGCCGCGCGTTCGTTCGCCGGTTTCCCGTGCGCCCAAGTGGAAAGAAACACCGGCCCAGACTCCAAGGCGGAGGCGGGTTCTGTTTCCAGGGCCGAAAGCGCCGCCGCTCCCGCCACGGATTTCATGAAGTCTCGCCGATCAATGCCGTCCATTTCGCCTCCCAGTGGAAAATGGAAATTAGAAAATCGAAACTGGAAATTCGCAGACCGTAGCTCGGGAGTTAGAAGCTAAATCTCGTCAGCCCCTGACCTTTTGAGTTTCGATCTTCGAATTCCGAGTCGCGGCTTCCCATTCTGACTCCTAACTACTGACTTCCGCCTCCGCTTTTTTCCCCAGCCTCCGCCACCCGGGGTCGCAATTCTCAGAACGCTGCCTCGCGGCGCGTCAAAGACCGCCTTCGAACGCAGCTCCCGAACACGACCTGAAGTCTCTCCAAACTTCGAACTTCGAATTTCGAGTTTCGCGTTTCGAATATCGCTGGCCGAATTTCGATTTTCGAATTTCGATTTTCGCTTTTCAGGAACAAGGAGTTCATTCCTCCCTGCCTCACCCGGCCTACCGCCGGCGAGCCCATAAGGTTGGAGCCGGCGGCGTTCGGAAAGGATGCTAGCGCGCACATCCGTCAGGAACTCAATCTCACGGATAATACCATCGCCTCCGCGGAATTGCCCTTTTCCTCCGGAGGCGCGGCGGAGCGAGTAGCGCCGCACCCGCACCGGGTAAGCGGCTTCGAGCGCCTCGATGGGGGTGTTGAGCGAGTTCGTCATGTGGGTGTGAACCCCGCTGAGTCCGTCCGCGGTGGGACGGGTGCCCATGCCCCCGCCGATCGTCTCGTAATAGGCAAAAGCCTCGCCCGTGCGCGGATCCACGCCGCCAAACGAAAGGTTGTTCATTGTTCCTGAACTCGCGGCGGGAATCTGGTGAGGAAGCGCTTTGGCCAATGCCCGGAGCAGCACATCCACAATTCGCTGCGAGGTCTCGACATTCCCGGCCGCCACCGCCGAGGGAGCTCGCGCGTTCACGACGCTTCCTTCCGGGGCGCGCACTTCGATCGGTTCGAGCAAGCCGGCGCAGGCAGGAACATCTTCGCCCAGCAGGCAGCGGAAGACATAAAAGACGGCGGAGGTGGTAATCGCCATCACCGCGTTGACGCTTCCCCGGCAGGCAGGCGAGCTGCCCGCAAAATCCACTCGCGCCTTGCCGTGCCTGATCTTGATGGAGACGCGCAGAGGCACAGGTTCGCTGCTGAACCCGTCGTCGTCCAGGTAATCCTGCGCGGAATAGGTCCCGTCGGGAATATGCAACAGAGCTTGCCGCATAAGTTGGGCCGAGTAGGTTTGCAGGGCATCAAGGTAGAAGCAGACTTTTGGGACGCCGTAGGCTTCCAATATTTCGCGCAATCGCCGCTCCCCCAGGCGGCAAGCTGCCACTTGGGCCATCAGGTCTCCCTCGCGTTCGGCCGGTGTGCGCACGTTGGCAAGCAGCATCGCGAGCACATCCCGCTGCACGGCTCCCTTGCGAACCAGGTACACGGGTGGAATGCGCAAGCCTTCCTGGTAAATGTCTTCGCTCAGGCCCATCGAAGCGGGCTGCGCGCCGCCCACGTCCGAGTGGTGCGCGCGGTTCGCGACGTAGAAGACCGGCTGCGACTTCCGGCCCAAGCGACGCGCCGGCACGACGGGCATCACCAGGGTGATGTCCGGCAAGTGTGTGCCGCCGGCGTAGGGATCGTTGAGCATGGCGATGCTGCCCGATTCGAGTTCGAGCGCCTCGAGCGCCGCCGCAACTGACATGGGCATGGATCCCAGGTGCACAGGCATGTGGTCGCCCATGGCCACCACTCTTCCCTCGCCGTCGAATACCGCGCAGGAATAGTCGCGCCGCTCCTTGATATTCGGTGAAAAAGCGGAGCGGCGCAGCCCTGCGCCCATCTCTTCCGCCGCCGCGTGAAAGAGGTTCTTGAATATCTCGAGTTCGGCTGGGTCAACGCGGAGCATAGCTATACGGTTCGATTATAGAACAGTAGTAGTTAGCAGGTAGCGCAGACCTGCTTTATAGGTCTGCGGCTCTTGGGCCGTGTATGGGTCGGAAGAACCGCAGACCTAAACTGCATGTCCGCGCTACCCAGCAGACTGGTCAAGCGGTCGTCGTGTTAGGGGCTGGAGCTGGGTGTCGTTGAAGTACCCAGAAGTAGGCGGCGGCCAAGGTGGAGAAAGCTGTGACAATTCCCAGGACCAGGAACGCGCCTTGCCAACCTGCCGCGAGCGAGAGGCGCGCCACCGCGTCGCCTGACAGGACTCCACCCAGATAGCCAACCCCATCAATAATCCCGGACGAGGTTGCCGCCGCTTGTTTCCCGCCAAAGTCGAGTGCCATGGCGCCGGCGAGGTAGGAATATGGCCCGATGATGGCAAAGCCCACCAGGGCGACCAGCACCACCGGCAGGTGGTGGGCGGCGCCGGATCGCAGCGAGGCAAGCGAGAACAAGGCAAGGGTGGCAACGACGAGCCCGACGAACGTGATAATCGCCCGTCCTCCGCGCCCCAGGCGGTCGCTGAGATAGCCGACGAGCACCACGGAGGCTCCTCCGAACAGCGGGAAGAGAGCGCTGAATTTGGCGGCCTTGGCGGTGCTGAAGCCCACCACTTCGTAGAAGTAAGTTGGCGTCCAGGTGTTGAAGGTCTCACGCACGAAGGTGGTGCCCAGAGACAGAGTACAGACGATCCAAAAAGCCGGGCTGCGTAATAACGGCCTCAGGTGCTCAGCAAGGCTGCGCTTCCGTGGGCTTTCGCTGCGGTCCGCAAAGAGGTTCTCAGGACTCGCCTTGGTCTCCGCTTCCCCGATTTCGGAGCTTGATTCTTTGAGGAGCAGGAGGTTGGCCACGAAAAGCACAAACAAGCTACAGGCGGCAACCACAAAGACCGCGCGCCAACCCAAGCCGTGAGCGATCAAGACGCCCATGAACTGGCGGCCGAAGGCGTCGCCAAACAGATAGCTAAGGCTGACCGCGCCCATGGCGGTTCCATAGGCGGCGTAAGAGAACCAGCGCGAGGTGATCTTCACCATTCCCGCCCACCCGGCAGACTGGACGAGCCGGTTGGCGATCCAGGCCACTGCGAACACCTGCAGGCCGCCGCCGGCGGCCAACAAGGTAAACAGAACTGCTCCACCCATGGCGGCCAGAAACTGGCGTTTGCCGCCCCAGAAATCAGCCAGCCCGCCAAGAAAGAACTTGCCCAGGGCGTAGGCCAACACGCCCAGGGAAACGATCTGCCCAAGGCGAATGCGCGCCTGGTCCGCCGGAATGCCGTGAGCCGCAAGGTCTCGAATAATCAGCGGCAAGGTGACGGAGAAATTCGACCGGCAAATGTAGAATCCGGCATAACCGGTCATCAGCAGGCTGACAATCAGAATCTGCCAGAGCAGCAACCGCCGGGTTGTAGTCCTTTGCTCCGCTATCATGTGCCAATCTGTTTGCGTGATGTCGCGGGGAGTTTGCCTGGGCAACAGCGGCGCGAAGCCGCCCCCACACCAAACTGACTCATCAACGAGTCTATCATCGTTGACATTATCCCGGTAGTGTCCTAATTTGAGAGGTCCGTCGAGCGTGCGGCTGAAACCACGCAAACTTCTCGGTGTCCTTTGTGCCCTTAGAGCCTCGCCACAGAGAACACGGAGAGTCTCAGTGACCTCTGTGTTTGGACTTTTCCTGGCCACAGAGCGAACCGAGAAGGACAAACGCTCGCCGCCTGGCGGCGTCGCGAGGACTTGTCACGCGTCATGCAACCGAGCACACGAAAACAAGATAAGTTGTTGTTTACTCCTGGTCCCTTGACGACCAGCCTGACGGTGAAACAGGCGGCGCTTCGCGACCTGGGCTCGCGGGACCACGAATTCATTGCGATGGTGCGCAGCATTCGCCGCAAACTGCTGGAACTGGGCGGGGTGGCGGACCGGGGGTTCGAGGCTGTTCTGATGCAAGGCAGCGGCACGTTTGCCATTGAGTCGGTACTGTCGTCCACCGTACCGCCGGATGGGAAGGTGTTAGTAGTAATCAATGGCGCTTACGGAAGGCGCATTGCCCAGATCGCGCAGACCCTCAAGATTCCCGTCGCCGAGCTGAGTTGCCTGGAAGATCAGCGCCCCGACAAGGAGCGACTCGGCCAGACGCTGCAAGCTGATCCCTCCATATCCCATGTGGCGGTGGTGCACAGCGAAACCAGCACTGGCATGATCAATCCGGTGCGCGAAATTGGGGAGATCGTCAAACACTTCAATCGGATTTATTTCGTGGATGCGATGAGCAGTTTCGGAGGAATGCCCCTGAACCTACTTGACTGCCGGATCGATTATCTGGTTTCTTCGGCGAACAAGTGCATCGAGGGCATCCCGGGATTCGCTTTCGTGCTGGCGCAGCGAGAAGCGCTGCTTGCGACCGCGGGATTCGTCCGCAGCGTGAGCTTGGACCTCCTGGCCCAATGGAAAGGACTGGAGGCCGACGGGCAGTTTCGCTTCACCCCGCCCACGCATGCGCTCCTGGCATTTCACCAGGCTTTGAGGGAGTTGGAAGCGGAAGGAGGAGTCGAGGGCCGCGCCGCGCGCTATCGGACCAACTTCGAAGTGCTTTCGCAAGGCATGGGAGAGTTGCGCTTCGAGGGGTACCTCCGGCCACAAGACCGAGGCTACATCATCAGTTCGTTTCGCTACCCTCGGCACCCGAAATTCGACTTTGAGGTGTTCTACTCGCGCCTGAGCGACAAGGGCTTAGTGATCTACCCGGGCAAAGTGAGTAAGGCGGACTGCTTCCGGATCGGCTGCATCGGGCACATCTTCCCGGACGATATGCGCGGCCTTCTCGGAGCAATACGGCAGACCCTGGCGGAGATGGGAGTTGAGATGCCGGCTGCCGTCTCGACGTAACGGCGAATTCAGGCCGCCATCCCTCGGCTTCAACCTGAAGATTGGGGCGTCTACAGCCATGGACTTTGTATTTCAGCGTTCTTATCGAGGCCCTCTGAAGGCCGTCATCCTGGATTGGGCCGGAACCACCCTGGACTACGGCTGTTTTGCTCCTGCCGTGGTTTTTGTGGAAGTTTTCAAGCGCCATGGGATCCCCATCACCACAGAACAGGCGCGTGAACCGATGGGGGCGCACAAGAAAGTCCACATCCGCATGATCTCCGAAATGGAGGCGGTCCGGCTCATGTGGCAGGATGTGCACGGCGGCCCGCCTGACGAAGACGATGTGGAGCAGATGTTCCGGGACTTCGTGCCCCTTCAACTCGCCTGCCTGGCGAAGTACGCCGATTTGATTCCGGGCACACTCGAGGCTGTGGCGGAATTTCGCCGCCGGGGCCTGAAGATCGCTTCCACGACAGGATACACAACGGAGATGATGGAAGTGCTTCAGGAAGAGGCCAGGAAGCAGGGATACGTGCCGGACTCGAGTGTATGCGCCGCGCAGGTCCCTGCAGGACGGCCCCACCCGTGGATGTGCCTGCAAAACGCCATGAATCTGCAACTCTACCCTATGGAAGCTTTTGTCAAGGTGGGGGATACCTTGCCGGATATCGCGGAGGGACTCAACGCGGGGATGTGGACGATCGGACTGGCCAGGACAGGCAACGAGCTTGGGCTGACTGAGCAGGAAATCGCCGCACTCGAGCCCCAAGTCCTGCGTGGCAAACTCGACCGCGCTCGTCAGCGTTTTCTTCAGGCAGGCGCTCACTATGTGGTGGATGCGATCGCGGAAGTGGCTCCGGTTCTGGATGAGATCAACGCTCGGTTGGCGCACGGCGAGCGGCCTTAGTTCCTGCGAATGCGGTTCCCCTCCTTGGGTAGGGAGGGGTTAGGGGTGGTTGACCGCAGTTGCCGGCACCACCCCCTACCCCCTCCTCGGCCGAGGAGGGGAGCTAGGCCTTTTCCCTCGAAGGAGGTGACGCATCACGCCCCAAGATCAGGACAAAGCTCTAGGCTTTCGCGCCGAGGGAGACTTGAACGTTTCGTCCCGGCGCAAGGAGTGGGCAGCACGGAATATCGATGCGGAAACTCAAAAGTGGCTGGACGAAGACGCCCGCTACTTCCTGCACCAGTCACTCTCCACGCCCTGTCTGAATGTCCTTACCGCCTGCGACGGCGTTTACCTTGAAGACCTGCAAGGCCGCCGCTACCTTGATTTCCACGGCAACAGCGTTCACCAGGTGGGCTTCCGAAACCGCCGGGTGATCGAGGCCATCAAGGCTCAGATGGAAACGCTGCCGTTCTGCACGCGGCGCTATACCAACCTGCCCGCGATCAACCTGGCCAAGAAACTCGCCGAACTTGCTCCTGGGGATTTAAACAAGGTCCTGTTTGCTCCAGGCGGCGCCGAAGCGGTCGGCATGGCATTGAAACTGGCGCGGGCGGCCACGGGAAGATACAAGACGATCTCCATGTGGGACTCGTTTCATGGCGCGTCGCTCGATGCCATCTCGGTGGGGGGCGAAGCCATGTTTCGCAGAGGCATCGGTCCGCTTCTTTCCGGCGCTGAGCACGTTCCGCCGGCCGACCCGGCCGGTTGTCCTTGGGGTTGTGGACAAGAGTGCACGCTGCAATGTGCGCGCTACGTCGAGTATGTTTTGGAGAAAGAAGGCGATGTGGCCGCCGTCATCGCCGAGACTGTGCGCAGCACGCCCTCCGTTCCCCCGCCCGAATACTGGCAGATCATCCGCGCGGCCTGCGACCGCCTTGGGACCTTGCTGATTTTGGACGAGATTCCCAACGGCCTGGGCCGCACCGGCAAGATGTTCGTTTGCGAGCACTTCGGCATCGTTCCTGACATGCTGGTCCTCGGCAAGGGACTAGGCGGCGGTATTTTCCCCCTCGCGGCCCTGATCGCTCGCGAAGGGCTCGACGTCGTGAGCGAGGGCTCTTTGGGCCACTATACGCACGAGAAAAACCCCGTCGCCTGCGCGGCCGGCCTGGCAACCATTGCCTGCCTGGAAGAGGAAGGGTTGATCGAGAATGCGCGCCGAATTGGAGAGTACGCGCTAGGACGGCTGAAGGCGCTCGCGGAGAAACACGAGATCATCGGGCGCGTCAGGGGGCTGGGCTTGCTGTTGGGCGTGGAACTGGTCCGGGACAGGAACACGCGTGAGCGAGCCGTGGAAGAAGCTGAGCAGGTGATGTACGACGCGTTGAGCAAGGGTCTGAGCTTCAAACTCATGATGGGAAACGTTGTCCAGTTAACTCCTCCCTTGACCATAACCAAAGAGAGAATGGACGAGGCGATTGATATACTCGATGCCTGCCTGACCGGCATTCACCGGTGAGCTCCAACCCTAAAGCAAGAACGGGGAACCATTTCTGGTCCCCCGTCTCGTTTCCTATCGGTTTTTTGCGCCGTGGTAACGTCCGCGGAGCGTCAGCCACAGTGCGCACCGCAAGAGCGGTGTGATCATTTGCCTTACGTATGCGTGCCCGGTGGAGTCATTTCTCCTCCCGTCAGCATACTGTCATTGTCACTCCTCTCAGCCGCGAAATGCAAGTCCCTTTTTTAGTCTTTTTTTCGCCGAACTCGCCCTTGGGAGTTTGGGATTCCGCGAGGGCTTGCCGGAGGGGGTGAGTTCGAGATATATTGAAATTCGCCAGGGCAAAAATACGATTAATAACTTCGGGAGAAACATGAGCAACGCACAGACGCCTGTTAGGCCCGACCGAATCATGCAGCTTACCTGGGGCTACGCACCGCCACTGATCCTCGAGGCGGCCATCCGCCACCGGGTCTTCGACGTACTGGACAACGGCGCAAAAACCGTCGAGGAAGTCGAGGACGCGACCGGCGCCTCCGCCCGCGGACTCACCGCGTTGATGAACGCACTCGTAGGACTGAACCTGCTCACCAAAGACGTGCAGGGCCATTACGCTCTCACTCCCGAGAGCGCCGCCTTCCTGGTCAGCACCAAACCCGGCTTCCAGGGTGGCATGATCCTGCACTGCAGCCAGCACCTGATTCCCAAGTGGCTGCGGCTTAATGAGATTGTTGCCACCGGCAAACCCGTGGAGCCGGTCAACCAAGAGCGGCTGGGTGGGGATTTCTTCAGTAAATTCGTCGCGGATATTTTCCCCAGGAGCTATGGCTCCGCGCAGACCCTGGCTGGCGCGCTCGACTTGAACGGCGACGGGAGGCCCATCAGTGTGCTTGATTTGGCGCCGGGTTCCGGCGTGTGGGGTATAGCCTTGGCACAGAAATCGCCATATGTCCGCGTCAGGGCCGTGGACTGGCCGGAAGTGATCGCCGTCACCCGCAAAACCGTGGCCCACTTCGGGCTGATGAAGCGATTCCAGTTCGTTCCCGGCGACCTGCTTTCAGCCGATTTTGGGACTAACCACGCCGTCGCTACGCTGGGCCATATTCTGCACAGCGAAGGCGAGGAGCGCAGCCACGCTTTGCTGCAACGAACGTTCGACGCCCTAGCCCCCGGTGGCACTGTCGCCGTAGCCGAGATTCTTGTGAATGACGAAAGAACCGAGCCGCTGGGCGGCCTTCTCTTCGCCGTCAACATGCTCGTGAACACCGACCATGGCGACACCTACTCCTACCGCGAGATCAGTTCCTGGCTGAGGGAGGCCGGGTTCGTAAACTCGCGCACCCTCGATGCCCCAGGGCCGTCACCGCTGATCCTGGCCACGAAACCCTGATCGGATGCGCCAGAACTCCGGCCTGTCCTCCCGGTGTCATTCCGAGCGTAGCGAGGAATCTCGCCCTGCTCCGCGCCATCCGGAGACCAAAGACCAGAGCGAGATTCCTCGCTTCGCTCGGAATGGCACGGTTCAGGGCGTTTTTGGTATTGACCGCCCCACCCCTCGCCATCTATAAACATGGGCGCATATTCAGGAGGAACCGTGAATAGTCGAGAACGTGTGGTGGCCATGCTCGAGGGCGGTGCGGTGGACCATCTTCCTTGCATGCCGATTCTCATGCAGTTTGCCGGAGACCTGATCGGATCGAGTTACATCGACTATGCGACGGACTTCCGCTTTCTGACGGAAGGCCAGATGCGGGCCGCGGAAGAATTCGGAATAGACCACGTCAACACCATGTCAGACCCTGCGGGCGAGGCGGCCGATTGCGGCGCAGCCGTGAAGTTCTTCCCGAACCAGCCGCCGGCCCTGGACGAGGCGAATGCCCTGCTGACCGATAAGACGCTCCTGGACACGCTCGAGGTCCCCGACCCGTACGTCGGGCAACGCATGCACAATCGCCTGCAAGCTCTGGCCCTCTACAAGCAACGCGTGGGCGGAGAAAAGCTGATCGAAGGCTGGGTCGAGGGGCCATGCGCGCAGGGCGCGGACCTGCGGGGAATCAACAACCTGATGCTGGATTTCTATGACGATCCCGCGTTCGTGCGGCGCTTGTTCGACTTTGTGCTGAAGCTCGAACTGCGCTTCGCCGCCGCGCAGGTTGCAGAAGGAGCGGAGTTGGTTGGCATCGGTGACGCCGCGGCGTCGCTGGTGGGTCCGCAGATTTACGAGGACTTCGTGTGGGAATACGAAAAGAAAATGGTCGACGGGCTGCACGCACTCGGCGCCAAGGTGCGGCTGCACATTTGCGGCGATATCCGGCTCGTCCTCGCGAGCGTCGGCCGCCTTGGGTGCGACCTCGTCGACCTGGATTACATGGTGCCCATCTCCGAGGCGCGTGAGAAGATGGGACCGGATCAAGTCCTGCTCGGCAATATCGACCCGGTGCGCGTCTTGCGCGAAGGCTCACCCGAGTCCGTGGCGACGGCCGTCGCCGAGTGCCACCAGCAAGCCGGGCCGCGTTACATCGTCGGCGCGGGATGCGAAGTGCCTCGCGACACGCCTCAGGCGAATCTTCGCGCGCTGACTCGGTATGCGCAGGAGAACGGGCAGTAGGCAGGTCGGCAGGTGGGCAGATCGGCAGCTAGGCAGGTGGGCAAGTAGGTACGGCCTGCGGAAAAACGTTTCGGGCTGTCATCCTGAGGAGCCGAAGGCGAGGAAGGATCTCGGCAGTGCGGCATTCTTCGCTTCGCTCAGAATGACAACGTTCAAGCGTTTTTGCGCCCCATGCACCGGCCTCCCCACCTGCCCATCTGCCGATCTGCCCACCTGCCGACCTGCCTATCTTTTCCGATACCCGTATTCTTTCTTCAGCTTGTAGGTGATGCTGTCCACGAGGGCTCTCCAGCTAGCCTCGATGAGGTTTTCGGAAACGCCCACGGTCCCCCAGGTCTCGTGGCCGTCGGTGGTCTCAATCAGCACCCGCACCTTGGCGTCGGTGGCCGCCTTGGCGTCCAGAACGCGGACCTTGTAGTCCGTCAGGCGAATCTCGCCGATGCAGGGAAAAAACGTGGTCAGCGATTTCCGCAGCGCGCGATCCAAGGCGCTCACCGGGCCGACGCCCTCCGCGGCGGTGTGTTCTTCAGTGCCGTCCACGCGCAGCTTGATCACCGCCTCCGAGTAGGGCTGGTTGGCTCCTTTCTTCTCGGTGATGACGCGGAATCCGTCCAGGTCGAAGAACTCTTTCGTGTGGTGCACGAGCTTGTCAAACAGAATCTCGAACGACCCCTCGGCGCCCTCGAACTGATAACCGTAGTGCTCCATCTCTTTGAGCTTGTCGACCACCAGCTTGGCGTGGGGCGCGGACTGGTCGATCTCGAGGCCCCGCTCCGCCGCCTTGTAAAGCACGCTCGCCTTGCCGGAAAGCTCCGAAACCAGCACGCGGCGTTCGTTGCCGACCAGCGCCGGGTCGATGTGCTCATAAGAAGCCGATTCTTTCATCACGGCGCTCACATGGATTCCCCCTTTGTGGGCAAAGGCGCTCTTGCCCACATAGGGCAGGTCCTGGCGGTGATGCAGGTTCGCCAACTCGCTGACGTAGTGCGACGCCTCGGTGAGGTGCTTGAGGTTTTCGCGGCCGATAGCGCGCATGCCCAGTTTCAGCTCGATATTAGGGATCACCGAGCAAAGATTGGCGTTCCCGCAGCGCTCCCCATATCCGTTGATGGTGCCCTGCACTTGCACGGCGCCCTGTTGCACGGCGGCGATGGAGTTGGCGACCGCCATTTCGCAATCGTTGTGAGTGTGTATGCCCAGCGGCCTCTTGACGTGTTTTGCCCCGGCCCGGAATGCCTCGCAAAGATCGGCGGTCAGGGTGCCGCCGTTGGTGTCGCAGAGGACGAGGGTGTCAGCGCCCGCCGCCTCCGCCGCGGCCAGCGTGGCTAGCGCGTATTCCGGGTCCGCCTTGAAACCGTCAAAGAAATGCTCGGCGTCGTAGATCACTTCCCTTCCCTTGGACTTCAGGAACGCCACCGACTCGCCAATCAGGTTGAGGTTTTCGTCAAGCGAGATGCCTAACGCTACCTTGACATGTAAATCCCAGGACTTTCCGAATATGGTCACCACCGGCGTGTTCGCTTCCAAAAGCGCCTCGAGATTTTTGTCGTGCGCCACAGCGTGACGAGGGTGGCGGGTGCTGCCAAAGGCCGTGAGCCGGGCGTGCTTCAACTTCAACTCCTGCGCGCGCTCAAAGAAGGCGATGTCCTTGCTGTTCGATCCCGGCCAGCCGCCTTCCACGTAGTCCACTCCCAGGTCGTCCAGCTTCTTCAAAATGTGAAGCTTGTCTTCCAGAGAAAACGAGATGTCCTCGCCTTGAGAACCGTCTCGCAATGTTGTGTCGTAAATCTGGATCTTTTTCATGGTTTAATTTCAGCCGTTTATGCGTCCTGAACGCTTAGAATGGCCGAACAGCGACAAAAAATCAACCTGCGGCCATCGTGGCGCGGGCGTCTCGCCCGCGGTGGCACGGGCATCCTGCCCGTGCAGGGTCAGGGCCAAGGTGGACCCGCCACGGCGGGCGAGACGCCCGCGCCACGTGCCGACGCCGATGGAACTCCCAAGGCCGTCTAGCCGACTGCTTGTCGCTGTCAAGGGGCCCCCCGGAGTCACAAGTTCCGCTTCTTTTTTGCGCAAAATGCGCTCTTTCGGGCTCTTTTTGTGCAAAACGGTGCTCAAAACGCGCAAAATTCGCAGCCGCCGAGAAGGTTATGTGCTTTATTATCAGCCAGTTCTTGGCTTCGTTTCTCCACTTTTTCGTATAACTCCTTTGTTTGCAGTTACTTCTTAGCTTCGTTCCCCGAATTCGTGCAAGGCCCCATTTATTTTCAGTAACTTACTGGCTTCGATCGTAATATTTTTTATTTTTTCCAATCCCGCTCTTGCCCCTCGCCTCGAACCGTCCGTTTTGCCTCGCGCCGCCCTGCGTCTCATGCCGCGTCCCCGACAATGTGTCCAGAAAATAACCACCTAAATAGGCTATCACACCCTCCTCCGCTTGTCAAGCGAAAAATGCGAGCAGAAGGGCAGGTGGGCAGTTTGGCAGGTCGGCAGGTGGCAAACTGGGCAGCTAGGCAGATGGGCAGATGGGAAGAGCGGAAACCAGGTTGTTATTAGGATCACAGGCCCGTCAAGCCAAGGCAGGAGGATGAATCGCGGGACCACGCGACAGCTTGCCGCCAATTACCCACCGCCATCGCACCTAATCGCTACCTGCCCATCTGCCTACTGCCCACCTGGCGACCTCCCGATCTGCCCATCTGCCGACCTGCCTGCTTACTTTCCCCTTGACATTCTACCTGAAGGGCGTTACCTTCCCCTAGTATGTCTACCAAAGAGCAACGAGAACGCATTGAACTTCTGCAAGGAACTTTGGACCTGCTGATTCTTCGCACGCTGCGGCTGGGCCCGACGCACGGGCACGCCATCGCCAAGGCGATCGAATTCAGATCCGAAGACGTGCTTCAGGTCGAGCAGGGTTCCCTCTACCCTGCCCTGCACCGGCTCATTAAGCGGGGCTGGATTTCCGTCCAGGACGGCACCTCGGAGAACAATCGCCGGGCCAAGTTCTACCGGCTGACGGCCAGGGGAAGGCGCCAACTGGAGGTCGAGACCAGCAAGTGGGACAAGCTGGCGGGAGCCATCGCGCGCATTCTCCGGCCCGCCGAACCGGAGGGCGAATCATGAGCCGCCGCAAGCGCATGATGGAGGACCTCGACCAGGATATCCGCGACTTCATCGAGCGCGAGACGCAGGACAACATCGAGCGCGGCATGCCGCCGGAAGAAGCGCGCTATGCGGCCCTGCGCAAGTTTGGCAACGTGACGCGGGTCACGGAAGACACGCGGGAGGTGTGGAGTTTTGTTTGGCTTGAGCAACTCTGGCAGGAGGCACGCTTCGCCCTCCGCATATTGCGCAAATCCCCCGGCTTCACCGCCGTTGCGGTTTTCACCCTGGCTCTTGGGATAGGCGCCAACGCGGTGATCTTCGCCGTGCTGTACAACGTAGTCTTGCGTCCTCTACCGTATCCCGACGGGAGCCGGTTGGTCCACGTCTACCTTACCGTCGACAGCGACCGACGCGGCGCTCGGGACTGCTCGTTCTCTTACCCCAAATTTCAAGACCTTAAGCGTCTTAACACGGTGTTCGACTCGATGGCGTCATACGCGCTGCGCACTTACACAATCACCGGCCCAGGGCCGGCCGAGCGAGTCCATGGGGAGATTGTTTCCGCCAGCTATTTTTCGATGCTCGGCATCACGACAGCTATGGGTCGCACATTCTTGCCGGAGGAAGATGGCAGCCCGGGCGCACATTCGGTCGCGATTCTCAGCGACGGCCTTTGGCATGGGCGGTTCGGCGCGGATCCGGCGGTGATTGGGAAGACCCTGGAGATCAATGGTCAGACTTGCCACATCGTCGGAGTTACACCGCCGGGAGTAAACGGTGACTCGGGCCAAGCCGCGTTCTGGATTCCCATTTCCATGGGTGACTCTGGGGACCTCACAGCTCGCCAGCAGCACTGGCACCAGGTAATCGCTCATCTGAAGCCCGGCGTGACGGTAGCGCAGGCCGCCACGGAGGTCAGAGCCATCATGCGTCGGCTGGAAGAACAGCAGCCGAGCTTCGACGGAATCTGGGATTCCAATGCCGTTAGCCTGGCCGAGAGCAAGATCGATCCGGTGCTGGCGAAGGGCCTGCTGGTGCTCTATGGAGCGGCGGGCTTTGTGCTGCTGATCGCCTGCGCCAACCTTGCCAATCTGACTATGGGCCGCATGGTAGGGCGGCAGAGAGAAATCGGGGTGCGGGTGGCGATCGGCGCAGGGAGAGCGGCGCTGATTCGGCAAGTGCTGGTAGAAAACTCGCTCCTGAGCGCCGCCGGTGGCTTGGCGGGTACGTTGGTCGCGATGTGGAGCATGCCTCTGCTGGCGCTCCTTCGCCCGGAGGCGAATGTCAGCTTCTGGCCCAGTTACATGCGCCAATTGGACGCGCAAACGATGCGCGTGACCGCCCCCGTGCTGGTGTTCAGTTTGGCGCTCTCCTTGGCGACCGGCATCCTATTTGGCCTGGCGCCGGCGCTGAAGGCCTCCCGTGGTGATGTGAATGACGTGCTGAAGGGCGGCGCGCCGCAGGGTAGCCATCCGCGACGCTGGACCGTGGGGTTTCGGAGTCTTCTGCTGGGGGCACAGGTGGCGCTTGTGGTGGTGATGCTGGTAGGCACGGGTCTAATGCTCCGCAGTTTTGCGAAACTGACCGGCATCCCTCTGGGAATCGCCGCACGCAATGTCCTGACAGTGCCGCTGGAATTGCCGTGGCAGAAGTACAACGATGTTTCGAGACGGCAGTTCTTCGACCAGTTGGTTGCCCAGGTGCGCGGCCTGCCCGGAGTGGAAGCGGCGACTATGGGGGATCTACCAGCTATGGAGCGTGGCGATGTCACGGATTTGACCGCACTAGTACTTAGTTGCACTAGTTAGCGTACCTATGCTATAGTCTGAGGCATGCCACGGCATGCCTTGAAAGTTGATTTGTCCGATACCGAACGCCAAGAGTTGGAGCGTTGGCGACGGGCCGGAAAGACCGAGAGTCGCATGTTGCCCCGGATTAAGGTCGTCGAACTGGCCGCCCAGGGTCTCAGTTCCCGGCAGATCGCTGCCCGACTCGGGTTGCGTCGCCCCACGGTTTTGAAGTGGAGGCGACGCTTTGGCCAGCGGCGCCTGGAGGGACTTCGCGATGCGCCTCGCTCGGGACCACCCCGCCGCTATACGGCGGAGACGGAACAGCGGATTCTGGCGCAACTGGACCAGTCTCCGCCCGCCGGACGGGCACGCTGGAATGGCCGCCTGTTGGCTCAAGCCTTGGGAGACGTCAGCCCTTACCGGGTCTGGGCGGTGCTGCGCCAACACGGCATTGAGTTGGAGAGGCGGCATAGTTGGTGCGTTTCGACCGATCCGGAATTTGCACGCAAGGCCGCCGACGTTGTCGGGCTTTATCTGGACCCGCCGGCTGGGGCCGTGGTGCTAGGCGTGGATGAGAAGCCCGCCATCCAAGCCCTGGAACGCGCGCAAGGCTGGTTGCGCCTGCCCAACGGCCGCTCCCTGCAGGGTTTTAACCACGAGTACAAGCGACATGGCACGACCACGTTGTTTGCGGCCCTGGAGGTCTTCACGGGTACCGTGACCACGGCCCACTACCCGCGGCGGCGACGGCGCGAATTTCTGGACTTCATGAATCAGATCGTCACCGCTTATCCCGGCCGCGAGTTGCACGTCATTGTGGACAATTTGAGTACCCACAAACCGAAGCACGACCGTTGGCAGGCCCGGCACCCGAATGCCCATTTTCACTATACGCCGACCCATGCCTCCTGGCTCAACCAAGTCGAATGCTGGTTCAGCATCTTGAGCCGCCAAGCCCTGCGGGGAGCGAGTTTTACCTCCGTTGTCCAACTCCGCCAAGCGATAGACCGGTTTGTGGTCAACTACAATCAGACCGCCGCACCGTTTGAATGGACCAAGCGCTTCGTGCAACCAGGCCGACTTAAACATAGGTACGCTGACTTACGCAACTGAGTACTAGATTCGCGGCCTGTCCACGACTATATCGGTTTGCACTCGGTCGCTCCCGGGTTCTTTGAGCTGTTCCATATCCCTATTCGCTCAGGTAGGGCATTCATTGAGCAGGACCGCCGGGGGCCGCCCGTGGCCATACTGAGCGAATGGGCCGCGCGGGCGTTGTTTCCTGGGCAAGACCCGATCGGCCATCGCATTGTGTGGAACGGGGACCGTGAAATTGTGGGAGTCGTAGCCGAGGTCCACTACGAAAAGCAGAAGCAGCAGTTAGCGATTGTGGGCGACATGTATGTGCCAGGGTTCAACGATTATCTTATCGTCCGGGCGAGGCACAATCCCATGTCGCTGCTGCCGGAGGTCCGGAAGATCGTGGCTGGGCTTGATCCAGAAGTTCCGGTTCAGGGCGCGAGAACCATGGAGGACAACATTTCGTCGGTCCACTCGTACGAAAGGTTCAGCACACTGCTGCTGGGAGCGTTTGCGGCGCTGGCGCTGGGACTGGCTGTCGTGGGGATTTACGGCGTGTTTTCGTATGTGGTGGCGGCACGCACCCGGGAGTTTGGAATTCGACTGGCGCTGGGCGCGCAGCGCCAGGATGTCCTCGGAATCGTTATTCGGGAAGGATTCAAAGTAACTCTGGCAGGTGTAGCCATTGGAATTGCCGGTGCGCTTGTGCTCACGCGTTTCTTATCCAGTATGCTTTACGGCGTGAAGCCTACGGACCCTCTCACGCTCGCCGGGGTCTCACTACTTCTCACAGGGGTGGCGTTGGTCGCGTGTTACGTTCCCGCCCGTCGAGCAACGAAGGTCGATCCCATGGTCGCGCTACGACACGAGTGAGGGAGGACGCCTATGGATCGCTGACATCGAATCTTCAACCGCCGCAAGCGCATGATGGAGGACCTCGACCAGGACATCCGCGACTTCATCGAGCGGGAGACTCAGGACAACATCGAGCGCGGGATGCCGCCCGAGGAAGCTCGTTATGCGGCCGTGCCCAAGCCGCCGGGCCTCGTACCTTTGCCTAACCAAGTATGCACAGGCAAGAGTAGGGGTAGGGCTTGCCCTGCCCTTGTCGAGGCCGGTAGAAATGCGGGGACGGCAAGCCGTCCCCCTACAGCGGCTGCGCGAAACCGATCAGGGGGTATCAAGCGGATTGAAGAACTTCAGGCCGGGAAAACGCGCGAAGTCGCGATCGGTGGTGGCGAGGGCGGCGCCATGCTCGATGGCCAGGGCGGCCAGGTGGGCGTCCGTAACCAGAGGCCCGCGGGCCTGCCCCTTGGTCATCATCTCGCACAATATCTCCCAATGCCTTTCGCCGGGATTGAGGAGAGTAACCGTGGGGCTTTCAAACCAGCCGGCGACGATAGCGATGGCTTCATCCAGGGTCGGAGCGTCTCTGCGAAGGCGCGAGTTTGTGCCCACACGCAAAAAAGCGAGCACCGCCGCCCAAGCCAGCCCTACCGGTTCGTCACCGGAAAGGGTATTTTCGAGCCAGCGGCGGGCCACCGAATGATGGGCCGAACCGGCGTCGTGAGCATAGAGGAGGAGGTTGGCGTTGACCAGAATCATCGGTGATAGGGACCCTCAGCCTCTTCCAGGAGATCCCAAACCTTGTCGTAGTTGAAGCCCGGACTACCCCAGGACCGCGCCTTGATGCGGTAAGGAGGAAGCGCAGCGGCTTTCACTCGAACGTTCAAGCCCGTGCGCAAAACGCGGTTTACGACTTGCTTGAAAGGCTCGCCGGATTTGCGCGTTTCGGCGCGCAACTTGGCGGCCACATCGTCGTCCAGGGTTAAGGTGGTTCGCACATCTTGATGCTATCACCTGGCCATCACGATGTCAAGCAGTTCTGAACGTAACGCCAAACGTAGTGCGACCTAAGCCTGGTACTTGGGAACTCTGTCGAGTCACGAAAATCAACCCCGTGGTCGCGCTGAGATACGAGCAAATGAGAAAGCTATGAATAGCTGGTTTCGATTTTTCAGCCGCCGGAAGCGCATGATGGAAGGTCTCGACCAGGACATCCGCGACTTCATCGAGCGCGAGACTCAGGACAACATCGAGCGCGGCATGCCGCCGGGGGAAGCGCATTACGCGGCCCTGCGCAAGTTCGGCAACGTAGTGCGAGTCAAGGAAGAAACGTGGGAGGTATGGAGCATGGTTAGGCTTGAGCAAATATGGCAAGACCTTCGGCAAGGGGCTCGGATGCTGGCCAAGAATCCCGGCTGGACGGTGGTCGCGGTGCTCACGCTGGCGCTGGGAATTGGGGCGAACACGGCGATTTTCAGCCTCGCGAACGCGGTTATGTTGCGGAATCTTCCGGTCGCCGATCCTCGCGGGCTCGTGTTGTTTTCGAACAGTCCCGATGATGGATTGTCGATGACCACCGACATTCCTTCCGGGCGGCAAAGCTTCTTCTCTTACCCGTTTTATCTCCACGTGCGCGACCACAGCAGGCTGTTTCAGGGAATCTGCGCATTCCAAAGTTCCGTTGACACGCTAACGGTCCGGGGGGATCGTCCGGGTGGGGGCGCGGCTACGGAAGTGGCGCTTGGGAAAACGGTTTCCGGAAATTTCTTCTCCGTGCTGGGCGTGGGTGCCGCTCTCGGCAGGACGCTCATGCCGGCTGACGACCAGCCTGCCGCGCCGCCCGTTGCCATAGTGAGTTTCAACTACTGGCAGGACAGGCTGGGTGGCGATCCCGCAATTGTGGGGCGTTCGATAGCCATTGACGGGGTGCCGATGACCGTGGTGGGCGTTGCGCCGCGACGGTTTCTCGGAGTCCGGATGGAGGGGGACTCAGCCGATTTCTGGATGCCGCTCAGCGCGCGGCCGCGCCTCACTCTGACGGTGATGCCGCAGGCGAAGTCTCTGCTCACCGATCAGAACATCTACTGGCTGAACATGATGGGCCGCCTCGCTCGTGGGGCAAGCCTGGAAGCGGCGCGCGCGGAGGTCGACGGCCAATTGCGCCAATATCTAACCGGGCGCGCCGGGTTGAAGATCAGCGAGGCTGAGCGGCAGCAAATCCAGCACGCTTATGTGCCGCTCGCTCCGGGAGGGCGCGGGCTATCCCGTTTGCGGCATGAGTCTTCCGAGTCCCTGCGCATTCTTCTGGCGATTGTAGCCTTAGTGCTGTTGATCGCCTGCGCGAACGTCGCCAGCCTGATGCTGGCGCGCGTGACGGCGCGCCGGAAGGAGATGGCGACGCGTCTGGCGCTGGGCGGAACACGCGGGAGGCTGGTGCGGCAAATACTCACGGAAAGCGTGCTGCTGGCGATGGCGGGTGGCGTGGCGGGCGCGATTCTGGCTTTCTGGGGGGTTCACGTTCTGCTGGCCACGGTGGCCGCAAAGGTACCGCTGAACGTCACGCCGGACCTGGCCGTGCTCTCATTTGGGGTGGCCGTTTCGCTCTTGACCGCGATTCTTTCCGGCCTCGCCCCGGCACTTCGCTCGGTGCGCGCGGACCTGGTTCCGGCGCTGAAAGAAGGGCGATTGGCGGGCATCGAGGAGCAGACTCGACTGGGGCTGGGGAAAAGCCTCGTGGTGTTTGAGATTGCCGCCTCGTTGGTGCTGCTGGTGGCGGCAGGGTTACTGCTCCACAGCCTCGTCGATCTCGAAAAACAGGACCTCGGGTTTCGACCAGAGCACGTGCTGCTGGTGAACATCGACCCTCACCTGGCCGGCTACAAACCAAGCGAGTTGGCAAGCCTCTACCGCACGCTGCTGGATCGAGTCGGCGCCCTGCCCGGGGTCCGCTCAGCCAGCATCGGAACGGAGAGTCCGATGAGCGGCAGTTCGGGCGGGTTCGAGGTTTCTGTGGAGGGCCAGCCGCCTCCCGCCGGCGAGGTCAGCCCGCAAGTGGTTGTGGCGGGGCCCGGGTACTTCGACACGGAAGGGATGAGCATCCTGGCAGGCCGCCCTTTCTCCACACGTGACACCGCAGCCTCGTCTCCCGCAGCGGTGGCCAATGAAGCGTTTGTGCGGAAATTTATCCCGAGCGGCAACCCTGTCGGAAGACGGTTCAGTGCGGGGCCAAAGTTCGAGCCGCCGGGACTTGAAATCGTCGGCGTGGCCAGAGACGCAAGGTTTAAGAGTGCGCGTGAAGCCGCGGAGCCGATGGTCTTTCTCTCTGCCTTCCAACTGGAATCGGTCATGACTTCCGTCAACGAGATGGAAATCCGGACCGCGGGCGATCCGACGAGCGTCACGGGAGAAGTGCGGCAGGCGATCCACCAAATCGACTCCAACCTCCCCATCACCAACGTTACGACGCTTGCCGCGCAAGTGAGCAACACGATGGGAACGCAGCGCCTGATTTCAGCCCTTACAGGCTTCTTTGGGATTGTAGGTCTCGCCCTGGCTTGTGTGGGACTGTACGGAATCATGGCTTACAACGTGGCGCGAAGGACGCACGAACTCGGCGTTCGTATGGCGCTCGGAGCGCAGAAGGGCGAAATCCTCAAAATGATGATGGGGCACGGACTCAGGCTGACGCTGATTGGGCTCGCCATCGGCGCTGCCGGGGCGCTCGCGCTTACGCGCCTTATGGCAAACCTGCTTTACGGGGTCAGGCCGAGCGACCCGCTCACGTTCATGGCCGTCTCGCTCCTGCTCACGATGGTCGCGCTGCTCGCGTGCTACATTCCCGCGCGGCGCGCGATGAAAGTGGACCCGATGGTGGCGCTGCGCTATGAGTGACGGAGGAAAGCGATGAGTCGGTTGTTCAGCCGCCGCAAGCGCATGATGGAAGACCTCGATCAGGACATCCGCGACTTCATCGAGCGGGAGACCCAGGACAACATCGAGCGCGGCATGGCGCCCGAGGACGCGCGCTATGCAGCGCTGCGCAAGTTCGGCAATGTAACCAGCGTCAAGGAAGAAACGTGGGAAGTGTGGAGCCTCGTCTGGCTCGAGCGGCTGTGGCAGGACGTTCGCTTTGGCTTGCGCATATTCCGCAAGAATCCTGCTTTCAGCGCCGTGGCGGTTGCGACGCTGGCGCTGGGCATCGGGGCGAATACGGCAATCTTCACCGTCATTGACGCAGTACTGCTGCGTCCCTTGCCCTATCCGGATCAGGGCAGAGTGGTCTGGGTCACGGAACTCATGCCGCAGTCGGGCCGCGACACCGTTCTCACGCCGGAGTACGCCGCGTGGGAGAAAGAGCAAAAGGTCTTCGACCAGTTCGGGGCTTTCAGTGTTACTCGGGGCATCAACCTTGCGGCAGGCACGCGCCCGGAACGCATCCTGGCCGGTCATGTGACGCAGAGTTTCTTCCCTGTGCTGGGAATCGAACCTGCGCGGGGGCGCAGTTTCCTGCCGGGAGAAGAACGGCCAGGGCACAACCACGTTGCAATCCTCAGCCACGATCTGTGGCAAGGTTACTTCAATAGCGACCCGAGCATTCTGGGCAAATCATTAGTTCTGGACGGAGTGAGTTATAGCGTGATTGGCGTGATGCCGCGCCGCTTCTTTCATCCGGGCTCGGCCGGTGTGGGCGTCTGGCTGCCGGACGCCCTGCCGCCTGGATCGAAGCGTCCCGGGATGGCGATGGGCATAGTGAGTGTCATCGGGCGGCTGAAGCCCGGCGTCAGCGTGGAAGGCGCCCGAGCAGCCCTGGAAGTTATCGCGCGCCACATGGACAACCAGTATCCGCCGCCGTGGTCGCGTTACCATGCCGGCGCTCATGCCAGGGTGATTCCCCTGCACGATTGGCTCACCCGCAACGTCCGCCCGGCGTTGTATGTCATGCTGGGGGCTATCGCTCTAGTCCTGCTGATCGCGTGCGCGAACGTGGCCAACTTGCTGCTGGCGCGAGCGGTGTCGCGCGAAAAGGAAATCGCCATTCGAGCCGCGATTGGCGCCGGCCGCTCGCGCCTGGTGGGGCAGATGCTCACCGAGAGCACTCTGCTGGCTGTGTGCGGCAGCGCGCTCGGGCTGCTGCTTGTTCCCCTGCTGACCACCATCCTGCGATCCTATGTGCCGGAATCGCTGCCGGGATATCTCGGGCTCGACTTTCAGGTGCTTGGTTTGACGCTGGCTTGCGCCCTCGCCACGGGTATCCTATTCGGGCTCGCCCCGGTTTTCGCGGCATCCAAGCTGCGCCTCACAGATTCCCTCAAAGAAAGCGCAGGTCACTTCGGTGAGTCGAAATCGCATCGCCGGCTGCGCAGCGCTTTGCTCGTTGCGCAGTTGGGCCTTTCCCTGGTGTTGCTGATCGGGGCAGGCCTCTTGGTAAGGAGCTTCCTGCTGCTTCTTAAAGTCAACTCAGGCATCGACCCTCACAACGTGCTCACCGCCGAAGTGTGGCTGACGCCGGAGAATATCTACAACCCTGTTCGCCAGAGGGAGTTCTTTCAGCAGGCGCTGGAGCGCGCTCAAATGATTCCCGGAGTGGAATTCGCCGGGGCGACAACCGAGATGCCATTTACGATGTTTAACGCCCTCGGCAACGGTCTGAGGGCGGAAGGTCAGCCCGAGCCTGGGATTGACCTCACCTATTGTCCTGCTACTGTCTCCCCCGGCTACTTTCAAGCCATGGGGATCAAGTTGCTTTCAGGCCGGTTCTTCGACGAGCGAGATGCGGTGGGGACGCCGCAGGTCGTGATCCTGGACCAGAGCCTGGCCCGCGCTCTTTTTCCCACACAAGACGCAGTGGGAAAACGCATCCGGATGGAAGATTCCTGGCAAACCGTTGTGGGTGTGGTAGCCGATACGCACCATCTCGGCCTGAGCGAAAGAGTGATGCCGGAGCTGTACACGTCCTATTTGCAGGGACCGTCGGGTTTTATGGATATTGTGCTGCGAACGTCGTCAGACCCGTTGAGTTACGCCCCGGCGCTGCGCAATGCAGTTCTCGCAGTCGATAGAAGTCTGCCCTTGGCGAATGTGAAAACCATGGAGCAGCGCGTCGGCGAATCCTTGTCCACCCGCCAGGAGCGACTCCTGCTGCTCGGTACCTTTGCAGTGCTGGCATTACTGATCGCGGCCAGCGGAGTCTACGGAGTGACCGCATATTCGGTCACCCGGCGGACTCATGAAATTGGCGTGCGGCTGGCAATGGGTGCTCAACGTGAAGACGTCATGAGAATGATGATGGCGCAGGGCCTGCGCACAATTCTCCTCGGAATCGGCGTGGGTTTTGCCGGAGCGCTCGCTTTGTCACGAGGACTAAGCAGCTTTCTCTATAACACTCCCACCACCGACCCACTGACTTTTGCCATTGTTTCTCTGCTCCTCGCCGGGATCGCCTGCCTGGCGGTCTATGTCCCCGCGCGCCGCGCCACCAGGGTCGATCCCATCGTGGCTCTCAGATACGAGTAAGTGGCGCGGGCGTCCCGCCCGCTGTCGCGGGGGCGTCTCGCCCCCGCCGGAACTCGCGGGCAGAGCCTGTCCTGAGCGGAGCGAAGGAATGCCCACGCGACGGCGGGCGAGACGCCCGCACCACAAGTGGACGGCAACGCGGGAAAGATTCTTCTGCACGGCGTTCTTCCTCCTGCTAAAATGGCGCTGCCGAGGGCGGTCAGTAGAGCCGTCCCAATTTCCGGGAGGATGAACAGCGATGGACGCGATTGAGGTGTTGAAGACGCGGCGGTCGGTCCGCGCCTACAGAAACGAACCCGTACCAAAGAACCTACTCGAGGACATCATTGATTGCGGGCGGCTGGCAGCTACCGCCATCAACATACAGCCTTGGGAATTCGTGGTCTTGACGGAGCCCGCGATGCTCCGCAAGATTGCTGATATTACGGACTACGGAAAGTTCATTGCCCAGGCCGGGGCTTGTGTGGTGGTTCTGTGCAAAGACACCAAATACTACCTTGAAGACGGGAGTGCCGCGACACAGAATATCCTGCTCGCGGCCCGTGCGCACGGACTGGGATCGTGCTGGGTGGCGGGGGATAAGAAGTCTTATGCTTCTGCCATCTGCCGTCTCGTCAGTGCACCCGCAAGCTGTAGGTTGGTCAGCTTGATTCCGATCGGCTACCCGGCAGAAACCCCGGAGAAACCTAAGCGGCCCCTTTCCGCAGTCTTGCACTGGGAGAACTATTGAGGAGTTATCATGGGCCTGTGGCCCACCCGAGTGAATGAAAATCCCTGGCCGTCCCCACGTACGGGTACGCCATGACGTGGCCCTAAAATGGCCGCGGGGGGATTTTCGGGGGAGCCGCCCGCGCGGTGGCGGTGACATTCAGGTGATTGCGAAATGGCCGCTGAAATGTGTCATTCTGAGCGGAGAAACCTCCGGAGTTGGAACCCCCTCCCTATTGAGGGAAACTACTCGGGGGCGTGATTTTCTGCCACCCTTCTCCGTTTAATGAATCCAGAAACGCCAGCAGGTCCTGTTTCGTCTCCTCATCCAAGTAGAATGGTGTGAGCCGGGTATCGAGGTGAGGGTTAGGCTCGCCTCCTTTGGCATAGAGATCCAACACCTCTCCGAGAGTTTTGAAGCGGCCGTCGTGCATATAGGGGGCGCGATAGGAAAGATCGCGCAGGGTGGGTATTTTGAATTTCCCGAAATCTCCGCGCTTCCTGGTGACCGCTTCGCGCCCCGGGTCGGGATGAAGTGTGTCCATTCCGATTCCGAGGTTGGCGAACTTTTCCGTCGTAAGGTCCGGGCCGGCGTGGCATTCGGCGCATTCACCTTTGCGATTGAAGAAGTCCAGGCCATCCTTCTGAGGTTTGGTCAGAGCGGACTTGTCGCCGGCGAGGTAGCGATCATAGGCGGAATTTCCGGAAACGATGGTGCGCTCGAAGGTGGCGATTGCCCTCGAGACGCGGTCGAAGTTGATGGTGCTGTCTCCGAAGGCGGCAGCGAAAAGCGGGACATAGCCTCTAATTCCCTGGAGCGTTTGAACCACTCGCTCAGCCGTCATGCCCATCTCGTCGGGATTCGTCACCGGAACGATGACCTGCGCCTCCAGAGTGGGAGAACGGCCATCCCAGAATTCTGACCTGCCCCACGCCCGGTTTATAAGCGTCTGAGCGTGGCGGGTGCCCTGCTTTCCATCCACGCCTTTTGAGAATGCGGTGCTTGCCGAAAAGGCGTGCTGCGGTTCGTGGCAGAACGCGCACGAGACGATGCCATTTGAGGAAAGGCGGCCATCAAAAAACAATACCCTTCCAAGCTCGGCACGCGCCGATGAATAGGGATTATCGTCCGGCCACGGTATGGGCGGAAGGCCCAAGGGAAGCGGCGGGCCGGACGGCTCGGGCGCTTCTTTTCGAAAAGCCAGCAAGCCCGGCAGCAAGCACAAGAGAAGCGGGATCGCGAACCTGGCGCGTCTTGTCATGCGCAAGATCAGTCCATTTCTCCCTGGCCGGACTTCAGAAAGTGAGGCAAGCGTGGCGTGATAAATCGAAATCGCCGGCCAATAATCATTTTGACCAGCAGATGATCGGTGCTGCGAGTAACCCCCTCGCATATACCCAGGTTGAACTCCCAGTTCGGCCCGAAATCATAATCGATGGTCGGCACGATTTGGTGTTGTTGAAGATACAAGGCGTCAAACCCGGTTACGGACCCGAGCGATCCGTAGTATTCAAGCCCGGCGCTGAGCTTGCGAGTGACGGAGTAGGCAACCTTGAAATCCGGTGAGAAGCCGACCCCTTCGTGCACGCTCGGCCCATGAAACGAGCGCTCCAGCGCCGGGTTAAAGGAGAGATACCAGGAGTGCCACTGTTTATCGACGATAGGCCGAATTTCCCAGGTCCAGGTATCGCCCGAAAAGATGGGGCGCTGGTAGCCAATCTCGGTGGAAAGGCTGACACCTACCGGCCACTTCCACTTATCAGGAACGCGTATGCGCGGACGAATGTGGTCGCCAACCCATTTATACCCCTGCCGCGGTCCGGCGCTCGTGAAGATATAGAATCCTGTCTCAAACCACTCATTCCAGCCTTGGGTGATCTCGACCGTTTCGTGCAATTGATGTTCGTCGGGAAGAACGCCGTCGAGGGGCGTTTTGAAACCCTCGAAGGTGAAATTGCTGTGTAGTTCGACCATCGTGCGACGAGGAGGCACGGTGTCGGAACCGTAAACCTGAATTTCGTAGTTCCCTTGTGCGTAGAGCGGGGCAGAAGCCAGGACGCACAGGAGCGCTAATCGGGCGGTCTTTCGCATAGAAGTTATTGTCTCCTTTTTGCGCCGCTTTGCACAACTGCCAAGCGGCGCCTAGGGCTCCTCGGAATGACAGACGAATCGAGTTTTCACACAGACTCCAACGGGGAGGGCTGCAGACGTTGATTTTACACGGGGCGCGTTTATTCCCCCTACACTCAGGGGCAAGCCTCGAATAGAATGCTTAATGAGCAAGACAGCGAGGTCCATTGGCCGCAAAAGCCCGCAAGCTTCTCACTCCCGGTTATGGGCTGTCGATGGCGTGTTTGGCCATCCTGATGTCGCTGTTTGCAGCGGCGGGAGCGACAGCGGCGGTGCAACTGCGCGGCGTGGTTGTGGACGAGAACGGCGTGCCGGTGAATGGCGTCCAAGTTACAATAAAGTCCAAAAGCGGGATCACCCAATATGCTTATTCGGACGACACGGGACATTTCGAAGTGTCCTTAGCGGCGCCGGGCGAGTACCTCGTCAGCCTGAGCAAGCCTGATTATTTCCGCCTTACTGAGCAGGCGGTGCCTTTGCAGGAGGAAAGCAACGAAGTCTCCTTCACGCTCAGCCACGAATTCGAGATGCACTCCAGTGTGGAAGTCCGCTCGTCAGCCAAGCAGATCGATCCCTTGGAGCCCGAGCACAAGGAGATTTTCGATGCCCAGGACATCCTGGATCTTCCCACTTACAGCACCCACGATCTCGCAGCCTATTTGCCCATGATCGCGGGCGTCACGGAGGACAACTCCGGCGGGCTCCACGTGGCTGGGGGGCGCTCGGGAGACGCCGAATATATGTTGGACGGTTTCGAGATTGGCGATCCTGTCTCAGGTCAACTGACCAGCAGGCTGGATATCGACAGCGTGCGCGAGGTCAAAGTGGACGACGGCCGTTACGGAGCTCAGTACGCGCACGCCGCCGGTGCGGTGATGGAATTCGGCACCTACGTGGGTGACGACCGCTGGAGATTGGGAACCACGGATTTCTTCCCCGCGGTCAATCTCCAGCAAGGCCTGCATCTTGGAAATTGGTACCCACGCTTCAACTTCTCGGGTCCCCTGCACAAGGGCCGCGCCTGGTTCTCCGACGGCATCAGCATTCAACACACCTTTTCGCTGATTCAGGGGTTGCCGCGCAACGGCGATACTCAGGAGCAGTGGTCGGGCGACAATCTCGCCCGGGTACAAATGAACCTGACGCCCACCAACATTCTTCAAGGCAGCTTCCTGTACAACCAAAGTTTGTCTTCCCATCTCGGCCTCAGTTTGTTTACTCCCCTTTCGACGACCACGGACGACCATGCGCATCGCGAGTTCGTTTCCATCAAGGACCAATTCTTCTTTGGCAGGAACATGTTTGAACTCGGCGCGGCCACGGACAACGCCACACTGAACAACGAGCCGCTCGGCTCCAATCCTTACGTCGTGCAGCCGATCGCTGCCTCTGGCAATTATTTTCAAACCCTGCTCCAGCACAACCACCGGGTGCAGGTGATCGGCAACCTGAACCTTTCTACGCTGCGCTGGCACGGAATCCATGAGGTGAAAGCCGGCTTCAACGCCGATGGGCTGGCCTTTTCTCAAGGAGCGGTTCGCAATCCAATTGAGACGGTCAGTGCCAACAACACGCTGCTCCTGAAAACCACCTTTAGCGGCACGCCGTATTTTCACCTCGACAACACGCAGTTCGGCTATTTTCTCCAAGATTCGTGGAAGGTGCTTCGACCGCTGGTGGTTACGATTGGCGGGAGAGCGGATTGGGACAAGATCATTGGCAAGACGATATTGGGCCCGCGCCTGGCAGCCAGCTTCCTTCCCTTCTCTGATAATCGGACCAAAATCTCCGCCGGCTGGGGAATCTACTACCGCCCCATCAATATGGCCCTTTGGAGTGAGGGTCTCGATCAACAACGGACTGACACCTTCTATAGCTCGACCGGGACCACATCTGCCACTACACAATTCGTGCTGCCGTCCGGCGGCCTTCGGCAGACGGGCTTCAACACCACCAGTCTCGAGTGGGAGCAAAAGCTGGGTTCAAATACTTTTACCGGCGTCGCCCTGCTGCGGCGTGTGGAAGCCCATGGCTTCGCCTATCAAGACAGTCAGCCCGCTCCCCTGTGGGGGAGCCTTCTGTTTCAGGACAACCGCAGCGACCGTTATAGCTCCGCTGAGATCTGGGTGCGCCGAGTTTTTAGAAACAAGGCCGAAATTTACGGGGATTACACCCGCTCGAGCGCCCGCAGCAACCAGGCCCTGGATTATTCTCTCTTGAGTCCCTATTTTGTTCCGCAGGCGCCGGGCCGGCTGCTCTGGGACGCTCCTGATCGCCTGATCGCCTGGGGTAAGACGCCGCTGCCGCTCTGGGGGCTGTTCCTGAGTGCCCGCATGGAGTACCGGACGGGTTATCCGTTCGATAACGTGAACGAGCAACAGCAGTTGGTGAGCGCACCGGGGGAGTTTCGCTACCCCAACTATTTTGACCTGGACGTGGGGCTTGAAAAGCGGTTCCACTTCCGCGGCCAGGAGTGGGCCCTGCGCGTCAGTTCCATCAACGCGACCAATCACGACAATCCCAATGCGGTTAATACCTTTATCGTTCCCTTCGCGTTCGCGGGAGGCCAGAGACGAGCATTCACTGCGCGGCTTCGCCTTGTGGGACGAAAATAACGTATAATCATTAGGACCGCATGATCCCAATTATCCTTGCACTCGCATGCTTCGTCGGAGCCGCCCCAGTGGACTCCAAAGGAAAGGCGCCCACTGTTTACCAGATCCCATTGCCTGATCGGCCGGACTTCTCGGCCGTGGACTGGCTGGTGGGCGATTGGAGCGGGAAAACCACGGACCAGAAAACTCAAGGTGAACTGCAATTGTCCGTCAGCTATCAACTGGACAAGCACGTCGTTCTGTTCCGGGGCGAAACCACTTTACGAGCGCCCAAGACTGCCGCGCCGATGAAAGAATCCTGGCTGGGCATCCTTACTCCGGACCGGCAGGCGGGCGGTTTTTTGCTGCGCATGTTTTCCAGCATGGGATTCATTACGCGATATCGCTTGACCGTTGACGGGGCGGAAACCCACATTAACCCCGAGGGCGGCGATCAGCCTCCCCCGGGATGGCTCTTTCGAACCGTCATCAAGAGGACCGACCCTCAGGAGTTCGTCGAGACAGTTCAGGTCGCGCCCCCCAACAAGAGCTTCTTTGATTATTACGCCGCTAAGCTGAATCGCTTACCGACTGAGGATAAGGCCAAGGCGGCTCAGACCCCGCCCCATTAGACCGCCGTGGTGTAGAATCACTGATTGACGCTGGCTCCAAAGGGACGACTTCGTTGTCAAAACGCAAAAAGACTTTACTTGCCATTTTGATTTTCCTGGCGGCCGTACTGGTCGTGATCGTGGTGGTCGTTCCCCGGCTCCTCAACGTGGACCGCTACCGTCCGCAGGTGGCAGCGCTGATTGAGAAGCAACTAGGCAGGAGGGCAACGATCGGGCACCTCGCCCTCACGGTTTTTCCTCGCCTCTCCATCCGCGCGGATGATTTTGCACTGAAGAACCCCGCAGGTTTTCCCCAGGGAGATTTCATCGAAGCCCGGAGGATTTACGCGGTCGTTGACGCCGCAAGCCTTTGGCGCCGTCAGGTGGTTGTCAAATCGCTCGACCTGGAGGGGCCCTCGATAAGCCTGCTTTGCGGCCTCAGGGGGCAATGGAATTCCGGTGATCCACCTTCCCCAGGCGATCCCGCGCCAGACCCGTCCGGCGTTAAGCCTCTGTTCACCCTGGGGACTATTTCCAATGTCAAAATCAGCAAAGGGAATCTGCGTATTGCAGACCTGTCGCCGTCAGGCCAGGCGGGCCCCGCCTTCGTCGAAGCGGAGGGAGTGACGAGCCAACTGCACCGCTTCGATCTTAACGCGCTCACGGAGGGCGCTCAGGCCCAGAATGTCCAAGGTTCTCTTGTGACGGAGGGAACGTTCGCGATGGACACTCTGCATGTCGCGAACATGGTCGTGACGAATCTGAGGTCAAACCTCCGCCTTTTCTCCCAACAAGTTCTCCTCGACGGCCTGGAATTCAGATGCTACGACGGTCGAGGCAACGGGGACCTTGCCTTCATATTCGGGTCTCCCAACACACGTTACCGCACCCAAACGAATCTGAGCGGAGTTAATGTGGCGAAGTTGCTGGATGCGTTTCCCGACGTCCGTGGGAAAATGACTGGCGTTCTCGACGGTCACGTGGCGCTGGACGGCGAGGTGGGCCATTCTCCCGACCCGCTGGCCGGGATGGGCGGCGCCGGTCACTTGACCGTCGGTGCGGGCCGCTTGCCGACCTTGCAACTGGACGCAAACCTGCTTCAACTATTCCGCGTGGCCAAAATGGGGCCGGCCTCCGGGGATCCCTATTCTTTCTCTTCCATCGCCATGGATTTTACGATTGCCAACAACCGGATTCAAACGATCAAAGGCAAAATCGCCGGCAACGGGGTGCAAATCGACGCCACTGGATCTCTTGGACTTGCCGGCGACGGCAGCCTCGATTATCAAGGCGTGGCAAGCGTCGCCAGCAGTGATAACGCTCTCACCAACATTCTGGGAGGGCTGACCGGCGCAACGCTTAAGGGGGGCAAGATGGTTTTCCCCTTCGAGCTTAAAGGTACGTTTAAGAATCCGCAATTCACGCTGAAGCCGAGCGGCAGCCAAAAGGGCAGCGTTGGTCAAGGAGCGGGAACAGGCGCCAAGCCGTAGGCGCTGCAGTTGGTCCAAACTGCGAGCGATCGTCTCATAGCCAGCCTTCAGCCATTCTCAATCCTCCCCGCCCGTGCACCTCCGCAGTGCGCGGGTTCTGAGGGATTTGCCAGGGAGAACTCCATGAATACCACTCGACCTCTCGCGCTAGTGACCGGAGCGTCCGCCGGTATTGGCGCAGCCTACGCCCGCAGGCTGGCAGCAGAAGGCTATGACCTGATCCTGGTGGCGCGGCGGGCGGATCGCCTTAAGCAATTGGCCACTGAGCTTGCCAGCCGGCATGGCGTGAACGCCCAGCCCTTGCCCGCCGACCTCACTCGAGAGGACGAACTCAAAGGCGTCGAAGACCGCATTGCACAGGAAGAGCGCCTTGAATTTCTGCTCAACAACGCTGGATTCGGAGGCACTGGGCGCTTCTACGAGTCTCCACTGGAACATGTGAACGCCATGCACCGCCTGCACGTCATGGCCACGCTCCGCCTTACGCACGCAGCGCTCCGCAAGATGACGGCGCGCGGCAAAGGCACGGTAGTGAACGTGTCGTCGGTCGCCGCTTTTGTCGCCCGTCCGGGAAGCGTCAGTTACCACGCCAGCAAGGCCTGGATGAACGCTTTTACGGAGGGTCTATTTCTGGAACTGAAGCAAGCCCGGTCACCTGTCCGCGTGCAGGCCCTTTGCCCCGGCTACACATTGACGGAGTTTCACGATGTTTTGGGGGTGGACCGAAAACGGGTTGCCGCGAGCCTCTGGACTCCTGTAGACAAAGTTGTGAAGGCATCCCTGGAGGGCCTGAAACGTAACCAGCTTTTCGTGGTGCCCGGCTGGCGGTATAAGTTCATCGTCGCCTTAGTACGCGTCTTGCCACGGGCTCTCCTCCATGCCGGGAGTTCGATCGGTAGCAGGAAATCCGGTTAGAGCGGACCTTAGTACAGAGTTGTCCCGATTCCAGTTGACGCACCACGAATAGCGTGGCGCGGCCAGTACTTAATGACGGAATTCGCCGTCATAACGTGGCCCCTTGGAAGGGCGGGGCTTCAGCCCCGCCGCCTCCGCGAACCCGACGAGTTGGGCCTTTAGGCCCTGAAGCAATGTTGCCTCAGGGGCTAAAGCCCCCAGTGATAAGCCGTTTTCCATGGCGGGGCTGAAGCCCCGCCCTTCCCGGCACTCCGCAATATGACGCGGACTTTCGTCAGCAAGTACCAGGTCGGCGCTGCCCTCACCGCATCAGGCTGAGCCCCGGAGGTTAGGCCGCAGCGTCAGGGAGCCGTCGTCGTTCAATCGCTGGTGACAAGTCCAGCGAATTGAACGCCGTACACTCCTTACCTCAAGTTCTGCGCGAAGCCTTAATCCCTTCCAGCTTACACCTCTGGGCAGGACGAACTGGGCCTGCCGGATCTTTCCGGGCAGCGGATAGCCAGGGTCGAGGCTTCCTCCTGCTATCACCTTTCCGTCATCGCCGGTAACATAGACGCGCAGAGCGCCCGGGACTCCGGCGCAACCATCGTTCGCGAACCCCACGATCAAACCTTGGCGGTCTTGTTCTGCATACTGCCAGATAAACGAAGGCCGCACGCGATAACCGATGCGCCGGCTGACCTGGTCGATGGCCTGCGGGTATTGATGGTAGTAACGCAGGATATTGTCGGCGCTGATCTTGTGAAAATTCCACAGCGACCAATAATTGGGGCCCACGTCGATCACGTGCGCGATGACGTTGTCGGTGTAGGTAATCCCTTCCTCAACGTGGAGGGATGCGGATGTGCCGTCGGACATTCCCACTTCGACCACCGCCCCTACCCAGGGCGGCCGGTTGCTGAGGGTCTCAATCTGCTCGTTCTCGATGAAGATCGTGTCGGTGCGGAGCCAGTTCCCCGACCGGACGGTGCGATCGACAAGCTCGGAGTTGCCCACCCGGCTGAAATCCGGTTGGGTATTGGTCACCAGCGGCGTGCGGCGCCAAAGCTGCGACTGGACTTCGAACATCTTGATCCAGGTCTGCTCGGCCGTGGGATAGTCCGGAAATGGGTTGTTCTGAAACGGCCAAGTGTGACCCTCGCCCCAGAAGCCGTACATGAAGGTATCCATGAATTCGATCTGCGGGCTGCCATCCAGTTCCGTGGCGAGCAACTGGTTCAGTTCCCGGTAGCACTCTTGAAAGAAGGGGTGATCATAACGGGGTTCGTAATAAGCCGGTTTCCGGCGCGGCCCTTCGAGTCCGGTTCTCCATTCACCGATCAGTTTCACCATGGGCACTTTTTCGAGGACGAAATCCGGCAAAGCTTCCTCCGCATAATCGGGCGCCCGCATCTGGATCCGAAATCCAATCCGCTTGTTAAACCGCTTGGCCAGATCGAATGTAAGTTTCCAGTAGTCAGGGAAGTCGAGCCGTCCGCGTCGCGGCTGCACTTCCCTCCAGGTCGGGCGGAGATAGAGCTTCTCGCCCAAGGGAAGCTTCACGAGATCTTCGATCGCCTGAGGAATGTTGTCGGATTTGATCTCCGCTGTGCCCATGTCCGCGGTGATGTAAGTGATAAGTCCCTTGCCATAGTTGGGCGCAACCTCGCTCGAGGGAGTCGAGGCCATCACCACGTCGCCTCCCGGGAACACTGCTTCGGGCGGGTATTGCGGGAATGGGCCTTGATCAAGCCGATCCGTGATCTGCGGCCCTACTCCAAAATCATATCTATCCCAGTTGTGCGCAGGGACGAAGGCGTTGGCCTTCCTTGCCCCAACGCCTGCGATCGTGGCTGTCAACCCTGCGGATTTGAAGAAGCTTCGACGGTCCACTAAGCGAACTCCTTCCCGCGCCTTCGGAGTGCGGCAGCGCCAGCTACCGCCTTCACGTTGGGTTCCAAGGCGGCAGCGCCGCTGCCGCACTCCAAGGCGCTTCGCGCAGATTCAGGCGACGTGATGGGCCGAAGGCTCGCGCGACTCGAGCCTGGCGGCCTCTTCTCGAATTCGCGTCCAAGCTCGTTCCACGTGGCGAGATTCGGTATAAGTCTGCCCCACGCAGAAGCGAATGATGAAACGGCCGTTCAGCTTGGTGTGCGTCAAGTAAAGATCGCCGCTTCGATTGAGGGCTTCCAGCAGCGCCTCGTTGAAAGCATCTCCGGCGCGGTGGCGGAAGCAGACCAGATTCAAGGGCGCGGGCGCGGCCAGTTCAAATCGCTGGTCCTGCTGCACCCACAAGGAAAACTGCTGGGCCAGCGCGATGTGCCGACGAACGTGGTGGCGAAGTCCCTCCACGCCGTAGTGTCGAATCACGAACCAGAGCTTCAAGGCGCGAAAGCGCCTGCCCAACGGCACCTGCCAGTCCCGATAGTCAATGACGGCACCTGATTCGGTGGCCTTGTTTCGGAGGTAATCCGGCAGAATTGACAGGGCGTCGATCAATTCCTTGCGCCGAGCCACGTAAAAGCAGTCGCAATCGAAATTCGTGAACATCCACTTGTGCGGGTTGAAACAGTAGCTATCCGCGAACTCAAGACCCTCATTGATGTACCGGAACTCAGGGCAGAGCGCCGCGGTGCCGGCCATGGCGGAGTCCACGTGCAGCCAAATGCCGTTGTCTTCACAGATACGTCCGATCTGCGGCAAGGGGTCCAAAGCGTTTGATGAGGTGGTCCCTACAGTGGCGCATACGATGCATGGCACCTTGCCGGCTTGCCGGTCGAGAGCGATTTGCGCCGCGAGAGCCTCCGGGCGCAGCGCCCAGTGAGCGTCAACCTCAATGTGGCGCAAGTTCTCCTCGCCCAGGCCCGCGATTTTCACGGCCTTATCAATCGAGGAGTGAGCCTGCGGCGAGGCATAGGCGACCAGATCACCTTTACACCCGCGCTTATTGCTGGCGTAGCCGGTCGCACGCTCGCGCGCCGCAAGAATCGCACACAGCGTGGCGCTGGATGCGCTGTCCTGAATCACTCCGCCACCCGTCGAGGTGGAGAGGAACTTCCCCGGCAAGCCCAACATCTGAATGAGCCAGTCGAGCACGTGAGTCTCAAGTTCCGTGCAGGCGGGGCTGGTGGCCCACAGCATCCCCTGAATTCCAAGGCCGGACGACAACAGGTCACCCAGGATGGCGGGAGCGGAGGCGTTGCAGGGAAAGAAGGCGAAGAAATTGGGCGACTGCCAGTGCGTTATTCCGGGCAGGATCAGCTTTTCAACATCGTGCAGCAGGGACTCGAACGGCTCACCGTTCATCGGCGCTTCCTTCGGAAGTGAAGCGCGGATTTCACCCGGCTGAACTCGAGACAGCACCGGGAAAGACTCGATACGCTCATAATAATCCGCAATCCAGTCGATGACCTCCCGGCCGTTACGCCGGAACTCCTCGATGCTCATGTGGTAGCTTTTCTCGTTCGACATCCTGCTCTCCTTCGTGGGTTGCCCGTGGTCAGTCGCCCGCCCCGGCAGCCTTTGGAGTATACAACACCCATGCGAACTTACGTCATCGATGAGTTGATTTACCGGGACGCACTGCCTATCATAGTTGAGTAAGCACCTTCGGAAGGGCCAACTACTAGTAGTGTGATTCCTAAATAACGTAGCAATGTACTCACACGACCGAAAGCGTTTCAAGTTTGTACTTCCACCTGAAGACGACGGGCTCTTCGTTGACTTCCCGCAGATACATCTCGATGCGGGTTTTCAGTTCGTCTTTGGACTTGACCCGTATCGCACGGAGCAAGGTCCTGGCCATTTTCCCGAAGAACGATTCGATCAGGTTCAGCCACGAGCCGTGGGTGGGGGTGAAAATGAACTCAAAGCGGTTCGGGAGGGTGGCCAGGTAAGCCCGGGTTTCTCGCGAGATATGCGCGGAGTGATTGTCCAGGACCATACGAATGCGGGCCTCCGCCGGGTAATGGGCGTCCGCCAAGCGCAGGAATTCGATGAACTCGGCGCTGCGGTGGCGGTCGCGCACCAGGCCCAAGACGTCTCCATTCCACAGGTCGATGCCTGCCAACAGGGACAGCGTGCCATGGCGGATGTACTCATGATCGCGCCCCACGGCTGCCTGCTGACCGGGTACCGGCGGCAGGTCCGGAGCCGTGTTCTCGATGGCCTGAATCCCCGGTTTCTCATCGTACGACAACACGGCCACCAACTCCGAGGGAGCACTGCGCTGGTGCCAGATCTCCACCTCCCGGTAGACGTGCAACACCTGTTTCATTTTGGCCTCAAATTCGGCATCCCGGCGTTCCAAGTAATAGTGCACCTTGTGAGGTTGAACGGCATTGGCGTGCAAAATTTTCGACACCGTGCCTCGCGAGAGCCGCTGCAAACTGGGATGGCCAGCGGCCAGGCAATGCTTCCGTACGTGTTGAGCCAGCAGCCGGGTCGTCCAGAGTTCCTGCGCGTAGCCCCAATCCTTGGGCTTTCGACAAGCCAGGTTTACCACCCAGGCGCGCGCTTCCGCACTCAGCGCCGGGCGTCGGCCTCGGCCCGGCAGGTCCTCCAGCGCCGAACGTACACCCAGTTCCAGGGCTTTGCTAAGGCAGCGCTCGACTCGCGGCCGATTGCTGCGCAGGGTGGCCGCGATGCCGGAAACCGTCTCGCCCGTGTGATAGCGCAACAGAATCTCTGCTCGCTGCACCCTGCCGGCGGTTTCCGAGCGCGATTGCGACAGTTGTTGCAACCAGTTACTCTCCTCTTCGGTAAGTTTCAATTTCGGGCGTCTGCTGATAAACGGCATGACGATAGCCTCCCACTAATGGGTTTATCAGCAGGGTACAACACAATCTATGGTATTGCAACATTATTTCGGAATCGTTCTACTAGATCACACGCTGAGGTTCCCATGATTCTCCCTCTCACCCCGGTGCGGCTGAAACGGCATGCCGCGCAGGTTTTCGGCAACAAAGTGGGCGTGGTTTGCGATCAGCAGCGGTTTACTTACCGCCAGTTCAATGAGCGCTGTGACCGGCTTTCGAGCGCCCTACGGAAGCTTGGAATACGGAACGGCGATCGTGTTGCCTACTTGAGCTTCAATTGTCATCGGTTGCTCGAAGCGTACTTTGGCGTGCCGCAGATCGGAGCCATTCTTCTGCCCTTGAACATCCGTTTAAGCCCAGAAGAGCTCATTTATATCCTCAACGACGCGGGGCCGAGAATTTTGTGCTTCGATCCGGAATTCATTCCTCTGGTGGAATCGCTGAGGTCGCTGGTGAAGGCGGTTGAATACTATATCCCTTTGAGGAACACCAAGCCGGCCTGGGCGCATCACAAGCTCTACGACGAACTTCTCGCCGAGGCAGCGCCTGAGGAAATTGATTACCACGGCATTGATGAAAACTCCGTGGCCGAACTCTTCTACACCAGCGGGACCACGGCTTATCCCAAAGGGGTCATGCTGACGCACCGCAACCTCTATCTGCATGCCCTCTATACCGCCGTAGCGTTGAAGGGCGATGACAGCGAGGTTCACCTCTACACGGTTCCGCTGTTCCACGTCAACAGTTGGGGCGCCCCGCACATCATCACGCTGTCCGGCGGCCGCCACGTCATGATCAAGAAGTTCGACCCCGTTACCGTGATGGAGTTGATCCAGCGCGAGCGCGTGACCCGCCTGCAGGTTGTGGCTACCATGGTTATCGCCATGCTCAATCACCCGGATTTTTCGAAGTATGACTTGAGCAGCGTGAAGGAAGTCATCATGGGCGGTGCCCCAACCAGTACGGCGCTGGTTCGCGAGACAGAGCGTAGGATGCCGGGCTGCCGGGCCATCGGCGGTTACGGCCTGACTGAGACCTCGCCGGTCCTGACGCTAGCGCGTCGCAAGGCGCACTGCGCGGGTGATCCGGAGGAGTTGCAATTCCGCCGGCAAGCCACCGCGGGGTACGCTTTCGCGGGCTCGGAGATACGTGTGGTGACGCCGGATGGGCGAGATGTCAAACCGGATGCGGCGGAGGTTGGAGAGGTAGTCGTCCGAGGCGATGTCGTCATGGAAGGCTATTGGCGGCAGCCCGAGGCCACCGCCAACGTCATCCACGACGGCTGGTTTCACACCGGCGACTTGGCCACCCTGGACGAGGAAGGTTACATTCTCATTGTGGACCGCGGCAAAGACATGATCCTGAGCGGCGGCGAGAACATCGCTTCGGCGGAAATCGAACGGGTCATCTACGGACATCCGGCGGTCATGGAGTGCGCAGTCATCGCCGTTCCGGACGAATCGTGGGGCGAAGTGCCGAAAGCCATCGTTACGCTGAAGCCCGGGCAGCAAGTTGCGGATGCGGAAATCATCGCGCATTGCCGCCAGCACTTGGCAGCGTATAAGGCCCCCAAAACAGTGGAGATTGTGGAAAGCCTCCCGAAGGGTGGCACGGGGAAAATCCTCAAGCGGGTGTTGCGCGAGAAATTCTGGCAGGGCCGCCAGCGGCGCGTGCAATGAGCCCAAGACTACTCCCCTGGGATTAACGGCCAAGGGCGCAGATGAGACTAAGTTCCTGATCTGCGTTAATCGGCGTTCATCCGCGGCTGCGTTGGCCGCTGCTCATGAATCTGTCAGAGGGGCGGCGAAAGTGCGCGCAGGCCCTCGGCGATGGCGCGCCCGATGTTGGCGACGAGGTCTGGCCTGCCATTTACCGCGTAAAGGCGGGGTGTTAGCGCCCAAACCTCACGAATGATGCGACGCGGAACGAGCGGGGTTTCACCTCGGCGTTGCTCCAACTCCGCCACCAGCATCGGCAAGACTTTATCGCCAAGACGCAACGCCGTGTCCACCACAAAAAGCGACAGGTCGGGCCGAAGCAAACAGACTCGGTCGAAAAAGGCGGTCACCTCCCGAATCGAGAGGTTCTTGGGAGGTGAGGATTTCAGTTCCAGATAGACCAGTTTGCCTTCCGCCGCCGCCACTACGTCCAAGTCGCCGCCCACGCCCCGCGCGTGAAGTCTTACTCCTGATGCCACGTCGAAGCCGAGCCTGCGATTGAGCTCGCGCGCTACGTACCACTCGAGGGTCCCGCCGAAGCTTTTAGCGGGCCGGAGCAGCCTGTAGCGGCCCCGCGGTAGCCTCTCCGCCAGTCCCAAATCGACCAAGGACTCTGCACACGCCTCGGCTTGGGCCGCCTTGAGGTATCGTGTAGCCTCAGCGGGCGCAAAACCTTCCGACTTCTGAATCGCCCCGCGCAGGAAAAGACGGAAAGCATAATGGCCAAGCTTCTTCGCGAGCCGCTCGGCAGTCGCTGCCTCCAGGTTGTCCGCGAAAGGCACATCGAGTTTGGCTTGCGAAGGTCCAAAACCACGGCGAACCAGCATGGCGAGCGCTTCGCCGCCGGGCGGCGTCGCGCCTTGAGCCCTCGGGGGACTAGCAGCCGCTGCCGCCAACTCAATCTCAGCCGCGCTGGGGAGTTTTCGCATATGGGGGTTTCGGGCCCCACACCCACATCGATCATGCCGTGCGGGTAGCTCTTGTGGCCGCCCCAGAGCAACTACCAAGGTTGCCCCTACTAATCCAGGAAGCTTGCGATCTCACCTAATTCCCCGGAGCTCAGTCGAAAATCGGCCGCGCCAATTACGCCGGAGACCTGTTCTGCGCGGCGAAGCCCGACGATGGCGCCGGTCACAGCGGGATGCCGCAACGTCCAGGCGATCGCCACTTCGCCAGGCGTGCGTCCATGGCGCGCACCTATCGCGCGCAACAAATCCACCAGGCGAAGATTGCGGTTCAATGCTGGCTCTTGAAAATCCGGGTCGTGCCGGCGCCAATCGTCGTCCGCCAAAGCGCCAGCGCGCTCGCGCGTCATCGCGCCACTCAGGAGTCCGGCCCTCATCGGGGAATAAACAACCACGCCGATGTTCTGCTCCGCGCAGTAGGGGAGGATCTCTTTCTCAACCGCGCGAGCCAGCAACGAATATGGCGGCTGAAGCGAGGTTATAGGTGCGATGGCTTGGGCTCGCTTCATCTGCGCCACGCTGAAGTTCGATACCGCGATGTAGCGGACCTTGCCTTCTTCTTTAAGCTTCGCGAGGGTCGTCCAGCCTTCTTCGACGTCCTCCTCCGGATTGGGCCAGTGAATCTGGTAGAGGTCGATGACGTCAACTTTGAGCCGCCGCAGGCTCGCCTCACACTCGGCGCGGAGGGAGTCGGCCTTCAGGTTGCCGCCGAGTTCGCCGCGGTCGTTCCACCGGCGCTCGCACTTGGTGAAGATATACGGGCGGCGCGGCATGCCCTGCACGGCGCGGCCGACGACCTCTTCCGAGTGTCCCAGTCCGTAGACTGCTGCGGTATCGATCCAATTGATGCCGGATTCGATCGCGCGATGGATGGCCGCGATCGAGTCGCGATCATCCTGCGCTCCCCAACTGAAGCGCCACCCTGCTCCACCCATGGCCCAGGCGCCCACTCCGAGGGGAGTAATCTGAAGATCGCTGTTGCCCAGTCGCCTTAATTCCATACGAATACTCCTCGAGGTCATGTCATTCTGAGCGAAGCGAAGAATCTCGGCAGTTGCCTCATTACGAGACTACGGAGATTCTTCGCTTCGCTCAGAATGACAGAAACGTGCCACTGGTCGCCAGTTCATCCCTCGTTGCGGTAATCGAGCGCCGCAACCGTCTGCCGGGCGTCGCGCCAATTGGCTTCAACTTTCACGAAGAGTTCCAGGAAGACTTTGGGCGGGAACAACCTTTCCAATTCGCGGCGAGCCTCGCTGCCAATCTCCTTCAGCATCTCGCCGCCCGCGCCGATAATGATCGGTTTCTGCGACTCCCTTTCAACCACGATGCTGGCGTAAATGCGCGTGATATTCTCGCCTTCCTCAAAGCTCTCGATGATGACGGCCGTCGCATAGGGAAGTTCCTGCCGGGTGTGCAGGATGATCTTCTCTCGAATGATTTCCGAGGCCAGAAATCGCTCCGGCTGATCGGTGTACATTTCGGGCGGGAAATAGCGCGGGCCCTCGGGCAGCAGCCTTACGACGGCGTCCAATAGCTCCGTGAGCCCTTCGTCCTTGAGAGCCGAGACCGGCATGATTTCCTCGAAGTTGTACAACTCGGAATAGCGCTGCATGAGCGGCAGAAGTTGCGGCTTCTTGATCCGATCGATTTTGTTCAGCGCCAGGATGGTTCGCGGTCCGTAGTCTTTCAACAGGCCCACGGCAAACTCGTCGCCATGCCCGAAGCGCTCCGAAGCGTCAACGATCAGAATCGCCAGGTCCCGTTCCGCAAGCGCCTGGCGAACGAAGGCCATCATTTGTTCGTTGAGGCGGGAAAGCGGGCGGTGAATTCCGGGCGTGTCCATAAGTACGATCTGTGCGGAGGGACGATTGACGATTCCCAGAATTCGATTGCGGGTGGTTTGCGGCACTGCGGTGACGATGGAAACCTTGCTCCCAACCAGAGCATTGACCAACGTGCTCTTGCCGGCGTTGGGCCTTCCTACCACGGCCACAAATCCGGATTTAGTGGGCTCCGCCATGGTCATCAGCCGCCTCAGTGTCTTGCGGGGTAAGGGTCAAGCGAACCTTCAAGACGGTCCGCTTGTTAGCTTCCAGGACTTCGATGTTCACACCGTTTTCCTTCACCTTCTCCCCTGGAACCGGCACATGGCCGAGATGCGTCAGCACCAGCCCCGCCACGGTGGAATAGCCGGGAGCCTGGAGGAGAACATGCAATTCTTCGCCAATCTGCGACAAGTCTGTGTGGCCTGAAACGAGGTAGGAATTCTCCGCTTCCTTCACGATATCCTGTGCGTGGGGTTCGAACTCGTCCTTGATTTCTCCCACGATCTCTTCCAGCATGTCTTCGATCGTCACCAAGCCGGTAACACTGCCATACTCGTCGATGACGATCGCCATCTGAATGGTGGATTTCTGCAATTCCTTGAGCAGGTCCTTGATATTCCGCGTTTCGGGAACGAAGGGGACAGGCCTGACCAGGCTGCGAATTGTGATCCTCGCCTGTTCTTCGGGAGGCAATTCCATGAGATCTCGGACGTTGACGATACCTTCGATGCGGTCCAGTTGACCGCTGTAGACGGGGTACCTTGTCAGCCGCTTCTCACGAAACAGCTTACGCAGGTCTTCAAGAGAAGCGTTCACGTCGATGGCGGCGATTTCCGTGCGGGGCGTCATCACCTCGCGCACCAACTTCTCCCCGAATTCCACCACCGACTGCACGAGCTCAGCCTCCCCTTTTTCGATCAGGCCGTCTTGCTGCCCGACCTCGATGAACTCTTGCAAGTTTTCTTGTGGCGTGGGGGGCTCCGGTTCCTGCTCCGTGGATTCCAACAGGCGGCTCATGGTGGTGGATATAAGAATGAGAAAAGTGAGGGGCAGGGCCAGATAAACCAGTCGTCGCACCACCGGCATCCAACGCTCCAGGATGACCTCGGGCTCATCGTGGCGCGCCACGAGCCGGAAAGGGATGAGTTGGTCGGCGACGGCAACTGCAGTCAAGACGATAACCAGCGCGGCGCCCACGTTTCCCCAGAAATGATCCGGCCTGCGCAGAACCAGCAGCGCGGTGACACCGACGGCAAACAGGTGCATCGCGGCGCCGTGCAGGGCCGAAATCGAGACTCCCACACGTTCCCGGTCGATCGTGATGCGCCCCGGTTCGGGAGGGCGAAACAACTTCCGGGCGCTCATCACGGTCAGTCGGCGCATCAGCAGCCGCAGATAAGAGGCCACCGCGCCGGCCACGAGCAGGGCGGCCAAAACGACCAGCCACACAATAGTGATCAGGATCGTATTGGGGTCCATCACTCTCCCGAAATGCCCAGCCGGGTCCGGAGGGCAAGCTCCAGCCGATTCATCTCGCCCTGATCGGATTCGTGGTCGTAGCCCAGCAGGTGCAGGAGGCCGTGCAGGATAAGCCAGCGGATCTCATTCAGGGTTGAGTGTCCTTCCTGGCGCGCGTTTCGTTTGGCGGTCTCAACCGATATGACGATATCGCCGAGATGGTTTCTGAACTCTATCTCTACGCGCGCCGCGAGGCCGGAACTCGCTGGCCGGCGTTGCGCGCGCCCCCGCTTTGCCCGCTCGGGGATTGGCCGCTCGGGAGCATCCCACGGAAACGCCAGGACGTCCGTGGCACGGTCCGTTCCCCGGTAGAGCGCATTCAAGCGTCTTATCTCGCGGTCGTTCACCAGGCAAATGTTGCAATCGCGTCTGCCCAGTCCAAGCGTCCACCTGAGCTCCCCCAAATATTCGCTCAAGCGGGAAGTATTGACAATGAGTTTGTCTTGCCGATTAAGAATCACCGGATCTATTGTGGTTCTTGTTGTTCCCGCCAGCGGCGCGTACCTGGTCGTACTCCTCGTAGGCGCGGATGATGCGCTGCACCAGGGTATGCCGCACCACATCCCGCTCCGTGAAATAAACGAAACTGATTCCGGGCACTCTGGAGACCACATCGATGGCCTCTACCAGGCCGGAACGCCGGCCATCCGGCAGGTCGATCTGCGTGATGTCGCCGGTGACCACCGCTTTAGAGTTGAAGCCCAAGCGGGTCAGGAACATCTTCATCTGCTCGCTGGTCGTGTTCTGGGCCTCGTCAAGAATCACGAAAGCGTCATTCAACGTCCGGCCGCGCATGAAAGCAATAGGCGCGGATCTCAATGATGCCTTTCTCAAGGTAGCGTTCCACCTTGTCCGGGTCCAGGACGTCGTAGAGCGCATCGTACAGCGGGCGCAAGTAGGGGTTCACTTTTTCCTGGATGGTGCCTGGGAGGAATCCCAGGCGTTCGCCCGCCTCCACCGCAGGGCGCGCCAGGATGATGCGGCTGACCTCTTTACTCAGCAGCGCGTCCACGGCCATGGCCACCGCCAGGTACGTCTTGCCGGTACCCGACGGGCCGATTCCAAAAACCATGTCGTGGCGCTCGATCGCATCCACGTAGGTGCGCTGGTTGAGGCTCTTGGGTGTGATGGATTTCTTGCCGAAGGTCCGCGGGCGGCCCGCTTCGGCAAGACCCTTCAGCGTGGCCTCCGGATCCTGCCCGGCGATGCGCAGGAGGGATTCGACCTCCGAGCTGTCAAAGCGCGATCCGCCCTCCACCAACTCCGCATATTCTTCCAGGAGCTTTTGCGCGCGGCGCACTTCGTTGTCGCCGCCCTCGATTTCCACCGCGTCCTCGCCGAGGTTTACGGAAACATTGAAACTCCGCTCCAGCAGGCGCAGGTTCCCGTCGTGCGTGCCTACGAGTTCTTCCACTCCGTTCGGAACCTTCACACTCGTCTTCATCTTTTGTGCATGCCTCACACCCTCCTAAATGGGAGAAGCACCATCCTGCGGTGTTCGGAGGACGCGCCGAGAACCGGCGTTAGGGAGAGAGAGTTTACTTCTCATCAACTCATTAACAATTTAGCTTTGTGGGCGTCTAATGTCAAGTTCCTGCCAAGAATCCGGCAGAGGTGGAGGCGAGGGGTTACTTCTTTGCGGCGCTCTTGGGTACGGGCTCCAGGAGTTGCTCCTTGCGGTAAACCAAGGCGTTGGTGTCGTAGGCGGCAATCTCAAATCCGTGGCCGTGGGTGATGGCGTCGCAGGGGCATGCTTCCACGCAGTAGCCGCAGAAGATGCACCGGTTGTAGTCGATGTTGTACACCTTCGCGTAACGCTCCGCCGCGCTGATCCGATGGTCGCCGGTATTCTCGGCCGCTTCGATGTAGATGCAGTTGGCGGGGCAAGCCGCCGCGCAGAGGAAGCAGGCGACGCACTTCTCGAGCCCGTTTTCGTCGCGCCGCAAAACGTGCAGGCCGCGGTAACGGTCCTCAAAGTGCACCGGCTCGTCCGGGTAGTTCTCCGTCACCGTGGGCCGAAGCATGGTCTTGAAAGTGATGGAAAACCCCTTGGCCAGCGCCGTGGCGGAGTCCGCGATTTCTTTAAGTATGTTTGGCATGGCCCGTCAAAGTTCAGTATAACGGACTGCCGGAGGAAAGTCGAGTAGTTGAGAGTCAAGAGTCAAGACTCCCCCCGGCCTCTTCAGTCTTTGACTTTCGACTCTCGACTCTTGACTTTCGACTTCTTCTATCCTCGCGCGAACGGTTCCTCCAGCGACGCGCTCTGCCCCGTAAACAATTCGGCGCCATTTTCTGTGAGGTGCATGTCGTCCTCGAGCCGGACGCCGAACTCGCCGTGAATGTAAATCCCCGGCTCGTCGCTGAACGTCATGTTCGGCTCGAGCTTGAGGGTATTTCCGCGCACCAGGTAGGGCCACTCGTGCCCATCCATCCCCATGCCATGGCCGAGGCGGTGCTTGAAGAACTTATAACCCGGGCCATAGCCCGCGTCGGTGATCACCTGGCGCGCCGCCGCGTCCACATCCTGAGCTTCGATCCCGGGCCGGGCGGCATCCAGTGCTGCCTTTTGCGCGCGGCGGACAATGTCAAACACCTGCCGCATCTTCTCGGTCGGCTTGCCGAGCACGAAGGTCCGGGTGATATCGGACGTGTAGCCTTCCACAACACAGCCGTCGTCGATCATCACGACTTCGCCCTCATGGATGCTCTGGGGCGCAATCGACCCGTGCGGCAGCGCGGAGTACGCGCCGACGTTGACGCTGGCTCCGCCCGGAAAGCCGAGCTGGGAATAGGCGGCGTCAATCAGCCGTCCAAGCTGGTGCTGCGTCATCCCCGGCTGGAGGGCCCGCCATGCCGCTTGGTAGGCGGTGATGGTCACTTGGGCTGCGAGCCGCATCAAGGCGATTTCGTGCTCACTCTTGCGCATCCGGCAACCAGCCGTCACCGGCGAGGCGCTCAGGATGTTGAGGGCCGGCGCGGCCTTGCTCACACCGTCGCTGAAGACGTAGTGGACCGTCTCCTCCATTCCCAGGCGACCGCCGGCAAGCCCTCTTTCCCTTATTCCCTCGGCGATCAACACGTAGGGGTTCTCGTCTTCCTCCCAGACTCGAATATCAGCAACGCCGGCGAAGGGACTCTGATCAATCACCTCCGCGGCGCGATCCCGCTCGAAGGAGGGACAAACGAAGAAGGCCTGGCCTTTCACCGGGAGAATCAGAGCGAACAGCCGCTCGCCGCCCCACCAACGGATGTTGGTGAAGTACTCGAGCGACGTGCCGCTCATCAGCATCAACGCGTCAATCCGGTTCTCGGCCATCAAGCGGCGAGCCTGCTCAATCCGCGCCTGCCTTTCCTCCGTGCTGATCGGCTTGGCGAGGTCCTTCATGGATTTCAGCGCCTTGATCGAAGCCGGTAGCGAGGTGGAAGAGCCCGGCGCGGCACTTCCCTGCCCCGCAAGTGGATTCGGCGCCAGGGCCGCGCTAACACCGGCCGTCAGAGCAACCCCTGCGCCGGCATGACATAAGAATCGACGTCGAGAAGGCATCTGTTTCTCCAATGATGGATTGCCTGTGAGAGGGAAGACTAAAGCTGATACAATTGAATCGTCAAGCGCAACGTAGGGATTCGTGGGAGGCGCTATGAGAACCTCATTACTCATCCTGACTGCCGCAGCCATTCTGATTATTTCAACCACGTCTGTTGCGGCGGACGACACGATTACACTGCCCGCCGGCAGCGAGATTCAGGTACAACTGATCACCACGCTCAGCTCGAAGACCAACCAAGCCGGCGATATGTGGTCGGCCAAGGTTGTGGAGCCAATATTCCTGAAAGGCAAGGAAGTCTTCCCGGAAGGCAGCTTAGTGGATGGCCACATCACTTACTTGAAGGGGCCGGGCCATGCCAAAGGGAGAGGCGAAATGCGGCTGGTGGTCGATTCGATCGCCAATCGTGAGGGCGCAAAGTACAACATCGTGGCCAGCTTGAAGGACGCCGAGGGCGCCGAGGTGAAGGATGAAGAGGGCACCTTACAAGGGCCCGGCAAAGATGGGAAAGGGACGGCCGTGGAAACCGGCATCGGCGGGGCGGCGGGGGCGACCGTCGGCGCCATCGCGCACGGTGGAAGCGGGGCGCTCTACGGCGCCGGGATCGGCGCGGCGGCCGGGCTCATTCACGGCGCCCTCAAGAAGGGCAAGGACATCATCGTTCCGGCAGGCCTGGAGATGACCTTCGTCATTGCTCGCGACACGACGGCGAAGAGGGCGGGCAGTGGGCAGTAGGCAGGTGGGCAGGTCGGCAGTAGGCAGGTCGGCAGATAGGCAGGCGGGCAGGTCGAAACTGCACGGTCAGCAGTAGCGATGTCATTCTGAGCGCAGCGAAGAATCTGGCTCTGGCTCAGATGCAACGGCAGAGCGAGATTCCTCGCTGCGCTCGGAATGACAAGAAACGGGGCGACGATATGAGCAAGTCAAGATTCGCGCTGGGACTCGCGGCGCTACTCGTCAGCGCTGCGATCTGCTTGGCGGTGGATGATGCGATTACGCTCGTCGCGGGAAGAGAGCTGCATGTACAGTTCATCACCGAGCTGAGCTCGAAAGCCAACGAAAGCGGAGATATGTGGACCGGCAAGGTTGTGGAACCCGTCTTCGGCCCTGGGGGAGAAATCGTTCCGGACGGCAGCACCATTGATGGTCACATCACGTTTGTGAACCCGCCGGAGCAAGCCAAAGGCAAGGGCAAGGATAAAGAGAAGGGCGGTTTTCTGCTTATCGCAGACTCGATCTCAACTCCGGACGGCACGAAGTACAACATCGCCGCAACCGCTCAGGCTGCGGGTGGCGCGCAGGCCAAAGATCAGGCCGCCGGCAGCCTAACCGCGCTGGCGAGCAAGTTCTCCAGCAAGAAAGGCAAGAACATCCTCATCCGCGCAGGCACCGAGGTGACCTTCGAGATTACTCACGACACGGTGGCCACGAAGGTGCCCGTAAGGCAGTAGTCAGTAGTCAGTTGTCAGTAGTCAGTTGTCCGTGGTCAGCGATCAATCGGTCTATTTGAGTTATCATTAGTTATTGCATTACTGCAATTGTGCATATAGTTGTGGTTACTGCCGCCTGTCGCTATCTCCCCCCTAAATGTTGACAACTGCCTACGGGCAACTGACAACTGACGACTGACTACTGACGACTGCTTTTCGCCCTTATATCGTCCACAATCTGCTTGCCGTGGAAGCGGCCGTTCTCGATGAAGATCTCGTTGGTATCCATGCCGGCAATGATCACGCCCGCCAGATACAGGCCGGGCACGTTGGTTTGGCGAGTTTCCGTGCTGCACTCCGGGCGGCAGGTTTTCAGGTCTATGCGCACACCGGCGCCGCGCAGGAAGTCGAAGTCAGGATGGTAACCCGTGAGGGCGAAAACGAAGTCATTTTCGAGCCGCACCGTTTCGCCTGCGGAATTGCGCACTAGAATCCACTCCTGCCCAATCTCAGTCAGGATGCTTCCGAAGAAAGCCCGGATGGAACCTTCCTTGATCCGGTTTTCAAGATCAGGCCTGATCCAATACTTGATATGCCGGCTCAGTTCGCGCTCCCGCACCACCAGCGTCACCTCGGCCCCATAGCGGTAGAGTTCCAGCGCCGCAATCGCCGCCGAATTGCCTCCCCCCACCACCGCCACCCGGCGCCCGAAGAATTGGTGCGGCTCGAGGTAATAATGCGAGACCTTGGGCAGGTCCTCTCCCGGCACGTTCATCAGGTTGGGAAGGTCGTAGTAGCCCGTCGCCAGCACAACGTTGCGAGAGTGGTATTTGCAGTGCTGCCCGCCGCGCAGGCCGGTGTCAATCACAAAGGCGCCGTCTTCTTTCCTGACCCGCGCCACGCGCTCCTCATAGTGGATGGGCAAATGGTAGTGGTCGGCCACGCGGCGATAGTACTCGAGGGCTTCGGCCCGCGTGGGTTTGATATTCACGCTCACAAAAGGCAGGTCGCCGATCTCCAATAGCTCCCGCGTAGTGAAGAAAGTCATGTTGGGCGGATAGTGGAACAGCGAATTCACCAGGCAGCCCTTCTCCAGGATCAGCAGCTTCAGATCGGCCCGCTGCGCTTCGATTCCGCACGCCAAGCCCGTCGGGCCGGCGCCCACGACCAGCACGTCATATAAATCGTTCATTCCTGTCAGTTCCTCCCTGCATTGAGAACATCCGGGAGCGCGGGCATCCTGCCCGCCTGTCGCGCCGCAATTTTATTCCCGCTGCGGGCAGGATGCCCGCGCTCCCGGGTAATTTACCCTTTTAACAGTTGACTCAGTTCCTGCCTAAATCGCTCATAGGCGGTCAGCATCTCCGGCGTGGCGGGCACGGATTCGCTCTTCCAGGTAAAGGCTTTGCCCCCGGCCCGCTCCAGCAGCATGGCGATTCCTTCCCCGACATGATACCCCACTTGGCCGAAGAGCCTTACCTTTCCTTCGCTGATCTCCAGCAAGGCAACGAATCCCTCCCGTTCTACCGCCAGGTAACGCGCATAGCGCTCGAAAGTCACGAACTTGAAGCCCGCCTGCAGGAGCGACTCGAGAGCGCGGACCTGGTTGGGCTTTAACTCGTTTGGTTGCGCGTCAAGCATCATTCCCCTACCGGAGCGGTCCTTTATTTTCTATAACATTCCCGGTTCGTTCGTTCAATCTCGTGGCGTCTTCGTAGCGCCAACCTTGAGGTCGGCATATTGTCCTCATCTGCTGACCTGAAGGTCAGCGCTACGCCGGTCCTTTGTTTTCATAGACATTCTCGCTTTGTTCCGCCGAATTCAAGTCGAGAAGTCGAGAGTCGAGGGTTGAGGAGTGACAAACCGTCACCATGCGACCCGATCTCTTGAACTGGCCCCACAACTCCACGACTCCTCAACTTCTCAACTCCTTGACCGTTTGTTTTCATAGACATTCTCGCTTTGTTCCCCGGATTTCGTGGCGCCGACCTTCAGGTCAGCATTCTTGATTCGTTCGCCTGCTGACCTGAAAGTCAGCGCTACACCGGAGCGATGCGCGAGCTCACTCCTCCCGACGATTGTTCGGAAACCGCGTAGTGCGGTTACACCCATTCTGTCTGGTTCCGTCCAAGCCACCGCAAATCCCCAATTCTAGGCTATCATAATGGGCGCCAATTGTCAAGTGTGTTCTATGGCAATTCCATAATTCAGCAAGGCGGCGTAAGCGAGTGCCGCAACCGCGCCAAAATGTCTCTCAAGTTCGTCTGCCCCGCAAGCAAGCCTGGGCCAAAGCGGCAGCAAGCTGCCGCACTCCAAAAGTCAGAACAGGCGCAAAACACGAGACCGAGGGCAGCGCCACCGGTACCAGTAGATCCACGCCAGGCGACACTCGCCGTTGGGCAGGGTGACCTCAGTCGTGCCGCGTTGGAACATGCCGGAATTCCGGGGCGAGAACCCTTCAACCTGATCCAGGACTTGCAAGGTGGTTTCCACTTTGTGTAGTCGGTAAAGCTCACCTCCGACCGTCTTCCCCGGCTTGGTGGAAGGGCGAGCGCCCGGAAATTCCCCCAAGTCGAAGAGTTCCGCCTGCACTTTCCCGCATGCCACAAATTGCGCGCCCAGTCTTTTCAAGTGATGGTGGAGCCGGAAGCCGCGGCGAAGGGTGCCGTAGACAAAGAGGAGGTCAGGGACGGGTTTAGGCGATGGATCATCCATTCAAACGGCGCCGCTCGCGCTTTCTGCATTCTAATTTCTGATTTCTGCTTTACTTCTCTGCTTCCAGGGTTTCGAGGATGCGGCGCAAGGCGGCGATGACTTCGTTGCGTTCGACGCTGTTTTTACGGAACTGGAGTACGAGCTTAAACTCTTTGGCAGGCGGGACAAAGCGGAAGACGGCCGGGCGCGGTCTTTTATCGGGATTACGTTCGGCGCGAGCCTGTTCGCGATTCACGATTCCCAGGGCAAAGCGGTGCGCCAGGTCCTTCATCTTGCCTTCGTTGGGCTGGCGGGCCACTTGCAGCAGTTGCGATTTGGAAAGTACGCCTCGTTCGATGCAGAAAGCCTTAATCTCATCGGGAATCATGCGAAGGCTGAGCAGCTCAGTAATCGAAGAGCGAGATTTCGAGAGTTTCCTGGCAATTTCCTCATGGGTCAGGCCGAAGCGGCCGGTCAGCGCCTGCACGCCGTCCGCCTCTTCGAAGGGGGTCAAATCTTTGCGCTGGAGGTTTTCGATGAGCGCCATTTCGAGAGTTTCGGCGTCATCAACGTCTTTCTCGATACAGGGAAGCTCGTAAAGCCCGGCAGCGCGCGCCGCCAGGTAACGGCGCTCGCCGGAGATGATCATATACTTGCCCGACTCGGGCAGAAACCGCACCAGGAGCGGCTCCAGCACGCCCTTGTCGCGCACCGAGTCGGTAAGCCCCTGCAAATCGCCGACATCCTTGCGAGGCTGGCCGGCGTTGGGCTGTACATCCTCGATGGGAATCATTCTGCCAATTGCGGCGCCGGTCCGGGAGATGATCTCCTCCACGTAATGGGCGTTGTGCCGCATCTTGACGGTCACGGGCAATCCAGCGCGTCTAGCGGACACGTTGCATGACCTCCTTGGCAAGCTGGCTATATTCCTTGGCTCCCGTCGAGTCGGGGGCAAACGTAAAAATGGTCTCTTTATAAGCTGGGCTTTCCTCCAGGCGCACGTTCTTGCCGATGATGGTCTTGAAGACCTTATCCCCGAAAACTTCACACACTTGTTTGTAAATGTCGCGCGCCAGATTGGTCCGCCGGTCAAACAGCGTGACGATCACGCCGAGCAGCTCGAGTTCCGGGTTGGGCCGGGCGCGAATGCGCTGGAGCGTCTCGAGCAGGTCGTCCGTACCCTCGAGCGCATAATAGGACGCCTGGATGGGCACCAGCAGGTATTGGGCGGCCACCAGGGCATTCACGGTGAGCAGGCCGAGCGCCGGAGGAGTATCGATCACCAGAAGGTCAAAGTCGTTGCGCACGGCCGGCAAGGCATCCTTGAGGCGATAGGGAGCGTCGAACTGGCCCACCAGTTGAGTTTCCAGCTTGGCCAGCGAGATGCGCGACGGCACCAGGCACAAATTCGCCATGCGCGTGGGCCGCATAACCTGCGAAAGGGCCATGCTGTGATCGGCCAGCACCTCGTAAGTCGAGTGCTCGACTTCGTCGGGATTGAAAAAGGAAAGAGTGCAGTTGGCCTGGGGATCCAGGTCGATCAGTAGGGTTCGCTGGTCGTGCATCGCCAGGGCAGCGGCTAGATTTATAGCCGTCGTGGTTTTGCCGACGCCGCCTTTCTGGTTCGCGATGGCGATGACCGTGCTCACTCGCAACTCCCGCCGGCTAGGGTAGGAACGGCCCCTCCGGCCGCCCGGGGCACCCGCTGGGGGCGCCCGTACACGTTGTGCCTTGTGAACACCCGGGGCGCTCGACCTCGAGCGCACCCTGCGTAACCGTTAAGATAAGCCTTTTAGATGAACTGAGCAAGGGCCAAGGTGGTTTGGGATCTCAAATTTCAGATCTCAAATTTCAGATCAAGGCGACGAAGCCTTACATCTTATAGCGGCCCATGTCCTCGTCGCCCAATCCCTCCAGCCATTTTCGAAGCTCTTCGTTGCTGGCCTTTTCGCTGGCTCCGCCGGCCACCTTGGAATTCTTCAGGACTTCCTCTTCCACATAGATCGGGCAATCCATGCGCAGGGCCAGCGCCAGGGCGTCGCTGGGCCGCGAATCGATGGACATCACCTGTCCGTCGCGTTCCAGCCAGATCAGGGCGTAGAAGGTGTCTTCCTTCAACTCGTTCACCACCACTTTCTGGACGCGCGTTTCGAGCCCGAGCAGGAGATTCTTCAGCAGGTCATGGGTCATGGGACGGGGAGTGGTGACCTTTTCAATTTCCAGGGCGATGGCGTTGGCTTCGTAAATGCCCACCCAGATGGGAAGCACGGAGGCCCCGTTGGGGTCCTTGAGGATCACAATGGGCATGTTCGTGACCGGATCCATCACCAATCCGCGGATTCTCATCTCAATTTCCATGCGACCCTCCCAACCCCTGCGCGGCCGGTTCGTGCGTTGTGCGGGCAACCTTTCTGTTTGCTCCTGGCCGCCTTCGGAAGCAAGCCGCCTGTCATGCTGAGCGCCGCGAAGCATCTGCAGTCTTGCTCAAAGAACAAATGCAGATTCTTCGCTTCGCTCAGAATGACAGAATGGCGGCGCCGTTCGCGCCCACCCACAAGGGGTGCACCTAGGCTCGTACCCCAACCAGGCTGTTCGGCCCGGCCCCGGTCACTTTCACGCTCAAGTAGCGTCCAACATCCGACGGACTACCCGGAAAGTTTATGACGCGATTCGTGGTGCTGCGCCCCACTGCCTGCCCCAAGCGCGGCTGGTGTGCTTCCACAAGGACTTCGAAGGTCGCGCCCAGCAGGGCCTGGTTACGCCGCAACTGAATCTGCCGCTGAAGTTCCTGAAGTTCGGCCAGCCGGCGTCCCTTCTCGTCCTCTGCCAGCGCATCCCCCTGCGTCTCCGCCAGCGTATTGGGGCGCGGTGAATACTTGAAGGAGAAGACCTGATCGTACTCCACTTCCTGCATTAACGAAAGCGTCTGTTCAAAGTCCTGCCGCGTTTCACCGCAAAAGCCGACAATGATGTCCGTGGACAGGCTGATGGAGCGGCGTGCCTGGCGAATGTAAGCGATTCGTTCGAGATACTCTTCGCGG